>NZ_CP126110.1:1862765-2483687 GCF_030123405.1 Neobacillus sp. WH10
TCCTTTTTAAGCTCAAGTATTGTGAAAGAAGTTGCTAAGTATAACGGGGATATTTCAACACTGGTTCCACCTATTGTTGAAAAAGAATTACACAAAAAGTTTAAGCGATGAAAGAGCTAGGCAATTGCCTAGCTCTTTTTTAACCGAGTAAACAATATAATGATGTAAACGAACAGTGAGAAAATAGTAATGAGCGGTCCTACTTCAATCATTCGATGGTAAAAATGATTTGCCCATGAACCCTCTTCAAAAAAACCAACTGGCAATGCATTTGAAGGCTGCTCTTTACTATTAAAGTGTACATAAATGGGGTTCCACAGAATTAATGCAAAAAGGCTGGCGAAAAAACCGTGAACAATTCTTGCAATAAAGAAGGGCTGAAATCTAATATCTGTTTGTGCTAAGATACTGGCCACCTGTGCTTGGACACTAAAACCGCTAAAAGCTAGGATAAAACTTGTTATCATTGCTTTTTGTAAAAGAGTGGCGTCTTGAACCTGACTGGTTAATTGGCTGCCTAAAGTGATTTCAAATAATCCAGAAATAAATGGAATACTTAAAATTCCAGGAATTGATAAGGCTGAAAGCAGCACTTCAACTGATTTAGCCAATGTCGCAGTAATATGTAAATGATACAGCAATTTGTTAATCACCGAGAATAAAATAATGAAGCCACCAACCATTAGCAGGGTTTGAATCGATGAATTAACAGCATCTCCTAAGAGTTTTCCGATTGGCCGATTGTCTCTTAGTCTTGTTTGATGTAAGGCAGATAAGGCTGCTTTAATTTTGAATTTTTTTCTTTTTTCACTGGCATCGTCAGGTGATTCATTTCCATAAAAACGCATAATAATGCCTACACAAATATTCCCTAAATAATGGGCAAGTGCGAGGATTACCCCTAATTGAGCATTATAGAAAAAGCCTACTGATACTGCACCAAAGATAAACAGTGGATTAGAGGAATTAGTAAAAGAAACGAGCCTTTCTGCCTCGATTTGTGTTAATTGGCCTTCTTGGCGTAATCTTGCAGTAAATTTGGCCCCTGCCGGGAAACCTGAGGCCATGCCCATTGCCCAAACAAACCCCCCCACACCTGGAACTTTAAAAAGTGGTCTCATAAGAGGTTCTAACAGAACGCCAATGAACTTGACAACCCCAAAACCTATCAACATTTCAGAGACAATAAAAAAAGGTAACAAAGAAGGAAAAACTATTTCCCACCACATATTAAGGCCGCGGATTGACGCTTCAAATGATTCTTGTGGAAAGGAAATAAGCGAAGCTGCCAAAATCGTGACGGAAACGGATAATAAAATTGTTTTTAACTTTGACCGAAACAATGAAGGGACCTCCTTCCAAGCGAATTTCTCAAATTGTGCAAATCAATATTATCAATGCTAAAATAGAGATTATGCCAATAGGGATTTTCATTTATTATTGTCTAGCTGCAGCGTTCAGGGGCTCTTTGGTCTAAGCCAATCATTTAAGGAAGGTAGTGGAAACCTTCAATAAGTGCTCGTCTTATGCTTGGCTACATAAAGCAATGCTTTATGTACGCATTAAGGTCGACTAAGCACTTATCAGTGCTAAGTCACCCTATATCATCCCTGGGCAATGTGCTTCCGCTTTTCTACTTGTCCTCATATAACACAAATATACTCATAGAACGTTAATTTAGACCATAAGATTGAACGAGATTTTTATTCATTGATAATAGGAGGTCAGCTAATATGGAGCACCCAAAAATAGGCTTGGCCCTTGGTTCAGGTGGTGCACGCGGGTTTGCTCATTTAGGAGTCATAATGGCATTGACAGAAGCGGGAATTCCGATTCATCTGATTGCAGGCAGCAGTATGGGGGCGCTTGTAGCAAGTTTTTATGGGGCAGGTATCGAATTGGATCGGTTATATAAATTATCAACCGCTTTTAAAAGGAAATACTTTTTGGATTTTACTGTCCCAAAAATGGGTCTGATTTCAGGAAAGAAAATTAAAAATTTCATCAAGGTTTTTACCCATGGGAAAAACATTGAGGATCTATCACTGCCGATTAGCATCGTGGCAACTGATTTAATGACAGGTGAAAAAGTTATTTTTCAAAAAGGACCTGTTGCTGAAGCTGTACGTGCAAGCATCTCAATTCCCGGAATTTTTGTACCGGAAAAATATAATGGAAGAATTTTAGTAGATGGCGGGGTAACAGATCGTGTTCCCGTTTCGGTTGCCAAAGAAATGGGTGCGGATATTGTCATTGCAGTTGATGTTTCAAGAGTGAAACGGAACGCTGAAATAACCACCATTTACGATGTCATAATGCAGAGTATTGACATTATGCAAACCGAAATCATCAACAACAGGGAAACATCTGCTGATGTTATGATCCGGCCCTCTGTTGAAATGTTTAGCTCACGAGCATTTACACATCATGAAGAGATTATCAATATCGGGAAGGAAGAAACAAAAAATCATTTACAGCAAATTGTAACCGTTATTGAACAGTGGAAGGGGAAACATTAGCGATGCGCAAAAAAATTTATATAGGATCCTTAATATTGATAACTTTTATTCTAATTGGCGGAATGTATTATTCCTTGCCATACTATGTATCAAAACCGGGAATGGCAAAAGAACTTGGACCAATCATAACGGTTGAAGACGGCTATAAGGATGAAGGAAATTTTATGCTTACAACAGTTAGAATGGGAAGAGCTAATATCTATTCCTATTTGGAAGCAAAGCTCCGAAAATATGAAGAAATTTATCCTTTGGAAAAGATATTATACAAAAAGGAAACAGAGGAAGAGTATAATGCAAGACAGCTTCACCTGATGGAAGGCTCAAAACTAAATGCAATAGAGGTTGCCTACCGTAAAGCAGGCTTGCCTGTAGATTATAAATATAAAGGCATCTATGTTGTCCAGGTTGTTCCAGGAATGCCTGCAGAAGGAAAACTTCAACCAGGTGACCGAATTTTTAAAGTAGATGGGCATCAGTTCCCATCATCGGAAAAATTTATTGAATATGTTGGCAAAAAACACGCTGGAGACGATATCACATTAACTTATTTAAGAAATAAAAAAACAAACACAGTTACCTTAAGTCTTAAGCCGTTTAAAGAGGATTCCACAAAAATTGGTATTGGAATTTCACTAGTAGACGATAAGGAAATTATTGTTGATCCAAAGGTAAAGGTTAAGACGGATGAAATTGGCGGTCCATCTGCTGGATTTATGTTCTCTTTGGAAATTTATAACCAGTTAACGAGTGAAGATTTAACGAAAGGATACCAAATAGCCGGTACAGGCACAATTGACGAGGAAGGGAATGTTGGTCCAATCGGCGGGATTGAACAAAAAATTGTCGCAGCTGACAAGGCTGGTGCAGAAATCTTTTTAGCTCCAAATGAAAAAGGGGCAAAGAATTCAAACTATCAGGATGCATTAAAAACTGCCCGCGATATTCATACAAAAATGAAAATCATTCCAATCGATACATTCGATGAAGCAGTGCAATATTTAGAAAAGCTGCCAGAAAAGTAAAGAAAACTCGCCGATAGGCAAGGCGTTAAGCTAAGACAGAGCGTAGTTGCAGTTATGCCTGATAGGAAATCTCGCTTTCCTATTGGGTAAAAAAAGATGGTGCGTTTCGCATCATCTTTTTTAGTCTATAAATATGGGTGGCTGTTTAAATTCCTGTCTGATCATTTCATTTTTTACTTGATTAGGTAGACCAAGGGAATAAACACGTGCAGCTTTTACATCAAGGAGAATTTCATGATCCTTATAAGAGGAAAGCTTAGAAACGACGGGAAGGCTAAAATCCTTTTTCCTCTTATTTAAATATTCTTTTCCTCTGCTGGTCATTCCTAGAAGTCTTATATAAGAAGCATTTTCCGAGTGGTTTGTCATTTCTATTTTTTTTGTATTTGTTAAAATATGAACGCACAATCGTTGCAGTCTCGTCCATGTATACCGTTTGGTTTTCACTTTTTGCAGGAAATCATGAAAGCTGCCTGCCTCCAAAGCCGCTGACAGTAATCTGTTCTCGAGTCCTTCTTCCACCTCATAGATTTCTCTTAACTCGTCAGGAAGGCAATGAAGAAGACGAAATTGCAGAAAGCTCCAATAATTTTCCCATTGGTGAAAAACTTGATAATGGTAAAGATATTCTTTTAACAACTGCTTGGTTGGTCCAGTTACATATTGGTCAATTTCCTTTTCTTCGTTATTGTTTGAGAAAATGGCTTTTCGGATACTCGTTGCACTCGCAATTGTTTCAGATGCAAAATGTTCATCGTGGTAGTCGGCATTTTTTCTCGGCACCGTCAATGGTCTAATCGTACTCTTTTGCCTGTTAACTGCTTTTATGTATTCTAACCCAAGAATGTTATTCGGTTTCGCTAAATCCAAATATTTTTCTGAATCTGACAATTGCTGAAAAGCAAGGGATACAGCTTTTGGATAACTGACACCCGTATCTATGAATTGATGAATATTTTCCTCAAATGGTTGTTTCTGCTCTTTTAAGAACTGGATTGTTTGATAAAAATCAGTAATATCTCCGCTTTCACTTCCGAAGCAAACCGATTCGCAGCAGGCGGCATCTAGAATTGACACGGCCCCATTTGCAAAGGTTTCCGCCTTCTGTACAGCGAAGCGGTAGGGAAGTTCAAAGACGAGATCGACTCCATTTAGTAGCGCCATTTTGGTGCGGTACCATTTAGAAACAAGTGCAGGTTCCCCTCTCTGCAAAAAATTTCCGCTCATGACAGCAATGACAACATCAGCATGTGCAGCTTCCTTCGAAGCTTTTAAATGGAAGGCATGCCCATTGTGAAAAGGGTTATATTCGACAATTACGCCAACAGCATTCATTTACAATCTCCTTATTAAAAATTTACTAACATTATAGCAAAATTTTAAGGAAATCAATCAAATATTATGATAAGATGTTGTAGATGTTTGTAAAAGGCTTAACTGGATACACTATAATGGAAATACTTTTCAAAGTGAATTCTAGTTAGTAAAATATCACCTGACGAGGTGTAAAGAAAAAACATTGACAAAAATATTTTCGAAGGCTATAATTACCTTTGTTGCCTTGGGGTGATTCAATTGAAATGGACATTAAGTCAATTACAAAAATATCGAAACAAGGATTTTATGATTGATGAGACGATTCGTGTGGATGAGATTAAACAAGACGATCCCACTATCAGAGAAGTTTCACCGATGCATATAACAGGTCGGGGAGATATTGATTCAACAAAAGTGACTTTCCATTTAACAATCGAAGGTCATTTAATCCTTCCTTGTTCTCGTACTTTAGTGGATGTAAAACTTCCAATTAATGTCGAAACAACTGAAACTTTCCTCTTACAAGGTTCAGTTTATGAAACTGAGGAGGAAGCATATCAAGTAAAAGGCGATGTGATTGATGTAATGCCAATCATTCGAGAGATTCTTTTACTTGAGGTTCCAATGCAAGTATTTTGCGAGGATGTCAAGTCTGAAGAAGCTGCCCCTCAATCTGGCAAGGATTGGGAAGTTATTCATGAAGAAGATCAATCGAAAAAGATTGATCCGAGACTAGCAGGACTTGCAAAGTTTTTTGACGAAAACAAATCTTCTTCCGAATCATAATCGGCAAATCTAAGAAGCAAAGTGAAGAACCAGCATTCCTGGCCTTCATTACTTTCTTAATACTCTTTAAGGAGGTGGGAAGAATGGCTGTACCTTTTAGAAGAACTTCTAAAACTGCAAAAAGAAAGCGTCGTACTCATTTTAAATTAAACGTACCTGGTATGGTAAGTTGCCCAAACTGTGGTGAAATGAAACTTGCTCACCGCGTATGTAAAGCTTGCGGAACATACAAAGGAAAAGACGTTGTTAACGACTAATTTCCGTTAGGATAGAAAGCACAAGGGTGGCTTAGCCCTTGTGCTTTTGTCGTTTCTATACATACTTATTGTCCATGGAAAGTCCCTAACTATTGAAAAAAATTGATATGAAAGGACGAGATAAAATGTCATACACCATCGAAAAAAGAGAGAAGGGCTATTTATTATTTTCGATAAACAGAAGCGAAAAAAGAAATGCCATTAATTATGAAGTGATGAAAGGGCTAAGAGAGGCAGTAAAAAGGGCTGCTGACTCAGATATTAAGGCACTTGTAATTACCGGGGAGGGTTCCCAAGCCTTTTGTTCTGGAGGGGATTTATCCGTTTTCCACCTTCTTCATACTAAAGAGGAAGCCTATTCTATGCTTTCGACGATGGCTAATATTCTTTATTCGTTGCTTACCTTACCGATTCCGACCATTGCTCTCATAAACGGAACAGTCGTTGGGGGCGGTTGTGAACTTGCGGCTGCCTGTGATTTTCGTTTGGCGCGAAAAGGGATAAAAGCAGGGTTTATTCAGGGAAAGCAGGCAATCACCACGGGTTGGGGCGGTGGTTCCATCCTAGCAGAAAAACTACCAGCAGAGAGTACGATGAAGCTTTTGATGGAGGCAGAGTTACAAACAGCCGAAGAATTAAAAAAAGTTGGATTTTTCAATGTCCTCTTTGAAAATGATCCCCTTGAGGTATGTGAGACATTCATTGAAAAGATGGTAACTACTGATATAAGTGTTCTAAGTTCCTATAAAAGAGTGTGGACTAGAAAGTGGGAGGAAACCAAGCTGCGCGAAAGAATAGAGGAAGAGGTTAAAAATTGCTCGTTGCTTTGGGAAAGTGATGCCCATCATGAATATGTAAATTCTTTTATAAGGAAAAGTGGCGAAACACCGCAAAAATAGATCGGTAAGTTCCTTCGGTGTCGAAAATATACAATTTTCACTTGGAATTAAGAGAAGCTCAAGCTTCCTACACTCCCTTTATTTTGTTAGATTGGTTCTTTAAATGAATACCAGCTCTATCGTCAATGGAGGTGACGTTGTTTCACAAGTTTTGTGAGGAAAAAACTGTGAATAAAGATTAAAAGACAACTCTTGTTTAAGTCTATCTTTTCTAGTAGATGCATATGTATTATAAAAACACTAGGAGGGATGAATTGATGTCACCAACCAGACAAGATGCATGGTCCCAAGATGAAGATTTGTTGCTTGCTGAAGTTGTATTGAGGCATATCCGTGAAGGCGGAACACAATTGCAGGCATTTGAGGAGGTTGGAAAACAGCTTTCGAGAACTTCAGCAGCCTGTGGTTTCCGGTGGAACTCATATGTACGTAAGCAATATACGTCAGGAATAGAGCTTGCTAAGAAGCAACGTAAGGATTTAAAGAGACTAGACGATCCAGCTGAGAGGGAGCCTATTCAAGAGACGGCTCAAGTGGCCGCTGTACAGTCGTCACCCGGTTGTGAACAAGGCATTACCATCACATTTCCAGCAGTAATACATTTTTTAGAAGGAATCCAGAAGCAAGTAGAAGTCTCATCTAGTTTTGAAGAAGACAGGATGAAAACCTCTGAAAAAATTAAAGAATTGGAAAAGAAGGCTTACTATTTGGCGGCTGAGAATGAAAGACTGACAAAAAATTTAAAGGCCATAGAAGAAGATTACCGTTCTTTAATTGAAATAATGGAAAGAGCTCGAAAAATGGTCGTTCTTCAAGATGAGGACAGACAACAAAAAGTAAAATTTCAAATGGATAAAAACGGCAATCTAGAAAGAGTGGAAAAATAGGAAAAAAGCGGACACTTTTGTCCGCTTTTTAAATTATTGTTGTTGTGGTTCTACACCATCTGGATACCAGACAAGTGGGTTTTCTCCACGGTCACGCTCCATATCGTAATCAACATTGGTAAACCCCAAGTATTCCCAAAAATTTCTTGATTGTACTCTTGGGTTTGTCTTAATTGGAAGTCCAAAGCTTTTAGCAAATTCTACAAGAGCTTTACCAAAGCCCTTACCTTGATATCCTGGCAGTACTTCGAGCTTCCATAATTCTAAATAGTTTTGTGGTGGATAGAAATAGCGATCAAATTTAGCGTCAATTTGATATAAACTCATTCGTGCTACTAGTTTGTCCCCGAAATATATACCGTAAAAAGGTGAATCACCATCATTGTCAATCATATTTGCTTCAAGGTCTTCAAGCATGGATAGCTCTTGAATCCCATATTCTTTAAATTTTTTAAATTCTTCTAGGGTTTTAAAATTTACTTTTAATTTTTCCACTTTTACCACCATAGTTAAACCTCCTAAAAAAATAATAAACTAATAATCTTGGTGTAATCATTTAGTCTTGATAACACACAATGTAATAATATTTGAATTATTCAAATGAATTACTATCATTATATAACAAAAGTACAAAAAATTCTTCAAATAACTTCAGGAAGCGTTTTCAAAATTTGCAGGAAATTCGGAGAATGATGTAGAAACTTAATAGTGATGGAACAAAAGGGATATGAAAGGGGATAAAAAGTGCAAAAAATTTTAATTGCCAATCGAGGAGAAATTGCCCTGCGGATTATTAGAACCTGTCATGAGATGGGGATCGAAACGATTGCTATTTATTCCGAAGCAGATAAAGAAATGCCTTTTGTAAAAGCTGCTACTAATGCTGTTTGCGTAGGAGAACCGCCAGTTAACAAATCCTATTTACAAAGTGATAAAATTTTGGAAATCGCAAAAAGTGAAAGAGTGGATGCCATCCACCCAGGATATGGCTTTTTATCTGAAAATGCCGCATTTGCCAAAAAGGTAATTAATGAAGGAATAATTTTTATCGGACCGAAGCCTGAAACAATTGAGTTAATGGGAGATAAAATTGTTTCACGCCAAACAATGGAGAAGGCCGGTGTTCCAGTTGTCCCTGGAAGTGGAGATGGTTTAAAGACTATTGAGGAGGCTATGGTTCATGCTGAGTCCATCGGGTACCCTGTCATGCTTAAAGCAAGTGGCGGAGGCGGGGGAATTGGAATGGTGCTTTGTGAAACTGAGCAAGCGCTCGTTAATTCTTATGAGTCAACTAAATCGAGAGCGATGGCCTATTTTGGTTCAGATGAAGTTTTTATTGAAAAATATATTGCCGATAGCCGACATGTTGAAGTTCAAGTGTTTGGAGATCACACTGGAAACATCGTCCACTTGTTTGAACGGGATTGTTCTATTCAAAGGAGGCATCAAAAGGTAATTGAAGAATCACCATCACCTTTTCTGTCTGAAAAAGTCCGGCAAAAAATGTTTGAAACAGCAGTAAAAGCTGCTCATGCTGTTGAATATTCGAACGCAGGTACGATTGAATTTATTGTCGATGAAAATGAAAACTTTTATTTTCTTGAAATGAACACACGACTCCAAGTGGAGCACCCTGTAACAGAAATGATTGCAGGGCTTGATTTAGTCAAATGGCAAATTCTCGTGGCTCAAGGTGAGAAATTACCTTTGTCACAATCTGAGATTGTCTCTTCAGGTAACGCCATCGAATTTCGTCTTTATGCTGAAGACCCTGTCCGCTTTTTACCATCACCGGGAAAAATCACTACCCTTAATTGGAGTCAAAAAGAGGGAGTGAGAATTGATTCAGGGTATGAAGAGGGCGGAACGGTGACACCATTTTATGATCCGATGATTGCCAAATGTATTTTTTATGGTCAGACAAGGAAAGAAACATTAATGGCTGCAGAAAACTTTTTTAAAGAGATAAAAATTGAAGGAATTAAAACAAATGCACCGCTATTCTTAAATGTTTTAGCAAATGATGACTTCCAAAATGGGGAGTATACAACAAATTTCTTAACAAAAAAACTAGTGAAATAAGGAGAAGGATAACATGAAAGAAATCACCGCATCAATGGCAGGAACAGTATTAAATATTTTTGCAGAACCGGGAGACCAAGTAAACCTTGGGCAGGAAGTTTTAATGTTAGAATCAATGAAAATGGAAATTCCAATCGAAAGTGGAACCGAGGGTGTTGTCCATAAAGTAAATGTCAGCATCGGAGATTTTGTAAATGAAGGCGATGTCTTGATCATTCTAGAATAGGATTTCATATACGAGGGGGAGCATTATGGCGACAACTAATACCTTAAATGACCAATTGAATGAAAATAGGAAAAGAATTGAAGCTGGCGGTCATCCAAAATATCATGAAAAACTAAAAGAACAAAAAAAACTGTTTGTTCGTGATCGGTTAACGTTATTATTTGATGAGGGAAAATATGAAGAGGATGGAAAATTCGCCAATTTCCAAGCTGGTGATCTCCCTGCAGATGGTGTAGTTACTGCTATCGGTAAAATTAATGGGCAGGCTGTATGTGTCATGGCTAATGATTCGACGATTAAAGCTGGTTCTTGGGGTGCGCGTACAGTTGAAAAAATTATTCGTATTCAAGAAACGGCTGAAAAATTAAAGGTTCCATTATTCTATCTTGTCGATTCTGCTGGTGCAAGAATCACTGACCAAATAGAGATGTTTCCAAATCGCAGAGGAGCAGGGAAAATCTTTTATAACCAAGTGAAGCTATCTGGGATGATTCCGCAAGTTTGTATTTTGTTTGGACCTTCAGCTGCTGGTGGTGCATACATTCCGGCATTTTGCGATATTGTCATTATGGTCGATCAAAATGCATCTATGTATTTAGGCTCACCACGAATGGCAGAAAAGGTAATCGGTGAAAAGGTAACACTTGAGGAAATGGGCGGTGCTCGTATGCACTGTACGATAAGCGGCTGCGGTGATGTTCTGGCTTACAGTGAGGAAGAAGCAATTGAATCAGCCAAAAAATATATTAGCTATTTTCCTGCGAGCTTTAAAGAAAAAACAAAGATGTTAAATGGAGTGGCAGCAAAAGAAGGCCGTGATCTGGAAGCGATTATTCCGGAAAACCAAAATGCACCATTTGATATGGTTGAGTGTATTGAACGTCTAGTTGATAATGGTAGTTTTTATGAAATAAAAAAATTGTTTGCACCCGAATTAATAACTGGATTAGCCAGAATTGATGGGAGAGCTGTCGGTATTATTGCCAATCAGCCGAAAGTAAAAGGCGGAGTTTTATTTGTTGATTCTGCGGATAAAGCAGCAAAATTCATCCAGCTTTGCGATGCCTTCCATCTTCCATTATTGTTCCTTGCAGACGTTCCTGGTTTTATGATTGGAACAAAAGTAGAACGGGCCGGAATTATTCGTCATGGTGCAAAATTGATTGCGGCTATGAGCTCAGCAACCGTACCGAAAATATCGGTAATTGTTAGAAAAGCTTATGGTGCTGGCCTTTATGCGATGGCGGGTCCTGCGTTTGAACCTGATTGCTGTATTGCTTTGCCAACTGCCCAAATTGCTGTAATGGGTCCGGAAGCAGCAGTAAACGCTGTTTACTCTAATAAGATTAATGAAATTGACGATCCAAAAGAAAAAATTGCTTATGTACAAGCAAAGCATAAAGAATATAAAGAGCATATCGACATATATAAGCTGGCGTCAGAGCTCATTGTCGATGAAATAGTGGCCCCTTCCGAATTAAGAGATGTGCTTATCCAGCGCTTTGCATACTACGAAAAAAAAGAATTAACATTTAGTGTCCGGAAACATCCAGTGTATCCAGTCTAAAAATCATCCCCTTTTCGATCTTTGTCGAAAAGGGTGTTTTTTTAAAATCACACTAACAAATTAAAGACAGCATTTGATAAAATAACTGATATAGATAGGAAAGCGTAAGCGCCTTGATCAGCCCCGACAGGGATAAGACGAACCGCGAGGAGGCAGTTTTCTAAGCCACCACAGCGGGGCGGCTTATGACCCGAGGGGCTAGGCGCTGGAGCTGGAATACGACTTAAATGAGGGGTTATTATGAAGGTTGGAATTATCGGAGCAGGGTCGATTGGGCTATTATTTGCTGCCTACATTAGCAGGGTATCTGATGTAGTCATCTATACAAGAACACAGGAGCAGGCTGTTGAGATAAACAAAAATGGAATCTTACTGCGAAAAGGGCCAGAAGAAAGTATAGCCTTAGTCAAAGCCCTGCCAATTTCGGAATGGCAAGGAACAGAAGAGTTAACGATTATAGCAGTTAAACAATATCAGCTTCCAGCAATTATTGAGAAACTAAATCATCTATCGGTCATTCCTGAGTGCTTATTATTTTTACAAAATGGGATGGGGCATTTAAAGCTGTTTAAAGGTATGAAGGCAAACAATCTATATGTAGGGTCTGTTGAACACGGTGCCTTGAAGGAAAATTCATTTACTGTTAGCCATAATGGCGAAGGGGTAACAAATGTCGCAGCTTTTCAAGGTGAAACAGCATCATTGCAATATTTGGCAGAGGCTTTTGTCTTAGATTTCCCTATTGTTTTTCAAAAGGATTTTTACGATATGCTCATGAAAAAATTGATTGTTAATGCAGTTATTAATCCATTGACCGCTATCCTTTACGTGAAAAATGGAGAATTGATTGAAAATCGGTTCTATTTTAAAGTCGTAAAAAATCTCTTTGCAGAAATTTCGTTTATTTTAAATCTAGAATATCCGGATGAATATTTACAGCTGGTTGTTGATATTTGTAAAAAAACAGCCAGCAATCGATCGTCGATGTTAAAAGATATTGAAGCGAATAGGTTGACGGAGGTTGATGCAATCTTAGGGTTTTTACTTGAAGAAGCAAAAAGACAGGATAAGGAAGCTCTACAAATAGAAAGTATTTATTACTTGATAAAAGGAAAAGAATCACATCAGGAGGAAGTTTTATGAGTACCTTTCTCTCTGCAATCTTAACTGTATTTTTTACATTGCCTTTTCTAGGTTCTATTCTTGTCTTTCTCATTATAAAATTAATTACTAAAAAATTCCGTAAATCGCTCCATAAGGCAGTGGATTATACAACCCTTTTATATATTATTTCTGTTCATTTTTTAATCGTTACCATATGGGGAAAATCGTTTTTTTGGTTAATAATACTAATAATGATTTTCATTGCCATGGTGTTTGTATTTGTTCATTGGAAGGTAAAAGAAGAAATAGTGTTAAAAAAGGTAGTCAAAGGGTTTTGGCGCTTTAATTTTATCGTATTTTTTCTAGCTTATATGACCTTAACTTTGTACGGAATTATACATGGTGCTTTAAGTTTTACCTTTTCAACATAAGTTTTGAAGCAAAGATTTTTTCATTATCAGTGGGTAGTGGTATACTCTAAAAGAATGAATCTGGGTAATTAGAAAGGAAGTACATGAATGGAGATTTTAAATCTCTCACTACCAGCAACCAATCGGTTTGCATCGAATTATTTGGAACAATCTGCTGCTATCCAGCCTTTTTTTCATTATCAGTTTAATGATTTACACGAAGATACGAAAAGAATAGCTGAATTAACCAACAGACCGTTTCCCCGCATGGAGGTTGCTGCACATATTGAGGGCTTTATGGAGCAATATACATCTTCAGAAGCTGTAAAGAAGTCGATAAATAAACTGAAAAAAAATAATAGCCTTGTGGTTATTGGTGGTCAACAGGCAGGGATCCTGACAGGACCCCTTTATTCTATACATAAAGTCATTTCAATTATAAAATTAGCGGAACAAAAAGAAAGACAGCTGGGGGTTCCTGTAATACCTGTTTTTTGGATTGCTGGAGAGGACCACGATTACCAAGAAGTGAATCACGTGTATGTACCTGTTAAACATAGGATAGATAAATGGACCTATCCGGAAAAAGTTCACCAAAAGAAAATGGTTTCCGATATTCAGTTGAACAAAGATATTTGTCTGTCATGGGTAGAGAATTTAATTAAGAATTTTGGAGAAACAGAATTTACGAATAATCTTTTAGAATTTGCTGAAGCTATTATTTCAAAGTCAACAACTTTTGTTGATTTCTTTGCTAACATAATAATGGAACTTTTCAAGGATTATGGGCTTTTAATTGTAGATTCTGGGAACAGGGATTTCCGCAAGCTACAAAAAGAATTTTTCAAAGAGCAGATTGTTCACCATGATGCCATAACCTTCTCGTTATTAGAACAACAAAAGCAAATAGAGCAAGAGGGTTTTCCAATTACCATTGAAGCAAGTGAGAAAGCAGCAAATCTTTTCTATTATGATCAAAGGGTAAATGAACGAATTTTGTTAGAATATAATTGTGAAATCGGTCGTTTCGTGGGAAAAAGTGGTGCCATTGCCTTTACTAAAGAAGAATTATTGGAGTTAGTCGATGATAACCCTGCAAAATTAAGTAATAATGTGGTGACAAGGCCCCTCATGCAGGAATGGCTTTTCCCAACAATTGCCTTTATTGCAGGACCAGGTGAAATTTCCTACTGGGCAGAGCTTAAGCTTGTATTTGAGCATTTTAATATAAAAATGCCGCCCATTGTCCCGCGCTTAAATATTACATTCTTAGATCGTTCAATTGAAACGGATGTTTCGGAATTAAATTTAAATCTCACAGATGTTTTGAGCAATGGAACGGAGAAAGAAAGAGAAAAATTTTTAGCCGCCATTAAAGATAAAGAATTAGCAGAGTTATTTTCAAATACAATTGAACAGTTATTAAAGCAGTATGAGCTTATTGAGGCTAAAGCAGAACAACTTGACAGTGCTCTCTTGCCAATGCTGAGGAAAAATGAAAAATATTTACTTAAAGAGATTGGATTTATGCAATCGAAACTAGAAGAAGCAGTAAAGTTGAAACACGATGTTCTGTTAAAAAAATATTCTCGTGTGGATCTTGCTTTACGGCCTGATGGTTTTCCTCAAGAAAGAGTTTGGAATGTATTTTATTATTTAAATCAATTTGGTTTGACCTTTATGAATAAATTAATGGCGGGAACTTATGAATTTGATGGCCGCCATAAAGTTTTGAAAGTATAAAAAACTTCACCTCGATGTGGAGTTTTTTTTTGCGCCGAAAAAGCGAATCACTTTCACCAGTCGGATTGAGAATATACATTTTACGATACGATTTTAGTGAAGTTTAGGATCTACTCGCTTCGCCCATATTATGTTGGTGTACTGCTCATTATAAATTTTTTTTACAAGGGTTAAAGATTGAGATTCATGCTTGATTTTTTCCAAAAAATTCAATGTTAAAAAAGGATTTTAAAGAAATTAGGGCGAATAGTTAAGAAATAGGTGGTGAAAAGTGGGGGAATGTGGTACATTTTTTATAGAAAGTGGGGGTAACGGGTATGTTCATGGGTGAATACCATCACAGCATCGATAATAAAGGCCGCCTAATTGTGCCTTCCAAATTCCGTGATGAACTTGGCGACATGTTTATTATTACACGTGGATTGGATCAATGTTTGTTTGGGTACCCAGTATCAGAATGGGGTCTTATTGAAGAGAAGCTAAAAGGCCTGCCACTGACCAAAAAAGATGCCCGTGCTTTTACCAGATTCTTCTTTTCTGGAGCAACAGAAAGTGAACTTGATAAGCAAGGAAGAATTAATGTTCCTTCACCACTATTGCAATATGCAAAATTGGAAAAAGAATGCGTAATTTTAGGTGTTTCCAATCGAATTGAAATTTGGAGTAAACAGATATGGGAGGACTATTTTACTCAGTCTGAAGATTCTTTTGCGGAAATTGCAGAAAATATGATTGGCTTTGATATATAATGGATAAGTTATATTAATATATTTTCTGTAATAAATGTTCGATTGGAAAAGGTGGTACAAACATGTTTGAACATACAACTGTATTATTAAATGAAGCTGTTGAAGGATTAAATATTAAGTCCAATGGTATTTACGTCGATTGTACCCTGGGCGGTGCGGGACATAGTTCCCTTATTCTTACAAAACTTGGTGCAGGTGGTAAACTGTATGCATTTGACCAGGACGAAACAGCGATTGCTAATGCGAAAGAAAAATTATCCGAATTCGGAGATCGATTAGTTATTATTAAAAGCAATTTCTTGCATTTAAAGGAAGAACTTGAAAAGCGTGGGATTTATAAAGTGGATGGTGTTCTTTATGACTTGGGTGTATCCTCACCACAGCTGGATACTCCTGAAAGAGGCTTCAGCTACCATTATGATGCACCGCTGGACATGAGAATGGACAATGAAGCGGACATTTCTGCTTATGATGTCATTAATCATTGGGCATATGAAGACTTAGTCCGGATCTTTTTTCGCTATGGAGAGGAGAAATTCTCTAAACAAGTAGCAAGAAAAATAGAAGCTGCGAGAGCAGTAAAACCAGTTGAAACAACAGCTGAACTCGTTGAGTTAATTAAAGAAGCTATTCCTGCACCCGCTAGAAGAAAGGGTGGACATCCCGCCAAACGAATTTTTCAAGCCGTCAGAATTGCCGTTAATGATGAATTAGCTGTATTTGAACAATCATTGGAGCAAGCAATTGACTTGTTAAATCCAATGGGGAGAATAAGTGTCATCACTTTCCATTCTCTAGAGGACAGAATTTGTAAGGCTACCTTTAAGAAAGCAAGTGAGACCCCTAATTTACCCCCAGGTTTACCAATCATTCCAGATGAGTATAAGCCCATTTTAAAGCTGGTCTCTCGTAAACCCATTCTTCCGTCTGAAGAAGAAGTAGAACAAAACAATCGTGCGCGATCTGCAAAGCTTCGCATTGCAGAAAAACTATAAGAAAAGCTCCAGCCCTAAAGTGCTGGAGCTGAACAAGAAAAAACAATCTGGAGGGGAAACGGTTGAGTAATCTTGCCAGGAAATATTTAGAACAGCAACAAACAGAACAAAAAGTCCAAAACAAAAGTCAAGTGAAAATTAAAAAATCGTGGCTCACTCCAGGGGAAAAAATAATTGGAATCGTATTTACTGGTTTCGTATGTTTTGGAGCAATACATCTTATTTCTAATCAATCAAAAATATATGAAGTAAACAAGGACATACAAAGAGTTGAAGCAAAGGTTAATGAACAACAAAAGGTAAATAGAGACTTACAGGTCCAAGTTAGCGAATTAAGTTCATACGAACGAATTTTTAAAAAGGCTAAGGAAATGGGTCTTTTTATTAACGAAAATGACGTCAAGGTTGTGCAGAAGAGATGAACAAAAAACAGCCATATATGAATGTGGGAGCAGCGATATTGTTTGTGATATTCGGTCTGCTCTTTTTTGTCTTGATATGCAGGTATTTTTCGATTCAGATTACGGGAGAAGTCAGTGGGCAGCCACTTGCAGCGAAGGCCCAGCAAAAATATAGCAGGGAAGGGACTCTTCAAGCGACAAGAGGTGTCATCTTTGATCGGAAAGGTGAGGTAATTGCTGAGGATACAGCATCCTATAAACTTATTGCGATTTTGGACAAAAAGATGACAACGAATCCTAAAAAACCGCAGCATGTTAAAGATCCCCGGAAAACTGCACAAGAACTCGCTAAGTACATTAAAATGGATGAATCAGAGATTTATAGTATTTTAACTAACGGGATTAAGAAGGGCAAGTTCCAGGTTGAATTTGGCAAAGCGGGAAAAGATATAACGTATGACGTAAAGAAAAAAATAGAATCCTTAGAACTTCCGGGGATTACATTTTCCCGTGATACGAAACGCTTCTATCCAAATGGAATCTTTGCTTCTCATTTAGTTGGTTATGCAGAGCAAATTAAACAAAAGGATGGAACCTATAAATCTGTAGGAAAAATGGGGATCGAGAAATCTTTAAATGAAGAATTAACAGGAAAAAATGGCAAGATTAATTATGAGAGCGATTTGTGGGGCTATATCCTTCCTGATGGAAAGGAAAAAATTACTCCGGCACAAAATGGAAATAATGTTTATTTGACAATTGACCAAAAGATCCAAACCTTTTTGGAAGACGCAATGGATAATGTAGCGAAGCAATATAAACCGAAAAAAATTATCGGAGTTGTTGCTGACCCGAAAACAGGGGAAATCCTGGCAATGGGTCAGCGCCCGTCGTTCCAGCCGAAAACCAAAGAAGGAATTGATAAAAGCTGGCATAATGAAGCGATTGAAACATCGTTTGAACCAGGATCAACGATGAAAATTTTCACTCTTGCCGCTGCTATAGAAGAAAAAGTATTTGACCCAAATGAATTCTATCAATCCGGGTCCTATAAGGTTACAGATAAATCTCAAGTTATCCATGATCATAATGGATCTGGTTGGGGACCGATTACTTATCTTGAAGGAGTTCAACGCTCTTCGAATGTAGCGTTCGCTAAAATTGCCAACGAAAAATTAGGTTTTGATACATTCAGAGAATATTTAACAAAGTTTGGTTTTGATAAACCGACGGGGATCGAACTTCCGGATGAAACTTCAGGGAAAATTCAATTTACTTATCCGATTGAAAAAGTCACTACTGCCTATGGACAGGGAACAGCAATTACGCCAATTCAACAAATTCAAGCGGCTACAGCAATCGCTAATGATGGGAAAATGTTAAAGCCGCAAGTAGTTAAAGAGATTGTTAATCATGATACAGGTGAAACGATAAAGAAAGTATCTCCAGAAGTGGTGTCAACTCCGATATCGGCAGAAACTGCTAAACAAGTGCGTGACATTCTGGAAACGGTTGTCACCTCGCCTAAAGGTACTGGAGGACGTTACAAGATTGATGGTTATAGTGTAGCGGGTAAGACAGGTACTGCTAATATCCCTGGACCTAATGGAAAATATTTGTCAGGGGTTAATAATTATATGTTCTCCTTCTTAGGGATGGCGCCAAAGGACGATCCTAAATTAATCGTTTATGTTGCAGTTCAGCAGCCTGAGCTTGAAGGTAGTGATGCAGGTCAAGGAGCTATTCCTGTCTCAGCAATTTTTAATCCTGTGATGAAAAATAGTCTGCATTATTTAAATATCCAGCCATCCGAGCTTGAAAAAGCTGAGGTAAACAAACTATCAAATCTTAAGGGACAAGCGACAGAGGAAGCTGTCAAGAATCTAAAAGAAAAGGGTTTTGAAACTGTCGTGCTCGGCAGCGGATCAAAAGTTGTTGGGCAGCTTCCAAAGGCCGGGACAACCGTTTTGGAGGGTGAGAAGGTAATAATTCAAACAGATGGTGAACTTACTGCTCCAGATATGACAGGTTGGTCACTTCGAGATGTAATGAAAATAGCTAATATTGCTGGATTAAAATTAAATTCTAAAGGAAAAGGCTATGTAACTCAGCAAAGTATTCCACCAAACTCCATTTTACACAGTGGTGATTTCCTTATTGTCGATTTAAAAACCCCTGAAGAACAATGGAGTAATGAATCTGGACAAACCGAGGAAGATAAAGAAGAAAAGGTGCAAGATTAATTGTTGATCCCGCTTTTTAAGCGGGATTTTTGCTATATTGGCCTAGTTACTCCGTTCTATTTGAAAAAGTACAAGCATATAAATGAACGATAATCTAGTGAATGTGTGAAAAAGGAGGATTTTTCATTGTATGCGTGTTTCTAATGTAACTGTCCGTAAACGGCTAATGATTGCACTATTCGTTGGAATTCTAACCTTCTTAATTATTGATGTTCGGCTCGGATACGTCCAATTCATCTTAGGTGATATACTGACCGACCGTGCAAAGGGATTGTGGAGCCGGAATATCCCTTTTGAACCTGAACGTGGACAAATTGTAGACCGTAATGGAATACCATTAGCAACAAATATCAGTGCTCCGACAGTTTATGTGATTCCAAGGCAAATTAAGGATCCGGCAACAACTGCGGAGAAGCTGGCAGCCGTGCTAGATATGCCAAAAGAAAAAGCATATCGAGACATTACGAAAAGCGCATCGTCTGTTCGAATAAAAGAAGGCAGGAAAATTTCTCATGAAAAGGCAAAAGAAATAAGGGCGCTTGATCTTGATGGGGTTTATATTGGTGAAGATTCCAAAAGGCACTATCCAAATCAGAGTTATCTTTCCCATGTCCTTGGTTTTACAGGGGTTGATAACCAAGGTTTGATGGGACTCGAGAAGTATTATGATAAAGAGTTAAGTGGCGAACGTGGGGCTGTCAAATTTTACGCCAATGCAAAAGGGCAAAGGATGAATAACATGGCAGATGATTATGAACATCCTGTAAACGGCCTTGATTTGAAACTAACCATTGATTCAAAAATACAAACTATTATCGAGAGGGAACTGGATATTGCTGAGGCAAAATATAATCCAGATGGTATTGTTGCGATTGCAATGAATCCCAATAATGGCGAAATATTAGGGATGTCGAGCAGGCCTACCTTTGATCCGGCAAATTTCCGTAATGTTTCGCAAGAGGTATATAACCGAAACCTTCCAGTATGGTCCACATATGAACCAGGTTCGACATTTAAAATTATTACTCTTGCTGCTGCGTTGAATGAAGGAAAAGTTAACTTGGAAAATGACCACTTTCATGATCCGGGTTCAGTTCAAGTGGCTGGTGCAAGGCTAAAATGTTGGAAAAGAGGCGGTCATGGGAGCCAATCCTTTTTGGAAGTTGTACAAAACTCCTGTAACCCGGGGTTTGTGGAATTAGGTGAGCGTTTAGGAAAAGAAAAACTTTTTAAATATATTAAGGATTTTGGATTTGGCCAGAAGACAGGAATTGATTTGCAAGGGGAAGGTACAGGGATATTATTTAATATGAACCGTGTTGGACCTGTTGAACAAGCAACAACAGCTTTTGGACAGGGGGTATCAGTCACACCAATTCAACAGGTAACGGCGGTGTCTGCTGCCATTAATGGCGGGATTCTTTATAAGCCTTTTATCGCAAAAGAGTTAATTGACCCGGTTACAAAAGAAATTGTGATGCGAAATTCTCCTGAAGAAAAAAGACGAGTTATTACTGAGGAAACATCGAAGGAAATTCGCCATGCACTTGAGAGTGTTGTTGCCCAAGGAACAGGTGGCAAGGCGTTTATTGAAGGGTATCGTGTTGGTGGTAAAACTGGAACAGCACAAAAAGCCCAAAACGGAAGATATTTGGAAAATAATTTTATTGTTTCCTTTATTGGTTTCGCACCTGCCGATGATCCGCAGATAGTTGTTTATGTTGCTGTAGATAATCCGAAAGGTGTTCGAGCATTTGGGGGGACGATTAGCGCACCAATTGTTGGTAATATCATGAAGGACGGATTAAGTGCAATGGGGGTAGAGCCTCGAAAAGATCAAATTGAAAAGGAGATAAAATACCCTGATACTCCATTACTAAAACTCCCTGATTTTGTTGGACTAACAAAAAGTGAACTTATGGAACAGCTTATTAATTTAAGAGTCGATAGTAGTGGAGAAGGCGATGTTGTTGTAAGACAATCTCCTAAACCTGGTACAAAGGTAAAGGAAGGCTCAAAAATAAGACTTTACTTTGGAAAAGGAGATTAACATTAAGTAGACAAAAAGAACCGAAAGGGCGGCCGGAATGTTTTTCCGCCGCCTAAAATTTTATTTAACCTATATAACTAAATAGCAAAATAAAATAATTTAATGTAAAATAAGATGGAACTTTCGTAAGAAGTTATTTTTAGGTGAAAACTGGTAAATGGATATGTAAGGTAATGAGAGGATTTGAGAGAAAATGAAGCTACAAAAGCTGCTTGAGTATTTGCATCCGATCCATCCTTTTATGGGAGAAGATCCGGAAATTACATCAATTGAAAACGATAATCGGAAGGTGAAAAAAGGGAGCTTATTTATTTGTATTAAAGGTTACACAGTTGACGGTCATGATTTTGCAGCGTCCGCTGTTACCAATGGCGCTGTGGCAATACTTGCTGAGCGTCCGTTAGACCTTGATGTACCAGTTATCGTTGTTACCGATACAACAAGAGCAATGGCAGTACTCGCGAATGCTTTTTACGGGCAGCCCACAAAAAAGCTGCATTTAATCGGCATCACAGGAACGAATGGAAAAACAACAACCAGTCATTTGATTGAAAAAATATTTACTGATGCAGGAAAAAAAACAGGTTTGATTGGCACTATGTACACAAAAATTGCTGATGAGACATTTGAAACGAAAAACACAACTCCAGAAAGCCTGACACTTCAAAAAACATTTAAACAAATGGTTGATGCCGGCGTCAGTTTAGCCGTAATGGAGGTTTCTTCGCATGCCCTTGATTTAGGAAGGGTTCATGGATGTGAATATAATGTGGCAGTTTTCACAAACCTGACGCAGGACCATCTGGATTACCATAAAACAATGGAGGAATATAAACGTTCCAAGAGCTTGTTGTTTGCCCAGCTAGGCAATAGCTATGACTATAATAACCCAAAATTTGCAGTCTTAAATGCAGATGACCCAGCCTCAGAAATGTACAGGAGGTCAACGGCTGCACATGTGATTACATATGGAATTGATCAAAAGGCGGATCTTCAGGCAAAAAATATTCAAATGACTCCGAGAGGCACTAATTTTGATCTCATTATTGATAGTGACATCTATCCAATTCAAATGCAGTTAATTGGTAAATTTAGTGTTTATAATGTCTTAGCAAGTATCTCTGCTGCAATAGTATCAGGTATTGGGATTAAGGATGCGATTCATTCTATCGAAGATGTTGAAGGGGTTGCAGGAAGGTTCGAACTTGTTAATACAGATCAGGATTTTACAGTGATTGTTGATTATGCACACACACCAGATAGTTTGGAAAATGTATTAAAGACGATTCAACATTTTGCGAAGAAAAGGGTTTTCGTTATTGTCGGCTGCGGTGGAGATCGTGACCGAACGAAACGGCCATTGATGGCGCAAATTGCTTGCAGGATGGCAACTGATCCGATTTTTACTTCAGATAATCCAAGAAGTGAAGATCCATTAGCAATATTGAAGGAAATGGAAGCAGGTGTACAAGGTGAAACATATCAAGTCATACCTGATCGTAAAGAAGCTATTTATACGGCTGTCAATCAGGCAGCAGCTGGTGATGTTATTTTAATCGCTGGTAAAGGACATGAAACCTATCAAACTATAGGTAACGTTGTTCATGACTTTGATGACCGGCTTGTTGCTAGGGAAGCAATTGAGGGGAGATAGCAATGCTTTTAGCTCTGAAAGACTTGGCAAGTTTGTTTACAGATAAAAAAGGAATCCAGGATGACATGATGTTTTATACTGTTACGGATCAAGCAAATACTGTTCAGCCTAAAGGTTTATTTATTCCAATAAATGAAGAGTCAGGGGAACTTTTAGATGCTATTGCAAACGGAGCTATCGCTGCCATCTGGGAGTATGAAAAAAAACTCCCACGATATACACCAACCCATTTCCCTGTTTTTTTCACAAATGATAAGGCAGTGGCAATAAAAAATATTTTAAAACTATATAGTGAAAAATTAGATGGAGAAACGAATAAACACATGGAGATAACTAACTTTAAATTTTCAAATAAAAAACTTCTTAATAAAAATAATCAAACATATGATATAGCTGTGATATTAGAAAAGCTGACAAATAAATTAACAATAGATACGGAAAGGAGGGGGTAAAATGAAGGAGCAAGTTATTTTTTTCACAATAATTATGGGTTTTCTTATCTCAGTTTTACTTTCTCCTATTTTTATTCCCTTCTTAAGAAGGTTGAAATTTGGACAAAGCATCCGGGAGGAAGGTCCCAAATCACACCAAAAAAAATCAGGCACGCCTACAATGGGTGGTGTGATGATATTATTCTCGATTATCATTACCACTTTAGTAATGATTGGGAAATACTCAGAACAAATTCCAGTTACAACTTTTTTACTTTTGTTTGTGACATTTGGGTTCGGATTGCTCGGTTTTTTGGATGATTTTATTAAAGTAGTATTGAAACGAAACTTAGGATTAACATCAAAACAAAAGTTTTTAGGTCAAATTATTATTTCAGTAATATTTTACCTAATCTATAAACATACTGGACAATCTACAGAACTTAAACTGCCTTTTGGGGATTACTCCATTGATTTAGGATGGTCATATGTGTTTTTAATCATTTTCTGGCTTGTTGGATTCTCTAATGCAGTGAACTTGACAGACGGTCTCGACGGTTTGGTTTCAGGAACGGCAGCTATCGCTTTTGGAGCATTTGCTGTTTTAGCATGGAACCAAAATAACTTTGAAATAGCTGTTTTCTCTGTTGCAGTCGTTGGTGCTGTTTTAGGATTTTTGGTTTTTAATGCTCATCCTGCTAAGGTATTTATGGGGGACACTGGGTCACTTGCACTTGGTGGTGCAATAGCTGGGATTGCTATTTTAACAAAGCTTGAGATTCTGCTTATCATTATTGGCGGAGTTTTTGTCATCGAAACATTATCAGTTATTCTTCAGGTCGCATCCTTTAAGATGACTGGAAAACGAATTTTCCGAATGAGCCCGCTTCATCATCATTATGAATTAGTTGGCTGGTCGGAATGGCGGGTAGTCGTTACATTTTGGAGTGTTGGTCTAATATTTGCGATACTAGGTATCTATATCGAGGTGTGGTTGTAATTGAAACAGATTGAATCTTATCAACATAAAAAAATTCTTGTCCTTGGTTTGGCCAAAAGTGGTGTAACAGCAGCGGCACTGCTGCATAAGCTTGGAGCATTTGTTACTGTGAACGATAAAAAGCCATTATCGGAAAACCCAGAGGCCCAAGGATTATTAGAGCAAGGGATAAAAGTGATTTGTGGTGATCATCCGATTGAACTTCTTGATGAAGGGTTCGAACTTATTGTGAAAAATCCTGGAATTCCTTATCACAATCCTATGATTGAAGGAGCCATTGAAAAAGGAATACCTGTCATTACAGAAGTTGAGCTTGCTTATGAGGTTTCAGAAGCACCTTTTATTGGGATTACAGGAACAAATGGAAAAACAACAACAACCACGCTTGTATATGAAATGCTGAACCAAGGAGAGAAACAGCCATTAATTGCCGGTAATATCGGAACTGTTGCCTCGGGTGTTGCTCAAGCAGCAACAATGGAAAATACAATTGTTATTGAGTTATCTTCGTTTCAGCTAATGGGAATCGAAACCTTTAACCCGAAAATTGCGATAATCACAAACCTTTATGATGCCCATTTGGATTATCACGGTACACGAAAGGATTACATTGCAGCAAAGGCAAACATCACTAAAAACCAGACAGAGCTTGAATATTTAATCATTAATGCAGACCAAGAAGAAACATTGGAAATCGCGCGGCACTCAAAAGCCAGTATTATACCTTTTTCTACAAAGAGGGAATTGGTAGAAGGTGCTTATATTCAAAATGGCTGGATTATGTTTAATCATGAAAAGGTAATGGAAATTAGTGAAATTGCCTTGCCAGGGGTACATAATCTCGAAAATATTTTATCCGCCATGGCAGCAGCTAAACTTTCCGGAGTAGGAAATGTAGCAATCCAAGAAGTGCTGCGAACATTTACTGGTGTCAGGCACCGTTTACAATTCGTCGCTGATGTAAATGGGAGAAGGGTTTATAATGATTCAAAGGCAACGAATATTTTAGCCACTATCAACGCTCTTGCTGCGTTTAAAGCCCCGATCATCCTACTTGCAGGAGGACTAGATCGCGGCAATGAATTTGATGAGCTGCTTCCTTATTTAAATCATGTGAAGGCATTAATAACATTTGGTCAAACCGCTCCTAAGATTGAGCGGGTTGGGGCTCAAGCAGGAATAAAAAAAATTATCCGTGTCGATAATGTTGAAAAGGCAGTGCCTGAAGCTTATCGATACTCTGAATCAGGTGATATCATCCTGTTATCTCCTGCATGTGCAAGCTGGGATCAATATAAAAGTTTTGAGATCAGGGGAGACATTTTTATCGAAGCGGTGCATAAGCTTTAGTAAGGGCTTGTACCACAAAGTAAAGCGGAAGCGTCTTGTCGAGTGACAAGCAGAGCTCAGTCAGAGACTAGTCGGCCTTAATGTGTACAGAATGCATTAGCTTTCTGTAGCCAAGCATTAGAAAAGCCAGCGTGAAGTTTGTTCTTTAATCTTCTCGACGGATTGGCTGTAGACCGGCGAGCCCCTAAGCTTTGTAGCTAGACACTTCGTGTTATTATCCACTCAGAGTGGTTCTCTAAGCCCTAAAACTCGTAGTTGAGGTGTATAGTGGTGCCGACAAAGAGAACAACTCCTGATTTTATATTAATTATTGTAACTTTTACGCTGCTGGCAATAGGGTTAATTATGGTTTACAGCGCAAGCGCAATTTGGGCTGAATATAAATTTCATGATTCCTTTTTCTTTGCAAAACGGCAAACTCTATTCGCAGGTGTCGGAATCGCTGCCATGTTTTTTATTATGAACATTAATTACTGGACATGGAGAACTTGGGCTAAAACCATTTTAATTGTTTGTTTTGTCTTGTTAGTACTAGTCTTAATTCCTGGAATCGGAAATGTTCGGAATGGCTCAAGAAGCTGGATAGGAGTAGGGGCATTTTCGATCCAGCCTTCAGAATTTATGAAGCTGGCGATGATTGCCTTTTTGGCTAAATATCTTTCTGAAAGACAGAAGCTGATTACCTCTTTTAGGAAGGGGCTCATTCCTTCTTTAGGACTTGCCTTTTTAGCCTTTACAATGATTATGCTGCAGCCCGATCTAGGTACAGGAACCGTCATGATGGGAACATGCGTTGTAATGATTTTCATAGCTGGTGCAAGAATTAGTCATTTTGCTTTCCTTGGAATATTGGGTGTTGCAGGGTTTGTCGGCTTAATTGCTTCGGCACCTTATCGAATAAAGCGAATTACCTCATTTTTAGATCCTTGGTCGGATCCATTAGGCAGCGGATTTCAAATTATTCAATCGCTTTACGCCATCGGTCCCGGAGGTTTATTCGGACTTGGTCTTGGTGAAAGCAGGCAAAAGTTTTTTTACTTACCTGAACCGCAAACGGACTTTATCTTTGCAATTCTTTCAGAAGAATTGGGATTTATTGGTGGTTCTTTTATACTGCTATTGTTTGCGCTTTTGTTATGGCGTGGAATACGCATCGCTCTTGGCGCTCCTGATTTATATGGAAGTTTTCTTGCTGTAGGAATTATCGCCATGGTTGCTATTCAGGTAATGATTAATATCGGTGTTGTAACAGGTCTTATGCCAGTAACGGGCATTACATTACCATTTTTAAGCTATGGGGGCTCCTCGCTGACCTTGATGTTAATGGCTATCGGTGTTCTCCTAAATATTAGCCGTTATTCAAGATATTAAAAATGATACCCTGTTCACATTAACAGGGTTCTTTTTTATTTGAGGATTAGTTTACAATTACATAACAATCTTTTTTCATTTGCTTTATTATCTTTATTTTTATAGTAAGATAGGAATGCATTCAGGTGTTAAATCGTTAATGAGGTGGAAAAAATGAAAATAGTAGTAAGCGGCGGCGGTACTGGCGGACATATTTATCCTGCGCTCGCACTTATCAGAGAAATTCAAAAAGAGAACAAAGATGCAGAGTTTCTATACATAGGTACAAAAAATGGCTTGGAGAGTAAAATTGTCCCTCGAGAGAAGATTGCCTTTAAATCCATTCATATTACTGGATTTAAACGGAAGCTTTCCTTTGAGAATGTCAAAACCGTTTTTCGTTTTCTAAAAGGTGTGAAAGACAGTAAAAGATTATTAAAAGAGTTTAAGCCAGACATTGTAATAGGAACTGGTGGTTATGTTTGTGGTCCTGTTGTTTATGCCGCCCATAAGCTTCGGATCCCAACGATCATTCACGAGCAGAATAGTGTTCCAGGGCTTACAAATAAATTTTTGAGCCGGTATGTAAACAAAATTGCCATCTGTTTTGAAGATGCAAAAAATTATTTTCCAAGTGAAAAGGTAGTTTTCACGGGAAATCCGCGTGCTTCCGAGGTAATCGGAAAGGATGGAATAAAAGGGCGACTTTCAGCTGGTCTAAGTACAACTAAACCTGCCGTTCTAATTTTTGGCGGCAGCCGTGGTGCGAGGCCAATTAATGAAGCAGTAGTTAAAGCCTTCGCAGAATTGGCTGAAAAACCTTATCAGATTCTCTATATTACTGGCGATGTCCATTATGAGGATGTCAAAAAGGAAGTGGAGTTAGTAGGAAGTCCGTCTAATGTAGTGATAAAACCTTTTATTCACAATATGCCAGAGGTACTTTCGGGGATTGATTTAGTTGTCTCAAGAGCGGGAGCAACGTCGCTTGCCGAAATTACTTCACTAGGTATTCCAAGCATTCTTGTCCCAAGCCCATATGTTACAAATAACCATCAAGAGAAAAATGCTAGGTCTCTGAGTGATCATGGTGCGGCTGAATTGCTTTTAGAAAAAGATTTAAATAATAAAAGTCTTGTGTATCATATAGATCGAATTCTATTAAATAATGAAAATTTACATGATATGAAAATAAAAGCTAAGAAAATGGGTGTACCAGATTCAGCGAGCAGACTTTATTCAGTAATGAAGCAGCTTGTAAAATCAAATCATAGGTAGCCCAAATAATTTTTTAGCATAGACTAAGTAAAACGCATCTAGGAAAGTTAGGGTGGTAAAAATGGACGCGATATTAACGGAATTGCAAAATATAAATATTGGGAAAGTGAAAAAAAATGAACCTCTCCTTCATCACACGACAATAAAAATTGGTGGTCCTGCTGACCTTTTTATTGAGCCTTCATCAGTTGATAATTTAAAGCAGGTAATGGCGGTAATTAACAAACACCGCATAAATTGGCGGGCGATTGGAAGAGGCTCTAATCTTTTAGTTTCAGACAAAGGAATTGAGGGAGCAGTGATTAAGCTCGGTCCGGGATTGAGCCACCTCGAAATTAACGAGACAGAAATTACTGTTGGCAGTGGTCATTCACTTGTTAGTCTCTCAACATTAATTAGTAAAAAAGGACTTACTGGCCTTGAGTTTGCCAGCGGCATCCCTGGATCAGTTGGCGGAGCTGTTTATATGAACGCTGGTGCACATGGCTCAGATATTAGCAAAATATTAACAAGGGCTCATGTTTTATTTGATGACGGGAGGATGGAATGGCTTTCGAATGAAGAAATGGAATTCTCTTATAGAACATCAATTCTACAGAATAAGCGACCAGGAATTGTTGTGGAAGCTGTTTTCCGGCTTGATAGGGGAGATAGAGCAGAGATTGTGTCTCAAATGCAACACAACAAGGATTATCGAAAAGAGACACAACCATGGAATTTTCCTTGTGCAGGAAGTATTTTCCGAAATCCGCTTCCAAATTATGCAGGGAAACTAATTGAAGTCGCTGGTTTAAAGGGCTTCAGTATTGGTGGGGCAAAGATTTCCGAAATGCATGGGAATTTTATTGTCAATGCCGGTAATGCTACTGCCGGTGACGTGCTCGCCTTAATTCAGCATGTCAAAGATACCATTTACAGTTTATATGAAGTTAAAATGGAAACCGAAGTGGAAATAATCGGAAGAAAATAGGAGCAGCAGGTATCAAAGTTCTAAAAATTTTAACTTACTTTTCTTGTAAGAAATGCCTTACGAATGACAAATATTGTGTTATAATTACTGGTAATATTATAGGTGGGAACTCTAATGAAAATGAGTGACGGCATGAATTTTCGTGCCGTTGTTTCTCTTTTCAAGGTAACCATTTTCATGTGTTTAGAGGACAAGCATATAATAATTTTTAGGACAATGTCTTTTTATCCCGGATTAACCAGTAGAAGGACACTCGTCAAGACTTTAGAAGAGCAAAAAGGATAGGTGGAGGGGACTGTCCGTAAAAGCCCTATTTGGTTCAACTAATAATTAGTGGCCATGAAAGAAACACTGATTGAAGTTTCACTTTATGTGGAGGAAAAATGAATGGAAAAAGGTAAAATCGTTGCTCTTGAAGATCGTATTCCAAAACTAAAGGAGCAAAGACGGCGAAAAGCAAACAAACGGCTTGCGCTTCTGCTCATTCTGTTTTTTACAATGATAGTAATTGTTACATATACTCAATCACCATTAAGTCATGTTAAGAATATTACCGTAAAAGGAAATGAAGTGTATTCTGATGCTGAATTAATTAAAACGAGCGGTATTACAAATCAAACAAATATTTGGAAAGTAAGAAAAAGTGATATTGCTACAAAGCTACAGAATTTATCCGAAATAAAACAGGCGGAAATAAAAATTCATTGGCCTAATACCATCCGAATTCAAGTAAAAGAACATAAAAGAGTGGCGTATCTTAAGCAAGATACAAACTATTTTCCAGTTATGGAAAACGGGAAAATTTTAAAAGATAGAAAAACGGAAATAATCACAGATAATTCTCCGATTCTTTTCGAATTCGAAGAAGGCGATGTCCTTAACCAAATGGTAAAAGAGTTAGAAATTCTCCCAAGCGAAATTTTAAACTCCATTTCTGAAATTCATTATTCTCCAAAGAAAACTGATCAGTATCATATTTCCTTATTTATGAATGATGGCTTTGAAGTAAGTGCTACTCTTAGAAGTTTTTCGGAAAAGATGGTGCATTATCCTTCAATCATTAGCCAACTTGACCCTAACAAAAAGGGAATTATCGACTTAGAAGTAGGATCGTATTTTAAGGCTTTTGAACCGGAAGTGGAGGAAAAAGAAGTTGAAACAGATAAAGGTGAAGGGTAAGCATTTTATCTTGTCCCTTGTATGCCTTGTTTTAGGGTTTATGTTGGCTTTCTCCTATCATCTAACCCAAAAAGAAAATCAAACAGAAAATCGGGAAATATCAGGTAAACAATATGAAAAGACCCTTGCATTAAGAAATCAATTAATTGCACAAGAGGAGACCAATCGAAAACTGCAAAAAGAGTTAAATCAGAAGCAAGATAAAGTTCTTAAAAATGAAAAGGATCTTGCAAAGGAAGCACAGGTTTTCCTTAACATTGCTGAGGATACTGAAAAATATCGGATGTTTCTTGGCAAGGTGAAGGTAAAAGGAAAAGGTGTAAAGATTACTCTATCTGACGGCGCATATGATCCAAAAGAAGATAATGTGAACAATTATCTTGTACATGAACATCATGTTTTTAAAGTAGTGAATGAACTGTATATCTCGGGTGCTGCAGCTGTTGCCATTAATGGACAAAGACTTACTAGCCATTCTTATATTATTTGTAACGGGCCAGTTATTACAGTTGACGGGGTTCCACATCCTGCACCGTTTATTATTACCGCCATTGGTGAACCAGATGTATTATCATCTGCATTAAACCTTTCCGGGGGAGTAAAGGATCAATTAGTCAACGATAATCTTGTTTTTACATTGGAAAAAGTAAATGAAATTGTCCTAGATCCAATTTTAGGAAGTTAGACAGTGTCCACGTAATGATTATATTAAAGGTTAGGTGAATAAAGTGGACAAGCCAAAAATTAATGTAAGTTTTACCTTGGTCGCAACGGTTATTGGATTCATGATTGCTATTCAATTCCAAACTGTGAAAAAACCTGTTGAACGTGATACACGTGATGTTTGGCAGCTTCGTGAAGCATTATTAAAAGAAAAAGAACTTCAGTCTGAATTATTGAGCGAAATTCGTTCGAATGAAGAGAAACTATCAGCCTATGAATCTAAACGGAAACTAAGTAAAGAACAGGTGTTAAAGGATACATTACAAGAATTGAAAATAGAAGCTGGACTTACCGAGGTAACTGGCCCCGGTATTACAGTGCAAATAGAACCTGTTATTGAGGATACACAATTGGGAGTTCCAGTTACACGAGTTGTTTCACCCGAACTATTAAAAAGGTTATTAAACGAATTAAATATGTATGAAGCGAAATATGTAGCGATTGACGGTCAAAGAATTATTAATACCACTGTTATTAGGGATATTAATGGGGATACAAAAATTGATGGGCATACAATCAGGAGTTTGCCGATCGAGATTAAAGTGGGCGTAAATGAAATGAATACTGCTGAAAAACTATCTAATCGGATGAAGGTCTCAAAAGCAAAGGATGAATTTTTCACTGAAAACTTGAGACTAAATATCTCAGCACCAAGTCCAACTATTACGATCCCAGCCTATGATAATTCAATTCGTATTAAGTATATGGAGCCGATCAAAGAAGGGGGCAGTTCTTAATGTGGCTTCCGATTATGGGACTCGTAATTGGAATTATTCTCGGTTTATTAACTGAAATTCGAATTCCAGAAGAGTATTCCAATTATTTGTCGATTGCAGTACTTGCAGCTTTCGATACACTATTTGGTGGTATCAGGGCTTACATGCAAAATATTTATGATGAAAAGGTGTTTGTTTCCGGTTTCTTTTTTAATATAATACTTGCTGCAAGTTTAGCTTTTCTCGGTGTTCATCTTGGTGTAGACTTGTATTTAGCAGCAGTTTTTGCGTTTGGTGTCAGGTTGTTTCAAAATATTGCCGTCATAAGACGAATATTATTGACAAAATGGTCAACAAACAAAGAAAAAATAGAAAAAAATTGATATTTTTTAAAGGGAAATATGTTGTTGTGACGAATAATTTTATAAGATATTACTATGAAACTTGTATTGAACAAAATGAATTGTTGTTCGACCTAAGGAGATTAAAAGGAGGTGCCAAAGAATGAACAGCAATGAAATATATGTTAGTCTTGACATCGGTACATCCAGTGTAAAAGTAATCATTGGTGAAATGGTCAATGACTCTGGGAAAGACTCATTAAATATAATTGGTGTTGGCAATGTGAAATCTGAAGGCCTACGTAAAGGATCGATTGTAGACATGGACGACACCGTTCATTCTATTAAGCGGGCGATTGAGCAGGCAGAGAGAATGATAGGGATGGAGATCCGAGAAGCGGTAGTTGGTATTTCCGGGAATGACATCACGCTTCAGCATTGTCACGGAATTGTTGCTGTTTCCAGCCAAAACCGAGAAATTACTAATGAGGATGTCATTCGTGTCATTGAAGCATCACATGTAGGATCCATACCGCCAGAAAGAGAAAATATCGGCGTTATTCGAAAGCAATTTATATTAGATGGTAAGGATGAAATTAATGATCCCCGTGGGATGATTGGTGTTCGTTTAGAGATGGATGGGACACTAATTACTGGATCTAAATCCACAATCATTAATACATTACGCTGTGTAGAACGTGCTGGTCTTGATATTTTTGATATTATTCTGCAGCCGTTGGCGGCAGGGGATTTTGCTTTATCAAAGGATGAAAAGAATCTTGGTGTTGCCCTTATTGACATTGGCGGTGGTTCTACTACAATTGCTGTGTTTGAAGAAGGATTTTTAAAAGCAACGAGTGTGATTCCAGTTGGCGGAGATCTTCTCACGAATGATCTTTCCAAAGTCTTGCACACTTCTACCGAGGATGCTGAAAATATCAAGGTCAAATATGGTCATGCTTTCTATGATAATGCCTCAGAAGATGAGTTCTTCAGCGTACCAATCATTGGAAGCGATCAGCATCAGCAATTTAATCAGCTCTATGTATCTGAGATTATTGAAGCTAGAATGGAAGAAATTTTTGAATTAATTGCGAATGAATTAAAACGATTAGGTGTAAATGATTTACCAGGTGGTTTTGTCTTATCTGGCGGAACAGCAAAAATGCAAGGTGTGCTGGAGCTTGCCCAGGATATGTTTCAAAGTCCAGTTCGGATTGCCTCACCTGACTATATTGGTGTAAGAGAACCTCAATATACAACAGCGGTTGGCTTAATTAAATATGCTTATAAGAATGCTAGATTACCTGGAGGAACAATCAGTGGTACGTCAGCTGTTTCTGAGCCAGTCGAAAAAAGAATACCAAAACAACATCAACCAAAACCAAAAGTAGAAAAACATCCGGAAGAAAAGATGTCATCAAAAGTAAAAAAATTCCTTGGTTACTTTTTCGAATAATCGAAAAGGAAAATCGACGAATTAGGAGGATTTGTCATGTTAGAATTTGATACAAATTTAGATTCTCTTGCAACAATAAAAGTAATCGGCGTAGGCGGTGGAGGTAATAACGCGGTAAACCGAATGATCGAACATGGCGTTCAAGGTGTAGAATTTATCGCAGTTAATACAGATGCTCAAGCCTTAAATCTTTCAAAAGCGGAAATAAAAATGCAGATTGGTGCTAAGCTGACTCGTGGACTCGGAGCTGGGGCTAATCCAGAGGTAGGTAAAAAAGCCGCAGAGGAAAGTAAGGAACAAATTGAAGAAGCACTTCGGGGTGCTGATATGGTATTTGTTACGGCAGGAATGGGTGGAGGAACAGGTACCGGTGCTGCACCAGTTATTGCTCAAATTGCTCGTGACTTAGGTGCCTTGACAGTTGGTGTCGTTACTCGTCCATTCACCTTCGAAGGTAGAAAGCGTTCGAATCAAGCCTCCGGCGGAATTGGTTCCATGAAGGAAGCCGTCGATACACTCATCGTTATCCCAAATGATCGTCTTCTTGAAATTGTTGATAAAAGCACTCCAATGCTTGAGGCTTTCCGTGAGGCAGATAATGTTCTCCGCCAAGGTGTTCAGGGGATTTCCGATTTAATCGCAACACCTGGTTTAATTAACCTAGATTTCGCCGATGTAAAAACGATCATGTCTAATAAGGGATCGGCATTAATGGGTATCGGGGTTGCTACAGGTGAAAACCGTGCTACAGAGGCTGCTAAAAAGGCTATTAATTCCCCGCTATTAGAAACTTCTATTGATGGTGCACAGGGAGTTCTGATGAACATTACTGGCGGCGCAAACTTGAGTCTTTATGAAGTCCAAGAAGCAGCAGATATTGTTGCAACTGCGACCGACCAAGAAGTAAATATGATTTTCGGTTCTGTTATTAATGAATCATTAAAAGATGAAATCATCGTAACCGTTATTGCAACTGGATTTAATGAAGAAGTTGCTCAGCCAAAAGTAACTCGTCCGTCTTTTGGACAAGCAAAACCATCTGTTGGCACTGTCAAGAGAGAGCATAAGCGGGAAGAAGCGCCGCAGGAACCAGTTCGTAACACAAATGTATCCCAAGAGGATGCACTGGATATTCCAACATTCTTACGTAACCGTAATCGTAGAAGATAAAAAAAGGAACCGTCCTATAGCGACGTATGGACTGAAACACTCCGAATGAGATAAAGGGAACACATAGCTATATTTGATGTTGAATTATCGGAATGAGGATAGTGAAGTATACTAGTCGTTGGGTACAGAAGCTAGACAGTTCTCTGATTATAAAGAAGTTTAATAAAAAAATGCATGGTCCAAATTGGATCATGCATTTTTTCTGTTTTTGAAAATGACAAAATCCGTTGGGAATAGTGAAAATTTCTGTTTTTTTGATTACAAAAAGTGACACACTTCAGCCATACATGTAGGTTATACTTTTTCGTAAACAGAAGTAAGGGTGAATTCCATTTGATTGTTTATTTAGATGTAATTTGGGCTCTTAATTTGTTGTTTGATAGCCTTCTCCTTTATTTAACAGCAATTTTTCTGAAAAGAAAAATACGTCTATGGAGATTACTTGTCGGGGGATTTATTGGTTCATTGATTATTTTATTATCGTTCACACCATTAAATGTCTATTCAAGCCATCCAATTTCCAAACTTATTTGTTCGATCATGATGGTTTTAATAGCTTTTGGATATAAGCGGATAACTTTTTTTCTAAAAGCATTAATGACGTTATATGTTTCTACTTTTTTAATTGGCGGGGCATTATTGGGAGCCCATTATTTTATTCAATACAATCCAATGTTAACAACCAAGATTCTCATGTCCAGTGTAAAAGGTTTTGGTGATCCAATTAGTTGGCTTTTTGTTCTAATTGGTTTTCCGATTGCCTGGCACTTCTCAAGAAAAAATGTAGAAAGCATGGAGATGACAAAAATTCAATTCGAACAAATCGTTTGTGTAAAGCTGAATATTGAAGGTGAAAATATGATATTTAAGGGATTAGTGGATAGTGGTAATCAACTATATGATCCCTTGTCGAAGCTCCCTGTTATGTTTGTCTCTATCAAAAACCAATTAGAAGCCATCCCTGAATCAATCAAAAAGCTGGCTGCAGACCCAGATCCACTCATTTCGGAAATCCAAGATTTCCCGGATGAATGGCAAAATAGGCTAAGAATTGTTCCTTGCAGGGTGGTTGGAAAAGAGCATCAGCTCATTGTTGCCATCCAACCCGATCTAATTTTGATCGAACAAAACGGGACTCAATATTTATGTGAAAAAGGTCTTGTCTCCTTTACGTTACAGCAGCTATCGGCCGATGATGCTTTCGAGTGCATAGTTCATCCGAAAATGCTGACTGGTCCAAAACAGCAAGTAGGGTCTGTGAAGGTAAGTTAATAATACTATACTCAGAAAAACATTTTTTAGAAGGAGGAACATGCATGAAAAAATGGAGACTTCGCTTATCCTATTATTGGTATAAGTTGTTAATTAAATTGGGTATAAAAACGGATGAAGTTTTTTATATTGGCGGAAGCGAAGCCTTGCCGCCTCCTTTAAGTAAAGATGAAGAAGAGATGTTATTAAAAAAACTGCCTGTTGGTGATAAGGCAGCAAGATCGATACTAATTGAACGAAATCTTCGACTTGTTGTTTACATTGCTAGAAAGTTTGAAAATACAGGTATTAATATTGAGGATTTAATCAGTATTGGAACAATTGGATTAATCAAAGCGGTAAATACCTTTAATCCGGAAAAGAAAATTAAACTTGCTACATATGCATCAAGATGTATTGAAAATGAAATTCTCATGTACTTACGACGAAATAATAAGATAAGATCAGAAGTATCTTTTGATGAACCGTTAAACATTGATTGGGATGGTAATGAACTATTATTATCCGATGTATTGGGAACGGATGATGATATAATTACAAAGGATCTAGAAGCGAATGTGGACAGGAAGCTGCTGACAAAAGCATTGCACCAGTTATCCGACCGTGAAAAGCAAATTATGGAGCTCCGGTTTGGTTTAATGAATGGAGAAGAAAAAACACAAAAAGATGTAGCAGATATGTTAGGTATTTCCCAGTCCTACATTTCACGATTAGAAAAGAGAATAATTAAAAGATTAAGAAAAGAATTTAATAAGATGGTATAAGAAAAGTAAAAAAAGAAATTTTTTTCCATTAAAAAACCCTATGATATCTTGACTTAATTGCATATTTCGACATTTATGCATCTGTCTATGCTCATGGACAGGTGCATATTTTTCCTTCTCAAGGAGATACTGTTTTTTGTACAGCAGCTCCTGTGAGGAGGGAAAAGGATTGACTCGAAATAAAGTTGAAATTTGCGGTGTAGACACATCAAAACTTCCTGTTTTAAAGAACGAAGAAATGAGAATACTCTTCAAGCAAATGCAAGAGGGCGATATTAGTGCTCGTGAAAAGCTCGTCAACGGTAATTTACGGCTTGTCCTAAGTGTCATTCAGCGGTTTAACAACCGAGGCGAGTTCGTTGATGACCTGTTTCAGGTTGGCTGTATCGGACTAATGAAATCAATTGATAACTTCGATTTAGGTCAAAATGTAAAGTTTTCCACTTATGCCGTACCAATGATTATAGGAGAAATTCGAAGGTATCTGCGTGATAATAACCCAATTCGTGTTTCTCGTTCATTAAGGGATATCGCCTATAAGGCCCTTCAGGTCAGAGAACGTTTAATGAGCGAAACCTCACGTGAACCGACTGCTGAAGAAATCGCAAAGGTTTTAGAAGTACCACATGAGGAAATCGTCTTTGCTCTTGATGCTATACAAGACCCCGTGTCCTTGTTTGAGCCGATTTACAATGATGGCGGCGACCCAATATATGTGATGGATCAATTAAGTGATGAAAAAAATAAAGATATTCAGTGGATTGAAGAAATAGCTTTAAAAGAAGGGATGCGAAGACTTAACGAACGAGAAAAATTAATTTTACGGAAGCGGTTTTTTCAAGGAAAAACACAGATGGAAGTGGCTGATGAAATTGGGATATCTCAAGCCCAAGTTTCCCGCCTTGAAAAAGCAGCTATTAGACAAATGAATAAAAATATCCAAAGTTAAAGCTGCCCTTTCTGGACAGCTTTATTTTTCTTTATAAATATATTTTCAACTGCCATCATATAGTTATTATAGTAATGTAATTGGGAGTGGTGCAGGTGGTTAAGATTTCAGAATTCCAGATAAAAGATGTCGTGAATGTCTCGGATGGTAAAAGACTAGGGAATATTGGGGATATCGAGATTAATTTAACAACAGGAAAAATTGAAGCGGTCATTATCTCCGGCAGCGGCAGGGTACTAGGTTTTTTTGGAAAAGATGAAGATATAGTCATTCCTTGGAAAAATATCATTAAAATTGGACAGGATGTTATATTAGTAAGGTATAAAGGTACTGTGGAACGAATAACAGAAGAAACAGAAGTTTAACAATTGCGGTGACCAAATTTTCTTTTCGTGGTAAACTATAGAAAAACATAAGAGGTATTGAAATGGAACCCTTTGTTTTAAAAAATCAGTCCTATTTAACAATTGAAAACTGGATTAGGCAATATCCAGAATTAATTGTCGGTTTTACAACCAAAAGTGGAGGTACGAGCAAAGGAGTCTTTGAATCGCTTAACCTAGGCTTTCATGTTGGTGATAATCGCTCAAATGTTTGTTCAAATAGAGAAATAGTGGCTGACTTGCTTAATTTCCCTCTAAGTCATTGGGTTGGGGCAGAACAAATACATGACATTGTATTGAAGAAGATTACAAAAGCAGATCGTGGATATGGGTCCAATTCCTATGACAATTCCTTTAAAGGTACTGATGGTTTTTATACAAATGAAGAGGGCATCCTGCTAACGCTTTGTTTTGCTGACTGTGTCCCTCTTTTTTTTATTGCACCTGAAAAAAAGATGATTGGTACGGCACACGCTGGTTGGAAAGGGACAGTTGGGCAAATCGCAAAGCAAATGATATTGGCCTGGGGCAGAGAAGGAATTCAACCTGAACAGATTTTTGTTGCTATTGGACCGTCTATTTGTGAAAAATGTTATATTGTAGATGAGCGCGTTATTAACTTTGTGGATAAATTACTAGAAGATGAAGCAGTAATACCCTATAATTTAGTTAATGAAGGGCAATATTCATTAAATTTACGTGAATTAAACAGGCAAATTCTTCTCGCTGCGGGTGTTCCAGATAAAAATATTCTCCAGACTAAATTTTGCTCTAGCTGTAACAATGAGGAATTTTTTTCTCACCGCCGCGATAAAGGTAAGACTGGAAGAATGCTGAGCTTTATTGGCTGGAAGGAGACTGTGGATCGTTTATGAGAGTTGCTGAAAATCTAAAACAAATTAGTCAACAAATAAATGAAGCATGCCTAAAAGTACATCGGACAGCTGATGAAGTGAAATTGATTGCTGTAACAAAATATGTTAGTACGGAAAGAGCAAGAGAAGCGCTAAATGCAGGGATAAAAAATCTCGGTGAAAATCGTGATGATGGGCTGCTTGAAAAGTGGAAAGTATTAAAGGACAAGCCCCATTGGCACTATATTGGTACACTTCAAACACGCAAGGTAAAAAATATTATTGATAAGGTCGATTATATTCATTCTTTAGATCGTCTATCACTTGCTGAAGAAATCAATAAGCGAGCAAATCATAAGGTAAAATGTCTCGTACAGGTCAATATTACTGGTGAAGAATCAAAGCATGGCTTATCCCTTGATGAAGCAATTTCTTTTATTGGTTCACTGCAGCCATATGAAAATATTAGTGTGGAAGGTTTAATGACAATGGCACCCTTAACAGATGATGACCAGATTCTTCGCGATTGTTTTCGAAAACTAAGGGAACTTCGTGATCAAGTTCAAGCCTTACATTTAAATTTCGCGCCTTGCACAGAACTGTCGATGGGAATGTCGAATGATTTTACAATTGCTATTGAAGAAGGGGCAACAATGGTTAGAATAGGCACAGCACTTGTAGGTGAAAATGGTTAGGAGAGAAAAAAATGAAGATCAAATCAAAACTAAAAACATTTTTCTTTTTAGATGATGAATATGATGATAACAATGATGAGGATGTAGAGGCGGTTGAGCCAATAAAACAAAAACACCAGCCAGTGAAAAGTCAAAATGTTGTTAGTCTTCAAAGCGTACAAAAGTCTACAAGTTCTGCAAATGCCGGTAAGTCGTCAAAGGTAGTATTAGTGGAGCCTCGAGCTTATTCAGAGTCAACTGAGATTGCCGATCAACTAAAAAACCGCCGTGCTGTAGTAGTGAACCTGCAGCGCATTGATAATGAACAAGGCCGGCAAATTATCGACTTTTTAAGCGGGGTAGTCTATGCCATTGGAGGAGACATTCAAAAAATCGGTTCAAGTATTTTTTTATGTACTCCTGATAATGTAGAGGTGTCTGGGAATATTTCAGAGTTATTCTTTGACCATGAAAATCAAAATACAAGGTGGTAATGTAAATGGCATTTGTTTTTAATCTATTACAGCAGATAATCACGATTTATTCTTGGGCATTAATTATATATATATTAATGTCATGGTTTCCAAATGCAAGAGAATCCTCAATTGGTCAATTCTTAGCAAGAATCTGTGAACCATATTTAGAGCCATTTAGAAAAATAATACCACCAATTGGGATGATAGATATTTCTCCAATTGTTGCCTTTCTTGTATTAAACCTAGCTGTAAAAGGGCTGAACAGTGTTTTCTTATGGCTTATTTAAGAATTAATTAATTTAGGTTGTGTTTTCATTAATGAATATTTATCAGCATTTCAGACCGGAAGAACGAGAATATATAGACCAGGTATTACATTGGAAAACTTATGTTGAGACACAATATAACCCTAAACTAACAGATTTTCTGGATCCAAGAGAGCAGCATATTCTCAAAATGCTAATTGGAGAAAATGGCGAGGTAAGATACAAGCTTTTTGGCGGCAGTCATGATGTAGAACGAAAAAGGGCTTATATTTTCCCAGAGTATTTGACTGCAAGTGAAAATGATTTCCAAATTTGCCTCTTTGAAATTGATTATCCCGCTAAGTTCGTGACAATTGAACACAGACAGGTTTTAGGGACACTTATGTCTTTAGGGTTAAAGCGAGGGAAGTTTGGTGACATCCTTATGAAGGATGGGAAGATCCAGTTTTTCTCTGCGAAGGAAATAAGTGACTATATAAAAAGCAATGTCGAATCGATCGGCAGGGCTGGGGTAAAATTGGTTGAAACAAATATTGCAAATGCCATTGTCGCAAAAGAATTATGGGAAGAGCGGGATTTAACAGTATCTTCATTACGTCTGGATACTGTCATATCTGGTATTTATCAAGTATCAAGGCAAAAATCCCTAGTGTTTATTCAACAGGGACTTGTTAGAGTGAACTGGACATTAATCGAAAATCCGTCATTTATTTGTGAAGCTGGAGACATGATTTCAGTAAGAGGATTTGGAAGGGCAAAACTGATCGATGTTGAGGGTAAAACAAAAAAAGAAAAATGGCGAATTAGTGTCAAGAAACAAAAATAATTCATTAAAAAGCAGGATTTTCGAAAAACTTGTCGAATATTTGCTTATACATATAGAAGTACAGATTGTATGGAGGTGGCATCAATGCCGTTAACGCCGTTAGATATTCATAATAAAGAGTTTAATAAAGGTTTTCGCGGGTACGATGAAGATGAAGTGAATGAATTTCTTGATCAAGTCATTAAGGATTATGAACTAGTACTCAGAGAAAAAAAAGAAATAGAAGAGCACTTGAAGGAAATGAAAGAGCGTCTTGCCCATTTTGAGAATATAGAGGAAACACTTAACAAATCAATCGTTATTGCTCAAGAAGCAGGTGAAGATGTAAAACGTAATGCCCAAAAGGAAGCAAAGTTAATTATTAAAGAAGCCGAAAAAAATTCGGATCGGATTGTAAATGAATCTTTATCGAAAGCGAGAAAAATCGCGCTTGAAATTGAGGATTTGAAGAAGCAGTCAAAAGTGTTTCGAACACGATTCAAAATGTTGATTGAAGCTCAACTTGATATGCTGAATACGGATGATTGGGATCATTTGTTAGAATATGAAATAGATGCATCAGAGTTAAAAATTCATCAAGAAGAGGATTCCTTAGCTTGACGAATTGTGTTTTATTAGCATATAATTTTTAAACATAAGTTTATAGAATGGAAATTGACGATGAAAGGGACAGTACAATTTTTCTAATGCTTTATGAAGCGAGCTGGGGATGGTGAAAGCCCGGTAAAGCTGAAAAGTTGGAAGATCACCCTCGAGTTCCAAACCGAAACCCAAGTGAATGGGCAGTAAGCTTTGGCGTGTTATTCACGTTACGAATGGTAAAGCGGATAGAGCGATTTTAAATCGGCTATCTATCAGGGTGGTACCGCGGGAGTCAAACCTTCTCGTCCCTTTTTTAGGGATGAGAGGGTTTTTTTATTTGAAATTTCTGTTTCACTTTATTTACAGATATTCAGGAGGAAGAAAAAATGGAGTATAAAGATACGTTATTAATGCCGCAAACTGAATTTCCAATGCGTGGAAACCTTCCCCAAAGAGAACCTGAAATTCAGGCAAAATGGGAAGAAATGAATATTTATCAAAAGGTACAAGAACGGACGAAGGGCCGGCCGATGTTTGTCTTACATGATGGTCCTCCATACGCCAATGGGGATATTCATATGGGTCATGCTCTAAATAAGATTCTAAAAGATATGATTGTCCGCTATAAATCAATGAGCGGCTTCCATGCCCCATATGTCCCTGGCTGGGATACACACGGACTGCCGATTGAACAGGCATTAACCAATAAAGGTGTCAAACGAAAAGAAATGACGGTTGCTGAATTCCGCGAGCTTTGTACAAAGTATGCTCTTGAACAAATTGATAATCAGCGTACCCAATTTAAGCGTCTCGGTGTTCGCGGTGATTGGGAAAATCCATACATTACCCTTAAGCCTGAATACGAAGCTCAGCAAATAAAAGTATTCGGTGAAATGGCTAAAAAGGGCTATATTTATAAAGGTCTAAAACCTGTTTACTGGTCCCCGTCAAGTGAATCAGCATTAGCGGAAGCGGAGATTGAATATCAAGATAAACGCTCGCCATCGATCTATATTGGCTTTAAGGTAAAAGATGGCAAAGGTGTTCTAGATACTGATACACAAATTATCATTTGGACAACTACCCCATGGACAATTCCTGCGAACCTGGGAATTTCCGTTCATCCTGACTTAGCTTATGTGGTGGTTGAAGTAAATGGCAGTAAATACCTAGTTGCAGAAGCTCTTTTAGAGGCAGTAACGAAGGAAATTGGCTGGGAGAATGCTGATGTAATCCAAAAGGTCAAAGGTGTGGAGTTAGAAAATATCGTAGCTTCCCATCCGTTATATAATCGTGATTCATTAGTCATGTTAGGTGAACATGTTACGACTGACGCTGGAACAGGTTGTGTTCATACTGCTCCAGGTCATGGGGAAGATGACTTCTATGTTGGTCAGAAATATGGCTTAGAAGTTCTTTGCCCTGTTGACGATAAAGGTGTAATGACTAACGAAGCACCTGGTTTTGAGGGCCTATTTTACGATACGGCAAATAAACCAATTGTACAGGCTCTAAAAGAAGCTGGAGCCCTATTGAAGTTATCATTTATTACTCACTCTTATCCACATGATTGGAGAACAAAGAAACCGGTAATTTATCGTGCAACAGCTCAATGGTTTGCCTCCATTAAAGACTTCCGAGATGATTTGCTTGAGGCAGTTAAGGAAACTAAGTGGGTACCTGCTTGGGGAGAAACAAGACTATTTAATATGGTACGTGACCGCGGCGACTGGTGTATTTCCCGTCAGCGTGTTTGGGGTGTACCGATTCCTGTTTTCTATGCAGAAAACGGTGAAGAAATTATAACCGATGAAACAATTAATCATGTATCTAATCTATTCCGTGAGCATGGTTCGAATATTTGGTTTGAACGTGAAGCAAAGGAATTATTACCAGAAGGCTTTACCCATCCAGGAAGCCCTAATGGCACATTTACGAAAGAAACGGATATCATGGATGTTTGGTTTGATTCAGGTTCATCACATCAAGCCGTACTCCTTGAAAGAGATGATTTAGTACGCCCTGCTGACCTTTATCTTGAAGGTTCAGACCAATACCGCGGCTGGTTCAACTCTTCCTTGTCAACGGCAGTAGCAGTAACAGGCAAAGCACCATATAAAGGTGTCCTAAGCCACGGCTTTGCTCTTGATGGTGATGGCAGAAAAATGAGTAAGTCACTCGGTAACGTCGTTGTCCCAGCGAAAGTAATGAATCAATTAGGAGCTGATATGTTACGACTCTGGGTTGCTTCCGTTGATTATCAGGCAGATGTTCGTGTCTCCGATGCAATCTTGAAACAGGTTGCCGAGGTTTATCGGAAAATCCGTAATACCTTCCGCTTCCTGCTTGGGAATTTAGCAGATTTTGATCCCGCAGTAAATAAGGTTGCTTATGAAAACTTGCGTGAAGTTGATCAATTTATGCTTGTAAAATTAAATAAGCTGATTAAATATGTTCGCAATGCCTATGAAAATTATGAATTTGCAGGCATTTACCATGCAGTTAATAATTTCTGTACACTTGACCTAAGTGCTTTCTATCTTGATTTTGCAAAAGATGTTTTATACATTGAAGCAGTTGACAACCACGAGCGCCGTGCGATTCAAACTGTTTTATATGAGTCGCTGCTAGCTCTAACAAAATTAGTTTCGCCAATTCTTTCACATACTGCAGATGAAGTTTGGAAGTTCATCCCTAATGTCCAAGAAGAAAGTGTCCAATTAACCGACCTTCCAGAATATCAGGAGCTTTCGGGTGCGAAAGATCTTGAAGAAAAGTGGACGGCATTTATGAAGCTTCGTGATGATGTATTAAAGGCTCTTGAAGAAGCGAGAAATCAAAAAGTAATTGGTAAATCATTAACAGCAAAACTGACACTTTATGTTAATGATAAATCGAAGGCACTATTAGATTCGATTGAAGAGAATCTGAAACAGCTGTTTATCGTCTCAGCATTTGAAGTGGCCGGACCGTATGAGGAAGCTCCTACAAATGCGCTTAAATTTGAAACAGCAGCTATCATAGTTACCAAGGCTGAAGGTGAAACATGTGAACGCTGCTGGATTGTGACGCCAGATGTAGGTCAAGATTCAGAGCATAAAACCCTTTGCCCTCGCTGCGCTGATGTTGTAAAAGAAAACTACTCACATTTAGCATAATAAGAAAGCCCTGAGTTAACCTCGGGGCTTTTTCATTATTTATCCTCTAACGCTAATTGTTGTTGATGTTGTCAAATGTTTTCCCGATTCAGCTGGTTGCTGTCGGAAATAATAAGACAAATGACAAACAACGGAGGTAACAACTATGAATCCCATGCAGGAACAGCTGTTTTTGGAACTCCGTCAAACGCAAGCAGAAATTGAAAAATCGCTTAAAAACCAACAAAAGCAAGCTTGGTTAACTTCTATTCTGGAAGAAGAGCTTGAAGACGTTGATGCAGCGTTAAGAAAATTTAACGTTGGAAATTTTGGTAAATGTGAAATTTCTGGTGAAATGATCCCAGATTATTTATTAAAAATGATCCCTACATTAAAGTCGATAAAAGATTCTGAAGATTTAGAAATATATTACAAAAAACCATTTTGCTAGCTATTTTTAGAATGTTACATTGTTGTTTCGCGCTAAAGTATGCTAAAATGCTAAGAGTATGAAAAGTGGAAGCCACGGTTTAGCGATGTATGGACTGACCGCTCACGACAGAGATAAAGAAACACGGTGATTGATAGTGATTCGATCTTAACTTATCGTAAGGCGGGAGTGAATCAGTACACTATTCGCAGGGCGCTGGAACTAGACAGTTAGTTTAGGTTGATGTGGAGGTATTTCTTAGTGTTTTATTACTTAATCGCTATTTTTGTTATTTTATTAGACCAGATTACAAAATGGTTAATTGTTAACAACATGTATTTAGGGGAAAGTATCACCATCATTGATAAAGTTTTGTATATTACTTCACACCGCAATCGTGGAGCAGCATGGGGAATCCTTCAAGGTCGAATGTGGTTCTTTTATGTAATTACGATTGCCGTCATTATCGCAATAATGTATTATCTTCACAAAGAAGCAAAGGGTAAATGGTTATTAGGAGTATCATTAGCTTTTATGCTTGGGGGGGCTGTTGGTAATTTTATTGACCGTGTCCTTCGTAAAGAAGTAGTCGACTTTATTCATACGTATATTTTCAGCTATAACTTTCCGGTCTTTAATATTGCGGATTCAGCTTTAGTGATCGGTGTTATCCTGCTGATGATTCAAATGTTGCGTGATGAGAGAGAAACAAAGGAGAAAACGTATGGAGAAAATGGAACACACCATTCTTGAGGTGCAAAAAGGTGATCGGATTGATAAGGTTATCTCTGGACTAAATGAAGAATGGTCACGAACACAGGTTCAGCAATGGATTAAGGATGGAAATGTCCTAGTAAACGGGCAAACTGTAAAGACCAATTATAAATGCAGCCTTAATGATCAAATTGACATCCTCATTCCAGAGCCAGAGGAACTGGATGTAATCCCTGAAGAACTTGATTTAGAAATACATTATGAAGATAAAGATGTCTTAGTTGTAAACAAACCGCGGGGGATGGTTGTTCATCCTGCACCAGGTCATATGTCTGGAACCCTTGTTAACGGCTTAATGGCACACTGTAAGGATTTATCAGGTATTAATGGAGTGTTAAGACCAGGTATAGTTCACCGTATTGATAAAGATACCTCAGGTTTGTTAATGGTTGCTAAAAACGATATTGCACACGAAAGCCTTGTGAACCAATTAGTTGAAAAAACAGTTACCCGAAAATATAAAGCAATTGTTCATGGGGTCATTCCTCATGACTTTGGGACGATTGATGCCCCGCTAGGCAGGGATACAAAAGACCGTCAAAGCATGGCAGTTGTTGATAACGGAAAGCATGCCGTTACCCATTTTCAGGTGCTGGAGCGTTTTAAAGACTTTACTTTCGTGGAGTGCCAATTAGAAACAGGAAGAACCCATCAAATACGCGTTCATATGAAATATATTGGCTATCCGCTTGCCGGTGACCCAAAGTATGGTCCCAAAAAAACACTTGATATTGACGGACAAGCCTTGCATGCAGGTGTCCTTGGATTTACCCATCCTCGGTCCAACGAATATTTGGAATTCGAAGCTCCACTCCCAGTGGAATTTGAACGATTGCTTGATCAACTCCGAAATAATCGTTGACGTGAGCTAATTTTTAAAGTAAACTAACTATAGTTTAATAAGCCTTTAATTCGGTCCAGTGAGGCTGAGAAGGAAACGGTTAAAGATTGTAGGCAATCTATGCCTATATCATGTACATTAACTTGTCCACCTCTCGCCAAAACTGGTGAGAGGTTTTTTATTTTAAAAAAAGAAGGTGTAATATGAACCAAAAAGCACTTGTTCTTGATGAACAGGCAATCGGAAGAGCGTTGACAAGGATTGCCCACCAGATTATTGAAAAAAACAAAGGAATCGATGATTGCCTGCTGGTTGGTATACGAACGAGAGGTATTTTCCTTGCAGAAAGACTTGCGACAAAAATTGCTGAGATTGAAAAAAAGACAATTCCAGTTGGTGAATTAGATATTACCCTTTACCGTGATGATTTAACGAAAAAAACAAATAACCAAGAACCACTTGTAAAAGGTTCAGATATCCCAATTGATATTAGCGAAAAAAAAGTCATTCTTGTTGATGATGTTTTATATACAGGCAGAACTGTCAGGGCAGGTCTTGATGCATTAATGGATATTGGGCGGCCAGCAGCGATACAACTAGCGGTGTTAGTGGACCGGGGCCATCGCGAACTGCCAATCCGTGCTGATTATGTTGGAAAAAACATTCCAACATCAAATGAAGAAAAGATTGTGGTCGAGCTTGCTGAAGTGGATCAGCTTGATCAAGTAAGTATTTTTGACAAGTAAATAGCAACCCTTTTAAATGCAGTCCCGTGAGGCTGACAAAGGGGAAAAAGCCGCTTGTTTTATCCGGCAATTTCTAAACCCTCTTTGTACCTCTACGGACAAAGAGGGTTTTTTTATTAAAAAAGTGTAAAGATAAAAAATAAATCAGTAAACAGGGGAGATTAGAATGACCAAAAAACCCATCTTAGACGTATCAGATAAACCAAACCTATCTCAGTGGCTTACATTAAGTGTTCAGCATTTATTCGCGATGTTCGGAGCAACGATCCTTGTCCCTTATCTTACTCACTTAAGTCCGGCGATTGCTTTAATTTCAAGCGGACTAGGAACATTGGCATTCTTATTAATCACAAAATTTAAAGTCCCAGCCTATCTTGGTTCTTCGTTTGCTTTTATTACACCTGTTATTACGGCTAAAGCCGGAGGGGGTCCTGGAGCAGCTATGGTTGGAACCTTCCTGGCTGGTCTAGTCTATGCGATTGTCGCTCTAATTATCAGCCAAGCAGGACATCGCTGGATTATGAAGCTTCTGCCGCCCATTGTGGTCGGACCTGTAATCATAGTTATTGGTTTGTCTGTCGCCCCAACAGCAGTGGGGATGGCGATGAATAACCCAGCAGGAAAGTATAGTATGCTTCATTTCTCTGTTGCGTTAGTCACTCTTGCTGCAACGATCATCTTCTCGATTTTTGCTAAAAAAATATTAAGCATTATCCCGATATTAGCAGGCATTGTTGTTGGTTATATTTACGCATTAATAGTGGGAATCGTTGATTTTGGACCGGTCATGAAAGCTGATTGGTTTGAAATGCCGGAATTTATAATTCCATTTGTCAGCTATAAAGTGAAATTCACATGGGACATTTTCTGGTTAATGGTACCTGTAGCCGTAGTTACCATTTCTGAACATATCGGGCACCAGTTAATCCTTAGTAAGGTAGTCGGTCGGGATTACATTAAAGAACCAGGCTTACATCGTTCCATCCTAGGTGACGGAACAGCAACAATAATTTCAGCATTGGTCGGGGGACCGCCAAAAACCACTTACGGTGAAAATATCGGCGTCCTTGCGATTACTCGGGTTTATAGTGTGTACGTACTGGCAGGTGCAGCAGTATTAGCAATCATCTTCGGATTTGTCGGCAAAATTACTGCTTTAATCCAAACCATTCCAACACCTGTTATGGGCGGTGTCTCCATCCTTCTGTTTGGTATTATCGCTTCCTCAGGATTAAGAATGTTAGTCGATAGTAAAATTGATTTTGATGATAAACGGAACTTGGTAATTGCATCTGTGATTCTGATAATCGGAATTGGCGGGGCCATCCTTAAGCTGCCTATTAAAGATATTCAAATCCAAGGAATGGCGTTAGCGGCAATCTTAGGTGTAGTGTTAAACCTTATTCTTCCAGGCGGACAACCAGTGAGTGATGACATATTTGGAGAGGAAACAAAAGAAGACCAAAAAACAGCATAACAAAGTTACCTTTTAACTAAGTCCAGAGAGGCTTAAAAGGGTGTTAAGCTAATAAACCAGGTTGATAAAAATGGTTTAGCTTGGATTCAATGCACCCTGATAAATAATTCAGGGTGCATTTTTATTTTAGGAGAGGAAGGTGGGAAAAGGATGATACATCATTTACTTACCACAAATGAGTTAAAGGTTGAGGAAATATGTCAATTACTTGAGGATGCCAAAAGGTTTTCGGAAGGAATGATCTGGAGGCCGGAACAGCAAATGTTTGCAGCAAACCTATTTTTTGAAGCAAGTACAAGAACAAAATGCAGTTTCGAAGTTGCGGAACGAAGGTTAGGCTTAGGGGTCATTCCGTTCGAAGTGGAAACTTCAAGTGTTCAAAAAGGAGAGACACTTTACGATACGGTTAAAACATTGGAATCGATTGGGGTCAATGCAATCGTCATTCGTCATGGGCAGGATCGTTATTTTGATGATTTGGTTGGAAAAATTAATATACCGATTCTTAATGGCGGGGATGGATGTGGCCATCATCCAACACAGTCGCTCCTTGATCTGTTAACCATTCAACAGGAGTTTGGTCGATTTGATGGCTTAAATATAGCGATTATTGGCGACATAAGTCATAGCAGAGTAGCACGGTCAAATGCTGATGCCTTAACAAGGCTTGGTGCCGATGTCATTTTTTCCGGACCAGAAGAATGGTTCGATTACCATAGTTTAAATACAGCAAGATTTAAACCAATTGATGAGGCAATCAGAGAAGCTGATGTCGTCATGCTTCTAAGGGTCCAGCATGAACGTCATCAAAAAAAGGGAAGCTTTACAGCTTCAGAGTATCACCGCCAATTTGGCCTTACATTAGAAAGAGAAAAGTGCATGAAAACAAACAGCATTATTATGCATCCCGCACCAGTAAATCGGAATGTAGAAATCGCTGATAGCCTAGTTGAATGCAAACGGTCAAGAATCTTTAAGCAAATGGAAAACGGTGTTTATGTCAGAATGGCTGCCTTAAAACGGTCAATCGAAAGTTTAATGGGAGGGAATCACCTTGAAAATGCTTATCCAGAACGCAAATTACATAGCATCTAACGGTCAAAATGATAAGACAGATATTTTAATAGAAAATGGGATTGTAACGAAAATAGAAAAAACGATTAATACAGAGGTAGACCGTACTGTGGACGCATCGGGAATGGTTGTCTCTCCTGGATTTATCGATTTACATGTACACCTTCGCGAGCCTGGCGGTGAAAAAAAAGAAACGATCGCAACCGGAACTATGGCCGCAGCCAAAGGAGGATTTACCACTGTTGCCTCCATGCCAAACACCCGACCGGTGCCTGACACCAAAAACCACATGGACAACTTACAAAAGCGAATTAAAGAGACGGCCCATGTGCGGGTTTTACCTTATGCTTCTATTACGACAAGGATGCTTGGTCAGGAATTAACAGACTTTGAGATGCTGAAAAGCGCTGGGGCGTTTGCCTTTACGGATGATGGGGTAGGGGTGCAATCGGCGAGCATGATGCTTGATGCCATGAGGAAAGCTGCAGCAATAAATATGGCCATTGTTGCTCATTGTGAAGAAAACACCCTAATCAATAAAGGTTGCGTGCACGAGGGCTCATTCGCGAAACGAAACGATTTAAACGGAATTCCATCCGTTTGTGAATCAGTCCAGATTGCTAGGGATGTTTTACTTGCCGAGGCAGCAGGCTGTCATTACCATGTCTGTCATGTCAGTACGAAGGAGTCTGTCCGTGTAATAAGGGACGCCAAGCGAGCGGGTATCAATGTTACTGCGGAAGTTACCCCGCACCATTTATTATTAACGCAAGACGATATCCCAGGTCTTGATACAAATTATAAAATGAATCCGCCGCTCAGGGATGCTGCAGATCGTGCAGCGTTAATCGAAGGCCTTCTTGATGGAACAATTGATTTCATTGCTACTGATCATGCACCACATACACTTGAAGAAAAAAATGAAGGAATGGAATTGGCGCCGTTTGGGATTGTCGGATTAGAGACCGCATTCCCACTTCTATATACACATTTTGTGTTAAAAGGAATTATTTCTTTAGATCAATTAATCAGCTTTTTAACGAAGAAGCCAGCCGAAAGCTTTGCCCTTCCATATGGGAAAATTGAAGTAGGTGCTCCGGCAGATCTCGTTTTAATTAATCTGAATGAAGAAAGAGAAATTAATCCAAGCGAGTTCCTATCCAAGGGGAGAAATACCCCATTTACAGGCTTGAAATGTAAAGGCTGGCCAGAAATGACGATTGTTGGTGGTCAGATAGTTTGGGAAAAGGGGTGTATTACAGCATGAAAGCACAGCTAATTTTAGAAGATGGAACGGTTTTTATCGGGGACGGATTTGGCAGTCATATGGATACAATTGGTGAAGTTGTCTTTAATACAGGGATGACAGGTTATCAAGAGATTCTTTCGGATCCTTCCTATTGCGGCCAAATTGTCATGCTTACCTATCCATTAATCGGAAATTACGGGATCAACCGTGATGATTTTGAATCGATTAATCCCGCAGTGAAAGGATTTATTGTCAAAGAAGTGACCGACTCCCCTTCCAACTGGCGCAGTGAATTTACCATCAATGAATATTTTAAAATGAAAAAAATTCCCGGAATTGCCGGGATTGATACTAGAAAATTAACAAGGATTATTCGTCAGTACGGAACATTAAAAGGTGCAATCTGCAGTATTGATCGAGATCCGTATGAGGTTGTTAGCAGATTACGGCAGACAAGACTTCCGATTGACCAAGTCAGAACAGTGTCGACAAAAAATTCATATCCGAGCCCTGGCCGAGGGAAACGAATTGTTCTCGTTGATTTTGGCATGAAGCACGGTATTTTACGTGAATTAAATAAGCGCGGGTGTGACGTCATCGTTGTTCCCTACCATACAACGGCAGATGAAATCCTGCAATTGCGTCCGGATGGAATCATGCTTTCAAATGGGCCTGGAGATCCAAAGGATGTTCCTGAAGCCATACACATGATTAAACAAGTGCTAGGAATGGTTCCGATATTTGGAATTTGCCTGGGACATCAATTATTTGCCTTGGCCTGTGGTGCGAATACGGTCAAAATGAAATTTGGCCACCGTGGTTCAAACCATCCTGTCAAGGAACTAGCTACAGGTAAAATTTCTATTACTTCACAAAACCATGGATACACAGTAGAAACAGAATCTTTGCATCAAACTAGATTAGCGGTAACGCATACAGCCTTGAACGATGGAACGATTGAAGGCTTAAAACATTTAGATTTTCCGGCCTTTACGGTTCAATACCATCCAGAAGCTTCTCCGGGGCCAGAAGATGCAAACAGCTTATTTGAACAATTTCTTGCTATGATTGAGGCTGAAAAACAGGAGGTAACAGCAACATGCCAAAACGTACAGATATAAACTCCATTTTAGTCATTGGATCAGGACCAATTGTCATCGGTCAGGCTGCAGAATTTGATTATGCCGGCACTCAGGCCTGTATAGCGCTAAAGGAGGAAGGTTACCGTGTCATCCTCGTAAACTCAAATCCAGCAACGATCATGACAGATACAGAAATCGCCGATGCCACTTATATTGAACCATTAACAGTGGAATTTGTCAGCCGGATTATTCGCAAAGAACGTCCTGATGCTTTAGTAGCTACGCTTGGAGGTCAAACCGGTTTGAACCTTGCTGTTGAGCTTGCAAAAACGGGAGTCCTAGAAGAGTGTGAAGTTGAAATTTTAGGTACAAAACTTCCGGCTATTAATCAAGCCGAGGACCGAGAATTATTTCGCAGCTTAATGAATGAGTTAAATGAACCAGTCCCAGACAGTGAAATTATCCATGAAATTGAAGAAGCTAAAGCTTTTGTTGAAAAAATTGGTTTCCCAGTCATTGTCCGCCCGGCCTTTACACTTGGGGGAACCGGCGGCGGTATTTGCCGAAATTACGATGAACTGGAAGAAATTGTCACAAGTGGTCTGAAAAATAGCCCCGTACATCAATGTTTACTTGAAAAAAGCATTGCAGGCTACAAGGAAATTGAATATGAAGTTATGCGCGATGCCGCTGATAACGCGATTGTAGTTTGTAACATGGAAAACATCGACCCTGTGGGCGTCCATACAGGTGATTCCATCGTTGTCGCCCCGAGTCAAACCTTAAGCGATCGCGAATACCAGCTACTAAGAAACGTTTCCCTAAAAATCATTCGAGCTCTCGGAATTGAAGGGGGCTGTAATGTTCAGCTTGCTTTAGACCCATATAGTTTTAATTATTATATTATCGAAGTAAATCCACGGGTCAGCCGTTCCTCTGCCCTTGCATCTAAAGCGACAGGTTATCCGATTGCAAAGCTTGCCGCTAAAATAGCAGTTGGATTAACTCTTGATGAAATGCTTAACCCGGTAACTGGAAAAACATATGCCTGTTTCGAACCGGCTCTTGACTACATCGTGACAAAAATCCCGCGGTGGCCGTTTGATAAATTTGAATCAGGAAACCGCTCACTCGGAACGCAAATGAAGGCAACGGGTGAAGTAATGGCCATCGGCCGGACGTTTGAGGAATCACTGTTAAAAGCCATCCGTTCCCTTGAATGTGAAGTCCATCATTTTGAATTAAACGGTGCAGATGATATTGATGATGAATTACTTGAAAAACGAATTATTAAAGCGGGAGATGAGCGGCTCTTTTATATTGCGGAAAGCTTAAAGCGTGGGACATCAATAGAAACCATTCATCAATGGAGCAAAATTGATTTATTTTTCTTGAAAAAAATGGAAGGTATTATTGACCTTGAGGTAAAGCTTGCAGCCTGCCCATTCGACAGGGAACTCCTTAAGGAAGCAAAGCAAAAGGGATTTTCCGATAAGAAAATTGCCGAGCTTTGGAATCGATCAGAATCCGAAATATACAGTTTGCGGAAAGAATTGGGCATAATTCCTGTTTACAAAATGGTAGATACATGCGCGTCTGAATTTGAGAGTGAAACACCTTATTACTATGGTACCTATGAAGACGAAAATGAATCGGTTGTGACCAGCAAGGACAGTGTAATTGTTCTAGGTTCAGGTCCAATCCGGATTGGTCAAGGAATTGAGTTCGATTATGCCACTGTCCATTCGGTAAAAGCTATAAAAGAAGCGGGTTATGAGGCGATTATTATTAATAATAATCCGGAAACGGTCTCAACTGATTTCAGTATTTCAGATAAGCTTTATTTCGAACCGCTGACGATTGAGGACGTTATGCAAATCATCGACTTGGAAAATCCAATTGGTGTAGTCGTTCAGTTTGGCGGGCAAACAGCGATTAATCTGGCAGCTGAGCTAGTCGAGCATGGGGTAAAAATATTGGGAACAAGCTTAGAGGATGTAGACCGTGCGGAGGATAGGGATAAATTTGAACAAGCACTAAATCAGTTAACTATTCCGCAGCCGCTTGGTAAAACAGCTTTATCGGTGAAAGATGCTGTTATCATTGCCGAGGAAATCGGTTATCCGGTTCTAGTACGTCCCTCATACGTTCTTGGCGGAAGGGCGATGGAAATCGTCTACCAAAGGCAAGAATTGCTTCATTACATGGAGAATGCCGTTAAAATTAATCCGGAACATCCTGTCTTAATCGACAGGTATTTAACAGGGAAGGAAATTGAAGTGGATGCCATATGCGACGGAGAAAATGTATTGATCCCGGGGATTATGGAGCATATTGAACGGGCAGGAGTCCACTCTGGTGATTCAATCGCTGTATATCCGCCGCAGTCACTCTCTGAGAATGTGAAACAAACACTTGTTGAGTATACGGAAAAATTGGCTAGAGGCTTGAACATTATCGGGCTGTTAAATATTCAGTATGTCTTATCAGGCGATCAAGTGTACGTTCTTGAAGTCAATCCACGTTCAAGCCGAACGGTTCCGTTTTTGAGTAAAATCACTAATGTACCAATGGCGAAAATTGCGACAAAAGCAATTCTTGGAATTTCTATTATTAAGCAAGGGTACCAGCCAGGACTTATTCCAGAAAAAAATGGCGTTTATGTCAAGGTTCCAGTATTCTCATTTGCTAAGCTAAAAAGTGTCGATATCACATTAGGACCGGAGATGAAATCAACCGGTGAGGTAATGGGCAAGGATCACACCTTGGAAAAGGCACTTTATAAAGGTTTGATAGCCTCTGGTATGAATATTCAAAGGTTTGGTACAGTGTTATTTACAGTTGCTGATAAAGATAAGGAAGAAGCATTAAAACTAGCGGTAAGGTTTGCCGCAAATGGCTACCGCATAATGGCAACAAGTGGGACGGCAGCCGTCCTTGAGTCCGCTGGTTTGAAAGTAAAGGTTGTTGGCAAGATTGGCTCAGAAGGTCAGACTTTATTGGATGTGATTCATCATGGAGAAGTGCAGTTCATAATCAATACTCTGACAAAAGGGAAACAGCCTGCGAGAGATGGCTTTCGAATTCGCCGGGAAGCCGTTGAAAACGGTGTTCCTTGTTTAACCTCATTAGATACGGCAAATGCAATTTTAAGAGTAATCGAGTCGATGAATTTTTCCACTGAAGCGATGGGTGCAGCAATTAAGGAGGAAGTCCTCGTATGATTCAGAAAGAACTTTGCCAAATCATCAGCCAAACGGAAATTGCCGATGATATTTTTGAAATAACAGTAAAAGCGTCAATGGTAAGTCAAATCAAAGCTCCAGGGCAGTTTGTTCATATTCGGGTTGCTGATGCCCTGGACCCGCTTTTGCGGAGACCCATCAGTATTTCATCGTTTAATTCCGTGAAAGGGCAAATGACGATGATTTATCGGAGGGATGGCAAGGGGACTACAAAACTATCTGAAATGAAACCAGGAATGGAGCTTGATATCCTCGGTCCGTTAGGGAACGGTTTTCCTGTTGAAGAAATGGAAATAGGGGAAACAGCGTTGCTTGTTGGCGGAGGAATCGGTGTACCGCCGTTATATGAACTATCCACGCAGTTAATAGCGAGAGGGATTAAAGTCATTCATGTACACGGTTTTCAAACGGAATCAGCTGTTTTTTATGAACAGGAGTTTTTGAAAAATGGGGAAACCTATGTGGCTACGGTTGACGGAACCTATGGGACAAAAGGGTTTGTAACAGATGTAATCGAAAATTTAGGTTTCGATGCTATCTATGCCTGTGGCCCTACTCCGATGTTAAAAGCACTTGAACTACTTTATTCGGACAAAAAGATGTTCTTATCCTTAGAAGAACGAATGGGCTGTGGCATTGGTGCTTGCTTCGCGTGTGTCTGCCACAAGGCGGATGATCCAACAGGTTTTTCTTATAAAAAAGTCTGCAGTGACGGACCAGTTTTTCGCGCTGGGGAGGTAGTAATATGAACCGTTTAAATGTTGAGTTACCTGGTTTAAACTTAAAAAACCCTATAATGCCAGCATCGGGCTGTTTTGGGTTTGGACGTGAATACAGCCAATTTTATGATTTAAATAAACTTGGAGCTATCATGATCAAAGCGACAACAGTTGAGCCGAGATTTGGCAATCCTACCCCACGGGTCGCTGAAACGGATGCAGGAATGCTCAATGCCATTGGTCTGCAAAATCCGGGATTAGAAAAAGTTTTGTCCGAGGAACTGCCATGGCTTTCACAGTTTGATGTTCCGATCATTGCAAATGTTGCCGGTTCCCTTGAAGAAGATTATGTCTCGGTTGCAAGCGAAATTTCCAAGGCAGCAAATGTTCATGCGTTAGAATTAAATATTTCCTGCCCAAACGTTAAAACTGGCGGGATCGCGTTTGGAACGATTCCCGAGGTTGCCAAGCGATTGACAAGGAAGGTAAAAGAGGTATCCAAGGTTCCTGTATATGTGAAACTGTCCCCAAATGTTACCAATATTGTTGAGATGGCAAGAGCTGTGGAAGAGGGCGGAGCTGATGGTCTAACAATGATTAATACTCTTGTCGGCATGAGACTTGATTTAAAGACAGGCAGGCCGATTTTAGCCAACAATACAGGTGGTCTATCAGGTCCTGCGATTAAGCCGGTGGCAATTCGTATGATTTATGAAGTGAGCCAAGCCGTTTCGCTTCCGATTATCGGGATGGGCGGTGTACAATCAGCAGAGGATGTCATCGAATATTTTTACGCGGGGGCGAGTGCGGTTGCTGTTGGAACAGCAAACTTCGTCGACCCGTTTGTCTGCCCAACGATCATTGAGGAACTGCCAGTGCTTTTAGAAAAATTAGGGTTTGAACATATCAGTGAATGCAAGGGAAGGAGCTGGAAGAAGCATGGAGAACTCACTTATCATCGCGCTTGATTTTGCTAACAAAAGTGAAATTGAACGTTTTTTGACACCGTTTGAAGATCGAAAGCTTTTTGTAAAAGTGGGTATGGAGCTTTTTTACCAGGAAGGCCCAGCAATTGTTCATCAATTAAAAGAAAAGGGACATCAGATCTTTCTTGATTTAAAGCTGCATGATATTCCGAACACCGTAAAAAGTGCTATGAAGGGGCTGGCGCGACTAGAATGTGATCTGGTTAATGTTCATGCTGCTGGAGGAAGAGAAATGATGGAAGCGGCATTAGAGGGATTAGAGGCAGGGACGGCAGCAGGAAGGACACGTCCAAATTGCATCGCTGTAACCCAATTAACCAGCACATCACAAGAACAAATGAATAAGGAGCAACTAATCCCGGTTACATTGAATGAATCAGTGTTACATTATGCATCGCTAGCAAAAGATGCGGGTTTAGATGGGGTAGTGTGCTCAGCTTGGGAATCTGAAATAATTCACAATCAAACAGGCAGCTCATTTTTAACTGTTTGTCCGGGTATCAGGATGGAGACTGATCTTGTTGGTGACCAAAAACGTGTGGCTACCCCTGAATTTGCAAAAAATACAGGTGTAAGTGCAATCGTTGTCGGACGTTCGATTACACGGTCAATGGACCCAGTAAAAAGCTATGATCAATGGATAAGGGCATGGAGAGGTGTACAACAATGAAAAAGAAAATTGCTGAAAAACTATTAGAAATCAATGCCGTGGCATTAAGACCAAAAGACCCATTCACCTGGACATCAGGACTAAAATCCCCGATATATTGTGATAATCGCTTAACTCTTTCCTATCCTGAAGTTAGAAGAGAGGTTGCAAAAGGATTACAAAACCTCATTCTTGAAAACTTTCCAGCAGCAGAGGTAATTGCAGGAACAGCGACAGCGGGGATTCCACATGCTGCCTGGGTAAGTGAGCTAATGGACCTGCCGATGTGTTATGTCCGTTCAAAGGCAAAAGGGCACGGCAAGGGCAATCAAATCGAAGGCAAAGTGGAACAAGCCCAAAAGGTGGTTGTCGTAGAAGATCTCATTTCAACCGGGGGCAGTGTGATCACCGCTGTGCAAGCTTTAAGGGAAGCAGGCTGCGAGGTGTTAGGGGTTGTCTCTATTTTTACATATGGACTTGAAAAAGGAAGTCAGTTACTTCATGGGGCAGAAATTAACAGTTTTTCACTGACCGATTTTCCAACATTAATCGAAGTAGCTATTTCAAAAGGCTATGTTAGCTCAGAAGATCAGGAAAGTCTATTATTGTGGAGTAAAAACCCTTCTGAATGGAGCAAACAGTTTTAGTAAACTGATTCACTGATAAATCATAAAAATCCGCTGATAAATAGAACAAGAGGGTGTCCAAAATAATGGGATACCCTCTTTCCTTTCTATTTCTTTAATTTCAACACCAATTCCTCATCCGGTGTAACAAAAACCGTTTGCTGATTGTCATAAATTACAAATCCTGGTTTGGCACCGCTAGGTTTTTTGACATGACGAACCTTTGTAAAATCTACAGGAACCGAGCTAGAATTCCGCGCTTTACTGTAATATGCCGCTAACACAGCTGCCTCTATAATCGTTTCATCAGAAGGTTCTTTACTGCGAATCACTACATGAGAGCCTGGAATATCCTTCGTATGCAGCCAAATCTCATCCCTCGCCGCCAGCTTATTAGTCAAATAATCATTTTGCTTATTGTTTTTTCCTACAATAATATCCGTCCCATCTGAGGCAATAAAGTGATCCAGCACCGGCTTAACATTCTGAATCTTCTTACCGTTTCGCTTCTGGCGTTCACGGATATAGCCGCCTTCGACAAGCTCCTCACGAATCTCCTGAATATCCTTTGGAGAGGCAGCTTGGACCTGCTGCATTAAATTATCAAAATACGCAACTTCTTCACGAGCCTTTTCGATTTGTTCAACTACCACGGCAATAGCATTCTTCGCTTTTTGGTATTTGGAGAAATACTTTTGAGCATTTTCAGATGGTGATTTTCTTGGATCAAGCGGAATCACCATTGTTCCTCCCAAATCATCATAATAATTGAGAACTTCGATTTCCTTCATACCCTTTTTTGCTGCGTATAGATTGGCTGTTAACAGTTCTCCATAACGCTGAAACTGCTCTGCCCGTTCCGCTTCTTTCAATGTATTCTCGAGCTTAACTATTTTTTTTTCATTCTTTTCTTTTTCATTGCTTATAAAGCGTTCAATATCATTTCCTTGCTGCTTAACCCGGTCTCGTTCTGCTTTTCCAAAATAATAGCGGTCAAGCATTTCACTAAGAGTCTTGAAGGGTTTCATTTCACCCTTCATATGCTCAAGTGGGAAAAGATAAAACGATTCTTTTCCATTGGCTGATATTATCGAAGGCGAAATATCGCCCGATCCAATTTTATTAATCAAACGGATAAATGCCCCTGGGACAGTAGTGCGGTTTGCAAGACCACTTTGAAAAATAACTTCCTTTGCAAAAATAGGTGAGATGCCTGCAAAATGCTCGACTAACTGGCGATCCACTTTTCCGCCAATAAAATCAACTGACCTTAATACATCTTCTTCAACTGCTTCAAATGGATTTACCTTGTTTTGCTCTGGAGGGAAAATATAAGGCTGTCCAGGCAAAATTGCCCTGTGGCTGTTAACGGCAAAAGAGATATGTTTGATGCTATCAAGAATGACATTCCTCGTTTTATCAACCAAAACGATATTGCTGTGCCGGCCCATTATTTCAATAATTAATTGTTTATAGCTTATATCACCAATCTCATTCCGGCCCTTAATTTCAAAAATAATCATCCGGTCATTGTTAATCTGATAAAGATCCTCCAAAATGTAACCCTCAATATGCTTTCTAAGAAGCATACAAAACATAGGCGGTTCACTTGGATTGTCATAGGCTTCATTTGTAAGCTGCACTCGGGCATAACTTGGGTGAGCAGATAACAGAAGTTTTTGATTCACACCATTTGCGCGAATGGTAAGAATAACTTCATTTTTATAGGGTTGATGAACCTTGTTGATTCTTCCTCCTTTCAAGGAGAGAACAAGCTCATCGACCATAGCTTTTGTAAATAGACCATCAAATGACATCGAAAACATCCTTTTCTTCCAATATATAAATACATTCCTAATTAACGTGCAGTAGGATCCCCGCTTCTAGACTATGAGATGAAAAGTTCAGGATTAGTGGTGTTAAACTACACGTAAAAGCCCAATTGGTTTAATTAACAAACAGTGGGAAGGGAAATCTACCCATTGTTTGAAGTTTTTCACCTTATTATATCCTACTTATCTAATCACTGTCTTATTTTCCCTTGCAATAACGTTAATCATAGCATTTTTTTGGACGACCCTGAATAAGCTTTCTTTAGAGCTAGTCTGAATGAATAAAGGGGGAAGTGAGATGGTCGGATGAAATTCCATGAAATGAAGATAGAACAAGTAGAAAAGGCCTTAGAAACCGACTTTTCTTCTGGATTATCACAGGAAGAAGTAAAAAAGCGAATGAAACATCACGGTTTAAATGAATTACACGAGGGAGAAAAGCAATCGGCTTTACTCTTATTTTTTAGTCAATTTAAAGATTTTATGGTCTTAGTGCTTCTTGCGGCGACCTTGATTTCCGGGTTACTCGGCGAATATATTGATGCTATTGCTATTATTGCAATTGTAATTATTAACGGCTGTCTTGGTTTTTACCAAGAACGGAGAGCGGAGAAATCACTGCAGGCATTGAAGGAACTATCGGCACCACAGGTTTCAGTTCTTCGAGATGGAAAATGGATAAAAGTTCCTTCAAAGGAAATTGTGATTGGTGATATTTTGAAGTTTGCCAGCGGAGACAGAATTGGTGCTGATGTTCGAATCATTGAATCTAAAAGCTTAGAAATTGAAGAATCTGCTTTAACAGGTGAATCTGTCCCTGTATCTAAACATATTGACAGTTTAACCAATCCTAATCCAGGAATCGGTGATATGGAAAATATCGCCTTCATGAGCACGATGATAACGAGGGGCAGCGGGGTAGGAGTTGTCATTTCCACAGGAATGAAAACAGCAATGGGACAAATTGCTGATTTACTCCAAAATGCCGAGTCACAAGAAACACCATTGCAGCGCCGGTTAGAGCAGTTGGGGAAAATTTTAATAACAGTTGCCTTACTCTTAACCGTACTTGTCGTTGTAGTGGGTGTATTACGTGGACACGAATTATATGAAATGTTTTTAGCAGGTGTTTCTCTTGCAGTTGCGGCGATACCTGAAGGGCTGCCAGCGATTGTAACTGTAGCCTTATCTCTTGGTGTTCAAAAAATGATTAGGAAAAATGCAATTGTCAGGAAGCTGCCTGCAGTTGAAACCCTTGGCTGTGCCTCGGTTATTTGCTCCGACAAAACAGGTACGATGACGCAAAATAAAATGACCGTTACACACCTTTGGAGCGGTGGTCAAACGTGGAGCGTTGATGGTGTTGGATACCAGCCAAAAGGGAATTTTTATCGGAACAAACAAACAGTTCAACCTAAGCATGAAAAAGCCTTGCAGCAAATGCTGATTTTCGGAATGCTATGTAACCATTCGGACCTGGTTTTAAAGGATGATGATTTCACACTAGATGGTGATCCCACGGAAGGTGCTTTACTGGTAAGTGCAATGAAAGCCGGCTTTAATCGCCAAAAATTATTAGATGAGTTTACGATTATTAATGAATTCCCATTTGACTCCGCCAGAAAAATGATGAGTATTCATGTTAAAGACAAGCAAGGCCGCCATTTCATCATTACAAAAGGTGCACCTGACGTCATTTTAGGTATTTGTGAATCGATCCTTTGGGATGAGCGAACACAATATTTAAATAAAGACACACATATAAAGGTTCAAGACGCGATAGATGGTCTTGCTTCACAGGCACTCCGAACGATTGCGATTGCATATAAGTCAATACCGGCTAACACCATTATCTTAAGTGAGCAGGAAGCAGAGAAAAAATTAACCTTTATTGGTGTCCAAGGCATGATCGATCCACCAAGACCTGAAGTAAAAACTGCGGTACAAGAATGTAAGGAAGCTGGGATTAAAACAGTCATGATTACCGGTGACCATGTGATCACAGCAAAAGCAATTGCTTCCCAGTTAGGGATTTTAACGAAAAAGAGCAGGGTGCTTGACGGCAAAACATTATCTAATATGCCGGTAGAAGAGCTTGAAGAAGTCGTCGATGATGTATCTGTTTTTGCAAGGGTTTCTCCTGAACATAAACTGAAAATTGTCAAAGCATTACAAAATCGCGGACATATTGTGGCGATGACAGGTGATGGTGTGAATGATGCTCCTGCCATCAAAGCGGCAGATATTGGTGTAGCGATGGGGATAACCGGGACAGATGTCGCGAAGGAAGCATCAGCACTCGTTTTGTTAGACGATAATTTTGCTACCATTAAGGCTGCAATAAAAGAGGGCAGGAATATCTACGAAAATATCCGTAAATTTGTTCGCTACCTGCTGGCATCCAATGTGGGTGAAATATTGGTAATGTTGTTTGCAATGGTACTTGCGTTGCCACTTCCCCTAGTACCAATCCAAATCTTATGGGTCAATTTGGTGACGGACGGTCTGCCGGCAATGGCACTCGGTCTCGATCGTCCAGAGGAAAACGTGATGAAAAGGGGACCTCGCAGTCCAAATGAAGGTGTCTTTTCACGTGGATTAGGCTGGAAGGTGGTATCGCGCGGCTTCTTAATTGGTCTTGTTACACTATTAGCCTTCATCATTGTGTATCATAACGACCATTCACAGCTGCCATATGCTCAGACTGTTGCCTTTGCGACCCTTGTTATGGCCCAGCTTATTCATGTATTTGATTGCCGCAGTGAAAAATCTGTCCTCTCTAGAAACCCTTTTGGGAATCAATATCTTGTTTGGGCTGTTATCTCTTCGCTCGTGTTAATGTTGGTTGTCATTTATTATCCGCCATTACAGCCAATTTTCCACACATTGCCGATTGCAGCAAAAGATTGGTTGTTGATTGTTGGACTATCTTCAATTCCAACTTTTTTACTAGCCGGGTCATTTTTGTTAAGAAAAACAAAATAAAGTATGGTATAATCCAAAAGGTAATAGAAACCATTCTATTACCTTTTGTCTTTTTTAATTACATAGAAAGCCGATCATTTTTCAAAGATTGGATGTGCACGTAATGGTTATAAGTATGACAGGCTTTGGCAGAGGAAAGGCCGTCTCTGGAGCCTTCTCAGTAAATGTGGAAGTAAAAACAGTCAATCACCGATTTTCTGAAATAAATATTCGGATGCCAAGACAGCTTTTAAAAATAGAAGATAAAATAAAAAAGAAACTTAATCAGTATATCCGCCGCGGCAGGGTAGAGGTTTATGTAAGTGTTGAAGGAGAAGGGGTCGTCAGTCGCAAAGTTCACGTTGATTGGAAGCTGATTGAAGAATATTATCAATTCATTGAGCAGGCGCGAAATAAATATGGGATAGAAGGAACAATCACTTTAAGGGATTTGCTTAATCGTACAGACCTCTTACATATTGAAGAAAGTGAAGCTGGTAATGAAGAAATTGAGAATTTGGTTCTTTCTGCTGTGGAAGAAGCCGTGATATTACTTAGAAAAATGCGAATGGCCGAAGGGGAAGAATTGAAAAAAGATTTGCTTGCTATTTCATCTCAATTAGAGGTAAATGTATTTGAACTTCAGAAATTTGCTCCGCTTGTTGTTCAATCTTTTAAAGAGCGACTAACGAAAAGGATGCAGGAGTTTGTCAATGGACAATTAGATGAAACGCGAATTTTAACAGAAGTAGCTGTTTTTGCTGATAAAGCAGATATTAATGAAGAAATTACCCGCTTAAAAAGCCATATTCAACAATTCTTGCAAACTTTAAATGATCAAGAGCCTATTGGCAGAAAACTCGATTTTATCGTTCAGGAAATGAACAGAGAAGCGAATACGATTGGTTCAAAAGCAAATGATTCTAATATCGCCAAAAAGGTTGTCGAGATAAAAAGTTTACTTGAAAAATTGAAAGAACAGGTTCAGAATATCGAATAGGACTTGTTTAGAAACTGTTTAACACGGTCAAAATATATTATTGATGATTGGATGAGTGACCATGTCGATTAAATTAATTAATATTGGATTTGGGAATATCGTTTCTGCCAATCGTATTATTTCCATTGTCAGCCCGGAATCAGCACCAATTAAAAGAATTATCCAGGATGCCCGGGATCGGGGCTCGTTAATAGATGCTACATACGGACGACGTACACGAGCAGTGATCGTCATGGATAGTGACCATGTCATTCTATCAGCTGTACAGCCTGAAACGGTTGCCAATCGCTTAACGGACCGTGATGAAACTATTGATGAAGGGTAGGATTTTAAAATATGCAGGAAAAAGGATTGCTGATTGTACTTTCCGGGCCGTCTGGGGTTGGAAAAGGAACGGTTCGAAAAGAAATTTTTTCACATCCCGAAACAGCTTTTGAATACTCGATTTCTATGACAACTCGCGTACCACGCGCGGGGGAAGTGAATGGGATAGATTATTTTTTTAAAACAAGAGAAGAATTTGAACAATTAATCGAGCAGGGAAAGCTTTTAGAGTACGCTGAATTTGTCGGTAACTATTACGGTACCCCTGTTGATTATGTCCGTGAAACTTTAGATGCTGGGAAAGATGTCTTTTTAGAAATTGAAGTAAAGGGTGCCCGTCAGGTCCGGGAAAAATTTCCTGAAGGGTTATTTATTTTCTTGATGCCGCCAAGTCTAACCGAATTAAAGAATCGAATTGTGACTAGAGGAACAGAAACAGAGGATATCATTCAAAATCGAATGTTATCTGCACGTGAAGAAATTGAAATGATGGAATTATATGATTATGTCGTTGAAAATGACCAGGTGGAACTCGCATGTGAACGTGTGAAGGCGATTGTAACAGCTGAGCATTGCCGCAGAGAAAGAGTAGAACATCGCTATAAAAAATTGCTGGAGGTTGAATAATATGTTATATCCGTCTATTGATTCACTACTAGAAAAAATTGATTCAAAATATTCCCTTGTCTCCGTTGCCGCGAAGCGTGCACGTGTAATGTCACAGGTAAGAGACGAAAGATTACCAAAATATGTTTCCTATAAATGTGTTGGAAGAGCATTAGAGGAAATTTATAGTGGTGAGCTTACCTATCGTATTTCCAAAAAAGCTGAAACATCTGCTGAGTAATCATTGAGGCTTTGCATGAAATAGATCAAAGTATGAAAGAAGGACTGACAACAAAGGAAAACTCCTAAAAGTGTCAGCCTTTTTTATTTGCCTTTCAGGAAACTTGCCGAAAATGAAAGGAAAATGATGAAAATTTAATGCAGTTCTAGCATAATAAAAAGAAGATAACGTGGACGAGAAGTGAGGGATTTAAGGTGATGATCAACGATAAAAAAATTTTATTATGTGTTACGGGAGGTATTGCTGTGTATAAAGCCGCAGCCTTAACAAGTAAACTTGTTCAAGCTGGGGCAAAAGTTAAGGTGATTTTAAGTGAATCTGCAGAAAAATTTGTTACCCCTTTAACCTTTCAGGCATTATCCCGCAATGAAGTATTTACTGATACCTTTGATGAAAAAAATCCGCATGTAATTGCCCATATTGATTTGGCTGACTGGGCAGATTTAATTTTGATTGCCCCTGCAACTGCCAATACGATTGCCAAAATAGCTGCCGGAATTGCCGATAATATGATTACCACTACATTGCTTGCTGCAACCGCACCTGTGTGGATTGCTCCTGCTATGAATGTGCATATGTATGACCATCCTGCAGTGAAAAAAAACCTATCCATTTTGGCTGAGTATGGGTATCAATTTATCGAACCAAGCGAAGGTTATCTAGCCTGTGGTTATGTCGGCAGGGGACGCCTGGAAGAGCCTGAAAAAATTGTAGAGTTGATCCAAAGATTTTTTGCCAAAGATGAACGAAGATATCTTAAAGGAAAAACGGTGGTCGTTACCGCGGGTCCTACAAGGGAAAAAATTGACCCAGTCCGCTTTATCTCCAATCTTTCAACTGGAAAAATGGGCTTTGCCATTGCTGAAGAAGCGAAAAAACAAGGTGCTGATGTTATCTTAATTTCCGGACCTGTCCAAATAGCAGCACCTGCCGGTGTGGAACTAGTAAAGGTAGAGACTGCAGACGAAATGTATAACGCCGTGTTGAAATACTATGAATCAGCGGATATTGTAATTAAAACTGCAGCAGTCGCTGACTATCGTCCAAAAGTTACCTATGATCAGAAGGTGAAAAAGCAAGAAGGCGACGCAAAAATCGATCTTGAAAGAACAAAAGATATTCTATTCGAACTAGGGCAAAGAAAAAAGAATCAAGTACTTGTAGGCTTTGCCGCAGAGACTGAAAACCTACAAGAATATGCTAGAAAAAAATTAACAAAGAAAAATGCTGATATGATTGTGGCGAATAATGTGAAAGCTTCTGGTGCCGGTTTCGGGACAAATACAAACATTGTCACCCTTTTCAAGCGTTCCGGAGAGGTTACCGAATTGCCGCTTATGTCAAAAGCAGATGTTGCAGAAAAGATTATCGAAGAAGTTACTTCACTTTTGAAGGATATGGACCAAAATGGAAATTGCTAGTGTAATTGTAGATGTTCCGACAAAACAAACGGATAGGGCTTTCGATTATTTTATTCCAGAGCAATGGCGGAGAGTCATTCAACCGGGGATGAGGGTAATTGTTCCATTTGGCCCGAGAAATATCCAAGGATTTGTCGTCGATTTAAAAGCAGAATCAGAGTTTGAGAAGTTAAGAAATATTATTGAGCCGATGGATTTAGAACCTGTTTTAAACCAGGAATTATTGAAGCTCGGTGATTGGCTGACTGAAAGTACCCTCTGTTTTAAAATTTTCGCCTTTCAAGTCATGCTGCCCGCGGCATTAAAAGCAAAATACGAAAAAAAGGTAAGGCTATCTGATGGGTCAGCCGTCAAGGATCTACCTGAGACGCTTCAAACTTTTTTTGAAAATACTGATATGCTTGACTGGGACGATGCTCTAAAAAAGGCAATTGTTCCCCAGTTACAAAGAGAAGCAGCAAAAGGGCATTTAGAAGTGATTTATATGGTCAAGGAACGGGTTAAGAAAAAAAAGCGAAAATATGTCCGTCCAAGCGTACTCCTTACAGAATTAATTTACGAAATAGAACGGATCCCTGCAAATGCCGAAAAGCAAAGGCAAGTATTAAGCTATTTTTCAAGGCATTTCCATGAGGTTGAATTAAAGAGACTTTTAACGGAAGTAAAAGCTTCAGCATCAACGGTAAAAGCCCTTATTGAAAAAAAACTACTGACTGAATTCGAAATGGAGGTTTATCGTAATCCCTTTGAACATCGAACGTTTGAACGAACGAAACCGTTACCTTTAACTGAGGCACAGCAAACGGCTATCGGACCGATTCTTAATGCAATTGAACAGAATCAACATGAGGTGTTTTTGCTTTATGGTGTAACGGGAAGCGGGAAAACTGAAATATACTTACAATCTATACAAGAAGTCATCGAAAAAGGCCAGGAAGCAATCGTTCTTGTACCTGAAATCTCGCTCACCCCGCAGATGGTTAATCGTTTTAAAGGAAGATTTGGGGACTTAGTCGCTGTTTTACACAGTGGCTTGTCAGCTGGAGAAAAATATGATGAATGGCGGAAAATTCAGCGCAAGGAAGTAAAAGTCGCAGTTGGAGCAAGATCAGCGATTTTTGCTCCATTTGAAAATATCGGCATCATTATTATCGATGAGGAACATGAAACAAGCTATAAACAGGAAGAAATGCCTCGCTATCATGCTAGAGATGTGGCAGTTGAACGAGCATTAAACTATAACTGTCCTGTTGTACTTGGCAGTGCCACCCCATCGCTCGAGTCATTTGCCAGAGCACAAAAAAAGGTGTACCATCTCTTATCACTTCCTAACCGGATGAACAATCAGAACCTTCCTTCCGTTGAGGTCATTGATATGAGAGAGGAACTCCGTGATGGCAATCGCTCGATGTTTTCGAGAAAGCTGTTTGAAATGTTAAAAGATCGAATCGAGAAAAAGCAGCAGGCTGTTTTATTTTTAAATAAACGTGGTCATTCTTCTTTTGTAATGTGCAGAGACTGCGGCTATGTGATGAATTGCCCAAACTGCGACATCTCGCTGACATACCATCGTGTATCTGAGCAAATGAAATGCCATTATTGTGGCTATGAAAGTTTTGTACCGAATCATTGTCCCGAATGTAATAGTGAATATATCCGCTATTTTGGAACAGGGACGCAAAAGGTAGAGGAGGAGCTTGGAAAAATTCTCCCAGAGGCAAGGGTCATTCGAATGGACGTTGATACAACAGGACGAAAGGGTTCACACGAGAGACTATTAACCGATTTTAAGGATGGAAAAGCAGATATTTTATTGGGTACGCAAATGATTGCTAAAGGATTGGATTTTCCAAACATAACGTTAGTAGGCGTGCTTTCAGCAGACACGATGCTCCATCTACCTGATTTTCGAGCATCTGAAAAAACTTTCCAACTATTGACCCAAGTTAGCGGGCGCGCAGGACGCCATCAATTACCAGGAGAGGTCGTCATTCAAACGTATACACCAGAACATTACAGCATAGAGCTTGCTAGCTACCATGACTATGATCTTTTTTATCAACGGGAAATGATGATTCGAAAAATGCATCATTATCCACCATTCTATTATCTATCTCTCATAACAGTCAGCCATGAGCAGCTGGTCACAGTTGTGTCTGAAATGGAGAAAATTGTAAGCTATGTTCGCGCGCACGTTTCAAAGAAAGCAGTCGTTCTAGGACCTGCTGCCTCACCAATTCCTAGGATTAATAATAGATATCGATACCAATGTCTGATAAAATACAAACGGGAACCGAATCTAATAAATACATTAAAAACTATCCTTGATCAATACCAAAAAGATACGAAAATTGGGTTGCAGGTTTCAATAGATGTAAATCCACATATTTTAATGTAGAACATAGGAGATTCCGGCTGTAACAGGTTATTAAATCGATTTTTAGGTGAAAATGATATTTAGAAAAATATTAAAAAAATTTAGCTGCTAACATAAGATTGGCATAATGGAGGAACAGATTTGGCGATACGAAAAATTGTTATCCACCCAGCTGATATTCTCGAGCAAACCTGCACGGAAGTAGTGAAGTTTGATCGGAAGCTGGCAAAAATTCTTGATGATATGTACGACACAATGATTGAGTATGATGGGGTCGGACTAGCTGCTCCACAAATTGGTCTAAATGAGCGTATAGCTATTGTGGATATTGACGATGAACATGGAACAATTGAAATAATTAACCCCCGTATTTTAAAAACATCGGGCGAGCAAACAGGGCCTGAAGGATGTTTAAGTTTTCCTGGCCTATTTGGTGAAGTGACGAGACCTGACTTTGTGAAGATTGAAGCACTTGACCGGAAGGGGAGGAAATATGCCCTTGAAGCAGAAGGATTCTTAGCAAGAGCCATTCAGCATGAAATCGATCATCTTGACGGAATATTATTTACCACAAAAGTAACGAGATACCTTGAGGAAGACGAGTTAAAAGGAGTAGAAAGTGAATGACGAAAATTGTTTTTATGGGAACCCCTGATTTTTCCGTATCTGTCTTACGAAAAATCATTCATGATGGCTATGAGGTCATTGGTGTTGTAACCCAGCCTGACAGGCCGGTAGGAAGAAAAAAAGTGTTAACACCACCACCTGTAAAGGTGGAGGCATTAAAAAATGGGATCCCCGTCTTTCAACCGGAAAAAATTCGCCAAGAAGAAGAGCTTGCGAAAATCCTTTCATTACAGCCGGATTTAATTGTTACTGCTGCATTTGGGCAAATTTTACCGAAAAAGCTGTTGGATGCACCTAAATTCGGTTGTATTAATGTTCACGCATCCCTATTGCCGGAGCTTCGAGGAGGAGCTCCGATTCATTACGCCATTATGCAAGGGAAAAAGAAGACCGGTGTTACAATCATGTATATGGTCGAAAAATTAGATGCCGGCGATATGTTAACGAGTGTAGAAGTACCCATAACTGAAGACGACAATGTCGGTACCCTTCATGAAAAGTTAAGTGATGCGGGGTCTAAATTATTATCAGAAACTTTGCCGCTATTATTGGCAGGTCGCCTTACCCCAAAACCGCAAAATGAGGCGGAAGCTACATTTGCTTCAAACATTAAGCGAGAGCAAGAAAAGATTATCTGGGAGAAAACAGGGGAAGAAATCTATAATCATGTTCGTGGGTTAAATCCGTGGCCCGTTGCATTTACTACGATGGAGGGCCAGGTCATAAAAATATGGCGGACCGAAAAGACATCTGACTTAAATAGGCAAGAGCCTGGAACCATTATAAAAATAGATTCAGATGGCTTTACGGTTAGCACAGGTAATGAAACTGCAATTAAAATCATCGAACTGCAGCCTTCCGGGAAAACTAAAATGTCGAGTGAACAATTTTTACGGGGTGCGGGTTCAAAAATTTCATTAGGCAGCAGACTGGGAGAATAAGATGACTTCTACAAAAAAAAATGTACGTGCAATCGCCATGGATCTTCTTGTAACAATTGAGAAAAATCAATCATACAGCAATTTGCTCCTTAACAACGTGATTGAAAAAAACGAATTGTCCGCAATCGACGTCGGCTTACTTACGGAGTTGACTTATGGAACATTACAAAGACAAATGGCGCTAGACTTCTTTTTAAAGCCATTCATTAAAGACAATAAGAAGCTGGCCAGTTGGATCCACCATTTACTTAGACTCACGCTATACCAAATGGTTTACCTTGATCGAATTCCGGATCGAGCAGCTATTTATGAAGCGGTGGAAATTGCCAAAAAACGCGGTCATAAAGGAATTGCTAGTTTGGTAAATGGAGTATTAAGAAGCATTCAGAGAGAAGGACTCCCATCTTTTAGTGTGGTTTCTGACCCTGCTGAAAGATTATCACTTGAAACGAGTCACCCTTTATGGCTTGTGTCCAGGTGGATTCACCAATTTGGTTATGACAAAACAAAAGAAATGTGTGAAATTAACTTAACAGCACCATTGCAAACAGCAAGAGTGAATCTCACAAAGATTTCTAGAGACGAATGTGTGGCAATTCTAGAAGAAGATGGTTTTCAAATCGAAAAAAGTCCCATCATTCCTGAGGCGATAAGGTCGCTAAAGGGAAACTTAGCTTCCACAATTGCCTTTAAATATGGATTGTTAACAATACAAGATGAAAGTTCGATGCTTGCCGCCTATGCATTAGGCGCAGAGCAAAATGAATTTGTCCTGGATGCTTGTGCAGCGCCCGGAGGTAAAAGTACACATATCGCTGAAAAAATGCAAAATACGGGTGAAGTAATCTCCGTTGATCTTCATCAGCACAAAGTAAAATTAATCAATGATAATGCCCGACGGTTAGGATTATCAAATATAAAAACAAATGTTTCGGATTCAAGACTTTTACGGGAAAAGTTTAAGGATGAATCATTCAATCGGATTCTACTCGATGCTCCGTGCTCTGGCCTTGGCGTGATGAGAAGAAAGCCTGACATGAAATATACAAAAGCCGAAGCAGATTTAGAACGGTTAAGCAGTATTCAACAACAGCTGCTAACATCTGTTGCTCCATTATTGAAAAAAGGCGGTATACTTGTTTATAGTACCTGTACAGTAGATAAACAAGAAAATGAATATACAGTAAAGACATTTTTAGAAAATAATCCTGAGTTCGAAAGCGATGAATCGTTTAAAAGCAGAATGCCTAAAGCCATTCAACCATTAATAATGGGCAATGATCTGCAAATATTTCCCCAGGATTTTGGATCAGATGGTTTTTATATAGCAGCATTAAGAAAGAAGGTGTGACAGTTGGAACAATTGAATACAACTGAGACAAAAACAACAATGGACATAAAGAAAAAATCTATATATTCACTTGAGCTTCACGAATTAAAAAACTGGCTGTCAGAGAATGGAGAAAAGCCATTTCGGGCTGAACAAATTTATGATTGGCTTTATAAAAAAAGAATTACTGCTTTTGACGACATGAGCAATTTATCCAAGGGCTTGAGAGAAAAGCTATCGAGTCATTTTCAAATTACTACATTATATACAGTCATCCAACAAACATCCTCTGATGGAACGATTAAATTCTTATTCGAGCTTCAGGATGGATACTCAATTGAAACAGTGCTAATGCGCCATGATTATGGAAACTCTGTTTGCGTTACGACACAGGTTGGCTGCCGGATTGGCTGTACTTTTTGTGCCTCTACACTTGGCGGCTTAAAAAGACACCTTGAAGCAGGAGAAATTGTTGCACAGGTGGTCAAGGTGCAGCAGGCTCTTGATGAAACAGAAGAGCGAGTGGACTCAGTGGTGATTATGGGGATTGGTGAGCCGTTTGATAACTACGATAACATGCTATCCTTTTTAAAAATCATTAATCATGACAAAGCGCTAAATATTGGGGCTCGCCATATAACTGTTTCGACAAGTGGAATCGTCCCAAAAATTTATCAATTTGCTGATGAAAAGACGCAAATTAATTTTGCTATTTCCTTACATGCTCCTAATACGGAATTGCGATCGAAGTTAATGCCGATTAACAAGGCATATAAACTTGATGACTTAATGAAAGCGGTACGGTATTATATCGATAAGACTGGTCGCCGAATTAGCTTTGAATACGGACTTTTTGGCGGTGTGAATGATTCAATTGAGCATGCAGAGGAGTTGTCAGAACTATTAAAAGGAATCAAATGCCATGTGAATCTTATTCCGGTTAACTATGTTCCTGAAAGGGACTATGTACGTACACCTAAAGACAAAATTTTTGCTTTCGAAAAAACATTGAAAAAACGTGGGATTAATGTGACAATTCGCCGAGAGCACGGTCATGATATTGATGCAGCATGTGGACAACTTCGTGCAAAGGAGCGGAAAGAGGAGACGAGGTGACGATTGTGAAGGCTGTTTATAAAACGGATAAAGGCAGAGTTCGCCAAAATAATGAGGACAGCGGTGGAACTTTTGTCAACCGGGATGGTCAGCGCCTAGCCATTGTAGCAGATGGTATGGGCGGCCACCGAGCCGGTGATGTGGCAAGTAAAATGAGCGTGACCCATTTGCAAGAATTGTGGGAGCAATCAGATGGTTTTCAAACGGCAGACGATGCTGAAAAATGGCTTCAAACTCATATTCTCGAGGTAAATCAATTGGTTTTTGAACATGCAAATAACAATGAAGAATGTGATGGTATGGGCACAACAATTGAAGCAGTGATTGCCACAAATCATTTTGCTACGATTGCCCATGTTGGTGACAGTCGTTGTTATATTTTCAATGATAGCGGGTTTCAGCAGTTGACTGAAGATCATACACTTGTAAATGAATTAGTACGAACAGGGCAAATATCCAGGGAGGATGCCGAGCATCATCCGAGAAAAAATGTTATCCTACGTGCAATAGGTACTGAACCGGATGTAAGAATAGATACTAAAACGATTATGTTTGAGGAAGGAGACATCCTTCTCTTATGTTCTGATGGATTGTCGAATAAAGTAAAAGAAGAAGAGATGGTTTCTATTCTTCAAGCTGAAGACTCACTGGAACTAAAGGCTTCATCACTGATTAACATGGCAAATGAAAATGGTGGAGAAGACAACATCACCCTTATCATACTAGAGTTTGATGAACATAATGAAAGAGGGTGAAGATAAATGTTAATTGGGAAAAGAATTAGCGGCCGTTATAAAATTCTTGATATGATTGGCGGAGGCGGCATGGCCAATGTCTACCTTGCCCATGACATGATCCTTGACCGCGATGTAGCAGTAAAAATGCTTCGCCTTGATTTTGCAAATGATGAGGAGTTCATCCGTAGATTTCACCGCGAAGCACAATCGGCAACAAGCCTTGCTCATCCCAATATTGTTAATATTTACGATGTTGGCGAGGAAAATGATCTTTATTATATTGTAATGGAGTTTGTTGATGGTCAAACACTTAAGCAATACATACAGCAAAATTCCCCATTAAGAGTGGAAGATGCAATTGGAATCATGAGACAGCTTACTTCAGCGATTTCTCATGCCCATCAAAACCATATTATTCATCGCGATATAAAACCACATAATATTTTGGTTGATCATGATGGTAATGTGAAAATCACAGATTTTGGTATTGCGATGGCACTAAGTGCTACAAGTATTACACAGACCAATTCTGTATTAGGTTCGGTTCATTATTTATCACCAGAACAAGCAAGAGGCGGAATGGCAAACAGGAAGTCTGATATTTATTCATTAGGGATTGTGATGTTTGAGTTATTGACAGGTAGGCTTCCGTTTTCAGGGGAGTCAGCTGTATCAATTGCCTTGAAGCATCTTCAATCAGAAACCCCTTCTGTAAGAAGATGGAACCCTGCTATTCCACAAAGTGTTGAAAATATAGTCCTAAAGGCTACTGCCAAAGATTCATTTCATCGTTATAACAGTGTTGATGAAATGGAAGAAGATTTACGAACAGCACTTAATCCGGAGAGGATGGATGAACCAAAGTTTTCCATCCCAATTGATAATGAAGCTACAAAGGCAATACCGGTTATAACAGATAACCAGCCGTTAAAGAATTTAGATGAAACATTAGTGCATAGTAACGAAAAACCTGCACCTAACCCGAAAAAAGCAGAAAAAAAAGGAAAAGCTAAAAAGAATAAAAGAAAAAAGTGGCCGATTATCTTAATATCTACCTTCCTAGTGCTTGCCATTCTTGGATTATTATCTTTTTTATTTTTACCTGGAATGATGTCTGCAAAGGACGTGAAAATACCAGATATAAGTGGTATGAATGTAGATAATGCCATTTCCGAGCTTAAGCTAAAAGGATTAGCGGCAGGAAATAAAATTGAGATTACCGATGAAAAAGTAAAAAAGGGAAGAATAATCAAGACTAGTCCGGAAATTGGCACTACGGTAAAGGAAAATTCCAAAATCACTCTATATATTAGTTCAGGAAAAGAAAAATATGAACTATCTGATTATGTAGGACGGCAATATGAAGATGTTATCCGTTTACTTGATAATCAGAATTTTAAAGATATCAAAAAAATTGAAAAGACCGATGACAGTGAGCCAGGAACCATTATCAGCCAAAATCCTTCTGGAGGGAAAAAGGTTGTTCCAGAAGAGACAGTCTTAGAGTTTGAAGTTAGCAAAGGTCCGGAAAAAATTGTATTAAAGGATTTAACCCAATACACTTTACAAGGCGCTCAGGATTATGCTTCATTGGTAGGACTGAATTTAGACGCCTCACAAGAACAATTTGATGAAAAAATTCCTAAAGGCATGGTGATATCCCAATCACCTGTAAAAGGTACAGAAATGAAAAAGGGTGACAAGGTTACGGTAATCATTTCAAAAGGGAAAGAGGAAAAACCACCAAAAGAGGTTATCATTGACCTAACTATTCCATATGAACCAGCTGTTCCAGGACAGCCTGGCCAAAAACAATCGGTTACAATATTCATTGAAGATATGGAACACAGCATGACTGAGGCGGCAGAAACCTTTTATATAACAGAAACTATAAAAAAACAAATTACTTTACAAATTCCATATGGCGGAAAAGCCGGATATAAAGTCATTCGTGATTCCAAGGTCATTATTGATGAGAAGAAATACTATTCAGAAACAGAATAGTTAGTATTGCATTCTATTGAATAAAAAGGAATGAATACGCTCAAATTCTAACGGGGAAAAAGTAATTACACGGTAAGTAATAGGGCAAGGAGTGTGGCTATGCCTGAAGGAAAAATTGTCAAAGCATTAAGCGGTTTTTATTATGTTCTTCATAATGAGAACTTAATCCAATGTCGAGGAAGAGGCGTTTTTCGAAAGAACAAAATTTCCCCGCTTGTGGGGGATGAGGTCGTTTTCCAAGCTGAAAATGATTTAGAAGGCTACATTCTAGAAGTGAAAGAGCGGAAAAATGAATTAATTCGACCACCAATAGCAAATGTGGATCAGGCCATTCTTGTTTTTTCTGCGGTGGAGCCAGACTTCAGTACGGTTTTATTGGATCGTTTTCTTGTTTTGGTAGAGTTTAATCACATTGAACCACTAATCTGTATTACCAAGATTGATCTTACTAATAATGATCAAATTCAGATGATTTCACAATACGCTGAACAATATAAAACAGCTGGCTATGAAGTAATTTTAACTTCTTCTGAAACAGAAGCAGGAATTGAACGATTAAATCCACATATAGAAAATAAAATATCTGTCTTTGCCGGGCAATCAGGTGTGGGGAAGTCATCATTACTGAATGTCTTAAGACCTGACCTTGAATTAAAAACCAATGATATATCGTCCCATCTTGGAAGAGGAAAGCACACAACAAGACATGTAGAGCTCATGAAGATCGGTAATGGACTTATTGCCGATACACCGGGCTTTAGCTCATTGGAGTTCACCAACATTGAAGCGGAAGATTTATCATCTTGCTTCCCTGAATTACTAAGAGCGAGTGAGAATTGTAAATTTCGGGGCTGTTTACATGTGACAGAGCCAAAATGTGCTGTGAAGGCAGCGGTTGAGTCCGGTGAAATCCCCGCGTATCGTTACGAACATTATGTGGACTTCCTACAGGAAATAAAAGATAGAAAGCCGAGGTATTAACATGGTAAAAATAGCACCTTCAATTCTTTCAGCCGATTTTTCAAAATTGGGGGAAGAGATTCTAGCAGTTGAAAAAGGAGGAGCAGATTACATTCATATTGATGTCATGGATGGTCATTTTGTACCGAATATAACGATTGGACCGCTTATTGTTGAGGCTATTCGTCCGATTACTAACCTGCCGTTAGACGTGCACTTAATGATTGAAAACCCTGATCAATATATTGAGGCCTTTGCTAAGGCAGGGGCGGATTATATTACTGTACATGTGGAAGCATGCCGGCATCTTCACCGGACCATTCAAAACATCAAATCTTTTGGGATTAAGGCGGGCGTAGTATTAAATCCTGCTACTCCAGTGGAATCCATTCAACATGTAATTGGGGACATTGATATGGTATTATTAATGTCAGTCAATCCTGGTTTTGGGGGTCAAAAATTCATTCCTGAGGTTCTTCCGAAAATAAGAAAAGTCAAGGAAATGGCTGAACAAAAAGGAGTAAACCTTGAGATTGAAATTGATGGCGGCGTCAATCCAGAGACAGCGAAACAATGCATGGAAGCCGGTGCCAATGTTCTCGTTGCAGGCTCGGCAATTTATAATCAACCAGATTATGCAAAAGCCATATCATTAATTAGAGGGTAGTCTGAAAGAAAGCCGGGTATTTTGCTCGGCTTTTTGCATAGTGAAAAGGAGTAAATAAAATGGTTATTAATATTCTTGCTGGAGGCCCTGTGGAACTGCTGCCTGATTTAACGGAATTTGAAGCAGAAAACGCCATCTGGGTCGGTGTCGATCGCGGGGTCTTTCAATTACTAAAAAGAAACATTAAACCCGCGATTGCTTTTGGTGATTTTGATTCCGTTTCACATGAAGAGTTACACTTTATTGAAAGCAGAGTTACAGAATTAAAGAGGTTTAAACCAGAGAAAGATGAAACAGATATGGAACTTGCCCTCAACTGGGCATTAGATCAAGAACCAAGGACCATCCGTTTGTTTGGAGCAACAGGCGGCAGACTTGATCATTTATTTGCAAATGTTCACCTCCTGCATAATCCGCTAAAAGAAAAATATTCAACTGATGTCTGCTTAATTGACCGGAATAATATAGTCTTTTTAAAGGAGCCAGGAAGTTATAAAATCGCTAGGATGAAAGATAAAAAATATGTATCTTTTGTGCCTTTAACGCTAAATGTCCGTGATATAACACTAGAGGGCTTTAAATTTCCTTTGAAGAATCGTCATATTTCCCTTGGATCAACACTATGTATTAGTAATGAACTTATTAATGATTATGGTACTTTTTCATTTTCCGAAGGCATATTAATAGTGATAAGAAGTCACGATTAATAGGCAATACTAACTTTATCTAGCTCCGGCGCCTAGGGGCTCTATGGTCTAAGCCAATCCGTCAAGAAGGTTAAAGAGCAACCTTCTGGCCGGCTCGTCTTAGGCTTGGCTACAGAAAGCTATCGCTTTCTGTACGCATTAAGGGAGACTAATCTTCTGCCTTCGCTCTGCTTGCCAGTCGATAATTCTCCCTATATCGTCCCTGAACAAGGCGCTTACGCTTTAATGTGTTAGGTACTAATTTCGTTCGTTTGAATAAAATGGTAGGGCGTACGAAAAAGGTAAATGGAATAAGCCGGGGAGATTTGTGAGGAGGGACAGTATGAAATTTTATACAATTAAACTGCCGAAATTTTTAGGTGGAATAGTCCGGGCGATGATTGGTGTGTTTAAGAAGAACGAATAGAATTTTTAACAATTTTCCTAAAGGCACCTATTAAAAATTTGGGTGCTTTTATTTTGTTCGATAGGGAATAGTAATGGAATCAGGTTGGAAAGTGTTCTTTTTTGTTCAATATTTGTTTTTAAACCCAAGAAGTTTTTTCGCCTATCCAAAAAGAAAGAGCACCCTAATTTAGGATGCTCAGGTCTTATTATACGCGTTCTACTTTACCGGATCTTAACGCTCTTGCAGAAACCCAAACACGCTTAGGCTTTCCATCAACAAGAATACGGACTTTTTGTAGGTTAGCACCCCATGTACGCTTATTAGCGTTCATAGCGTGAGAACGTGCGTTACCAGTTGTTGTTTTCTTTCCAGTTACTACACATTTACGTGGCATAATGATTTCCCTCCTTAACTACCCAAAGCTTTATACAGCAATCATTAAGATGCTTTATCAGGATATAGAAAATTGTCAAATGCAAATTTTCTAGTCTTAAGATACTTTAATAATTTATCATACAACTTACCCGAATGCAATAGTAACCATTCAAGAAAAAATCCTTGACATAGGTAATAAATAAATGCTCTTATAGTAAACAGGCAGGTATGACTTTCAATATTGGATTGACTATAGTAAAATGACTGTAGTCAAGGAGCAATTTTCCAAAGGGGGAACGATTCATGTCCATTGAATTAAAAACAAAGTACGGACAAATTGATATTTCAAACGAAGTAATTGCTACGATTGCTGGTGGAGCGGCAATCGAATGTTATGGAATCGTCGGTATGGCCTCTAAGAATCAAATTAAAGATGGAATTACGGAAATATTAAGAAAAGAAAACTTTACTCGGGGCGTAATTGTGCGCCAGGAAAATGAGGCATTACATATTGATATGTACATTATTGTCAGCTATGGAACGAAAATTTCCGAAATTGCAAACAACGTGCAATCAAAGGTTAAATACACCCTCGATAAGACAGTTGGACTTGCCGTTGACTCGGTCAATATTTACGTTCAGGGAGTTCGTGTGACGAACCTGTAGTTAGGAGGAAAGTTTGTGTCAATAACAGCATTAGATGGAAAACGTTTTGCAGAGATGGTGATTCAAGGTGCGAATCATTTAGCTGTGAATGCAAAAATGGTTGATGCGTTAAACGTTTTTCCTGTGCCCGACGGTGATACGGGAACAAATATGAATTTATCAATGACCTCCGGGGCGAAGGAAGTTAAAAATAATGTTCAGGAACATATTGGTAAAGTAGGGGCAGCCCTTTCCAAAGGCTTGCTTATGGGAGCACGCGGAAATTCAGGTGTCATTCTCTCACAGCTATTTCGAGGATTTTCTAAGGCAGTAGAAACGAAAGCGAAAATTTCCGGGAAAGATTTTGCCAATGCCTTAGAGGCAGGAGTAGAAACAGCTTATAAAGCTGTCATGAAGCCTGTTGAAGGAACCATTTTAACAGTAGCAAAGGACTCTGCTAAAATGGGTCTTCAAGCTGCTCAAAAATCAGATGATATTATCGTCATTATGGATGAAATACTAAAAGAAGCAAAGGCATCCCTAAAGCGTACTCCAGACCTGCTTCCTGTTTTAAAGGAGGTCGGTGTTGTTGATAGCGGTGGACAAGGACTTGTTTTCGTTTATGAAGGTTTTCTCGCTGAACTAAAAGGGGAAAAGCTGCCGGAATCATCAGACCTGCTTCCTTCTATGTCGGAAATGGTTAGTGCTGAACATCATAAAAGTGTTCAAGGCCATATAAACACTGAGGATATTGTTTTTGGCTATTGTACAGAATTTATGGTTAGGTTTGAACAGGACAAAACTGCAAAACATCCATTCAATGAAGGTGATTTCCGAAATGACCTAAGTAAATTCGGGGACTCGTTATTGGTTATTGCCGATGAGGATGTAGTTAAAGTTCATATTCACTCCGAGCAGCCGGGAGAAGTATTAACCTATGGTCAGCGTTATGGCAACTTAATTAATATGAAGATTGAAAACATGCGTCAGCAGCATTCCAACATCGTTGGTGAAACACAAACTGCACTCGTCTCAGATCGTCCCCAGGCTCCAAAAGAACTACAGGAATATGGCATTGTTACGGTTTCTATGGGATCAGGGATTGCAGAGTTATTTAAAAGCATTGGGGCGCATGCTGTCATTGAAGGCGGCCAAACAATGAATCCAAGTACGGAAGATATTGTAAAAGCTGTCAAGGAAGTTCATGCGAAAAGGATTTTTATTTTACCAAATAATAAAAACATCATAATGGCCGCAGAACAAGCTAAAGATGTCTCAGATGAAGATATTTATGTGATTCCATCTAAAACTGTTCCGCAAGGACTTTCGGCATTGCTCGCATTCAATCCTTCAGCAGATGTAGATACGAATGAAGCAGCGATGAAGGAAGCATTACAGAATGTTAAAACTGGTCAGATCACCTTTGCAGTCCGCGATACCTCAATCGATGGCTTAGAAATTGAAAAAGATGATTTCATGGGAATTTCTGAGGGTAAAATTGTGGTGAAAAACAAAGATAAAGGGAAAGTGGCAGAAGGCCTTTTAACCAAGATGCTTGATGAGGATTCCGAAATCTTAACCATCATTTATGGTGAAGACGTGACTGAAGATGAAGTAACCCAGTTGGCGCAATTTGTGAAAGAAACCTTTGCTGATGTGGAAATTGAAATTCATAATGGTGGTCAGCCATTATATTCATTTATCTTTTCAATTGAATAAGGAACAGCTAAAATAGAAGGGGGGCCTTAGGGTCACACCCTTCTTTTTTGTATATACATATCTAATAAATAACTTAATTTGATAAAACAGAATTTTATAGATTATTTCGCAAAGGGGGAAAATGTTGTGAAATATAGAAGTGTGTTCGATATCATTGGTCCAGTGATGATTGGCCCATCAAGCTCGCATACAGCTGGAGCAGCAAGAATAGGAAGAGTCGCAAGAAGTTTATTTGGCAGGGAGCCAAAATGGGCCAATATTTCCTTGTATGGTTCATTTGCTAAAACATACAAGGGGCATGGGACAGATGTAGCCATAGTTGGAGGGTTATTGGATTTTGATACCGACGACGTTAGAATCATCAAAGCAATTGATATTGCCAATGAAAAAGGCATGAAGTTAATGTTTATCGAAGAAGATGCCATTATGGATCACCCTAATACCGCAAGAATTATTGTTGGTGATCATGATGGTGAACTTGAATTGATAGGAATCTCGATCGGTGGTGGGAAAATTGAGATTATTGAGTTAAATGGCTTTGAATTAAAATTATCTGGAAACCATCCCGCTATCCTGGTTGTTCATAATGACCGTTTTGGTGCGATTGCAAGTGTTGCCAATACACTAGCGAAATACGAATTGAATATAGGCCATATGGAGGTTGCTCGTAAAGAAAAAGGGAAGATGGCGCTAATGACAATTGAAGTTGACCAAAACATTGATGATAAAATTCTCGAAGAACTTGAACAGCTTCCAAACATATTAAAAGTTACTAAGATTGTAGATTAAAAATACAGCAGGAGAGGGGGCGTATTTGTGTTTCGCAATGTAGCTGAATTAGTTGAACTCGCTGTTAGTCAGAATAAAAAAATCTCTGAAATCATGATTGAACAAGAAGTGTCTGTAACCGGCCGTTCAAGAGAAGAAATTTTGACTCTTATGGACAGGAACCTGACCGTTATGGAGGATGCCGTTGAGCGTGGAATCAAAGGGGTAACTTCACACTCAGGATTAACGGGCGGTGATGCGGTGCTGCTACAAAAATATATTGTAAAAGGAAACTTTTTAACTGGTGAAACGATACTTGATGCGGTAAGTAAAGCAGTTGCAACAAATGAAGTAAATGCGGCTATGGGGACAATTTGTGCGACGCCAACAGCAGGATCTGCGGGAGTTGTTCCAGGAACATTATTTGCGGTAAAGAAAAAGCTGAACCCCACTAGGGAGCAAATGATTTTCTTCCTTTTTACTGCTGGTGCGTTCGGTTTTGTTATGGCTAACAATGCTTCTATATCCGGTGCAGCGGGCGGTTGTCAGGCTGAGGTCGGTTCTGCAGCAGGGATGGCAGCGGCCGCAATTGTGGAAATGGCTGGCGGAACGCCTGAACAATGTGCAGAAGCTATGGCAATTACTTTAAAGAACATGCTTGGTTTAGTTTGTGACCCTGTTGCCGGCCTTGTTGAAGTCCCTTGCGTGAAACGAAACGCAATGGGGGCGGCCAATGCCATGGTTGCAGCCGATATGGCTTTAGCAGGAATTACTAGCAGGATCCCTTGTGATGAAGTGATTGATGCAATGTATAAAATTGGGCAATCCATGCCGACAGCACTAAAAGAAACAGCGCAGGGGGGGTTGGCGGCTACACCGACAGGACGAAAACTTGAAGCGAAGATCTTCGGTAAACCGCCAAAAGAAAAGTGAATTCAAATCTAAATCAATCAGTAACGGCACTAAGGGGAGTTGGGGAAGAAACGGCTGATGCCCTTGGGGAAATGAATATATATACGATTCAGGATTTATTGGAATATTTCCCTTACCGCTATGAAGACTATTCGCTAAAGGATATAACAGAAGTACAGCATGATGAGAAAGTGACGGTGGAGGGGAAGGTTCACAGTGAGCCTTCTCTTGTCTATTATGGAAGGAAGAAATCTAAGCTGACCATCCGGCTTTTTGTAGGGGCAAATTTAATTAAAGTAATCTTCTTTAACCAGCCGTATTTAAAAAATAAAATCAGCATCAATGAAACCATCACGGTAACAGGTAAATGGGATGCCCACCGTCAAACAATCACAGCGAATGAAATGCAGGCTGGTCATAACATGAAAGCAAAAGATTTTGAACCAGTTTACTCGTTAAGAGGAAAAATAAAGACCAAAGGAATGCGGAAATTTATTCATCTTGCTTTTCAACAATATGGTCATACCATCGATGAGACTCTTCCGGCAATTTTTTTACAGAAATATCGGCTATTAAACAGACACGATGCCATTAAAACCATGCATTTTCCCAACAGCCCAGATGAAGTGAAACAGGCAAGACGGCGTTTTGTTTATGAGGAATTTCTTTTGTTTCAATTAAAAATGCAGGCATTACGGAAATTTGAACGGGAGCATTCCCCTGGAATTAAGCAAACCTATAACTTGAAGAAATTGAAGGAATTTATAAAAAGTCTTCCCTTTCCATTAACGAATGCCCAAAAAAGGGTTGTTAATGAGGTGTTAGCGGAACTAAAATCGCCATACCGTATGAATCGTCTATTGCAAGGGGATGTAGGTTCCGGGAAAACGGTTGTAGCTGCAATTGGTTTATACGCTAGTGTGACAGCAGGCTATCAAGGGGCTCTAATGGTACCTACCGAAATTTTGGCTGAGCAGCATGCAGAATCATTAAAAAGTTTATTAGAACCGTTTAAAGTGAAATGCGAGCTTTTAACGAGTTCCATAAAAGGGAAACGGAGAAGGGAAATCCTTCAAGAGCTGGCAGATGGAAAACTAGATATTTTAATTGGTACGCATGCCCTTATTCAGGATGAGGTTACTTTTAAAAAACTCGGTTTTGTTATTACTGATGAGCAGCATCGGTTCGGTGTGGAGCAGCGGAGAGTGCTGCGGGAAAAGGGAGAAAATCCTGATGTCTTATTCATGACTGCAACACCGATTCCGAGGACACTTGCGATTACAGTCTTTGGCGAAATGGATGTCTCGATCATCGATGAGATGCCAGCAGGCAGGAAATCGATTGAGACTTACTGGGCAAAACCGGAAATGCTTGAGCGCGTTCTTGCTTTTGTCGAGAAAGAATTAATAAAGGGGCATCAGGCATATGTTATCTGCCCATTAATAGAGGAATCTGAGAAGCTCGATGTGCAAAATGCGATTGATGTGCATACAACGTTAAGCACCTATTTCGAAAAACGCTATCAAGTTGGCCTTATGCACGGCCGCTTAACATCCGAGGAAAAGGATTCCGTCATGAAGGCATTTAGTACGAATGAAGTTCAAGTGCTTGTTTCCACTACTGTTGTAGAAGTAGGGGTGAATGTACCGAATGCAACCATGATGGTTATTTATGATGCCGAACGGTTCGGACTTTCTCAGCTCCACCAGCTTCGTGGGCGTGTAGGGCGTGGAAGCGATCAATCATACTGTATTTTACTTGCAAGCCCAAAATCAGAAGTAGGCCAAGAGCGGATGAGGATTATGACCGAAACAAATGATGGATTTGTACTTAGTGAAAAGGATTTAGAACTTAGGGGGCCGGGCGACTTTTTTGGAAAAAAACAAAGCGGGATTCCAGAATTTAAGGTGGCTGATATGGTTCATGATTATCGTGCACTTGAAACTGCAAGAAGTGATGCTTCCATGCTGATTCAGTCGAAAAGTTTTTGGACTGCCCCTGAATATCAATATTTAAGATATAAGCTTGAAGAATCAGGTGTTTTAGAAGGGGAAAAACTGGATTAATCCAACTTTTTTCTTCTTAAAACATCCAAATAAAGAGTACAAAGAGGGAAAAGCAGATAGCGGGTATAGTAATTTTATGCTTGCAATCTGCTTTTTTAAATTTTATACTACTCTTAGTACCTAGTCATAAGATCTCGGACGGTGTGAAAAATTATGAGAAGAAGCAAAAAGGAACGTCAACACTTATTAACCATTACTATTAATGATAATCCTTTTATTACTGATGAAGAGCTGGCGGAAAAATTTCAAGTAAGCGTACAAACGATTCGTCTTGATCGCTTAGAATTATCGATACCGGAACTCCGCGAACGGATTAAAACTGTCGCAGAGAGAAGTTTCGAAGATGAAGTGCGCTCATTACCGCTCGAAGAAGTCATTGGGGAAATTATTGATATAGAGCTAGATCAGAGCGCAATTTCAATTTTTGATGTAAAAGAAGAACATGTCTTTAAGCGTAATAACATTGCCCGGGGCCATCATGTATTTGCCCAGGCGAATTCTCTTGCGGTAGCTGTTATTAATGATGAATTGGCATTAACAGCAAAAGCAAATATTCAATTTATACGGTCGGTAAAATTAAATGAACGCGTTATTGCCAAAGCACGAGTAACGAAAATCGATGAAAATGTTGGCAGAACGTTTGTCGAAGTGAAAAGTTTTGTGAATAATGAACTTGTTTTTACCGGAGAATTGGAAATGTTCCGTTCGAAAAATCGTTAAAGGATGAGACAAATGAAATTAGCAATTGATGCAATGGGCGGAGACAATGCCCCAAAAGAAATAGTATTAGGTGCGATGAAAGCCGTTCAGACTTTTTCTGATATACATATAACGCTTGTCGGGGACGAAAACAAAATAAAAGAAACGCTAACAAGTCATGAGAGGATTTCTGTTTTACATACAACGGAGGTTATTCTTGGGACGGATGAACCAGTTAGGGCAGTTCGACGGAAAAAAAATGCATCGATGGTTTTAGCTGCACAGCAAGTAGCAGATGGGGCAGCAGATGCATGTATTTCTGCAGGAAATACAGGGGCATTGATGGCAGCAGGTCTGTTTGTAGTTGGACGAATTGAAGGCATAGACCGGCCTGCATTAGCACCGACACTGCCAACTATTGGCGGTGAGGGCTTCCTGCTATTGGATGTTGGTGCAAATGCAGATGCAAAGCCAGAACATCTAATGCAAAATGCCATTATGGGTTCCATTTATAGCGAGAAGGTTAGAGGTATTGCTAAGCCAAGGGTTGGACTTTTAAACATTGGCACTGAAGAAAAGAAAGGTAACGAATTGACAAGGCATGCTTTTGATCTTTTAAAAAGTGCTGATTTAAATTTTGTTGGTAATGTTGAAGCAAGAGACTTACTTGATGGTGTTGCGGATGTAGTTGTTACCGATGGTTTTACCGGCAATATGGTTTTAAAAACAATTGAAGGTACTGCCCTTTCAATGTTTAAAATGTTGAAAACCGCATTAATGAGTAGTTTTACCAGTAAATTGGCTGCTGCAGTGCTGAAGCCAAATCTAAAGACATTGAAAAATACTTTAGATTACTCAGAATATGGTGGTGCAGCCCTGTTCGGTTTAAAGGCTCCGGTTATCAAGGCCCATGGATCGTCGGATGCACAAGCCGTATTTAGTGCAATCAGACAAACAAAGGAAATGGTAAGTAACGATGTCGGAAAGTTAATTAAACAAGCAGTCGAAGAAACTAATACTTTTGAAATAGAACATTAAAAGAGGTGAAGATATGGGAAAAATAGCATTTGTTTTTCCAGGACAGGGGTCACAAACGGTTGGAATGGGAAAGGATCTGGCGGATAAACACTCAGAGGTAATGGAATATTTTTCAAAAGCGGACAAAAGGTTAAATGTGCCATTAAGCAATTTAATATTTGCAGGACCAAAAGAAGAATTAACGATCACGTATAATACCCAGCCAGCGCTGTTAACAACAAGTATCGCTATTTTAGATTATTTCAGCAAATCTGGAGTGAAAGCTGATTTTGTTGCAGGCCATAGCCTTGGAGAATATTCTGCTCTCGTTGCTGCGGGTGTATTGTCCTTTGAAGATGGTGTGTATGCCGTTAGAAAACGCGGAGAGTTTATGGAAAATGCCGTTCCAAATGGAGAAGGCTCAATGGCTGCGGTATTAGGTCTAGACCGTGAACCCCTTGCAGCAGTTGCAAAAGAAATCAGCGAATCTGGTTTTCCTGTTTCTTTAGCCAATTTAAACTGTCCAGGGCAAATTGTAATCTCTGGTTCTCGAGAAGGCGTAGAACGTGCGAGTGTTAAGGCAAAAGAAGCTGGGGCAAAGAGAGTGCTCCCATTAGATGTCAGCGGTCCATTTCATTCGACATTAATGAAACCTGCTGCAAATGAATTACTTGCTGTCCTAGACGGTATTGAAATGAAAGATTCATCCATTCCTGCAGTTGTGAACGTAACTGCTGAACCAGTAAGTGTTGCTTCTGAAATTAAAGATAAATTAATTGAACAACTTTACTCCCCGGTGTTATGGGAAGATTCAGTCGTGAAAATGATTGACCTTGGTGTAGATACATTTATTGAAATTGGCCCTGGAAAGGTTCTTTCAGGCTTAATTAAAAAAATTAATAAGATAGTTAAAACATATGCGGTTTCTGATGAGGAAAGCGCTCAGGCAGTTATTGAAGCCTTAAAGGAGGATAACCTATGAATTTAACAGGTAAAGCAGTTTTAGTTACAGGTGCATCTCGTGGTATCGGCAGAGAAATCGCCTTGGAACTTGCTAGACAAGGCGCCGATGTAGCGGTTAATTTCTCTGGCAGTGAAGCAAAGGCAAATGAAGTCGTTGACGAAATAAAGGCACTTGGCAGGGATGCATTTTCCGTAAAATGTAATGTAGCAAATGCTGAAGAAGTCGGAGAAATGGTAAAGTCAGCAATTGACCGATTTGGTAAGCTTGATATTCTCATCAATAACGCAGGAATTACGAAGGATAATTTATTAATGAGAATGAAGGAAGAAGAATGGGATGATGTGATCAACATAAACCTAAAAGGTGTTTTCCTATGTACAAAAGCAGTAACCCGGCAGATGATGAAGCAGCGGGTAGGCCGCATTATTAATATTGCTTCCATTGTTGGTGTAAGTGGAAATCCAGGACAAGCAAATTATGTCGCTGCAAAAGCAGGTGTCATCGGGTTAACAAAAACAACAGCAAAAGAGCTAGCATCGAGAAATATTACCGTTAATGCGATTGCTCCTGGTTTCATTACAACAGATATGACCGATAAATTACCTGAAGAAGTAAAAGCAGAAATGTTAAAACAGATTCCCTTAGGAAGATTAGGAGAGCCTAAAGATATCGCTAAAATGACTGCATTTTTAGCGTCTGATGACTCATCCTATATAACAGGTCAAACCTTCCATATTGATGGTGGGATGGTAATGTAAATAGAAAAGCGGAAGCGCCTAGAACAGGGGCGACAGGCATAAGACGATCCGGCGAGAAGGCTGTATTTTAGCCTTCTTGACGGATTGGCTTATGACCCCGAGCCCCTAGGCGCTGAAGCTAGACAGTTCTCAAAGTTCAATGCAAATTTTATTAAAACATGGTGTATTATTTTAGTGAAATACTCTATAATAGCTTGAGGGGAGGTGAACAAGTATGGCAGAGGTATTAGAACGTGTTACAAAAATCATCGTTGACCGCTTAGGTGTTGATGAATCTCAAGTTAAGCTTGAAGCTTCATTTAAAGATGATCTTGGCGCTGATTCCCTTGACGTAGTTGAACTAGTAATGGAATTAGAAGATGAGTTCGATATGGAAATTTCTGACGATGATGCTGAAAAAATCAGCACTGTTGGTGATGCTGTTAATTACATAAATAGCAGTAAGTAATCACGTTAGATTTATTCATAAAGCCCCGTTTTCAAACGGGGCTTTATTTTGTATGATAGAACTTGGTGGAGCAAACTATCTGCCAAGTTTCTTTGCGTTTTCGCAGGAAGTTTTTTAAACTAATAATTGGGTAGTTTGTAAATTTGATGCAAGGTGGAGACTTTATGCGCAAGTATAGTAAGGGAAAAGAGTTTAACAATCGCGCAAAAGAAAATCAATTTAAGGATTTTCAGGTTACAATCGGAATTAAAATTGAAAATGAGAAATTATTAAAACAAGCTTTTACTCATTCATCCTATGTGAATGAGCATCGCAGAAAGCCTTTCGAAGATAATGAAAGACTTGAATTTTTAGGAGATGCAGTCCTCGAGCTAACGGTTTCACAGTTCCTTTTCAAAAAATATCCTACGATGACGGAAGGAGAATTGACGAAGCTACGTGCTGCAATTGTTTGTGAACCCTCACTTGTCGCTTTTGCTAATGAGCTCGAATTTGGAAAACTTATTTTGCTCGGCAAAGGAGAGGAAATGACGGGTGGACGTGAGCGCCCTGCCTTACTTGCAGACGTTTTTGAAGCATTTATTGGGGCTCTTTATTTAGATCGAGGAATTGAAAAGGTTATAGAATTTCTTGAAAAAATTGTTTTTCCTAAAATAAATGCTGGTGCTTTTTCTCATGTGATGGATTTTAAAAGCCAATTACAGGAACTTATTCAACGGGATGGGACTGGCATGATTGAATATCGTGTCCTCCAGGAAAAAGGTCCTGCCCATAATAAGGAGTTTGTTTCAAGAGTATCCTTAAATGGTGAAGAACTGGGAATTGGGACTGGAAAATCTAAGAAAGAAGCGGAACAGCATGCCGCTCAAATGGCACTTAGCGTATTAAAAGCAAGGTCAACCTAGAAATGACAAATGTTTGCAGGAGAAATCCCCGTGCAGCATAGGGAGGATAAAGAAATGTTTTTAAAACGATTGGACATTATTGGCTTTAAATCTTTCGCTGAACGAATTGAAGTTGATTTTGTTCCTGGAGTAACGGCTGTAGTGGGTCCAAATGGCAGTGGCAAAAGTAATATCACTGATGCTATTCGCTGGGTTTTGGGTGAACAGTCTGCAAAGTCTCTAAGAGGCAGTAAGATGGAAGATATCATTTTTGCCGGAAGCGATTCAAGAAAAGCTCTTAATTATGCTGAGGTTACGCTTACATTGGACAACACTGACCAAGGATTAGGAATTGACTTTAATGAAGTGAGCGTGACAAGAAGGGTTTCCCGTTCAGGTGAGAGTGAATTTTTCATCAATAAACAGCCGTGCCGGCTAAAGGATATCATTGATTTATTTATGGATTCAGGTCTTGGCAGAGAAGCATTTTCGATTATAAGCCAAGGAAAAGTCGAAGAAATATTAAATAGCAAAGCGGAAGACCGCCGGACCATCTTCGAAGAGGCTGCAGGAGTTTTAAAATATAAAAACCGCAAGAAAAAAGCGGAGGTTAAACTGTTTGAAACACAGGACAATTTAAACCGTGTGAATGATATTTTACATGAGCTTGAAAGCCAAGTAGAACCACTGAAAATTCAAGCGTCAATGGCAAAAGACTATTTAGAGAAAAAAGAGGAACTTGAAAAAATAGAGGTAGCTGTAACAGTTTTTGAAATCGAAGACCTTCACCAGAAATGGGAAAACCTTTCAAAGCAGCTTGAGGAGCATCAGCAGGAAGAACTAAAGCTATCTTCCGATCTTCAAGTAAAAGAAGCAAAAATGGTTGAAATAAGAGACAGGATTTCGGCATTAGATGAATCGATTACCGACTTGCAAAATGTTCTTCTGCATGCAAGCGAGGAACTTGAAAAGCTTGAAGGCCGTAAAGAAGTTCTAAAGGAACGGAAAAAAAATGCTGCTCAGAACAAAGAGCAGTTAAAAGAGAATATTTCGGAACTTACTGAGCGAATTAGCCAGTTTAAGAAAAACCGCGATTTACAGGCTGAATCTTTTAAAAGTTTAGGCGAACAAGTAAAAAAATTACAGTTAGAGCTAAAAGAAAAACAGCAAAAACTACAATTATTTACTGAAAATATTGAGGAAAAAATTGAAAGTTTAAAAAGTGAATATATCGATATGTTGAATGATCAGGCTGGTGCTAAAAATGAAATAAAATACATTGACCAGCAATTAGAGCAACAGGAAAGAAAAAGTTCACGTCTTGATGCAGAAAATGAAAAATTTCTTCAAGAACGTCAAAATGCCCAAAGCAAAAAGTCAGAAATTCAGGCTGCCTTAGAAGAAATTCAAGCAAAATTAGCTGACCAGGTTGTTACTTTCCGTGAGAAGCAACGGAAACTTGAATCAGTAAAAAACAACTATCAAAAACAAGAAAAGACGTTATATCAAGCATATCAGCTTCTTCAGCAAGCAAAGTCGAGAAAAGAATTGCTTGAGGAGATGGAAGATGATTACACTGGCTTTTTCCAAGGTGTCAAAGAAGTACTTAAGGCGCGCGGGAATAAATTAAAGGGAGTCGAAGGGGCCGTTGCTGAGCTAGTAACCGTTCCAAAAGAGTATGAAACCGCACTCGAAACCGCGTTTGGCGGTGCTCTTCAACATATTGTTGTCGATAACGAGTTAAATGCACGAACTGCTATTCAATATTTAAAACAGAATTCATTTGGACGGGCGACCTTTTTACCGTTAAGTGTCATGAAAGGACGATCATTATCTTCGGCACAATTGTCATCTATTCAAGACCATCCATCCTTAATTGGACCAGCCGTTAGTCTTGTTAAATTTGACCCAAAGTATGCTGAGGTTATGAATAACCTTCTTGGTAATGTTGTCATTACGAAAGATCTTAAGGGGGCTAATGAATTAGCAAAAATCCTTCAGTACCGTTGCAGGCTGGTGACACTTGATGGTGATATCGTTAATCCTGGAGGATCAATGACAGGTGGTGCGACAAAACAAAAATCATCTTCCCTGTTAACAAGAAAAGGCGAGCTTGATAATTTAAAAGAAAAGCTTATTGTGATGGAAGATAAAACAACAGACTTAGAAAGTGTTGTCAAGACATTAAAAGAAGACGTGCAAAAGTCAGAGCAGCAGCTTGATGAAATTCGTCAGGCCGGCGAGGATTTAAGACTTCGTGAGCAATCAGTAAAGGGAGACTTGAGGGAAGCTGAGCTCGGTGAAAGGAATATCAATGATCGTTTAGCGATATATGATCTTGAAAAAGGGCAATTTTCTGATGAAAAGGAAACGTTAATAAAGCGAAAAATGGAATTATCAGAGGCGATTGGGACCTACAGGGTTTCGATTGCTGAACTTGATGCACAAATAACGAAATTAACGGAACAAAAAACCATTGATCTATCATCAAAAGAGACTCTCACCAACGAAATAAATGATTTGAAGGTTGAGTTTGCTTCCAAAAACGAGCAATATACAAATGCGCAGGATCGCCTAGCATTAATAAACAAAGACCTAGAAGAAAGTGAACAGAAGCTGACAATCTATACGGAAGATCTTGATTTATTAACATCAGAAATGACGAACAGCTCTTCAGGAGAAGAACAAATAGAAGCAGCGGCAAAGAGAAAACAGCAGGACAAGGAAGCCACCTTACAGTTAATTACAGTAAGAAGACAAGAACGGTTATCTTTACAAGATTCCTTGGAAGACACAGAGCTTTCGGCAAAGGAGTTAAGGAGACTCCATAAAGGAATGATTACAGTCTTAAAGGATGAGGAAGTAAAAATAAACCGCTTAGATGTTGAGCTTGAAAATCGTCTCGACCACTTAAGGGAAGAATACCTTTTATCGTTTGAAGGTGCTAAGGAACAGTATCCATTAACGGTTCCGGTAGATGAAGCAAGGAAAAAAGTCAAACTAATTAAGCTTGCCATCGAAGAACTCGGAAATGTCAACCTTGGGGCCATTGAGGAATATGACCGTGTCTCAGAACGCTATGTGTTCTTAAATGAACAAAAGACAGACCTCCAGGAAGCAAAAGACACCCTCTTCCAGGTCATTGAGGAAATGGATACAGAAATGAAAAAACGCTTCGAACAAACCTTTGAGGGGATTCGAGAGCATTTCGAACCAACATTCCGAACCCTTTTCGGCGGCGGAAGAGCAGATTTAGTTCTAACTGTTCCAGATGATCTATTGAATACTGGTGTAGAGATCGTTGCCCAGCCGCCTGGTAAAAAGCTGCAAAATTTAGGTTTATTATCAGGAGGAGAACGTGCGTTAACAGCCATTGCCCTGTTATTTTCTATTCTAAAGGTGCGTCCTGTTCCGTTCTGTATTCTTGATGAGGTGGAAGCTGCCTTGGATGAGGCTAATGTCCACCGCTTCAGCCAATATTTAAAGCACTATAGTACCGAAACTCAATTCATCGTCATAACCCATCGCAAAGGGACGATGGAGGAAGCAGATGTTCTTTACGGTGTCACCATGCAAGAATCTGGTGTTTCAAAACTTGTTTCTGTCCGTTTAGAGGAAACAAAGGAACTTGTTGAATCATAATTTATGAGGAAGTGAAAGAATGAGTTTTTTTAAAAAATTGAAAGAAAAAATCACGAAACAGGCAGATACTGTAACAGAAAAATTTAAGGAAGGACTTACAAAAACACGAGACAGTTTTTCCGGAAAAGTAAATGATCTTGTTGCCAGGTATCGTAAGGTTGATGAAGATTTTTTTGAAGAATTAGAAGAAATATTAATTCAAGCGGATGTCGGATTCGATACAGTAATGCAGTTGATTGATGAGCTCAAGATGGAAGTGAAGCGCCGAAACATTCAAGACCCGCAAGAGGTTCAAAGTGTTATTTCTGAGAAGCTAGTTGATATTTATAATGCTGATGAAGAACAATCGTCCAAATTGAAAATTCAGGAGGATGGGCTGACAGTCATCCTTTTTGTTGGGGTTAATGGTGTTGGAAAAACAACGACGATTGGTAAACTTGGACATAAGTTCAAAAGTGAGGGTAAGAAAGTCGTGATGGCCGCAGGCGATACATTCCGGGCTGGAGCCATCGAACAGCTTGAGGTATGGGGCGACCGAGTTGGTGTCGATGTGATTAAGCAGGCAGAAGGCTCAGACCCTGCAGCGGTCATGTATGATGCCATTCAGGCAGCTAAATCCCGCAAAGCCGATATTTTGCTATGTGACACAGCTGGCCGATTGCAAAACAAAGTGAATTTGATGAAAGAGCTTGAAAAAGTAAAGCGAGTCATTGAAAGGGAAATACCGGGTGCTCCCCATGAAGTAATTCTTGTACTTGACGCAACTACAGGTCAAAATGCTTTAATCCAAGCAAAGACCTTTAAAGAAGCAACTAACGTAAGTGGGATTGTCCTATCAAAATTAGATGGAACAGCAAAAGGCGGCATTGTTCTTGCTATTCGCAACGAATTGAAAATACCGGTTAAATTCGTTGGACTCGGTGAAAAAATGGATGATCTTCAAGAATTTGATGCCGAAAAATATGTTTACGGATTATTTGCTGACCAGGTAGAAAAAACCGAATAAGACTTTGTAAAAACAGTAGCATTCTTGCTGCTGTTTTTTTTTACATAATAAGATTATATTGCATTTTTTTGCCAAAGGTGTAAAAATACACTAAAGAACATTTTAAAGGGATGATGGAATAATAAATATTTTAAAAAAATTGTAGTGTAATAGACAAAATTATTCGTCTATTAAATTAGAGAGGTTTTATAGGGGGAATTATTTTGGTAAAGAAAAAGCTAGTTTTTATTCTGTTTATGTGTTTGTTTATTGTCGGACTAGCAGCCCATCCAGCTAAGGCTGAGGGCAGTGCCATCAAAATATCAGTTAAGGCAGGCTTTGATGGAAAGGTAAAAAGTGGCAGTGGCTTTCCTGTTTCAGTAACCGTTGAAAACAGTGGTGTAGATTTTACAGGCGATATTCTCTTCAATTTTGCGTCTAACTTTAATTCCAGCGGAGCAAAGGTCCTATCGGTAGATGTACCGAAAGGAAGTAAAAAAACCTATTCGCTGTCAATACCGGGTTTTTCTGAGGAACATTTCAATAATCAGCAAATAAAACAGTCGATCTTTTTATATAAAGGCAGCTGGAAAGACAATAATGAGCAAGCCTTTATCGGGGACAAGATCCTTAAACCCAAATATTTAGATCCTGAAGGAAGAACATTAGGTATTTTAAGTGAGGATTCCGACCGATTAAAAGAATTAAAGGTGATGTCAACAAGCAATAATCTTCAATCAATTGTGCTTACAGAAGAAATGATTCCAGAAGATGAACTTGGCCTTGATTTGTTCGATTACATTCTAATTGATGAGTATAGCATTTCAAAGCTGAAAAAAACACAGCAGCAGGCGATCCTAAATTGGGTTCAAAAAGGCGGTAGGTTGATTGCCGGTGCGGCACCAAATGCGGCAGGCTCTTATGGGATCCTTTATCAAGAATTACCGATGAAACCAAATAAAGAAGAGCTGGCGGGTACGGAATTTTTCCAAGTTTCACCTTCATTGCCCCCATTTCCAAATATTCCAGTTTTTATTGGCGAGCTGAACAAAGGAGCAGAGGTTGCCATAAAAAGCGGTGATTTACCGATGGTTGTTCATAAAGGCTACGGTACAGGTGAAATCTGGCAAACAGCTTTTTCACTTGGGGATGAACCACTCTCTTCTTGGAACGAATATGGACAATGGTTTGTCAAAAGCAACATGTTAAATGGGATGTCAACTATTCAATTTCAAAAAGGCGGACAAAATCCATATGATTTTGTTTTTAATGAATTTGCCGAGATAAACGAATACTTTGCCGCATCCCAATTTTCTGTGGGGCAGATTAGCCTGTTCCTATTGATTTATCTGCTGTTGCTTGTGCCATTTCTGTATTTCTTGTTAAAAAGGCTGGATAAACGCGAACATGCCTGGTGGATTATTATCGGTTTTGCCTTCATTTCCTCCGCAGGTATATTTGCCACAGGGGCAAAGGACAGGCTTGCGAAACCCCAGATGAACCAAACAGGCATATACAGGGCAGATAATGGTCAGTTAAATGGTCTTGAGGCAGTTACCTTTCTCTCTAATACTGGAGGTGATTACGAACTTTCTTTTTCGAAGGGGAAATTCTATGGTGTGCCGGGATCATCATCCATGGCTGTACAAGACGGAAAAGGATATGCCGTGTTGGAAAATGGTAGGAAAACCAGTGAAGTGACGTTTCCAAATGTAGAATATTGGTCTATGAGAACCTATTTTGGCCAGGTTTCTAAGCAAAATGCCGGTCAATTTGAAATAAAGCTCTCCAATGAAAATAAAAAGTTAACAGGAAAAATCGTTAATCATTTCCCATATGATTTTGAAGAATTAACGATTTGGTCAGGCACCAAAAAGATTAAGCTTGGATCATTGAAAAGTGGGGAAAGTTTAACTGTAAACGAAACTTTGGAGCAGGATTATTTGACTGGTCCCTACAGTCAAGGAAATTCATATCGGGTTCCAAGTTCACCCCAGGAAGTGGATGAAATGAAAAGGGAAAGGATGGAGTATGGAGCTATCGAATTATTGCACAACAATTCCTACTCAGAAAATCAGCCTATTCTTTATGGTTATACAAAAAATTCCGTTATTAAAGCTGATATTAAAGGAAAGAACGAAGCCAAAAAGGGGTTAACTCTAATCTATCAACCATTAGATATCCAAACAAACATTACTGGTTCATTCACCATTAAAGATGATATGTTTCGAAACCATATAAATACAATCCGCGGCGGGGTCTTTAATGAAAATCCTGGATCCCATAACGAAATGGAGCTTGATGACGGCGAATATGACTATGTTTTAGAGCTTCCAAATCAATTGGTGATTGAAAACCCTCGCTTCCAAGAATTAAATATCTCTTGGTCTGGCGGGAATGTTACTTATTCACTTCTAAATCATACGACAGGAACCTTTTTGCCTTTACCTGATTCTCATACATTGATAAAGGAACATCTTGATCAATATATTTCAAAGGAAGGGGCTATTACAATCAAATTGATAAAAACCGGACAAGGTGACCCTAGAGTCAGAATGCCTTCGCTCGCAATAAAAGGGGAGATTAGCTCATGATTGAAATTATTGATTTAACAAAACGGTATGGTAAATTTACTGCACTTGATTCTTTAAATCTTAAAATCGAAAAAGGCTCTGTTTTTGGTTTTGTTGGTCAAAATGGTGCGGGAAAATCTACTACTTTTTCGATTTTAGCGACATTGCTTTCACCTAGCTCCGGAACGGCTTATATTAATGGTTTTAATATTTCCAAGGAGCCGAAAGCAGTTCGAAGCCAAATTGGTTATATGCCCGATTTCTTTGGGGTTTATGACCAGTTAAAGGCAGTTGAATATTTGGATTTTTACGGTGCCAGTTATGGGATTAGTACGAGCGAAAGAAAGAAATTAATCCCTCAGCTCCTTGAATTAGTTAATTTAACACATAAACAAGATTCTTATGTGGACGTGCTTTCAAGAGGAATGAAACAAAGACTCTGTCTTGCAAGGTCATTAATTCATGACCCGGAAGTACTCATTCTCGATGAACCTGCTTCTGGTTTAGATCCAAGAGCACGGGTTGAAATGAGAGAAATCTTAAAAGAATTAAAGAATATGGGGAAAACAATTTTAATTTCTTCTCATATCCTTCCAGAACTTGCTGAAATGTGTGATGTAATCGGCATTATAGATCAAGGAAAATTAGTTGCGGAAGGCGCCGTTGCCGAAATCCAAAAACGGCTTCAAGGAGAAAAGCTAATCATTGCCAAGCTATTTCGTGAAGTGGACAAAGCGGTTAATTTCTTCGAGGACCAGCCGCTAGTGAGTCAATTAGTGAGAAAAGATGATGGAGAATCGCTTCAATTCATGTTCAATGGGAGTATTGAAGAACAGGTGCAACTGTTAAAAGCAGCCTTTTCACACGATATTCCAATAGTTAGTTTTGCAGAAATCGAAACAAACCTCGAGGATGTCTTTATGGAAATAACGAAGGGAGTGGAACTGTCATGAGAAATCTTTTTCTAAATCCCGTTTTAAATAAGGAATTTAAGCTAAGGTTCCGCTCATTTAAAAGTTTTCTTGGTTTATCCTTTTATTTACTGGCACTATCTATCATTATTATTGGATTTATTTATATACAAACCCAAAACTCACCAATGGGGTTGTTTCGTCCTGATCAAAGTAAGAGCATGTTTATGTTGTTGTCATTTATCCAAATGGGGTTAATCTTGTTTATTACACCTGGATTAACTGCAGGGGTCATCAGCGGGGAAAGAGAGAAGCAAACATTAAATATTTTATTAACTACGAATCAGAGCTCCACAAGCATTATTCTAGGAAAACTGATTTCGTCTGTGTCGTTTTTGTTGCTGATGATTATAGCTAGTATGCCAATTTATAGTATTGTTTTCTTGTTTGGGGGGATTTCTCCAGGGCAAGTAGTGACAATTCTTGGGTATTACATCTTTACGATCCTCGTCTTTGGCAGCATCGGTATCTTTTTCTCCACACTTGTTCGAAAAACTATTATTGCGATGGTTAGCACCTATGGAGTGACCTTATTCCTGACAGCCGGGACTGCTTTTTTGTTTACGGTAACAATGTCTGTTAATCAGATGGGAATAACGACAAATAATCCAGTTCCGTATTTCTTTGTCATGCTTAATCCCATCATGATCCTATTTGGTTTTCTCGAACCGGATGCATTCAGGGAATTGTCTAGTCAAACAGGAATGGGAATTGATTTTCCATTATGGGCAGCAAATTTAATATCTTTTACCATCATTTTTCTAGTCATGATTTTTATTAGCATTCGAAAACTCCGTCCCAACATGAAAGTAAAGTCAAAAGGATAAGGATGAGGTAAATGGAAGGTAAAAAGCTTTTTATTAAGTTGCTGCAGCCCTTACGACGACAGCTCCTACTAAAAAGAATCTTCATAGAGTTTCATTACTGGATTCTAGCTGCCTCAGCCTTCTCTGTCATGATTCTAACTGCGGCCAGAATATTCGTCATCCCTTTTTTTCATGAAATCATCTGGTTAGGTTGTTTCATGATTTTCCTTGTATTTGTAATTCGTACCATACGGAAACTGCCGGGCTTAAGGGAAGCTGCGAAACTATTTAATTCCTACATTCCTGATGACCGTGTCATTACAGCATTTTCGTTTTTAGATGATGAAGGCAAGCTGCAAAAATTGCAGCTTGCAGAAGCACTTCCTTTTATGAAAAAAGAACAGCAACAAGTTTTAGAAAGAAAAAAAAGTTATATAATGCCCAAATGGCTGTTTATTGCTGTTGTTTTGATCTGTTTATCAGCACTTCTCAATTATTATCCAAATCAAAACCTTCAATTGGCTGTGAAAAAAGAAACCGAAATGAAAGTATTAAAAAAGGTCGAGAAGAAACTGGAAGAAAAGGAAAAAAAGGAAAACAACGCTGAAACCAAAAAAGCTCTTGAAAAAGCACAGGAAATAATATCAAAGAATTCAGATCCTAAAGAAACATTATTAGAACTTGCTAAGCAAAAAAAGGAACTAGAATTAAAAGCATTAAAGCATCAGGAAAAACTAGAAAACTTTCAAGCGTGGCAGCAGGAATTGAAAAAAGCTGATTTGAATAAATTGGCAGCCACTTTGGAAGAGAAGGATATAGATAAAATCAAAAAAGAACTTGAACAGTTAACCAAAAATTATGATTCTTTAACGGAAAGCGGGAGACAGGCACTTGGCAAGTTGACTGGTTCAAATCAAAAGCTTTCGGAAAAAGAAATTGCTAAACTAACAAAGCAGATTTCAGAAGCACTAAACACCGAAAACAAAATGAATGAGCTTGCTGATGCACAAGCGGCACTAGGAGAAGCTGAGGAGAGTCTGCAAAATGAACTGCTCGAAAACGGACTGCAATCCAAGCAAATAGCCCTTAATCATTCTAATCAGTCTGCTGGAGGAAAGAAAAACAGCAAAAATGGAAATCCCTCAACAGGATCACAAGGCAGCAATCAAGGGAATCAGTCAGCTGGAAATGGCTCACAAGATAATGGTTCCAAAGGTAATGGAAATGGCTCAGGCAGTGGAAATGGAGCAGGTACCGGTCAGGGGTCTGGCAGTGGAACAGGAACCGGCTCAGGCGGTGGAACCGGTTCAGGCAATGGTGCGGGGCTCGGTACGGGTTCGCGACAGCTTCTTACGATTCCAGAAAAAATAGGCGGTAAAAATAATCTTGAAACTGATACAGGGAACATCGGAAAAGGCAGCCCAGCGGAACAGTTTTCAGGCAACGGGCTAATTTTAAAAGGTCAGCTTCGTTCTTATCAAGAAGTATATGGGAATTATACAGATGCATATCGAAAAAGTACTGATAGGGTAAAACTTCCTTCTGATTTAGAAGAAATCGTAAAAAATTATTACTTATTGCTAGACCCTAATAAGGAGTGACAATTTTGTCTCAACTAAAAGAGAAAGAAAATCAATTTATCACTGCGGCACAACAGCTTAAAATGGTTAAACAAGAGTTAATGAATTTTATCGTTGGTCAAGAAGAAGTGATTGATCAGGTACTTTGGAGTATTTTTTCAGGAGGTCATGCACTGTTAGAGGGGTTGCCAGGGCTCGGGAAAACAATGCTTGTACGGTCAATATCAGACTGCTTAGACCTGTCATTTAATCGGATTCAATTCACACCTGATTTAATGCCGTCTGATATTACCGGTACGATGATTTTGCAGCCTGGAGCAGACGGCAGGCAAGAGTTTGTTTTTCATAAGGGGCCATTGTTTGGAAATATCATTTTGGCTGATGAAATAAACCGGGCAACACCGAAGACTCAAAGTTCACTTTTAGAGGCAATGGCTGAGAAAACGGTAACGGTGATGGGCAGTACAAAACAACTTTCAAAGCCCTTCTTTGTACTGGCCACACAGAACCCGATTGATATGGAAGGCACATATCCACTCCCTGAGGCACAAATGGACCGTTTTATTTGTAAAATTCATGTGGGCTATCCAACAAAAGCAGAGCTAAAAGAGATTGCCTTACGAACGACGGGTCTTGAGGTGCCTAAACTAAATAGGATAATAGGGACTTCTGACGTTTTAGCCATACAGCAGCTGTCAAAGGAAATTTTAGTTTCAGATGACTTATTAAATACCGCTGTTTCTATTATCGATGCTACCCATCCGGCTTCAGCGGATGCTCCAGAAAGGGTCAAACAATATGTCCAATTCGGCAGCGGGCCGAGGGGCTTGCAAAGTCTAATCCAAATGGCAAAAACAAGAGCATTATTTGCTGGAAGATATCATATTTCAATGGGAGATTTAAAAACGACAGCAATCCCTGTCTTGAGACACCGTCTATTATTAAATTTTGAAGGAGAGGCAAACGATATAACGGCGGATGACATAATAAGTGATGTTTTGCAGCAAGCTGGAAAGGATGTTAGTCAGCGATGAAAGCCCCTTTGCATTCTATGCTTTCCAGGATTACAAAACTGAGATTGATGGCGAAAACACGAAGGCGGGGAGCTCATAAAGGGGGGCGTACGGCGAATAAGTTTGGTACTTCTCTAGAATTTTCGGATTTTCGCCTTTATCAGCCTGGAGATGACGTCCGCCAAATTGACTGGAATATCTATGGACGGACACAAAAGCATTATATTAAAAGGTTTTTAGATGAACAGGAAATTGCTGTTACCGTCTTTCTGGACGCCTCCGCTTCAATGCAGACGATTGATACAAAGTGGAATCGAGCAAAAGAGCTCGCGGCCATTTTTAGCTATATTGCCCTATCTGGTGAAGACCGCTTGTCGTTCATCCCGGTTTCATCCCGTCCCTATGGTAAGGTTAGCAGAAAGGGGACGGTTTATGGCAAAAAAGTTTTTTTTGATCTTCTTCAGTTACCTAAACATGAGGGGGTTGGGACATTTACCGAAAACCTTCATAAAAACTTGTTGAAAAATAATCAATTGTCCATTCTTATTACGGATGGACTAGAGCCGCTTGATTCCATTGAATCTCTATTCCGCCTAATCGCTGCTGCAAAACAAGAAGTTAGATTTGTCCAGCTGTTGGGCAAAGAAGAAATAGAACCGAATTATTCAGGAGATGTAAAACTAATTGACAGTGAATCAGGAGAAACTGTGAATGTATCGATTAATGATTCTATTCTCGGAAACTATCAGAAGCAGGTAAAGGAGCATAATCGTAAGATTGAAGCTTTATGCCGCCGGTTTGGCTTCAGTTATTTAGTAACGACAGATGATGCAGACTTGCAGTCCTTTTTATTTCATGAGTGTACCGCCAAAAGAATGCTTTATTAACCAGAGGTGATTTAAGATGTACTTTGCAAGCCCAATGTTTTTTATTCTCGTCATTTTGATCGCCTTTGTTGTGTTATTATACTTTTTCCGAAAACAATACAAAGCAGTCATCAACCCATCTAATCTACTTTGGCAACAGGCAATGAATGAGTGGAAGGCCTCTCCTTGGATACAAAAATTACAGCACAATCTATTGTTTTGGCTGCAAGTTATCGCACTTACATTATTAATGATAGCTTTGGCAAAACCGATTTGGCTCTCGGAAGGGGTCAAGGGAGAGCAGCTTATTTGGATTGTTGATACGTCTGCAACTATGTCAGCCCTGAAGGATGATAAACAGCTCATTGAAGAGTCAAAACAACAGATGAAGCAAATGACAGAACGCTTAAATGATCAGGAAGTGACCTTAATTGTTGCAGGAAGGAAGCCCCAAATACTATTGAACCGGGAATCTAATATAAATGTGATTCAAAAGACGATTGATGGGATTGCTGTAACATATGAACATGAAAACATTGAAAAGAGTGTAAAGCTTGCGGAATCACTTGTTTCGAACCGTGAAACCCATATCCATATATTTTCAGATTCCGTAAAAAAAGAAGACCTTATAGATCGACTGGAAAATGTATCTTATGAAATTCATAATGCTCATGGAATTCAAGATAATATTGCTCTTCTTTCGTTTGGGGTTGCGGGGAAAGAGAATCGAATTTCTGGTCTCGTTGTTATAGAGAACCAAGGGGAAAAATCGAAAACAGTCCCGTTAGTGATCACAAGTGAAAATCAGACGATTTTTCAACAAAAAGTAACAATACCCGCTGGTAAACAGAGTGTCGTTAATGTCCCTGACTTGCCACAGCGCCGCTTCTATCAAGCTTTAATAAAATCCGGGGACAAGTATTCCGCCGATGATGAACTAACAGCCGTTTACTCAGTCTTGAAACCTAACGTTTATGCACTTGGGGAGATTAATCCTTTTTTCATTAAAGGACTTGAAACTTTGGGCATCAAAACGGTGCAGATGGATCAAAACAGTATTTTAGGGTTAAAAGAAAGTGGAATTATTCTTGCGGAAGGGATTCCGGTGGATGTTTTGCCGAAAATGCCGGCTATATATATTAATAAAAAGCAAGATTCAGCTAATCCCATTGAACTGAAGGAACCGATCAAAGAAACTGACTCAAGTCTGACGGAATATGTTGATATCGACAAAACATACATAAAGTACGCTTCAAGCCCAATAACGGGAAACTGGGGAAATATTGTATATAGTGGAAATCACCCCTTAATTCAAACTGGAACAATGAATGGACAGCCGGTTATTATCTTGAATTTCTCACTTGAAAATACGGATTGGCCGCTACATCCGGGATTCCCAATCTTTCTTTATAACAGCTATCAGTGGTTATCAAACCAGACAGGTTTTCTTGGTTATTTTCAACCTGGAGAGGAAAAATGGCTTCAACTTAAAGACCAAAATACTAGTATTGAACTTTTTAATGCTTTTGGAAAAAGTATATCAACGCTCCAGTTAAATAAGGAGAATTTTAAAGCTCCAAATAAACCGGGGATCTATCAAGCTGTATCTGAAGGTCAAGTATATTATTTTTCTGTTCTTCTCGATGATCGTGAAAAAAGACCGCAGTCAGAAGCCTCGTTTATTTTGAATGGCTCAAAGGAAAACAAAAAGGAGCTCACCCTTAAGCCAAATGATTCTTTGTGGTTTTGGCTGACTTGTGTTGTACTGCTCTTGCTTATGGTGGAATGGGAGGTGTATCGACGTGGGTTTAGAGCTTAAGTATCCCTACCTTCTCGTTCTATTAATTCCTGTCTTTTTCTTAATCTATCTTTATTTTAAACAAATAAGATATTCGACCACTCCGGAAAAGGTAGTGATTGGCTGTTTAAGAACTATTTTATTTCTATTGATTGCTTTTGCGCTCACAATCCCCCAATTATTGCTGCCAATCAAAGAGGAATCGATAATTTTTCTCGTTGATCGGTCGGCAAGCTTTGAAGACGCGGAGGATGCAGTACTGGAGTGGCTAGACGAAAGCTTGCAATCGAAAAAAGGAAATCAAAACTTCGCAATTGCTTCGTTCGCAAATGGAACGATGGTTGAACAATCTCTCTCTAATAAAAAAACAGTAGTGGATACATTTAACGGAAAGTTGAAAACTGGTGAAACAAATCTGGAAGAAGGAATAGGGTTTGCGGCTTCCATGATGAAAAAGGAGGGAACCGGCAGGATTATCTTATTGAGTGATGGAAATGAGACTGCCGGCATGAGTAAAGATGCTGCAAAGCTATTAAAAAATCAGAAGATTGAGTTAGATTATGTTCAATTTAAGCAAAAATTTCGAGAGGATATGGCGATTACAAAGCTGGATGTGCCTCCAACCCTATACGAGGGAGAAACAGTAAATTTAACGGTATCAATTGTCAGTAATGTTGAAAAAACAGCCGATCTGAGGATTTCTTTAAATAACAAGGATTTTCTCCATGAGAAGATAAATGTAAAAGAAGGGCATAATGAGTTTTCATTTTCACATATTCCATCAGAGCCGGGAATGGCCATTTATAAGGCAGAGCTAGGGGCAGAAAAGGATACCTTTATTGAAAACAATTCCCTTTATGCTGCAACAAATGTCAAGGGTACTCCAAGAGTGCTTTTAGTCCAGGGTAATCAGGAAGATCCATTAGCACAAATTTTACAATCCTCCGGGCTAATCGTAGACAAGCTAATTCCAGAGAAGCTGCCGACAACCTTAGCTGGCTTTTTACAATATCAGTCAATTATTTTTAATAATGTACCGGGAACAAAGGTCAGTGAGCAGCAAATGAATTTGATTGAAAAGTCAGTCAAGGAATTTGGAACAGGCTTTGCCATGTTCGGTGGTGAGGAAAGCTTTGGTCTCGGGGGCTATTTTAAAACCCCAATTGAAAACCTTTTACCTGTTGACATGGACATAAAGGGAAAAAAAGAGATGCCATCACTAGGATTGGTCATTGTCATTGACCGTTCCGGAAGTATGAACGGCAATAAGCTGACATTAGCAAAGGAAGCTGCGGCACGTTCTGTGGATTTATTACGAGAAAAGGATACGCTTGGTTTTATTGCTTTTGATGACCGCCCGTGGGTGATTGTTGAAACCGGTCCACTCGATAACAAGAAAAAGGTGATTGAAAAAATTCGCTCAGTATCTGTCGGGGGAGGAACGAATATTTATCCTGCACTGGAAAAGGCTTATCAAGAGTTAAAAGATTTAAAACTACAGCGAAAGCACATTATTTTGTTAACAGATGGGCAATCAGCTGCCGGTGGAGATTATCAATCGCTGATAGAAGATGGTAAAAAGAATAATGTTACCTTGTCCACGGTTGCCCTAGGAAGTGACGCCGACCGAAACCTTTTGGAAGACCTTTCCGGACAGGGGAACGGGCGATTTTATGATGTAACCGATGCATCTGTTATTCCAAGTATTCTTTCTAGAGAAACTGTTATGACAACAAGAACCTATATTGAAGACAATCCGTTTTATCCTGTTGTGCAGCCATTTCCGGAGTGGACACCCTTTTTTCAAAACGGAATTCCGAAAATGAATGCCTATATTGCAGTAACAGCGAAAAACAGAGCTCAAGTGCCGATAATAAGTGAAAAAAAGGATCCTATTCTTGCTGAATGGCATTATGGTTTAGGAACCACATTTGCCTTTACCTCGGATATGACAGGAAAATGGTCGGGAGACTGGGCTAAATGGGCAAACTTGCCACAATTTTTGAATCAGATTATCGCTAAATCACTGCCGCAATTTGATAGCGAGCCATTCCGTTTTACGATTGAAAAAGAAAATGGTAATACCGTTGTTCATTTGAAAGCAACAGAAGATCAATTTTTGCCGCTTGACGTATCAGTTGTTTCACAAAATGGGTCGGTGATGGAAACCAATTCTAAACCAACTGCCCCAGGCGAATTTGAAGTGAGCTTTCCTAATAATCCAGGAATGTATTTTTTACGGGTGAAGCAAACCACTGAGAATGGGCAGGATAAATTGTTTCAAACAGGGTTTTCTGTTCCTTATTCTGATGAGTATTTGTTAAGAGGAACAAATAAGGAGTTATTAAAGGAGCTTGCAGCTATAACTGGCGGCAAGGAACTAAAGTCTGCAAAAGAAGCGTTCAGACCTTCAAAACAAAAGCCAAAAACAAAAGAGCCGATTAGTCAGCAGCTCTTATTAGCCGCCTTTCTGCTTTTGGTGTTTGAGATTTTGATTAGGAGACTAGGTTTCCAGCCGTTTTATTTCTTGATGCGCCTTCTGAAGAAAACTCCAAAAAAAGGAGAGGAAGATCGGACAGCATCCCTTCAGCAGCTGGCTAAGGCGAAAGCAAAAGTAAAGGCAAGTGCTGAAAACAAAAGGGAAATTAAAAACGAGGAATCTAAGAATGAAATTAAAAAAGAAAAATTGCCAAAACAAGAACTGCAAACTATAGATAATAGGAAGAAAAACATGCCAGTCGTCTCATTGGCGGAAAAGGAAGAACGAATGAAGCGGCTGCTTGAAGCAAAGAAAAGAAAGAAGTAATCACATTAATTAATCCTTGATGTAAAGGTATTTTCTTGACAGAATGAATAAGACTGTGTAAACTTACTTTCGTAAAGGCTTTTCACTTAACATTGGTATTGGAGGGAACTTAAGTATGATGCTTGAAAAGACGACACGAATGAACTATCTTTACGATTTTTACTATTCGTTGTTAACGCCAAAGCAGCAAAGCTACATGTCTCTCTATTACTTAGATGATTACTCATTGGGTGAAATTGCCGAAGAGTATGATGTAAGCCGTCAAGCCGTTTATGATAATATAAAGCGGACTGAAGCAATGCTCGAGGAGTATGAGGAAAAGCTGTTATTATTTCAGAAATTTCAAGAGCGCTCTAGACTAATAAGGCACGTGAAAGAATTGCTTGAAGAGGAGAACCCTTCAAAGCAGGCATTGTTAGAAACGGTTACTGAGCTTGAGAAATTAGATTAGGAGGCGGCATATATGGCGTTTGAAGGATTAGCCGACCGACTGCAGAATACTATCCAAAAAATCCGCGGAAAAGGGAAGGTCTCGGAAGCGGACGTAAAAGAAATGATGCGTGAAGTGCGTCTTGCATTACTTGAAGCAGACGTTAACTTTAAAGTCGTCAAAGATTTTGTAAAAAAAGTAAGTGAACGAGCTGTAGGGCAAGAAGTACTGAAAAGCTTAACTCCTGGTCAGCAGATCATTAAAATCGTTAACGAGGAATTGACTGCGCTAATGGGGGGGGAGCAAAGCAAGATTGCTGCATCGAATCGTCCACCTACCGTTATTATGATGGTAGGGTTACAGGGTGCCGGTAAAACCACGACAACAGGTAAGCTTTCGCTTTTGCTTCGCAAGAAGTATAACCGCAAACCATTGCTTGTTGCCGCTGACATATACCGACCTGCTGCAATTAAGCAGCTTCAAACTCTTGGGAAACAATTAGACATGCCCGTTTTTTCACTAGGCGATCAAGTAAGCCCGGTCGAAATTGCAAAACAGGCCATTGCGAAAGCAAAAGAAGATCATAATGACTATGTTCTAATTGATACAGCTGGACGATTACACGTCGATGAGGCATTGATGGACGAGTTAAAGGATATTAAAGAACTCACGAAACCAGATGAGATTTTCCTTGTTGTGGATGCCATGACCGGTCAGGATGCCGTTAATGTTGCCCAAAGCTTTAATGAACAGCTTGGTTTAACGGGGGTTGTTTTAACGAAGCTTGATGGTGACACAAGGGGCGGGGCCGCACTCTCTATTCGCGCTGTCACGCAAACACCGATTAAATTTGTCGGTCTAGGCGAAAAAATGGATGCATTGGAGCCGTTCCACCCGGAACGAATGGCCTCTAGGATCTTAGGCATGGGTGATGTACTGACTCTAATCGAAAAAGCTCAGGCAAATGTCGACGAACAAAAGGCAAAAGAGTTAGAACAAAAGATGCGGACTGCGACATTTACACTCGAAGACTTTTTGGAACAGCTTGGCCAGGTTCGAAATCTAGGTCCACTTGATGAATTATTAAAAATGATGCCTGGCGCAAACAAAATCAAAGGTTTGAATAATCTTCAAATTGAGGAAAAACAAATTGCCCATGTTGAAGCCATTATTCAATCTATGACAAAGGCAGAAAAAAATAATCCCGAAATCCTAAATGCGAACCGTAAGCGAAGAATTGCAAAAGGCAGCGGGCGTCCAGTCACTGAAATCAACCGCTTATTAAAGCAGTTTGAAGACATGAAAAAAATGATGAAGCAAATGACAGGAATGCAGCAAAAAGGAAAGAAAAAAGGCGGATTTAAGTTTCCATTTAAGCCATTCTAGGTTGGTTTAGCTTAGATAAAATGGGAAATAATATATGTAAAGAAAAAACACTTTACAAACAATAAAAGAATTGATATTATACTATCTTGTGTGAAACTATTCGGAGGTGCTTATTTAAAATGGCAGTAAAAATTCGTTTAAAACGTATGGGAGCAAAGAAAACTCCTTTCTATCGTATTGTAGTAGCAGATTCTCGTTCACCACGTGACGGACGTTACATTGAGATCGTTGGAACATACAACCCAGTTACTCAACCAGCTAAAGTTGAAATCAACGAAGAATTAGTGCTTAAATGGTTAAAAGACGGTGCGAAACCATCTGATACAGTTCGTAACCTTTTCTCAAACCAAGGCATCATGGAAAAATTCCATAATGCAAAATTAAACAAGTAATCGTTATCGGATATGAAACAATTAATCGAAACGATTGTTAAGCCCCTTGTTGATTTCCCAGAAGATGTTCGTATCGAGGTCGTAGAAGATGACAATCGAGCAACGTACCAGCTTTCTGTTAACAAGACAGATATGGGAAAAGTAATTGGTAAACAAGGGCGTGTTGCAAAGGCCATTAGAACTGTTGTTTATGCAGCAGGATCGTCACAACAGAAGAAAATTTTTCTAGAAATTGGTGAATAGCTTTTTGCATCTAGATAAAAGGGAGGGATTAATTTTCCTCCCTTTTTTGCTATATGTAATGCAAAAGGAGGCTCTTGAATGCAAATCATTCAAACAGTTGTCGTTAAGCAAATATTAACGGAAAACAGCAAGCAGCAGCTTTTCCATACATACCATTCTAAGATGCTTCAGCTTCAAAAAGAATGTGATCAGCTGCAATTCGAGCTGAAGCGGTTAGAGAAAACAAAATCCTTTTCACCAAGTGCACTAAAAAAACATTTTGAAAAAGATATAGAAATACGCAAAGAAAAAATAAAGTTGCTTGAGTTTCAAATCGAACAATTACATATCCTACCATTAGGTAGTGAATTAAATGAAAAGGAAGTTCAGGCCCTAGTAGAGGTAAAGGTAGGCGACAAATGGAACGAGAGGTTAGGACAGCCTACAATTATTATTAAAGATGGTATCATTGAGGAAATTAGATAGTAGGTGAAAAACACTATGGAAAAATGGTTTAATGTCGGAAAGATTGTTAATACTCAAGGCATAAAAGGTGAAGTAAGAGTTATTTCAAAAACGGATTTCCCTGAGAAACGTTACAAGAAGGGGAATGTTTTATATTTATTTATGCCGAATTCAAACATGCCAATTGAACTAACAGTCAAGAGTCATCGAACACATAAAAATTTTGAATTACTGACATTTGATGGGTTTACTAGTATCAATGAGGTTGAGAAGATTAGGGATGGGATTCTAAAAGTCCCTGAATCACAATTAGACACATTAGAAGAGGATGAATTTTATTACCATGAGATTATTGGATGCCTAGTTGCTACTACTCATGGTGAAGAAATCGGGAAGGTTACCGAAATTTTATCACCTGGTGCTAATGACGTGTGGGTTGTAAAAGGTAAAGGCGGTAAAGAACTTCTTATCCCTTATATTCATGATGTCGTCAAAAAAGTAGATGTAAAAGAAAAAGTCATCTTAATTGATCCAATGGAAGGGTTACTTTCATGATGCAGATTGATATCCTTACATTATTTCCGGAAATGTTTTCTGGGGTACTAGGGCAATCCATTTTGCAAAAAGCTACCGAGAAATCAGCAGTTACTTATAACGTAGTTAATTTTCGTGATTATTCCGATAACAAACACTCCACTGTTGATGATTACCCTTATGGAGGCGGAGCCGGAATGGTATTAAAGCCGCAGCCAATCTTTGATGCCGTTGCCGCTCTTAAGGAAACCGCTCAAAGTAAACACCCAAGGGTGATTCTTCTTTGCCCACAGGGTGAACGTTATGAACAAAAAAAGGCAGAAGAATTAGCGAAAGAAGAGCACTTAATCTTCATCTGCGGTCATTATGAAGGCTATGATGAACGAATCCGGGAGCATGTGGTAACGGATGAAATCTCGATTGGTGATTATGTCCTAACCGGAGGCGAACTTGGGGCAATGGTCGTAGTTGATAGTGTTGTACGTCTCCTGCCAGAGGTGCTCGGCAATCAAGAATCGCATATGAAGGACTCATTCAGTACAGGGCTCTTAGAACATCCGCACTACACAAGACCTGCCGATTTCCGTGGAATGAAAGTGCCTGATATTTTATTGTCTGGAAATCATAAATTAATCGAAGAATGGCGCAATAAAGAAGCATTAAGACGTACCCTTCTTAGAAGGCCGGATTTATTTGATAAAATCGAACTCACTCCTGAACAGGAAAAATGGTTAAAAGAAGTAAAAAAAGATTACGAGTAATATTGCGAGCCCTCAATAAATATGGTATGATACTTCTTGTGACTTGAACTGATACGTTTCAGTTATGGTCTTATAACGATGTTCCGCTGCAATGATATAGGTAGTAGATGTGCATGAGCATCTGTTGGAAGGAGTTGAAAACGATGCATAAATTAATCGAAGAAATCACAAAAGAACAACTTCGTTCTGATCTTCCTGCGTTCCGTCCTGGTGATACTGTACGTGTTCACGTTAAAGTTGTCGAGGGTACTCGCGAGCGTATTCAGTTATTTGAAGGTGTAGTGATTAAGCGTCGTGGTGGTGGAATTAGCGAAACTTTTACTGTTCGTAAAATTTCTTACGGAGTAGGCGTTGAGCGTACTTTCCCAGTACACACACCAAAAATTGCGAAGCTTGAAGTAATTCGCCGCGGTAAAGTTCGCCGTGCTAAGCTTTACTACTTGCGTAACCTTCGCGGTAAAAAAGCAAGAATTAAAGAGATCCGCTAATATGAAAAGAAAAGAGCTTGCCTGGGAGCAGGCTCTTTTTTATTACATATCAAATCAATTGATTGTAAATTATATTTATTGAACTGATTCAATTGTTGCTGATTTTTAAACAAAATATTAAAGTTTGATTAAAAAATTTTAGCCCATCGTGTTAAATATGTTTAAGTTATGTAAAATAAGCATTATAAAACATTTTTTATAAGTGATTGGTGGGGATTGTATGACAAAAAAGAAGAATGAACTATGGGAATGGACGAAAGCCCTATTGATTGCGGTAGCGCTGGCAGCAGTCATCCGATATTTTCTTTTTGCTCCAATAGTAGTGGATGGCTTATCGATGATGCCAACATTAAAAGATCAGGATCGTATGATAGTTAATAAATTAAGTTATGAAATTGGTGAGCCAAAGCGATTTGATATCATCGTTTTTCATGCTCCTGAGAAAAAGGATTACATAAAGCGTGTGATCGGACTTCCTGGTGACACGATTGAGTATAAGGATGATACGCTATATGTAAATGGAAAAGCGTATGAAGAGCCTTATTTGGATAAATATAAAAAACAGGCTGAAGGTCCTTTAACTTACTCGTTTAAATTGGAAGAAACCGCTGTTGGCCGTAAAACGGTACCAGAAGGTGAATTGTTCGTTATGGGAGATAACCGCCGCTTTAGTAAAGACAGCCGGCATATTGGAACGATTCCAATGAGCAAAGTAATTGGTAAAACAAATATGGTCTACTGGCCGGTTAAAGACGCTCATATTGTTAAAGTGAAATAGAATTAGGAGGTGGCTGCTTTGACGATCCAATGGTTTCCTGGTCATATGGCAAAGGCTCGCAGAGAGGTCACGGAAAAATTAAAACTAGTTGATATTATTTTTGAATTGGTGGATGCAAGAATTCCGTATTCCTCAAGAAATCCGATGATTGACGAAATTATTCAGCATAAACCAAGGTTGGTCTTATTAAATAAAGCGGATATGGCAGACAAGGCTGCAACAAAAGAATGGATTGCCTATTTTGCAGAAAAAGGTATTAAAGCACTCGCGATTAATTCTCAAGCTGGAGAAGGAATGAAAAATATTGTCCAAGCCTCACATGAGATACTTAAAGAGAAATTTGATCGTTTAAAAGCAAAAGGTGTGAAACCAAGAGCAATTAGGGCGATGATTGTCGGCATCCCAAACGCAGGAAAATCAACACTCATTAACCGTCTCGCTAAAAAAAATATCGCCAAAACAGGAAATACTCCCGGGGTAACAAAGGCACAACAGTGGATAAAAGTTGGCAAAGAAATGGAATTGTTGGATACACCGGGGATTTTATGGCCGAAATTTGAGGATCAAGAGGTCGGTATGAAACTGGCGATTACAGGGGCAATTAAAGATACATTGTTAAACCTGCAAGACCTAACTGTTTACTCTCTAAGATTTTTGGAACGTGAATATCCTGAGCGTTTGAAAGAACGTTATCAACTTGATTCCCTACCGGAAAACGTTGTTGAAATGTTCGATCAAATAGGAGTACTTCGCGGCTGCTTAATGGCAGGTGGAATCGTCGATTATGACAAGGTGTCTGAATTGGTCGTAAGGGAAATAAGGTCGGAAAAATTTGGCCGCCTTACATTTGAACGGCCAGCTGACATTATGACCGAAAAAGAAGAATGACCAACCAAAGCTCTCCACAATGGGGAGCTTCTTTTATATACCACAGTAATTAATTAAAAAAGTATTCCCTGTTTAGAAAATGTTATTTTAAATCTAGTAAATATTTGATATATTTTTATGGTCGAGATGTTGTAATCGTTTTCATATCTTTTTAAAAAAGAAGGACAAGGACATTTACCAGCAATTATTTATGGTCACTTTGATGTAATTCTCGTAAAATAAATTGATAAGATTATACGACAAAGAAAATAACTCACTAGATAAAAGGAGTATTTGAATGAAATATCGATCAGCATTTGATATTATTGGTCCAGTTATGATTGGGCCATCAAGCTCTCATACAGCAGGTGCAGCACGTATTGGCAGGGTCGCTAGGACCTTATTCGGAGGACTGCCGAAGAAAGCAATCATCTCATTATACGGTTCATTTGCCAAAACGTATATGGGACACGGAACAGATTTCGCCATTGTGGCCGGACTTTTGAATTTGGATACATTTGATGAAAGAATGCCAAGGTCTTTAGAGATAGCAAAAGAAGCGGGTTTAAATGTAGTTTTTCGTACTGAAGAGGCTGTAACAGAGCATCCAAATACCGTCAAAATTAATTTATTTGATGAGGAAAACGAACTTGAAATGGTAGGGATTTCAATAGGCGGTGGAACTATTGAAATCACTGAATTAAATTCCTTTCCATTAAAGCTTTCTGGAGAACACCCTGCAATTCTGGTTGTTCATCAGGATCGATTTGGCATTATTTCTGCCGTTACAAGTGTATTATCAAAATATGAAATAAACATTGGTCATATGGAAGTATCACGGTTAGAAAAAGGTGAAATGGCTTTAATGGTTATTGAAGTCGATCAGAAAATTGAAGAAATTGTTATTGATGAATTAAAAAATCTTTCAAATGTATCACAAATAATTCGTATGGTTGAATAAATAGATTAACAAACAGCAGGGGGTGTGATCATGTTTCGAAATGTAGCAGAACTGGTTCGACTTGCAGAAACTAATCAAGTAAAAATAGCGGAGATCATGATCCGACAGGAAATAGAAGTATCAGGTCTTACTAGAGAAGAAGTAATTGCGAAAATGGAAACCAATTTAACCGTGATGGAACAAGCGGTGGAAAGAGGTCTTAATGGTGTCTTTTCACATACCGGACTAACGGGTGGGGATGCGGTGATGCTCCAAAACTATATTAAAAGCGGTAAAGCTATTGGAGGTACGATTTTACTAGATGCTGTCAGTAAAGCAGTGGCCACTAATGAAGTGAATGCCGCAATGGGTGTTATTTGTGCAACACCAACTGCAGGTTCTGCAGGTGTGGTACCAGGAACATTATTTGCTGTAAAAGAAAAATTGAATCCAACCCGCGAGGAAATGATTGAATTCTTGTTTACCGCAGCTGCATTTGGTTTTGTAGTCGCCAATAATGCCTCTATTTCCGGTGCTGCAGGTGGATGTCAGGCTGAAGTAGGCTCTGCAAGTGGTATGGCAGCAGCTGCGATTGTAGAAATGGCTGGCGGCTCACCACAGCAGGCATCAGAGGCGATGGCCATCACCTTGAAGAATATGCTGGGATTAGTATGTGATCCTGTTGCAGGATTAGTTGAAGTTCCTTGTGTAAAACGGAATGCAATGGGTGCCTCTAATGCTATTACTGCAGCAGATATGGCACTTGCTGGAATTTCAAGCAGAATCCCTTGTGATGAAGTCATTAATGCCATGTTCTTAATTGGCCAAGCAATGCCATCTTCATTGAGGGAAACCGCAGAAGGCGGCCTTGCCGCAACTCCGACTGGCAGAAGACTGGAACAAGAAATTTTTGGAAGTAGCAGCACAGTTAAACTGAAAGACCTAATTGTTTCTTAATAATAACTCGATAGAACCAGCACACAAATTCGAAATGAATTTTGTGTGCTATTTTTTGTGTATTGAATTTACTATGATACCAGGGTATCATTACAACGGGTGAAATAAATGAAGGTACAAACTATTGCAGAAATTGAACGACAATTAGAAAATATTATGTCAGAAAATGATCCATTTTTGTTACATATCCTTCAAGATGAGCGCAAGGGTGTTCAAAAGTTGGTACATAAATGGCATAAGCAAATGGAAGAGAACAGACGATTAAAGGAAAAATTCAATGAGATGAGCGCATATGAAAAGAAATGGCGATCTCAAGGATTTGAATTGATTGCCGGTGTCGATGAAGTCGGAAGAGGTCCGCTTGCAGGTCCAGTTGTGGCAGCAGCTGTTATTTTGCCAGAGGATTTTTACTTAGCCGGTCTGGATGATTCGAAAAAGCTTTCAGAAAAAAAACGTCAGGAATTCGATGAAATCATTAGAAGGGAAGCACTGGCTTTTAGCGTTTCGATGATTCATGCAATTGAAATTGATGAGATTAATATTTATGAAGCGACAAAAAAGGCAATGAAAGCGGCTATCGCCTTACTAAATCCAAAGCCGGATTTGTTGCTGATTGACGCGATGAAGCTCGATACCCCTTATCCAACAGAATCTATTATTAAAGGGGATGCAATAAGTGTCTCTATCGCGGCAGCTTCGATTGTTGCAAAGGTAGCAAGAGATCAACTGATGAAAGAGATTTCGTTAAGCTATCCAGCCTACGGTTTTCAGCAAAATATGGGGTACGGCACGAAGGAACATATAGAAGCAATAAAACAGCATGGGATTACTTCCTGCCATCGAAAAAGCTTCGCGCCAGTCAAAGATTATATTTTACAATAAAAAACAGGTTTTGAGCCTGTTTTTTATTATTGTAAAAAATAAAATCAGTTATCAAAACCCTTTGTAAAACGAATTTTATTAATGTATTATTCTGAATTTTTTAAAGATGGATATAATTTTTTTGCTTAATGGTAGACAAGGTATGTGTCATTATATAAAATGAAAACGGAGTCAATTTTTTGGCTGGTTAGAAAGTATAAACTATTCAAAATTTTATACTTTCTTCCTGCGCATAAGAAAAACTACGGCATTCGCCAAAAAAAGACTTGGCGAACGCCAAGTTTTACTAAAAGAGTTTGATAGGAGGATGGGAAATGAATATCCATGAGTATCAAGGGAAAGAGATCCTCAGAAATTACGGGGTAGCGGTTCCTAACGGAAAAGTGGCATTCACTGTTGAAGAAGCAGTTGAGGCGGCGAAAGAACTAGGCACACAGGTTTGTGTTGTAAAAGCACAAATCCATGCTGGTGGACGGGGGAAAGCCGGCGGTGTTAAAGTTGCCAAAAACCTTGAAGAGGTTCGTACATATGCAAATGAAATCCTTGGAAAAACATTGGTAACTCACCAAACAGGGCCTGAAGGTAAAGAAGTGAAACGTTTACTTATCGAAGAAGGCTGTGACATCAAAAAAGAATACTATGTTGGTTTAGTACTAGATCGTGCCACTTCACGTGTTGTTTTAATGGCATCTGAAGAAGGCGGTACGGAAATTGAAGAAGTAGCTGCAAAAACTCCGGAGAAAATTTTTAAAGAAGAAATCGATCCTGCAATTGGCTTACAGGCATTCCAAGCACGCCGTATTGCTTTTAATATCAATATACCAAATGAACTTATTAATCAAGCTGTTAAGTTTATGATGGGCTTATACAATGCTTATATCGAAATGGATTGTTCAATTGCCGAAATTAACCCGCTTGTAGTTACAGGAGACGGAAAAGTAATGGCACTTGATGCAAAATTAAACTTCGACTCAAATGCATTGTATCGTCAAAAAGATGTATTAGCGTACCGTGACCATGAAGAAGAAGATGTAAAGGAAATTGAAGCATCAAAATATGATTTGAGCTATGTAGCTTTAGATGGAAATATTGGCTGTATGGTTAATGGTGCCGGACTTGCCATGTCAACGATGGATATCATTAAACATTACGGTGGCGACCCTGCAAACTTCTTAGATGTTGGGGGCGGTGCGACAGCAGAAAAGGTTACAGAAGCGTTTAAAATTATCCTTTCTGATTCAAACGTAAAAGGTATTTTTGTCAATATTTTTGGTGGAATCATGAAGTGTGATGTCATTGCTGAGGGTGTAGTCGAAGCAGCTAAGCAGGTTGGACTAAGTGTTCCACTTGTTGTTCGCTTAGAGGGAACAAACGTTGATTTAGGTAAGAAAATCTTAGCCGAGTCAAGCGTTGAAATTATTGCTGCAGAATCCATGGCTGACGGCGCACAAAAAATCGTTTCATTAGTGAAATAGGATTGACAAGAAAGGGGAATTAACGTGAGCGTTTTTATTAATAAAGATACTAAGGTTATTGTTCAAGGGATAACAGGCGGAACAGCCCGTTTTCATACAAAACAAATGCTTGAATATGGCACCAAAATTGTTGGTGGTACATCTCCTGGGAAAAAAGGTCAGGAAGTTGAAGGTGTACCTGTTTTCAATACGGTAAAGGAAGCCGTTGAAGTAACTGGTGCAAATGCATCTGTTATATATGTCCCGGCACCATTTGCAGCAGATTCTATTATCGAAGCTGTTGATGCAGAATTAGATCTTGTTATTTGTATTACAGAGCATATTCCTGTATTAGATATGGTGAAAGTAAAACGTTACATGGAAGGCAAAAAGACCCGTCTTGTAGGTCCAAACTGTCCAGGTGTTATTACTGCTGATGAATGTAAAATTGGTATTATGCCAGGCTACATCCATACAAAAGGACATGTTGGGGTAGTTTCCCGCTCAGGAACATTAACATATGAAGCTGTACACCAACTAACACAAGCAGGACTTGGTCAAACAACTGCAGTTGGTATTGGCGGTGACCCAGTTAATGGAACTAACTTCATTGATGTTCTAAAGGCTTTTAATGAAGATCCTGAAACATACGCAGTGATTATGATTGGGGAAATTGGCGGTACTGCTGAAGAAGAAGCAGCTGAATGGGTTAAAGCAAACATGACAAAACCTGTTGTTGGTTTTATCGGCGGACGTACAGCACCTCCAGGAAAACGTATGGGCCACGCTGGTGCCATTATCTCTGGCGGAAAGGGTACTGCAGACGAAAAAATCCGCATCATGAATGAATGCGGCATTAAAGTAGCGGATACCCCATCTGTAATGGGTGAAACACTGATTGAAGTTTTGAAAGAGCAAGGTCTATATGAAAAGTGTAAGACCCACTAATATACACATCATGATGGTTACTGATAGTCCCTCATAGTTGAGGGGCTATTTCTCGTACTATAAAAAAGGAGAATGAATAATGGATGACTTTAAAGAAAAACTGATTCATTTGCTTCATTACCCAAATATCTCATGGAATACTGTGTATCAAATGCTAAAAAAGGATCCAACACTTCAGTCCTTGTACCGGACCCAACCTCAGTCATCTCATCAAATTTCCTTATTTCCACAAGTAAACCACGATAACGCTTTGGATAAATCTTCTATCATTCCTCTACATCCTGACCTTATTCACGAACAAATCCGTCAATACGAAACCAATGATATTACTATGATTACTATTTTCGATAATGAATATCCAAAGTACTTAAAAGAAATCTACCAGCCGCCATGGGCTTTATTTCTGAAGGGGGATTTATCGCTTCTTGAAAAAGAGCCGAAACTTGCAGTTGTTGGCTCTCGTCAAGCAACACAATACGGAAAAAATGCGATTAAGTTAATTTTTCCTAAGTTAATAGATAATGGTGTTCTCATTGTGAGTGGTTTAGCAAAGGGAATAGATACCCTGGCACATGAATATGCGATAAAAAATGGCGGTAAAACAATCGCTGTTATTGCAGGCGGTTTTTATCATATCTACCCAAAAGAAAATATGAGTCTTGCACTTGAATTAATGAAAACACAGCTTGTAATATCCGAGTATCCCCCAGATACCAAGCCGCTTAGATGGCATTTTCCCGCACGAAATCGAATCATTAGCGGTTTAGCGGCCGGAACGTTTATTATAGAAGCAAAGCGAAAAAGCGGTTCGCTCATCACGGCCAATTATGCCGTCAACGAAGGTCGTGATGTATTTTCGTTGCCTGGAAGTATTTTTAATCCATATTCCATTGGAGCAAATGATTTAATTCAGCAAGGGGCAAAGCTTGTTACAAGGGCTGAGGATATTTTGGAAGAAATAAGATTAAACTCTATGTAAAATTAAAAACTTAAGAATAAAAATTGTTATTTTTGCAGGTTTTTTCGATTAAATGGAGAAATTAGCTAAAAAAGGTTGCAAAAATTTCTATTATGTTATACATTTTCCAACAGATGTTCGAAAAAAAGAATATATCAAAAATGAATAAATACTATTGTAATAAACATATAATTAAAATTTTTGGGATAAGGCAGTTTTGTAAAGTATTTTCTCCAGTTAAAATTGTTAAAACTGGAATTTAGGAAAACTTCTCAAATGGTAAGCATCTTAGAAATAGGCTTTTGCCGTATTCGAGGCGCTTTCACACTTTCCCTCTTAAGGAGGATATTTGAATGGCAGAATTTCTTGTAATCGTTGAATCCCCAGCAAAAGCGAAAACAATAGAACGATACTTAGGAAATAAATATAAAGTAAAAGCTTCGATGGGGCATGTTCGTGATTTGCCACGGAGTCAGATGGGTGTATATAAAGAAAATAACTTTGAGCCAAAATATATTACAATCCGCGGGAAAGGCCCTGTTTTAAAGGAATTAAAAACAGCGGCCAAAAAGGCAAAAAAAGTTTATCTCGCGGCCGACCCGGATCGTGAAGGGGAAGCAATTGCCTGGCATTTAGCGCACAGTTTAGATGTTGACATTAACTCAGATTGCCGTGTTGTTTTTAATGAAATCACAAAGGATGCTATAAAAGAATCATTCAAGCATCCTCGTCCAATTAATATGGATCTTGTTGATGCTCAGCAGGCACGCAGGATTTTAGACCGGCTCGTAGGCTATAATATTAGCCCGATTCTTTGGAAGAAGGTGAAAAAAGGCTTAAGCGCAGGACGTGTTCAATCCGTTGCAGTTCGATTGATTATTGATAGGGAAAAAGAGATAAAAGCGTTTACACCTGAAGAATATTGGACAATTGAAGGTGAATTTATAAAGGGAAAAGATCAATTCAATGCCAATTTCCATTCTTTGGTTGGCAATGATAAAAACGAGCTTAAGTCAGAACAAGACGTTCAGGCTATTTTAGGGCAACTGACAGAAGATAAGTTCAAAGTGATTTCTGTGACGAAAAAAGAGCGTCGTAGAAACCCGGCACTGCCTTTTATCACATCCTCCTTACAGCAAGAAGCAGCCAGAAAGCTGAACTTCCGGGCCAAAAAAACGATGATGCTTGCACAGCAGTTATACGAAGGAATCGAACTTGGGAAAGAAGGAACAATTGGTCTCATTACGTATATGAGAACTGATTCCACTCGAATTTCAGAGGTTGCGCAGGCAGAGGCCGCTAACTATATAAAAGCGGAATATGGTGAGAACTTTCTAAAGAATGAACAAAGAAAAGAAAAAAAGAAAACGAATGCACAGGATGCCCATGAAGGAATTCGTCCTACAAGTCCATTAAGAGATCCCAACAGCTTAAAAGAATTTCTATCACGTGATCAGTTCCGTTTGTACAAATTAATTTGGGAGCGTTTTTTAGCAAGTCAAATGGCACAGGCAATTATGGATACGATGAGTGTGGATTTACAGAATGGAAATGTACTGTTCCGTGCGACCGGCTCTAAAATTAAGTTTCCAGGCTTTATGAAGCTATATGTTGAAGGGTCAGATGACCAAGAAGATGGACCTGAAAAAATGCTTCCAGATCTCAAAGAAGGAGATGAAGTGTTTAAAAAGGATATTGATCCAAAACAGCACTTTACACAGCCTCCTCCACGTTACACAGAAGCAAGACTTGTCAAAACACTGGAGGAGCTTGGAATTGGTCGCCCTTCTACATATGCACCAACCTTGGATACAATTCAAAAACGGGGCTATGTTGCGCTTGATAATAAACGATTTATACCTACCGAGCTGGGTGAAATTGTCCATGAGTTGATTCTTGAATTTTTCCCTGACGTTATTGACGTGGAGTTCACAGTAAAAATGGAACAGGGATTGGATAATATCGAAGACGGAAAAGTACCATGGGTTCAAATTATTGATGAATTTTACCAAGATTTCGAGACGCATGTAGAAAAGGCTGAAAAAGAAATGCAGTCAGTAGAAATCAAAGATGAGCCAGCTGGTGAGGATTGTGAAAACTGTGGAAACCCAATGGTTTTTAAAATGGGCAGATACGGAAAATTCATGGCTTGTAGTAATTTCCCAGATTGTCGGAATACCAAACCGATTGTAAAAGAAATCGGTGTAACTTGCCCGTCATGTAAGGAAGGGCAGATTATTGAACGAAAGAGTAAGAAAAAAAGATTGTTTTACGGCTGCACCCGATATCCTGAGTGTGAATTCATTTCTTGGGATAAACCGTTACCTAGAGCCTGCCCTAAATGTGAAGGCCTGCTAGTCGAAAAGAAATTAAAAAAAGGCGTCCAAGTTCAATGTGTTACTTGTGATTACAAGGAAGAACCGCAAAGTTAAGAGTGGGAAAGTTCCACTCTTTTTATTTTTGTAAATAAATAAGTAATTAAAACTTTTTTCTTTTTCATACGTATAGTACAATGCAAGATGGACTCAAATGTGGGAAAGCTACATTTATAATGCTTGTTTAACCAAAATGGTATTTAACTCAAGTTCCAGGTAGAATTTCAGGAGGTTCCAAAATGAAAGACATAACAGTAAATGTAGTTGGTGCTGGTTTGGCAGGAAGTGAAGCAGCATGGCAGATTGCTAAACGTGGCATAAAAGTACGACTCTATGAGATGCGGCCGGTAAAACAAACACCAGCACACCATACAGATAAATTTGCAGAATTGGTATGCAGTAATTCATTGCGGGCCAATACGTTAACAAATGCTGTTGGGGTATTAAAAGAAGAAATGAGAAAGCTTGATTCAGTGATTATCGCTGCGGCTGATGCTTGTTCCGTTCCAGCAGGTGGAGCTTTGGCTGTTGATCGTCATGAATTTGCCGCCAAAGTAACTGAGATGGTCAAAAATCATGAAAATGTTACGGTTGTTAATGAAGAGGTCACCGAAATTCCAGATGGGCCAACCGTTATTGCTACAGGACCTCTAACCAGCCCAGATCTCTCAGCACAGCTTAAAAACTTAACCGGTGAAGATTATCTATATTTTTATGATGCAGCAGCACCAATTCTAGAAAAAGAAAGCATCAACATGGAAAAAGTATATTTGAAGTCACGCTATGATAAAGGAGAAGCTGCTTATTTAAATTGCCCGATGACAGAGGAAGAGTTTAATCGTTTTTATGAAGCACTCATTTCTGCTGAGACGGTACCATTGAAGGAATTTGAAAAAGAGGTCTTTTTTGAAGGCTGTATGCCAATTGAAGTAATGGCGGCAAGAGGAAAGAAAACGATGCTTTTTGGACCGTTAAAACCGGTTGGATTAGAGGATCCGAAAACAGGAAAAAGACCATTTGCAGTTGTGCAGCTTCGTCAAGATGATGCAGCTGGGACCCTGTTTAATATTGTCGGTTTTCAGACACATTTAAAGTGGGGTGCCCAAAAGGAAGTTATTCAGTTGATTCCTGGTCTTGAAAAGGCAGAAATCATTCGATATGGTGTGATGCACCGTAATACCTTTATTAATTCACCGAAGGTACTCAAGGCCACATATCAATTTCAAAATCGTGAAGATTTATTTTTTGCCGGTCAAATGACTGGGGTTGAGGGATATGTAGAATCAGCTGCAAGTGGTTTAATAGCCGGAATCAATGCAGCACGGTTAGTTGAAGGAATGGATACAGTAGAGTTTCCGGCGGAAACAGCTATTGGAAGTATGGCACGTTATATTACTACAGCAAATCCTGATAACTTTCAGCCGATGAATGCTAATTTTGGGTTGTTTCCTGAGCTGCCAGTTAAAATAAAAGGAAAGCAGGAAAGGAATTTACAACATGCAAATCGAGCTTTAGAGACAATTCAGAACTTTGCGAAAGTTTTGTAAAATTTATTGCAAGGACATTGGAAGTATGATACGATTTAGTAGCCCTTGTCAGTGAATAGTATGATAAATGTGAATGTTTTATTAAATTTATGTATCTTCTGTTTACAAATTAAAAGGAATTACGCAAAATATACAATTGAACATTGTCAACTTGATTTCATTGATTTCGTTTTATCCAAATCTATACCAAGTAATTGATGAAGAACTAGATTCTGCTTGATCCAATTATTTACATACCATCTGTGTTTATAAACGGAAATTACTCCTGAAGGAGGAAGATTTGTTTGAATCAATTTCATGCAACAACAATATTTGCAATTCATCATAACGGCGAGTGTTCTATGTCTGGTGATGGCCAAGTTACATTTGGTAATGCAGTAGTGATGAAGCACACTGCAAAAAAGGTAAGAAAGATATTTAATGGTAAAGTATTGGCTGGTTTTGCCGGTTCAGTTGCTGATGCATTTACTCTTTTTGAACTGTTTGAAGGGAAATTAGAGGAGTATAATGGAAATCTCCAAAGAGCAGCTGTTGAGCTTGCAAAAGAATGGAGAAACGATAAAATGCTCCGCAAGTTGGAAGCGATGTTAATTGTAATGAATCGTGAAAGCTTGCTTCTTGTTTCCGGTACTGGGGAAGTCATCGAACCCGACGACGGGATTCTCGCGATTGGCTCTGGTGGGAATTACGCATTGGCGGCAGGTCGTTCACTGAAGAAATATGCCGGGGATCATCTATCTGCGAAAGAAATCGCGAAAGCTTCTTTAGAAATAGCTGCAGAAATTTGTGTATACACGAACCACAACATTATCGTTGAAGAGCTATAACGGGAAGGAGACTGAAAAATATGGGTAGAACAACCAATTTAACCCCCCGCCAAATTGTCGAAAGACTTGATCAATATATTATAGGACAAAAGGATGCAAAGAAAGCGGTCGCTGTTGCTTTAAGAAACCGTTACAGAAGGGGTTTATTAAATGATAAACTCCGGGAAGAGATTATTCCTAAAAATATTTTGATGATAGGACCGACCGGGGTTGGTAAAACGGAAATTGCCAGAAGGATTGCAAAGCTTGTTGGTGCACCGTTTATTAAGGTTGAGGCGACTAAATTTACAGAAGTAGGCTATGTTGGCCGTGATGTTGAATCAATGGTTAGAGATTTAGCCGAAACCTCTGTTCGATTAGTGAAAGAGGACCGGATGCAAAGTGTAAAGGAGCGGGCCGAGGAAAATGCAAATGGAAGGCTTGTAGATTTACTTGTTCCATCTGCAAAAAAATCGACGAACTATAAAAACCCACTCGAAATGTTGTTTGGAGGAGGAAATTCTAATGCTGAACCTGAGACGCAGCAGGAAGATTACTCTATTCAAGAAAAACGAAAGATTATTAAAGAGAAACTTGCTCTTGGTCAGTTGGAGGATGAAATTGTTACCGTAGAGGTTGAGGAGCAAACGCCTTCTATGTTTGATATGCTCCAAGGTTCTGGTATTGAACAAATGGGTATGAACATGCAGGATGCTCTGAGCAGCTTTATGCCGAAAAAGCGGAAGAAAAGAAAATTAACCGTTCATGAAGCAAGGAAAGTGTTAACAAATGAAGAAGCTGCAAAACTGATTGACATGGATGAGGTTACATCAGAAGCCGTTTATCGCGCGGAACAAAATGGGATTATCTTTATTGATGAAATCGATAAAATTGCAAGCAAGAATTCTGGAGGCTCTTCAGCAGATGTTTCGAGAGAAGGTGTTCAAAGGGATATTTTACCGGTTGTTGAAGGTTCGACAGTAGTTACGAAATATGGTTCGATTAAAACCGATCATATTTTATTTATCGCTGCTGGGGCGTTTCATATGGCTAAACCATCTGATTTAATACCTGAACTTCAAGGCCGATTCCCGATTCGGGTGGAACTAACGAAATTGACTGTGGAAGACTTTTTCAGAATCTTAATCGAGCCAGATAACGCTTTAATAAAGCAATATCAAGCATTATTGGAAACAGAAGGTATACAAATTGAATTTTCTGACGATGCTATTCGTAGAATTGCTGAAATAGCATTCGAAGTGAATCAAAATACAGACAATATTGGTGCCAGACGACTCCATACTATATTAGAAAAGCTTTTAGAGGACTTATCTTTTGAAGCACCGGATATTTCAATGGAGAAAATCACGATTACACCGCAGTATGTCGATGATAAACTTGGTGCTATATCAAAAAATAAAGATTTATCCCAGTTTATTCTTTAGGAACAGTTGTTTAATCTTAAATTTTTTGGAAACATCGTTCCTTAAATGACCTAATACGTCGAAAATGATTGTAATAGCTTTTTAAATTTAATAATGTTTGTAGTTAATTAGGAGGAAGAAACACGATGGATTTACTTACAAAAACAAGAAAAATTAATGTATTATTGCAAAAAGCTGCAGGAAAGCCAGTAAACTTCAAAGAAATGTCAGAAACATTAAGTGAAACAATTGAAGCAAATGTTTACATTGTCAGCCGCCGCGGAAAACTTCTAGGTTTTTCAATTTATCAACAAATTGAAAACGAAAGAATGAAAAAAATGTTTGAAGACCGTCAATTTCCGGAAGAATATACAAAAGGCTTATTTAATATTCAAGAAACTTCATCAAATCTTGATATTGAAAGCCAATATACTGCTTTTCCTGTGGAAAATAGAGAATTATTCCGTGAAGGATTGACAACAATTGTTCCTATTATTGGTGGTGGAGAACGTCTTGGCACCTTAATCCTTGCAAGATTACAAGAAAAATTCCAAGATGATGATTTAATCCTTGCAGAATATGGTGCAACTGTAGTTGGCATGGAGATTTTACGTGAAAAAGCAGAAGAGATTGAAGAAGAAGCTAGAAGCAAAGCGGTTGTTCAAATGGCCATTAGTTCATTGTCTTATAGTGAACTAGAAGCCATTGAGCATATTTTTGAAGAGCTTAATGGTCATGAAGGACTGCTAGTTGCTTCAAAAATTGCTGATCGCGTTGGTATTACACGTTCAGTTATTGTCAATGCTCTAAGAAAGCTTGAGAGTGCTGGGGTAATTGAATCGCGCTCCCTAGGTATGAAAGGAACGTATATTAAAGTCTTAAATGATAAGTTTCTTGTTGAACTTGATAAACTAAGAACTAAGTAAAAATATAAATCTCCAGTTTATCTGGGGATTTTTTATTTTTCTTAAAGTATAGCGCTTGATTGTTAAGTTTACTTATGCTATAGTATTTCATGGTGTTAATACACACGCTTATTGATTTAAACAGACGGTGCTGTTATTAACAGTTTCTGTTTAAAAATGAGATAAGCGGAGGAAAACAAACCATTAGGAGGAAAAAAACATGTCAGTTATTTCAATGAAGCAATTGCTTGAAGCTGGTGTACATTTCGGACACCAAACTCGCCGTTGGAACCCTAAGATGAAGAAATATATCTTCACTGAGCGTAACGGTATCTACATTATCGACCTTCAAAAAACAGTTAAAAAGGTTGAAGAAGCTTATAACTGGGTGAAGGAACTTGCTGGCAACGGCGGAACAGTTCTTTTTGTTGGTACAAAGAAACAAGCTCAAGATTCTGTTAAAGAAGAAGCAGGCCGTTCTGGTATGTACTATGTTAACCAACGCTGGTTAGGTGGTACATTAACAAACTTTGAAACAATTCAAAAGCGTATCGGCCGCTTAAAAGATATCGAAAGAATGTCAGAAGACGGTACTTTCGAAGTACTACCTAAGAAAGAAGTAGTACAATTGAAGAAAGAACAAGAACGTCTTGAAAAATTCCTAGGCGGAATCAAAGACATGAAACAGCTTCCTGACGCACTTTTCATCATTGACCCTCGTAAAGAGCGTATCGCAGTTGCTGAAGCGAAGAAATTAAACATTCCTATTGTTGGTATCGTTGATACAAACTGTGATCCAGACGAAATCGATGTAGTTATTCCAGCGAATGACGATGCGATTCGCGCGGTTAAGCTTTTAACTGGTAAAATGGCTGATGCCATCCTTGAAGCAAAACAAGGCGAAGAAGTGCAAGTAGAAGCTTAAATAGAAAAGCGGAATCGCCTTGCACAGCCAGCATATGACATGTACTACGGGAGGCTTTTTTGTCTTTCGCAGTGATTGGCTTATGATCTCGAGCGGGGCTAAGCGATGAAGCTGGACAATTTAGTGAACTAAAAAAGGTGATAAGAGGGAGACCCTTTATCACCTTTTTTTAAAGAAAACTTGCCATTAGGCGAAGACAGAGGTTCAGTTAAACTTATGCCGATAGGCAGTTTCTAATCAATTTCTGCAAGTTACTTTCCTATTCGAAAAAAACCCGTCGGTTGTCGGGCTAAAGAATGTTTATCTTAGATTTCAATGGCTAAGATATGAGTATAGTACATAGAATTAAAGGAGGAAGAAAATTATGGCAGTTACTGCTCAAATGGTTAAAGAATTACGTGAAAAAACTGGCGCTGGAATGATGGATTGCAAAAAAGCATTAACAGAAACAAATGGTGATATGGAAAAAGCAATTGATTATTTACGTGAAAAAGGGATTGCAAAAGCGGCAAAGAAAGCCGATCGAGTTGCTGCTGAAGGGTTAACATCCATTTTAACAGAAGGTAATGATGCAGTTATTCTTGAAGTAAACTCTGAAACTGACTTCGTTGCGAAAAATGAAGGGTTCCAAACTCTTGTAAAGGAACTGGCACAGCATCTTCTTAAAAACAAACCAGAAACAGTTGAAGAAGCTTCTGCTCAAAAAATGGAAAATGGGGCAATCGTTGAGGAACACATCAACGCTGCGATTGCTAAAATTGGTGAAAAATTATCACTTCGCCGTTTTGCTGTAGTATCAAAAACAGAAAATGATGCATTTGGTGCTTACCTTCATATGGGTGGACGCATCAGCGTGCTAACAGTTCTTGAAGGCACTACAGATGCCGATGCTGCTAAAGATATTTCTATGCACATTACAGCACTCAGACCAAAATACGTTTCTCGTGACCAAGTATCACAAGAGGAAATTGAACGTGAGCGTCAAGTATTAACACAACAAGCTCTTAACGAAGGCAAACCTGAAAACATCGTTGCGAAAATGGTGGAAGGTCGTCTTGGAAAATATTTTGAAGATGTATGTGTCCTTGATCAAACTTTTGTTAAAAACCCTGATCAAAAAGTACGTCAATTTGTTGAATCCAAAGGTGCAACATTACGTGAATTCGTACGCTACGAAGTAGGGGAAGGCATCGAAAAACGTGAAGATAACTTCGCAGAAGAAGTTATGAACCAAGTAAATAAACAATAGTCAAATATTCTCTAGCTTAAAATCGAACAAGTTTTAAGGGAATGTTACTGTATAGGTTTTTAAATAGGGAACACGGTGTGTTCCCTATTTTTCAAGCTAACTAAGTTATAAATTACATAATGGAGGTTTATATGAGCGGTCCTAAGTACAAACGCGTGGTATTAAAATTGAGCGGAGAAGCACTTGCTGGTGAATCGAGCTTTGGAATTAAACCTTCAGTTATCAAATCGATTGCCATTCAAGTAAAAGAAATTGCAGAACTTGGGGTAGAGGTAGCTGTGGTTGTTGGCGGCGGCAATATTTGGCGCGGGAAAATCGGAAGTGAAATGGGTATGGACAGAGCAACTGCCGATTATATGGGGATGCTTGCAACTGTAATGAATTCTTTAGCACTTCAAGATAGTTTGGAGCACTTAGGAATTGAATCACGTGTACAAACCTCAATAGAAATGCGTCAGGTCGCTGAACCGTATATTAGACGTCGTGCCATTAGACATTTAGAGAAGCAACGTGTCGTTATTTTTGCTGCTGGAACAGGTAATCCTTATTTCTCAACTGATACAACAGCTGCACTGCGAGCAGCAGAAATTGATGCTGAGGTTATATTAATGGCAAAAAATAATGTCGATGGTGTCTATTCGGCAGACCCTCGTATCGACGCAAATGCCACTAAATATGAAGATCTAACATTCTTAGATGTGATTAAAGAAGGGTTAGCTGTCATGGACTCAACAGCATCTTCCTTATGTATGGATAATGATATTCCACTAATTGTTTTCTCAATTATGGAACAAGGCAATATTAAAAAAGCCGTTATGGGTGAAAAAATTGGAACTATCGTTAGGGGGAAAAATTAATGCCAAAACAAGTCATCTCTTCTACAAAAGATCGTATGACAAAAGCTATTCAGTCATATACTCGCGAACTTGCTAGCATCCGAGCTGGGAGAGCAAGTGCTTCTTTACTTGACCGGATTACGGTTGATTATTATGGCGCACCTACTCCTGTAAATCAAATGGCAGGTATCACAACTCCTGAAGCTAGACTACTCGTAATTCAACCATATGATAAATCAATTCTTAGTGAAATTGAAAAGGCAATCTTAAAATCTGATTTAGGAATAAATCCTACCAACGATGGTCAGGTTATTCGAATTGCAATTCCTCAATTGACAGAGGAACGCCGGAAAGAACTCGTTAAAGTAGTTAAAAAAGAATCTGAAGAAGCAAAGGTTGCACTTCGTAATATTCGACGTGATGCCAATGATTCTTTGAAGAAGCTTGAGAAGAATGGTGAAATTACAGAAGATGCACTTCGTGGCTATTCTGATGATGTTCAAAAGCTTACTGATGAATTCATTCAAAAAATCGATCAAATCACAAAAGACAAAGAAAAAGAAATATTAGAAGTGTAATGCATGTATAGTATCAGCGTCTAGCCCCTCGAGATTGCTGCTATTCTGCCGATGATGTCAACGAACGTCTTCATCGACAGACCATCTAGTGCTTGTCGGGGCTAATCAAGGCGCTTCCGCTTTTATGATCAGAAGACCCTCTTTCTAGGGGGTTTTTTCACTATTTTTGGGATTATTTGATAACGAGGAATATCCCCCGGAAGTTTTCTGAACATTATTCTTAATTCCTTTTATTTTACATAAGTTATTATTAGAGATATCTTCTAGCTTTTTTGGTATGATAATACCATCTAACCTAAAAGATACTTTACATACCTACATCTGATTCAATTGTAAATGATCTATTTTCGGAGGAAATGATTAACTAATTGAGGAGCAATGTTATGTTAAATAAATTTATACTTAGGAAGAAGCAAAATACCTCTTCCACACTCCGAGATAAAATAGAAGAAATAAAAAAACTGCCTGTTCCTGAGCATGTTGCCATAATAATGGATGGCAACGGGCGCTGGGCTAAAAAAAGGGCGTTACCGCGTATTGCTGGCCATCATGAAGGGATGAAGGTTGTTCGTAAAACAACCATGTTGGCAAATGATCTTGGAATAAAAGTCTTAACCCTGTATGCTTTTTCAACTGAGAACTGGAAGCGCCCCAAAAATGAAGTTGAATACATTATGAAGCTGCCGGAAGAATTTTTAGGGACATTTCTTCCTGATTTAGTTAAGAATAATGTTCAAGTGAAAATGATGGGTTATAAAGATCAGCTTCCAATACATACTCTTCGAGCAATAGAAAAAGCTATGGAAGAAACGAAAGATAACACCGGACTCGTGTTAAACTTTGCCTTGAATTATGGAAGCAGAGCTGAGATACTCGATGCGGTTAAGCAAGTCTTAAATGATAGCAAAAATGGCATACTAAAAGAGAGTGAACTCGACGAACGAGTATTCTCCTCCTACCTAATGAGTTCGAATTTCACTGATCCTGACCTTTTAATCCGTACTAGTGGTGAAATTCGCTTGAGTAACTTTATGCTTTGGCAATTGGCTTACTCGGAGTTTTGGTTTACGGATGTATTATGGCCTGACTTTAATGAGGATCATTTGCTTGAAGCGGTTGATGTCTTCCAAAAACGCCAACGTCGGTATGGTGGCTTATAGAATAAAAAAGGTGTTGAATTACTAAATGAAGCAAAGAATCATAACAGGAGTCGTCGCTGCGGCATTATTTTTGCCAATTGTTTATTTTGGCGGGATTCCGCTTGTAGTATTAACCTATTTTTTAGCTACTATTGGGTTGTATGAATTAATGAGAATGAAAAATCTTAACATTTTTTCTATCCATGGAATACTTTCGATTTTGTTTCTATGGGTACTAATTTTTCCGGAGAAGTATCAATATGTCTTGGATACTTTTTATTATTCAAAAACAGAATTGTGCATTGTGTTTATACTATTATTATTGACATACACTGTGATTACCAAGAATCGTTTTACATTTGAGGATGTCTCATTTTCCATACTATCCGCCCTTTATGTAGGAATTGGCTTTTATTTTTTCTTTGAAACAAGGGTGGATGGGGGATTAGTTTACATTTTATATTCCTTATTTATGGTTTGGGCAACGGATTCAGGTGCTTACTTTATTGGGAAAGCGCTTGGAAAGAGAAAGCTCTGGCCAGAAATCAGCCCTAATAAGACCGTTGAAGGTTTCTTAGGCGGTGTCGTTTGTGCAGTTATTGTTGCCCTTCTCTTTGTATTATTCACTGATATAAAAGGGTCAATAATTGGAATAACTGCTGTACTATCTGTTTTTGGACAAATTGGCGATCTTGTTCAATCCGCTTTTAAACGTCATTTTAATGTGAAAGATTCAGGAAAAATTTTACCTGGTCATGGAGGTATACTTGATCGCTTTGACAGCCTAATATTTGTTTGGCCAATATTAAACCTATTCCACCTTTGGAATTAAAGTTCAACAAACAATCAGTGGGCTCCCGTTAAAGCGGGATAAGTGAAACTACAATCAGTGTTTTTTTCCACTGATTGTTAGTTGAACCAATCGGGCTTTTACGGGCAGTTGAACCCTCCGCAAATCCTTAATAGTTCTTATAAAGTTTTGAAAAGGGGTCTTACTGCCCGTTAAAGCGGGATAAGTGAAACTACAATCAGTGTTTTTTTTCACTGATTGTTAGTTGAACCAATCGGGCTTTTACGGGCAGTTGAATCCTCCGCAAATCCTTAATAGTTCTTATAAAGTTTTGAAGAGGGGTCTTACTGCCCGTTAAAGCGGGATAAGTGAAACTACAATCAGTGTTTTTTTTCACTGATTGTTAGTTGAACCAATCGGGCTTTTACGGGCAGTTGAACCCTCCGCAAATCCTTAATAGTTCTTATAAAGTTTTGAAAAGGGGTCTTACTGCCCGTTAAAGCGGGATAATTTGTTTTTGCTTTTCTTATAGGAGTTGAATGTTTTGAAATTAATTAATTTATTGGGTGCAACAGGATCAGTCGGGACACAGACGATTGATATTATTCGTGAGCATCCAACCCAATTTAAGTTAGCTGCATTTTCCGTTGGTAAAAATATCGATTTGGCACGAAAATTGATTGTCGAGTTTAAGCCAGAGCTAGTTTCTGTACAAGACCATAGTGATTGTAATACATTAAAAGCAGAATTTCCTCAAACAAAGTTTACTTACGGTAATGAAGGATTGATAGAGGTAGCTGTATATGAAAAATCTAATATCCTTGTCAATGCCGTTCTTGGCAGTGTTGGTTTACATCCAACATTACAAGCAATTGAATGTAAAAAGGAAATTGCGATTGCGAATAAAGAAACACTTGTAACGGCAGGGCATTTAGTAATGGAGGCGGCAAGAAAGAATAATGTACGACTTCTTCCTGTGGATAGCGAGCATTCAGCTATTTTCCAGGCCTTACAAGGAGAAAAGGATAAAAATATTGAAAGATTAATTTTAACAGCTTCGGGTGGCAGTTTTCGTGACAGGACTCGTGAAGAGCTAGAAAATGTTACGGTACAAGAGGCTTTGAACCACCCGAATTGGTCGATGGGTGCGAAAATTACGATTGACTCTGCCACGATGATGAACAAAGGGTTAGAGGTAATTGAGGCACATTGGTTGTTTCATATGCCATATGAAAAAATTGATGTATTGCTCCATAAAGAAAGTATCATCCATTCTATGATTGAATTCCATGACTCAAGTATTATCGCCCAACTTGGAACACCAGATATGAGAGTGCCAATCCAATATGCACTCACATACCCTGACCGCCTGCCTCTTCCCTCTGGTACCCGGTTAAATTTGGCGAGTATTGGTAAACTACATTTTCAGGAAATGGATGTTGAAAGGTTCCGCTGTCTGAAATATGCTTATATGGCTGGAAAAAAAGGCGGAACAATGCCAACTGTTTTGAATGCTGCCAACGAAACTGCCGTAGCTGCGTTTTTAAAAGGTAAAATTCGTTTCTTGCAGATCGAAGATTTGATTGAGAAGGCATTAAGCACTCATCAAACCATGGATCATCCAAGCTTAACAATGATAGAAGAGGTAGATAAAGAAACGAGACAGTATGTACATTCACTTCTATAAAAAAGGTGGTTTTATAATTGAGTACAGTTATTGCCTTTATTGTGATTTTTGGCGCACTAGTCTTCTTTCATGAATTAGGACATTTCATTTTCGCTAAAAGAGCAGGTATTCTCTGCCGAGAGTTTGCGATCGGTATGGGACCAAAAGTGTTCACACATAAGAAAGGTGAGACTACCTATACGATCCGTTTATTACCAATCGGAGGATTTGTTCGAATGGCAGGAGAAGATCCGGAATCGGTAGAAATTAAACCTGGATATCGAATTGGTCTTTTGTTTGACAATGAAAATCATGTTAACAAAATTATATTAAACAATAAAGAAAAGTTTCCAAATTGTCGGATTGTTGAAGTTGAGTATGCAGATATCGAAAAAGATTTAGTCATAAAGGGATTTCCTGAAGATGATAGTGAAAGTATGCAGACTTTTAGTGTAAATCCTAGCGCAGTCATTGTTGAAAATGGGAGTGAATCCCAAATTGCTCCAATTGATCGTCAATTTGGCTCAAAGACATTACCGCAAAGATTTTTGGCGATTTTTGCAGGACCGGCAATGAACTTTGTCCTTGCATTTTTCATATTTATATTAATCGCTCTTTTACAAGGTGTGCCTTCGAACGAACCTCAATTAGGTGCTATTACCCCCGACGGTGCAGCTAAATCAGCAGGTCTGCAAAAAGGAGATATCGTTCAGAGTATTAATGGTTCAGAAATTTCAAGCTGGTCTGATGTGGTAGAAATCATTCAAAAAAACCCAAATAAAAAACTTGATTTCTCGATTATTAGAGATGGAAAAGAAAGTGTAATTCAAGTAACACCGCTTGAAAAAACAGTTGAGGGTAAGAAGATAGGAATTATCGGCGTTTACAGCCCTGTCGAAAAATCTCCTTTTCAAGCAGTTAAATATGGTTTTACAGAAACTTATTTCTGGACAAAGCAAATTTTTGTGATGCTTGGAAATTTAGTCACAGGTCAATTTTCTATCGATGCACTTTCCGGCCCGGTTGGAATATATAATTCAACTGCAGAAGTAGCCAAATCAGGTATTTATTATTTAATGAAATGGGCTGGGATCTTAAGTATTAACTTAGGGATTATGAATTTATTACCAATTCCTGCTCTTGATGGCGGAAGATTGATGTTCTTTGCAGTGGAAGCAGTTAGAGGGAAGCCAATTGACCGTCAGAAAGAAGGGATGGTTCATTTTATCGGATTTGCCCTCCTTATGTTGCTGATGCTTGTCGTCACATGGAATGATATTCAGAGGTTCTTCCTCTAAGATGATATAATTAATCACCTAATTGGGATCGCAGTCGCGATCCCAATTTATTTTTTTCGTAATTAAAATGGATGAAGTTTTCTGTCGAATTAAGCCGAATCATTGTAGATCATATGATATAATTAAATTTTGATATAGATAAGGCTGTTTTCCTAAAGTTTGTTGCTTTATTAGTGTAATTTAACTTTAACAATCTGAGTTGATTGTAGCGGAGGGCACTTGACTCCTGCGGGAAAAAGAGGGAAGTGGGAGACCCCGCAGGCGGTAACGCCGAGGAGGCTCCCATCCCTCCCCGCGGAAAGCAAGTGCCTGGAGCGGAAATCAACGGACAAACTTTATAGTCTAAAAACAACAATCTATGCGAAAAGAGCCATAGATAAAGATAATTGATTTTGAATAGATGGGAGAGAGACGATGAGCGAACATGCCTTAGGCAATAAAGAGCGATTCCAACTCTTGCTCCAGCAGATGCAATTGGTAGAGGATGCTGTAGTAGTACATTTCAACAATGCGCAAATAGAAAGGCTTCTAGTTGAAAAAAAAGCAAGAAAGTGGCATTTTCAATTTTTATTTGAGAAAATCCTGCCTTTCAATGTATATCTTAATTTTACAACACAGTTAGAAAGAACTTTTTCGAGTATTGCAACCATTTCATACGATATCAATGTGATTAATCAAGTAATCACACCGGAATTATTAAAAGAATATTGGGGTTTTTGTATTCAGCAAATTGATGGTATCTCACCGCCGCTAATAAAGCTGCTTAATGAACAAATGCCGGATGTCAGCGGGAATAAGCTAACGATTACTGTGAGAAATGAGGCAGAGGGTCTAGCGTTAAAACGAAAATATGGCTCTTTGATTGGAAATATTTATCAATCCTTTGGTTTTCCTCTGCTAGCTATCGAGACAGACATAAAAACAGAAGAAACAAATGATGAATATGAGCAGTTTTTACTTGCTAAACAAAAAGAAGATCAGGAACGTGCCCTTTTGGCAATGGTAGAGATGCAGAAGAAAGAAGCTGAAAAGGAACACTCTGGTGGTGATGTGCCGGAGGGTCCGCTTACGATTGGTTTAACAATTAAAGATGATAGTGACTTCCGGAGTTTAATTGATATTGTTGATGAAGAAAGAAGGGTTGCGGTTGAAGGGTATATTTTTAATGCTGAGATTCGAGAGTTAAGAAGCGGCCGTTCACTCCTAACCTTTAAGATTACTGATTATACTAGTTCAATCATGGTGAAAATGTTCTCAAGAGATAAAGAGGATGCCGCCTTGTTTCAGCTTGTGAAGAAGGGAATGTGGGTTAAGGTCCGCGGAAGCATCCAGAACGATACCTTCGTTCGTGACCTTGTCATGATTGCAAATGATATTAATGAAATTAAGCCTGTTGAACGTAAGGACACTGCACCTGCGGATGAAAAACGCGTTGAACTGCATCTTCACACCCCGATGAGTCAAATGGATGCTGTAACTCCGGTAAGTGCATTGATTACCCAGGCAAAAAAGTGGGGTCATAAAGCTATTGCTGTGACCGACCATGCCGTTGCCCAATCATTTCCAGAAGCATATGGAGCCGGAAAGAAGAATGATATAAAAATTCTATACGGGGTTGAAGTAAACCTTGTCGATGATGGTGTACCAATCGCCTATAACGATGCCCATCGCTTACTTGCGGAAGATACCTTCGTTATTTTTGACGTTGAAACAACAGGACTTTCTGCCGTTTATGATACGATTATCGAGCTTGCGGCCGTAAAGGTGAAGGACGAGGAAATCATTGATCGCTTTGAGTCATTTGCCAATCCGCATCATCGTCTTTCAGCCACAACGATTAATCTGACAGGTATCACAGATGATATGGTACAAAACGCTCCAGAAGTAGATGAGGTAATTAAAGATTTTTATGAATGGGTTGGGGATGCAGTTCTTGTTGCTCATAATGCTTCCTTTGATATGGGTTTCCTCAACGTCGGGTATAAAAAAATAGGACTTGAAAAGGCGAAAAATCCTGTTATTGATACACTTGAGTTAGGACGATTCTTATATCCGGAAATGAAAAACCACCGATTAAATACACTTGCTAAAAAGTTTGATATTGAATTAACACAGCATCACCGTGCGATTTATGATGCAGAGGCAACGGGTTATTTACTCTTGAAAATGCTTAAAGATGCCCTTGAAAAGGGGATCGAATACCATGATGAATTTAACGATAATATGGGGAAAGGGAATGCTTATCAACGTGCCCGCCCATATCATTGCACACTTTTAGCTCAAAATGAACACGGCTTAAAGAATTTATTTAAACTTGTTTCGATCTCACATATTGAGTATTTTTATAGAGTTCCAAGAATCCCGAGATCAGTCCTCCAAAAATACAGGGATGGAATTCTTGTTGGGTCAGCATGTAATAAAGGTGAAGTGTTTGAAGGGATGATGCAAAAGTCACCAGAAGAAGTTGAATCACATGCCCGTTTTTATGACTATTTTGAGGTAATGCCGAAAGAAGTAAACGCGCCGTTAATTGAAATGGAATTAGTCCGCGATGAAAAAGCGATGGAAGATATTATTAGTAAAATCGTTATTCTTGGCGATAAATTAGGCTTGCCTGTTGTTGCAACCGGAAATGTTCATTATTTAAATGAAAATGATAAAATCTATCGAAAAATTTTAATCAACTCACAAGGCGGAGCGAACCCGTTGAACCGCCATGAGCTTCCGGATGTTCATTTTAGGACTACAAATGAGATGCTTGATGCTTTTTCGTTTTTGGGGGCAGAAAAAGCAAAAGAAATTGTGGTTACAAACACAAATAAAATTGCTGATATGATTGAGTTCATTAAACCGATCAAAGACGATTTATACACTCCAAAAATTGAAGGCGCGGAAGATGAGATGCGCCAAATGAGTTATGAAATGGCTCATAGAATATATGGAGAGCCGCTTCCTGAAATTGTTGAAGCACGTCTGGAAAAAGAACTAAAAAGTATCATTGGGCATGGATTTGCCGTTATTTATTTGATTTCACATAAGCTTGTGAAAAAATCGCTCGATGATGGCTATCTCGTTGGTTCTCGGGGATCTGTCGGTTCATCATTGGTAGCGACAATGACGGAAATTACCGAGGTGAATCCTTTACCGCCACATTATGTGTGCCCGACATGTAAGCATTCCGAGTTCTTTAATGATGGATCGGTTGGCTCTGGATTTGATTTGCCTGATAAAGATTGTCCAAATTGTGGAGAAAAATATCGTAAGGATGGACACGATATACCGTTTGAAACCTTCCTGGGTTTTAAAGGAGACAAAGTCCCTGATATCGATTTGAACTTTTCGGGAGAGTACCAGCCGCGTGCCCATAACTACACAAAAGTCTTGTTTGGTGAAGAATATGTATACCGTGCTGGGACAATCGGTACTGTGGCAGATAAAACTGCCTTTGGTTACGTAAAGGCATACCAGCAAGATAACAATCTACAAATTCGTAATGCGGAAGTGGAACGACTTGCTTCCGGGTGTACTGGTGTGAAAAGAACCACTGGACAGCATCCAGGGGGTATAATCGTTATTCCTGATTACATGGATGTTTATGATTTTACACCGATTCAATTCCCTGCAGATGATCGAAACTCTGAATGGAAAACAACACATTTTGATTTCCATTCCATCCATGATAATGTCCTGAAACTTGATATTCTAGGTCACGATGATCCAACAGTTATCCGGATGCTTCAAGACCTAAGTGGAATCGATCCAAAAACAATTCCAACAGACGACCCTGAGGTCATGAAAATTTTTAGTAATACCGAATCCCTAGGGGTAACAGAACAACAAATCATGTGTAAAACAGGTACACTTGGTATTCCTGAGTTTGGAACGAGGTTTGTGCGGCAAATGCTTGAGGATACAAAACCGACAACCTTCTCTGAACTAGTTCAGATTTCAGGTCTATCTCATGGAACGGATGTTTGGTTGGGGAATGCACAGGAATTAATTCATAACCAAATTTGTAACTTAAGCGAAGTAATCGGCTGTCGTGATGATATCATGGTCTACTTGATTTATCAGGGGCTAGAGCCTTCTTTTGCTTTTAAAATAATGGAATCCGTCCGTAAAGGTAAAGGTTTAAGCGAAGAAATGGAAGCAGAAATGCGAAAAAATGAAGTCCCGGAATGGTATATTGATTCCTGCAAAAAGATAAAATATATGTTCCCTAAGGCCCACGCTGCTGCTTATGTATTAATGGCAGTAAGGATTGCGTATTTTAAAGTCCATCTTCCGCTATTGTATTATGCAGCCTACTTTACTGTCCGCGCGGAGGACTTCGATATTGAAGCAATGTCACGAGGCTCAGAGGCCATTCGAGCAAAAATAGAGGAAATTAATGTAAAAGGTCTTGAGGCATCAAATAAAGAGAAGAACCTGTTAACAGTTCTAGAGTTAGCGCTTGAAATGACCGAAAGAGGTTTTACATTCCAAAATTATGATTTATACAATTCTGATGCATCGGATTTTATTATTGATGGAAATTCCTTAATTCCTCCGTTTAATTCCATCCCTGGGTTAGGAACAAACGCAGCCTATAATATTGTTAAGGCCAGAGGAGAAGGAGAATTTTTATCAAAAGAAGACCTGCAGCAGCGTGGCAAGGTATCCAAGACTATTCTCGAATATTTAGACAAACAAGGCTGTTTAAAATCTCTTCCAGAGCAAAACCAGCTTTCGTTGTTCTAAAAAGGAAAAACATTGTTATGACTCGCTGGGATTTGCATATAAATGGTGGTTATGGTATAGTTTTATTGGAAATACTAAGAAATACTCTCGTGTTCAAGAGTGGGGAAACCCACTCTTTCGTTATGTAATCGAGTTGCGGCACCATCCGTATCTTGGTTTTGTTTACAAATGTTTTTAAGTGTACTTGATAAAACTTTCAGTGAACTACATAGAATATGGGTGAAATAATGTAGAAGAGGAGGTAAAGCATGAGCAAAGTAACGGAAGTTGTAGAAGAACTGGCCGCACCAATTTTTCAAGAGCTTGGACTGGAATTAGTGGATATTGAATATGTGAAAGAAGGAAAAAGCTGGTTCCTCCGCGTATATATCGATAAAGATACTGGTGTGGATATTGAGGATTGTGGTCTAGTTAGTGAGCGACTAAGTGAAAAACTCGATGAGATTGATCCAATTCCCCATAACTACTTTCTTGAAGTGTCATCTCCAGGTGCGGAGCGTCCATTAAAAAAAGAAAAAGATTTCGAAAAGGCAATCGGCAAAAATGTCGTTATTAAAACCTATGAGCCAATAAATGGGGAAAAAAGCTTCGAGGGCACATTACTCGAATTTGATGGTCAACATTTAAAAATTGAGGTTAAGATTAAAACTCGCAAAAAGTCCGTTGACATTCCATATGAAAAAGTAGCGAATGCACGACTTGCTGTTGTTTTTTCATAAGGAAAAAAGAATAAAAATTGAATAGGATTAGGGGGATACAACGAAATGAGCAGCGAATTATTAGATGCTCTTACAATACTGGAAAGAGAGAAAGGTATTTCCAGGGATATTTTAATTGAAGCAATTGAAGCGGCACTGGTATCAGCATACCGTCGTAATTTCAATCAGGCACAAAATGTCCGTATTGACTTTAATTTACAAACAGGCTCCATGCGTGTTTTTGCAAGAAAAGAAGTGGTAGATCAGGTATTTGACCCACGTCTTGAAATTTCTTTAGCAGATGCCGTGCGCATTAATCCTAATTACCAAGTAGAAGATGTTGTCGAAATGGAAGTAACGCCAAAAGACTTCGGAAGGATTGCCGCGCAAACAGCTAAACAAGTGGTTACCCAGCGTGTAAGAGAAGCGGAAAGAGGAATTATTTATTCGGAATTTATCGACCGTGAAGAAGATATTATGACAGGTATTGTTCAAAGGCTGGATTCCAAATTTATTTATGTCAGCCTTGGAAAAATAGAAGCATTATTACCTGTAAATGAACAAATGCCTAATGAACGATATAAGCCGCACGATCGTATCAAGGTATTTATTACAAAGGTTGAAAAAACGACAAAGGGTCCACAAATTTTTGTTTCTCGAACCCATCCAGGATTATTAAAACGTTTATTTGAAATTGAAGTACCTGAAATTTACGATGGTACTGTAGAAATTAAATCGGTGGCTCGTGAAGCGGGCGATCGCTCGAAGATTTCCGTTCATTCGGATAATCATGAGGTTGACCCAGTAGGCTCGTGTGTTGGACCAAAGGGAACACGGGTTCAAGCAGTTGTCAATGAATTGAAGGGTGAAAAAATCGATATTGTGAAATGGTCTGACGATCCTGTTGTTTTTGTAGCTAATTCGCTTAGCCCTTCTAAAGTACTCGATGTAATGGTGAATGAAAATGAAAAGGCAACAACAGTTGTTGTCCCAGATTATCAGCTTTCCTTGGCAATAGGTAAACGTGGACAAAACGCCCGCCTTGCTGCGAAATTAACAGGGTGGAAAATTGATATCAAATCAGAAACCGAAGCACGTGAACTAGGAATTTATCCGCGTGAGGAAACAATCAGGCTGTTTGACGATCAGGTCGATACTGATTTTGATTATGATGAAGAGTTAGACGATTAGGTGAGGTGAATGATAAGTGAACTCTAGAAAAAAAGTTCCTATGCGCAAATGTGTTGCAACCGGTGAAATGAAACCGAAAAAAGAACTCGTTCGCATCGTTCGCTCCAAAGAAGGGGAAGTATCCATTGATTTGACTGGAAAAAAATCCGGCAGAGGAGCCTACCTTTCAAAGGACAAAGAAGCAGTCCTACTAGCCATGAAAAAAAACACTTTATCTAACCATTTAGAAGTTTCTATTGATGATTCTATATATGAAGAACTACTTGAGCTAATAGAGAAGGAGAACTGACAATCCAAATGAAACAAAATCAATGGATGTCATTGCTTGGCTTAGCCAATCGGGCGCGTAAAATCATTTCAGGTGAGGAGCTTGCCGTTAAGGAAATCCGGAACGGAAAAGCGAAGCTTGTTTTATTAGCCGCAGATGCGTCTACCAATACGACAAAAAAAATTACAGATAAATGTAATTCCTATCAAGTTCCATTAAAAATGGTGGAAAATCGTTATCTTCTTGGTCAAGCAATTGGCAAAGAAGCCCGCGTTGTTGTAGCTGTTATGGATGATGGATTTGCAAAAAAACTGATAACGTTGCTCGATTAAATTTAGCGGGGGTGAAATAATGAGTAAAATCCGTGTTTATGAATATGCAAAGAAACACAATATTTCAAGTAAAGAAATTATCAATAAATTAAAAGAAATGAATATAGAGGTCTCTAATCATATGGCAACAATTGAAGATGCAGATATCAAAAAGCTTGATGCAGCTTATAATAAAAAAGAGAACAACACACAACAGCCAAAAAAGAATAGTGGGCAGCAAAATCGCTCAAACTCACGTCCAGGCGGGCAGCAGAATCGTCAAAACCAAAGACCGGCTCAGTCAGGGCAAAAACCACAAGTACAGGCAAAAACAGCTAAAGCATTTGAGGAGGCTGCAGATAAAAATGCTGCCCCTAGCAAGGTAAAAGTAGTCTCGCCTCCAAAAAAGGTTGAAGGCAAAAAGCAAAACCAAGAATATCAATCAAAAGAAAACAAAGTGTTTAGCAGCGCTGATAAAGCTAAGGCTCGGCCTTATAATAATAACCAAAATCGTAATAATAATAATAATAATAAAAAGAAGAAGTCGCATACTCCAGTTCAACATGCACAGCCCGTGAAGAAAAAAGAGAAGGAGCTTCCTGCTAAAATTACTTTTAGTGAATCTCTAACGGTTGGAGAGCTTGCGAAAAAGATCTATCGCGAACCTTCAGAAATCATTAAAAAGCTCTTTTTACTTGGGGTAATGGCGACAATTAATCAAGTGTTAGATAAAGATGCGATTGAATTGATTGCCGGTGAATATGGGGTAGAGGTTGAAGAGGAAATTAAAATAGATACGACCGACCTTGAAGTGTATTTTACAGAGGACACTGCGGAAGACTTAGTAGAAAGACCTTCTGTTGTTACCATTATGGGGCATGTTGACCACGGTAAAACAACCTTGCTTGATTCGATTCGAAATACAAAGGTTACCGAAGGAGAAGCTGGTGGTATTACGCAGCATATCGGTGCCTATCAAGTAGTTGAAAATGGTAAGAAAATTACCTTCCTAGACACACCAGGACACGCTGCATTCACAACAATGCGTGCCCGGGGTGCGAAAATTACTGACATCACCATCCTTGTAGTGGCCGCTGATGACGGTGTTATGCCACAAACGGTTGAAGCGATTAACCATGCAAAAGCAGCTGAAGTTCCAATTATCGTCGCTGTAAATAAAATGGATAAAGAGGCCGCAAATGCTGATCGTGTTATGCAGGAATTGACTGAGCACGGCTTAGTATCAGAAGCTTGGGGCGGGGATACAATTTTTGTTCCACTATCTGCAAAAACAGGTGAAGGAATCGACAATCTTCTTGAAATGATTCTTCTTGTAAGTGAAGTAGAAGAATATAAGGCAAATCCTAATCGCAAGGCTGTTGGAACTGTTATCGAAGCACAATTAGATAAGGGACGTGGATCAGTTGCAACCCTTCTAGTTCAAAACGGTACGCTTAAAATCGGCGATCCAATCGTTGTTGGTAATACGTATGGCCGTGTACGTGCAATGGTAAATGATAAGGGCCGTCGTGTAAAAGAAGCAGCGCCTTCAACACCTGTTGAAATTACAGGCTTAAGTGAAGTACCGCAGGCTGGCGACCGATTCGTTGTTTTTGAAGATGAGAAAACTGCAAGACAAGTTGGAGAGGCACGTGCACAACAGGCTTTAGTTGCCCAGCGTGGTGAAAAATCCATCGTTAGTCTAGAAAATCTATTTGATCAATTAAAGCAAGGTGAAATGAAGGATTTAAATATTATTCTTAAAGCAGATGTCCAAGGTTCTGCAGAGGCAGTTGCCGCTTCCTTGCAAAAAATAGATGTCCAAGGTGTTAATATCAAGATTATTCATAGTGGAGCAGGTGCAATTAATGAGTCGGATATTAGTCTTGCCGCTGCTTCAAATGCCATCGTTATCGGCTTTAACGTTCGTCCGGATGTAAATGCGAAACGTGCAGCAGAGGCTGAAAAAGTAGACGTCCGTCTTCACAGAATTATATATAAAGTAATTGAAGAGATTGAAGCAGCGATGAAAGGGATGCTTGATCCTGAATTTGAAGAAAAAATCATCGGTCAAGCAGAAATTCGTCAAACCTTTAAGGTTTCTAAGGTTGGGACAATTGCAGGTTCTTATGTAACAGATGGAAAAATTACCCGTGATAGCGGTATTCGCTTAATTCGTAACGGGGTTGTCATCTTTGAAGGTCAAATTGATGCTTTAAAACGATTTAAAGACGATGCTAAAGAAGTGGCACAAGGCTACGAATGTGGAATAACCATTAAAAACTTTAATGATGTTAAAGAAGGAGATATCATTGAAGCTTATGTAATGGAAGAAATAGAGCGGAAATGATTGTCGGTACAGCCGTTTGTGAATGTATCATCTATGATGCACATTCATTAAAAGAGAAACGCGCCGTTTTGCAGCGTATCCTGACCCGGCTAAAGCAAAAATTTAATGTATCCGTGGCAGAGGTGGACTATCAAGATGTATGGCAAAGAACAAAAATAGCCATTGCTGTTGTTACTTCTTCACGGGTATCTACAGAGCAGGAATTGCAAAACGCGCTTAAACTAATTGACTCATTTCCGGAAATAGAAAGAACGATCACCGAGATTGATTGGCTTTAAGTTAAGAGGTGAATGTGATGAGCCACAGAGCAAATCGTGTTGGAGAACAAATGAAAAAAGAACTTAGTGACATCATCGGTCGTAAAATTAAAGATCCTCGGATCGGCTTTGTGACAGTTACTGACGTTCAAGTAACAGGAGATCTTCAACAAGCAAAAGTATTTATATCTGTATTAGGTGATGACGAACAAAAGGAGAATACCTTAAAAGGTCTGGCAAAAGCAAAAGGCTTTATTCGAACTGAAATAGGCCACCGTATTCGTCTTCGTAAAACACCAGAAATCATCTTTGAATGGGATGAATCCATTGATTATGGAAACCGAATTGAAACACTTCTCCATCAATTGCATACCGATGACAAACCGATGGACAAGAATGAAGAAGAGTAAAATTTTAAAGGGAAATGGATAGACACAAGTCTATCCATTTTTTTCGATAACATTTAGATAGGAGAGTTAATCTTGGAAGGGATTTTACCATTATTTAAGCCTGCTGGGTTAACATCGCATGACTGTATTTTTAAATTAAGAAAGATTCTAAAGACGAAGAAGGTGGGTCATACCGGTACACTTGATCCTGATGTGACCGGAGTTCTTCCTATTTGTATTGGGAAAGCAACAAAAGTAGCGGAATACATAACTGATGCAGGTAAAGCTTATGTAGGGGAAGTGACGGTTGGGTTTTCCACAACTACTGAAGATGCTTCAGGTGATGTGGTAGAAAAAAAGGCCGTGGATCGGATCATTTCTAGAGAAGAAATAATGAAGGTACTGCATTCGCTCACAGGGGAAATAGAACAAACTCCACCGATGTATTCTGCAGTGAAAGTAGGAGGGGTAAGACTTTATGAATATGCTCGTAAAGGAATAGAAGTAGAACGCCCTACCAGGAAAGTAACCATTTATTCTATCGAAATGCTAGATGATAGGGACCAATTTCAAGGGGAGGTTATTTCATTTCGTTTTAAGGTCAGTTGCAGTAAAGGGACTTATATCCGTACATTAGCTGTCATGATTGGCGAACTCCTTGGCTTTCCTGCTCATATGTCCAGTTTACAACGAGTTCAATCTGCTGCTTTTACATTGGATGATTGTTTAACATTTGAAGAAATTGAAAAACATATGGAAGCCGGCACCATCTCTAGCGTGTTAAGACCATTAGAATCAGCGCTTTCTCATTTGCCGAAATTACTGATTAATGATAAAGTAGCAGAGAAAGTGAAAAACGGTGCACTATTAGAAATACCAGAACATTTAAAAACCAGTAACGGACCAATTATTGCTGAAACTGAAGATGGACTGGCTCTGGCTATTTATTCAAAGCATCCAAACAAGCCAGGTCTTCTTAAACCAGTTAAAGTATTACGTAACGATATAGAATAAAAAGGGTCGGTAAAGAAAAGGTGAGTTTCATTTGGAAGTAAAAAGGCTTAGTTTCCCATATAAGATAGCAAGCAATGAGTTCCCCCCTCTGGCAATGGCACTTGGTTATTTTGACGGTGTTCACCTCGGCCATCAACAAGTCATTTTAGAGGCAAAAAAGCAAGCAGAAGAAAAAGGTTGTTATAGTGCAGTAATGACATTTGACCCCCATCCTTCTGTTGTATTAGGAAAAAATGAAAAGCATGTTCAATATATAACCCCATTAGGTGAAAAAGTTAAATTTATTGAAGAACTTGGGATAGATTATTTATTTATTGTCAATTTCTCAGCGGAATTCGCTCATCTACTGCCCCAGGAATTTATCGATCAGTATGTAATTGGGCTTAATGTACAACATGTAGTGGCTGGATTTGACTATACGTATGGACGAATGGGGAAAGGGACTATGGAAACCTTACCATTTCATTCACGAGAAAAATTTTCTTATTCAGTTGTTCCAAAGTTTGTTCAAGACAACGAAAAGGTAAGCTCAACAAAAATTCGACATCTTCTTAAGGAAGGAAAAACAAATGAACTTCCATCACTTCTTGGAAGATTCTATACAATAACTGGAGAGGTCATTCATGGGGATAAACGCGGCAGGACAATTGGTTTTCCAACTGCAAATATTAACATTAAGGATGAATATATCATCCCTCCTCTTGGAGTTTATGCAGTGAGAATGAGAGTTTATTCTGATTGGTATTATGGAGTTTGTAATGTGGGGTATAAACCTACGTTTAATAAGGAATCAAAAAAGCTGTCTGTAGAGGTTCATTTATTTGACTTTGATCAAGATATTTATGGGCAAGAAGTGGTCATCGAATGGCATCTTTACCTTCGTAAGGAACAAAAATTTTCAGGTATCGAACAACTCGTCACACAAATAGAAAAAGATAAACAACAAACAATTGATTACTTTAAAAATAATCGACAATTTTCCTGACATTGTCGCTTAAAAGAAGTTTTTCTTACAATAAAGTAAGGTTTTAACTTGCTTTTTGACGTAAAACCATGTATTCTTAAATACGTATTAAAAACAAACCTTTGCTTGGCAAGACGAGTCACCGACGCTTGCTCGGTAACAGGGGATATGAAAAATTAGGAGGTGAACCTGGATGGCAATCACTCAAGAACGTAAAAATGAACTTATCAATGAGTACAAAACTCATGAGAACGACACTGGATCTGCAGAAGTTCAAATCGCTGTCCTTACTGAATCAATCAATAATTTGAACGAGCACTTACGTACACACAAGAAAGATCACCACTCACGTCGCGGTCTTTTGAAAATGGTTGGTAAACGTCGTAATCTTTTAACATTTCTTCGTAATAAAGACGTTCAACGTTACCGTGTGTTAATTAATAAGCTTGGTCTACGTCGTTAGTTTACAGAAGCGGGATTTTTCCCGCTTTTTTGTTAGGTTTAAAAGGCGATGAAGGTAGACAAATAAAGAAATTTTTATACATAATTTTAATTCAGAACTTATTTGTGCATACTATAATTAATTTGATTGATAATATAAGCTTTTTAGGCTTTTTTTATATGACTATAGATTAAAATGATGATTACAGCGAAATAATTTTTTTCGCATCATCCTCTAAGTGATGTAGATAGAGAGGGGTAAAAATATGGAACAAATGAAACATGAATATTCTATGGATTGGGCTGGACGTAAACTAACCGTTGAAATCGGCCAATTAGCAAAACAAGCAAACGGTGCAGTTCTGGTTCGCTACGGTGATACTGCCGTATTAAGTACTGCAACAGCATCAAAAGAACCGAAGAACCTAGATTTTTTTCCATTAACAGTTAACTATGAGGAACGATTGTATGCAGTTGGGAAAATCCCTGGTGGGTTTATTAAACGTGAAGGCCGTCCGAGTGAAAAGGCTATTTTAGCTAGTCGTCTGATTGACCGTCCGATACGTCCGCTTTTTGCTGATGGTTTCCGAAATGATGTTCAGGTAATTAGTATCGTTATGAGTGTGGATCAAGATTGCTCAACAGAAATGGCAGCGATGTTCGGGTCTTCTTTGGCGCTTTGTACTTCAGATATTCCATTTGAAGGGCCAATTGCTGGTGTCGTTGTTGGTCGGGTAAATAATGAATTTGTTATCAACCCAACTGTTGACCAGGCTGAAAATAGTGATATCCACTTAACAGTTGCCGGTACAAAAGATGCGATTAATATGGTTGAGGCAGGAGCTCTTGAAGTGCCTGAAGAAATCATGCTTGAGGCCATTATGTTTGGTCACGATGAAATCAAACGCTTAATCGATTTCCAGGAGAAAATTGTTGCTGAAATTGGTAAAGAAAAAAGAGAAATCACCTTATATGAAATAGATAAAGAACTTGAAGCTGAAGTAAGAGAATTATGTGAAGCTGACATGCTTAAGGCTATTCAAGTTCAAGAAAAGCATGCTCGTGAGGATGCCATTAAAGAAGTTAAAAACCAGGTTATTGCCAAATATGTGGAACAAGAAGCAACAGAGGACGACATGAAACAAGTGAAGCAAATCTTGGACAAGATCGTCAAGGGTGAAGTACGCCGCTTAATAACAGTGGAAAAGGTTCGTCCAGATGGTCGTAAAATTGATGAAATTCGTCCATTATCTTCACAAGTTAGTATATTGCCGCGTACACACGGTTCCGGATTATTTACACGCGGGCAAACTCAAGCATTAAGTATCTGTACCCTTGGCGCAATGGGTGATGTTCAGATTCTTGATGGTTTAGGTATCGAGGAAGAAAAGCGCTTTATGCACCATTACAATTTCCCATCCTTTAGTGTTGGAGAAACTGGTCCAATCCGTGGGCCAGGCCGAAGAGAAATTGGACATGGAGCGCTTGGTGAACGAGCTCTTGAACCGGTTATTCCGTCTGAAAACGATTTTCCATACACCATCCGTCTCGTTTCTGAGGTACTTGAATCGAATGGTTCAACATCACAAGCTAGTATTTGTGCCAGTACATTAGCAATGATGGATGCAGGTGTGCCAATAAAAGCACCTGTTGCAGGGATTGCTATGGGACTTGTAAAATCAGGTGAGCATTATACTGTTTTATCTGATATTCAAGGAATGGAAGATCATCTGGGAGACATGGATTTTAAAGTTGCTGGAACCGCAAAAGGGGTTACGGCACTTCAAATGGATATTAAAATTGCTGGTCTTTCCCGTGAGATTTTAGAAGAGGCTTTGCAGCAGGCAAAGGTTGGAAGAATGCATATTTTAGATTCAATGCTAGCTACGATTACAGAACCAAGAACAGAGCTTTCCCAGTTTGCACCGAAAATCTTAACAATGACAATCAACCCGGATAAGATTCGCGATGTCATTGGACCAAGTGGTAAACAAATTAATAAGATTATTGAAGAAACTGGCGTTAAGATTGATATCGAGCAAGATGGTACTATCTTTATTGCTTCTGCTAATCAAGAAATGAATCAAAAAGCGAAGAAAATCATTGAGGATATTGTCCGTGAGGTTGAAGTAGGACAAATGTATCTTGGTAAGGTAAAACGGATAGAAAAGTTTGGGGCCTTTGTAGAAATCTTTGCAGGAAAAGACGGACTCGTTCACATTTCTGAACTTGCTGAAGAGCGTGTAGGTAAAGTGGAAGATGTTGTAAAGATCGGGGACGAAATTTTAGTTAAGGTGACCGAAATAGATAAACAAGGCCGTGTTAATTTATCTCGCAAAGTCGTTTTAAAAGAACAGCGGGAAAAGGCTGAAGATAAGCAATAAGCAGAAAAGCAGGCATATGAAAAATCTAAGATAATAAAAAGTCAGGGGTCATTCCCTGACTTTTTCCATATATAATGTATTTATAACTGGTACATCAGCTTCTCAGTTCTACCTTGTCCCCCTTATACATAATCTGTATGGAAGGGGGAAATGTAGATGAAAAAGGTTCTTATTTTTTTTGTTATTTGTTTGGCTGCATGGATTTTAGTAAACAATCCTATAGTGGATAAATTTATAGCCGTATTAAAACAATCTGCACTTCCGGCAGCTAAGCAGGAGTCAGATCCTCTATATCAAAGTATTATTAAAAAAGCATCTACATATGAAATTCCACCATCCGATGCGAAGGTTGACTCAGTCTGGAAGGCCATTCCCGGATATAATGGACTCAAAATTGATATTGCTGCTTCGTATAAAAATATGAAGATAAAGAAAGTTTTTGATGAAAAGAAGCTTGTGTTTGTTCAGACCAAACCAAAGATACATCTACAGGATTTACCACCCTCACCGATTTATAAAGGTCATCCTGATAAACCTATGGTTACATTCATTATTAATGTTGCATGGGGTAATGAATATTTATCCGGGATGCTTGCTACTCTAAAAAGACACAATGTTTCAGCGAGTTTTTTTCTTGAAGGGAATTGGGTTAAAAAGAATCCTGAACTTGCAAAAATGATTGTGAGCGCTGGCCATGAAGTAGGAAATCATTCTTACTCCCATCCGGATATGAAGCAACTGACTGCAGCAAAGGCACGGGAACAAATTATTAAAACTAATGAGATTATTGAAGCAGCGACAGGGGAGAAATGTGTTTGGTTCGCACCACCTAGCGGCAGCTATCGGGATGAGACAATAAAAATTGCAAATGAACTTAACATGAAAACGGTGATGTGGACGGTAGATACAGTAGACTGGCGAAAGCCATCTCCCGAGGTTCTAATTAATCGTGTCATGTCTAAAATTGATAATGGTTCGATGGTTCTCATGCATCCAACCGAATCAACAGCAAAATCGCTCGATCAACTGATTACCTTAATTAAGCAAAAAAATTTACAAATTGGTACGGTTACTGAACTAATGAACGAGGAAAGAATTATTAAATAATTGAGGCAAAATATAACAGAAAAATGGAGAAAATACTTTTTAGAAAGTATAATAAATAATTGGAGTAGTAGCATCTGCTGTTTATCCCGAATTAACTGGCAGTAAGACCACCATGTAAAGACTTAGAGTGAAAATATGTATAATAGGGGCTCAACTGCCCATAAAAGCCCGATTGGTTCAACTAACAATTAGTGGGGGGAAGACCCCCCACTAATTGAAGTTTCACTGTATCGACAGGAGGAAGTCAATGATTAATAAGTACACTTGCCAAAACGGAGTAAGAATTGTATTAGAAAATATCCCAACCGTCCGATCTGTTGCCATAGGTGTTTGGATTGGTACAGGTTCTAGAAATGAGAATCCAAAAACAAATGGGATTTCCCATTTCCTAGAGCATATGTTTTTTAAAGGAACAACTACACGATCGGCAAAGGAAATTGCTGAATCATTTGATAGCATTGGCGGACAGGTAAATGCCTTTACTTCCAAAGAATATACATGCTATTATGCAAAAGTGCTTGATACCCATTCTAAATTCGCATTAGATGTGTTAGCTGATATGTTCTTTAATTCTACATTTGTGGAAGAAGAATTAAATAAAGAAAGAAATGTAGTTTTAGAAGAGATAAAAATGTATGAAGATACGCCGGACGATATTGTTCATGATTTATTAAGCCGGGCTGTTTTTGGTGATCATCCACTTGGATACCCAATCTTAGGGACGGAGGAAACATTAAATACTTTTACTGGAGAAACACTCAAGGAATATATTCATGAACGATATACACCTGAAAATGTAGTCATTTCGATTGCTGGAAATGTTTCAGAAAGTTTTATCAAGGATGTTGAAGATTATTTTGGTTCCTATCAGGGCGGTATAAAAGAAACGCCTGAAAACGTTCCTTCATTTCATTCCAATCGAATATCAAGGAAAAAAGATACAGAGCAAGCCCATTTATGTATTGGTTTTGAAGGATTAAAGGTAGGACATGAGGATATATATAGTTTAATTACCTTGAACAATATATTAGGTGGAAGCATGAGCTCAAGACTATTTCAGGAAGTTCGTGAACAAAGGGGCTTAGCTTACTCAGTATTCTCCTACCATTCTGCCTACCAGGATAGTGGGATTGTGACTGTCTACGGAGGAACAGGTGCTAAGCAGTTGGATGTTTTATTTGAAACTATCCAGGAAACTCTAGGAAAATTAAAACATGATGGAATTACTGAAAAGGAATTAACGAATAGTAAAGAGCAGTTGAAAGGCGGCTTAATGTTAAGTTTAGAAAGTACAAATAGCCGAATGAGCCGTAACGGTAAAAATGAACTTTTATTAAAACGGCATCGCTCTCTTGACGAAATTATTGAACAGATTGATGCAGTTTCTAAAAATAGCGTTGACGAAATGGCAAATGCAGTTTTTACTGATCAATACTCCGTGACATTGATTAGTCCTGATGGAGAATTCCCAAATAAATTATCTTAATAGAAGACAACATTTCTTTTCGAACTGTTTTTTCTTTAGTCTAAATATGGACTTCCTCTTATAAACTAATAAAAAAGGGTAATGAAGGGGGTTCCTATGCAGTGAGGTTAAGTGAATTAAGCGGTAAAGAAATTGTTGATGTTAAAAAGGCAGAGCGCCTCGGAGTACTTGGTCAAACCGATTTAGAAATTAATGAAGGCACTGGTCAAATACAGGCACTGCTAATTCCTTCATTAAAGTGGTTTGGTTTTCGGAAACAGGGTGATGAAATCAGAGTGCCATGGCAGCATATAAAAAAAATTGGAACGGACATGATCATTATTGATATTCCGGATGATGAATAGCCAACATAAAGAAGCCCAAGCAAAACAATTTTTGCTTGGGCTTTTTTTATTTTTCTAAAGGTGGAAAACTCACCTAATGAAGCAAAATTACATAAGATGGTGAAGTGATAAGAAGAAAGCGGAAGCTTCCTTTGTGCTACGTTGGACTTGAGCACTTAGACTTAGATTAAGTCAACACTTAAAGCGAAGCGTTCCTGTGTTGACTTATAGCAGGGAGATGTGTGAAGTCTACTAGCCGCTGGGATCTGGAGCTAGACAATGAAAAAGAATTCCTATGTGGATTTTAAAAAAGAAGGTGAATGTTTTCATGCTGACAGGGATGCAGATAGCCTTGATTGGTGGAGATGCCAGACAGCTGGAAATTATCCGGAAGTTAACCGAATTAGATGCCCGACTATCGCTAATTGGGTTCGAACACCTTGACCATGCGTTCACTGGTGCTGTTAAGGAAAAGTTGGATGAGGTTGATTTCTCGAATATAGACGCTCTTATTTTGCCAGTAGCTGGCACGAATCTAGAAGGTCAGGTAGAAACGATTTTCTCGAATGAGAAAGTAATTTTATCAGAGGATATACTTTCTAAAACCCCTGAACATTGCACGATTTATTCAGGAATAAGTAATGCATTTTTAAACGGAATTATAAAGCAGTCGAAAAGAACACTTGTGCAGCTATTCTCAAGGGACGATGTAGCTATATATAATTCTATTCCCACGGTCGAAGGAACAATTATGATGGCTATACAGCATACCGATTTTACCATTCATAGTTCTAATATCACCATTTTGGGCTTAGGAAGATGCGGTATGAGTACAGCGAGGGCCTTCCATGCACTTGGTGCAAAAGTAAAAGTTGGAGCAAGAAAAAGTGAACATCTTGCAAGGATTACCGAAATGGGTGTCACTCCATTTCATTTAAGCAATATCGAGAAAGAAGTTACGGGGACGGATATTCTGATCAACACCATTCCCTATCCAATCGTAAGTGCATCAGTAATAGCAAAGCTGCCAGCCCATACCTTGGTTATTGATATTGCCTCAAAGCCTGGCGGAACAGATTTTCGTTATGCAGAAAAACGAGGAATTAAAGCTTTGCTCGCACCTAGTTTGCCTGGTATTGTTGCTCCGAAAACAGCAGGTACTATTCTTGCTGATGTTCTAGCACAACTACTCCAAGATGACCTGAAAAACCGAAAGGGGAAAGTAAAATGAGTTTAAAAGGTAAAAGAATTGGCTTTGGTCTTACCGGCTCACATTGCACATATGATGCGGTTTTCCCAGAAATTGAAAAATTAGTGCAGGCCGGTGCAGAGGTAATGCCAGTTGTAACATTTACAGTTAAAAATACAGAAACCCGTTTTGGTAAAGGGGAAGATTGGATTCAAAGAATTGAAGATTTAACAGGTCATAAGGTGATTGATTCGATTGTTAAAGCAGAACCTTTAGGTCCGAAAATTCCACTTGATTGCATGGTTATTGCGCCATTAACAGGCGTTTCAATGAGTAAATTTGCCAATGCTATTAATGATAGCCCCGTTTTAATGGCTGCAAAAGCAACTTTAAGAAATTTAAAGCCTGTCGTTCTTGGGATTTCAACAAATGATGCACTTGGTTTAAACGGTGTAAACTTAATGAAATTAATGGCAACAAAAAATATTTATTTTATACCCTATGGGCAGGATGATCCAGTGAAAAAACCAAATTCGATGGTTGCCAGAATGACTCTGTTATTAGATACAGTAGAAGACGCATTAGAAGGTAAACAGCTTCAACCCGTCCTGGTTGAAAGGTATAATGATGCGGACTAATTTTCTCTCCTCTTTCTGCAAAAAAGGTTATTTCTTTAAAAGAATATGTTAAAATTAATTAATCCTTCATCAGGGGGATATTCCCCCTCCTGATATGATATAAAAAATAGAAATGACCAGCAATATAGAGTTGAAAGATTGAAAGGGGAACTAGAAATGAATCAGCAAAATGGATATCACGTTGCCGTTGTTGGAGCAACAGGAGCAGTTGGACAACAAATGATTCAAACATTAATTAAAGAGAGTTTTCCAATCAGAAAACTTACCCTCTTATCGTCAGCAAGGTCAGCAGGGAAAATAGTAAATGTAAATGGTCAAGAAATAACGATCCTGGAAGCTAAACCTGAGAGTTTTGAGGGAGTAGAAATTGCTTTATTCAGTGCTGGCGGCAGTGTTTCGAAGGAACTCGGTCCTGAAGCAGTTAAACGTGGTGCTATCGTCGTGGACAACACTAGTGCATTTAGAATGGATTTAAATACGCCACTAGTAGTTCCTGAAGTGAACGAAGCTGACTTGCATCACCATAATGGAATCATAGCTAATCCAAATTGCTCAACTATACAAATGGTGGTTGCCCTTGAACCAATTCGTCAAAAGTATGGTTTGAAAAAAGTCATTGTATCCACCTATCAAGCGGTTTCGGGTGCAGGTGCTGCGGCGGTTGAAGAATTAATGGAACAAACAAAATCAATCTTAAATGAAGAAGCGTATGAACCTAGTATTTTACCAGTGAAATCAGATTCGAATCATTATCAAATTGCTTTCAATGCCATACCTCAAATTGATAAGTTCCAAGAAAATGGCTATACTTTTGAAGAAATGAAAATGATTAATGAAACAAAAAAAATTATGCATTTACCGGAGTTACAGGTTTCAGCAACCTGTGTTCGTCTTCCTATTGCGGTAGGCCATTCTGAATCCGTCTATTTCGAAATTGAATCAGGGGATGTAAGTGCGAATGATATTAAAGCATTATTAAAGGATGCTCCAGGTGTTATCCTCCAGGATGATCCGGAAAATCAAGTATATCCAATGCCAGCTAATTGTGTTGGGAAAAATGATGTCTTTGTAGGCCGTATTAGAAAAGACATTGATGAAGACAGTGGCTTCCATATGTGGGTAGTTTCAGATAATCTTCTAAAAGGTGCTGCATGGAATTCAGTCCAAATCGCTGAGAGTTTAGTAAAATTAGGCTTAGTAAAATAAAATGCGAAAGCACCCGTTTAGCGAGGTATTGAGGAAAAGACAATACACTAGTCGCTGTGCGCTGGAGCTAGATTGTTATCAATGTTCAATCATATAAATTTTGATATTAATTAAAGTTACATCCAAAAGGCAGGTTTTGGTGTCACCATGAAAATTATTGTCCAAAAATTTGGCGGGACTTCTGTCAAAGATGAGAAAAGTAGAAAATATGCTCAAGGCCATATCGAAAAAGCATTAGCTGAAGGCTACAAGGTTGTTGTTGTCGTATCAGCAATGGGGAGAAAGGGAGACCCCTACGCAACCGACACACTATTATCTTTAATTGGGGGCAACCTAAGCAAAATCTCAAAACGGGAACATGATTTATTATTGTCTTGTGGAGAGGTTATTTCTAGTGTTGTTTTTTCGAATATGCTATTAGAGAGCGGAATAAATGCCATAGCATTAACAGGAGCACAAGCAGGTTTCCGCACTAACAATGACCATACTAATGCAAAAATAATCGAAATGAAATGTGATAGGCTGCTTAAGGAACTTGAGAATAGAGATGTCGTAGTCGTTGCTGGATTTCAAGGTGCTGCGAAAAATGGGGATATTACCACAATTGGACGGGGGGGAAGTGACACCTCCGCTGCAGCACTAGGAGCGGCTCTTAATGCTGAATGGATAGATATTTTTACCGATGTAGAAGGGATTATGACAGCTGACCCTCGCATTGCTGAAAATGCACGGCCACTTCCTGTGGTTACCTATACAGAGGTGTGTAATATGGCCTATCAGGGTGCAAAGGTCATTCATCCGCGAGCAGTGGAAATTGCCATGCAGGCAAAGGTGCCGATTCGTATCCGTTCCACTTATTCCGACAATCTGGGAACATTGGTTACAACCTTAAATAAAGATAAGCGTGGAAGTGACATTAGAGAGCGAACTGTTACTGGGATTGCCCACGTATCAAATGTTACGCAAATAAAGGTTTTTGCTAAAAAGGATCAATATAATTTGCAGGCAGAAGTTTTTAAAGCGATGGCTAATGAAAAAATTAGTGTAGATTTTATTAATATTTCGCTGAATGGCGTAGTTTATACTGTAACAGAAGAAATGACGGATCGGGCGATTCATATCTTAAACGAATTAGGTCATGAGCCAGTAGTTGAACGTCATTGTGCGAAGGTTTCGGTCGTTGGAGCTGGAATAGCTGGTGTACCGGGGGTTACTTCCAAAATAGTTACAGCCTTATCAGATCATGGAATTCGTATTTTACAATCTGCAGACAGTCATACAACCATTTGGGTATTAGTAATGCAAGATGATCTAGTTAAATCTGTAAATGCTTTGCATGATGCTTTCCAATTAGAAGAGGAATCAATGGAATTAAATCTTTCAGAATTGTAAAGAGTTAAAAAGAATAAAAGCTGTTTATTAAATTGGAATTGAAGCGGTACAACACGGTGTTTTGGCAATCTGTTTGTATTGAAAGGAGTAGGAAAATGGTTCAATTCGGGCGAATTTCCACGGCAATGGTAACCCCCTTTGATAAAAAGGGACATATTGACTTTGCTAAGACCACTCAATTAGTAAATTACTTATTAGAAAATGGAACAGACTCCCTTGTGATTGCAGGAACTACTGGGGAATCACCAACATTATCGAAAGAAGAAAAGCTGGCCTTATTTGATCATGTTGTAAAAGTTGTAAAAAAACGAGTTCCAGTTATTGCAGGTACTGGAAGTAATAATACTTATGCATCGATTGAATTGACAAAAAAAGCTGAGCAGCTTGGTGTGGATGCAATTTTGGTCGTAGCACCATATTATAATAAACCAAATCAAGAAGGATTGTATCAGCATTTCAAAGCAATCGCAGAAGCAACATCCCTTCCGGTTATGGTGTACAATATTCCGGGAAGGTCAGTGGTTAATATTCTTCCAGAGACGATTATTCGCCTGTCTAAGATCCCTAATATTGTAGCTGTAAAGGAAGCAAGTGGGGATTTAAACGCTATGACTCAAATCATTGCCAATACTGATGAGGATTTTGTTTTATACAGTGGGGATGATAGCTTAACAATTCCGGTGCTTTCCATCGGCGGAGCCGGTGTTGTCTCAGTTGCTTCTCATGTTATTGGAAATGAAATGCAGGAGATGATTAAAGCGTTTTTTGATAGAGAAAATGCCAGGGCTGCAACATACCATCAGCAATTGCTTCCAATCATGCAGGGTCTATTTGCCGCTCCAAGCCCAGCTCCAGTAAAAACGGCATTGCAAGTATCGGGGCTGGATGTTGGTTCTGTCAGGCTGCCACTTGTGGGTTTAACGGAACAAGAACGTGCTACCTTGATTTCTTTATTAAATAATAACTAATGATGACCAAGAGCTAACCGAAACGAAGATCGGTTAGCTCTTTTTACATCAAATTGATGTGTGTTTGCGAAAAAAGCTAATATTGGTTGTAAAGGTTTTCTGCTATCAAGTATAATAATCATAACTGATCTCGATCGGGCTAAACATCAGGTAGGAGGAAACGGAAATTGATTAAGAAAAAAAATACCTCCATCAAGTTTATAGCACTTGGTGGTATAGGAGAAATCGGAAAGAATATGTATCTTGTTGAGGTGGACAAGGACATATTCATCATTGATGCCGGCTTAATGTTCCCCGAGGAAGAAATGCTCGGTATCGATATGGTCATTCCTGATCTAACATATTTGAAAGACAATAAGGAACGTGTAAAAGCGATTTTTTTAACACATGGACATGAAGACCATATTGGTGCACTTTCTTATGTGCTTCGTCAAGTTGATGTACCGGTTTATGGAACGAAATTAACCCTTGCTCTTGCAAATGCAAAGCTTAAGGAGCAGGATTATAAAGCTAGTGCAAACTTTATTGAAGTAACCTCGGACACTGTCGTTGAACTGAAGACTGTAAATGTCAGTTTTTTCAGAACAAATCATAGTATCCCTGATTCAGTTGGTGTATGTATCCATACATCGGAAGGAATTATTGTCTATACCGGTGACTTTAAATTTGATCAGGCAGCAACTAAATTTTATAAACCTGAAATTGGAAAAATGGCAGCGATTGGGGAACGTGGGGTTTTATGTTTACTGTCAGACAGTACCGAGGCTGAAAAACCAGGATACACAACATCTGAAGCCATTGTTGAACGTGAAATGTCCAATGCTTTTTATAATGCACCGGGACGAATTATTGCCGCATGCTTTGCATCGGATATAAGCCGGATCCAGCATATTTTTGATGCTGCAAGAGAAAATGGCCGCAAAGTTGCAGTCGTAGGGAAAAGTCTTGAAAGAATCTATCATATTGCCCTTGATTTAGGGTATTTAGAAGTAGCTGATGATGTCATTATCCCGGTTAGTGAAATTAAAGAATATCAAGACCGAGAAATAGTTGTATTAATGACGGGCAGTCAAGGTGAACCAATTGAGGCTTTGCAGAAAATGGCAAAGCAGTCACATAAGCTTTTGAACATCCAACATGGAGATACCGTATTAATTGCTGCTTCACCATTAAAGGGCAGTGAAGTGTTTTTATCCAAAACTGTCGATATGTTATTCCGAGCAGGAGCAAATGTTATTTATGGAAAACGGACCATTCATGTATCAAGCCATGGCAGTCAAGAAGAATTGAAATTTATGATTAATTTAATGAACCCTAAATTTTTGATACCTGTTCATGGCGAATATCGGATGCTAAAAGCACATCGAAAAGTGGCTATTGACTGCGGACTTGCCGATGACCAAATAATCATTCCTGACCGTGGTGATGTAGTGGATTGGAAGGAAGGAACTTTATCGATTACCGGGAAGGTTCCATCTGGCAATGTCCTTATTGATGGGATTGGTGTAGGTGATGTTGGAAATATCGTTTTACGGGATAGAAAGCTTTTATCACAAGATGGTATTCTTATAGTGGTTGTCACCTTAACGAAACAAGAAAAGAAAATTGCTGCTGGCCCTGAAATTATTTCAAGAGGGTTTGTATATGTTCGGGAATCAGAAAAATTGATGGAAGAATCTACGAAATTAGTGCGTGAAATAGTGGAAAGAAATACAGCAAAAGGTTCATTCGAATGGTCAAGCCTAAAGCAGGAAATAAGAGATGAATTAAATCGATCCTTATTTGAAAAAACAAAAAGAAGACCAATGATTCTACCAATCATTATGGAAATATAATGAAAAAAAAGGTGCTGGGATAAATCAAAGGGTTCCGTTTTTTGGTGAATAATATGACACATAAAATAGCGTGAGAATTGACTCACGCTATTTTTATTTTAAACAAAGGAATATTCCGATTTTTTATGCTCAATGGTATTAGAAAGGACACACTTTTTTTACATGACAATACTTGTTGTAAACTAAAAATATGTTGTCAATTTTCCTTTCAATAAGACTGACATATTAACAGCTTTTAATACTAACTTTGATACTATAATGGGTTATAAGTTATTGAAAGGATCTGTTTAGTTTAAAAATTTAAATGATTTTTACTTGTCTAGTCCGAATGAGCCCTGGATTCGGACAACAAAAGTCAAAAATCTCCTTAACCTGTCCGAATAGGCCTTGGATTCGGACAACCAAAGGTAAAAATCCGCTTGACCTGTCCGAATAAGCCTCGCATTCGGACTATGAACAGGTAAATCCACATAATAGAAGCTACCATCAGTCGAAGCGCTCCAAGTCTATACGCCGCGCTAAAGAAGCTTCCGTTTTTATAATTTCAAGCATGAAATTATACCATAGGTAAATACTAAATTATATCATGCTTGAAGGGAGTATTAGGATGGATAACGATTTTCAAAACAATAACGATAACCAAGAAGAGCAAGAACCTCAAAAAGAGGAAAGGCCTTCTTCAGCATTAATAGAGAAAATTCAACAGCTTGGTCAAACGAATGTGCCTCAGTTATCTGTTGATTCGAGAATTCATTGTTTAACCATAATTGGCCAGATTGAAGGGCATTTAGCTTTGCCGCCGCAGAATAAAACGACAAAATATGAGCACATACTGCCTCAACTTGTTGCAATTGAACAAAATCCAAAAATAGAAGGCGTGTTAATAATATTAAATACGGTTGGCGGGGATGTCGAAGCAGGGCTTGCCATATCAGAAATGATCGCATCTATATCAAAACCAACTGTCTCCATTGTATTGGGGGGAGGTCATTCAATTGGTGTACCGATTTCTGTGTCTTGCGACTATTCATTCATTGCTGAAACTGCAACGATGACCATTCATCCTATTCGCTTGACTGGGCTTGTTATTGGAGTTCCAGCTACCTTCGAATATTTAGATAAAATGCAGGAAAGGGTTGTCAATTTCGTTACAAAGCATTCCAAAATTACGGAAGAAACATTTAAAGACTTAATGTTTGCAAAGGGCAACTTAACAAGAGATATTGGAACGAATGTAATTGGTGTTGATGCAGTAAACTATGGATTAATCGACGAAGTAGGCGGACTAGGTCCTGCGATGAAGAAGTTAAATGAAATGATTGATCAGCATAAAGAAAAAAATGAGGGGCTGATTCAATGATTTTATACACGATGATGCCAAATGAACTTGTTTTTCCATATGAAGCAGAAGCTGCTAGTAAACAACAAATGATAACCTATCAAGGAATTCCCCTATTAGTAGAGATCGCTGATCAGCAAGATGTTCAAGTTATTCGTATCTTAAGCAGTGATCCACAGCATTTTATGAATGAGCGGATTTACCCTGGTGCAAAAATTTCTTCTAGTATCCTTGAAGGATTGTCCGCATTACAATAGTAGATTATGGTATAATTATGTTATCAATTATAGAGCAGCCAAACAGGCTGCTTTCCTTTTTCCCCAATTTTATATCAACTAATAGGTATAGATAATATACCAAACTGAATTATACAAGGTGATTAGATGGCAAAAAGAAAGAGAAGAAAACCAAAAAAGAGAGATAACCATTTAAAACGAACCGTTCAATACGAATTATCCGCTTTAGCTTTATTGGCTCTAGCGGTAATTTCGATAGCAAAGCTTGGGGCAGTTGGAAAAGCAATTGTTCTATTCTTCCGTTTTTGGATGGGGGAATGGTATATGCTTGGTTTAATTGGGCTGGTAATATTAAGCGTTTATTTAATGTGGAAACGATGTATTCCTTTTTTCTTCCATATTAAGTTAGTTGGGAGCTATTTTATTGTTTCTGCTATCCTTCTATTAAGTCATGTTACACTTTTTCATTTGTTAACCAACGAGGGGAAATTTAGAGATCCTAGTGTAATTGGAAACACTTGGGAATTATTTATGATGGAGCTTAGAGGGGAAACAAGCACTACCGATCTTGGAGGAGGAATCCTCGGAGCAATCCTGTTTGCATTATTTCATTACCTTTTCGCAGAGACCGGTACAAAAATTATCGCTTTTATATTTATTATTATTGGAATTATTTTACTTACTGGAAAATCCTTTGGAGATTTCATTGGGAAAATCATGATTACCCTTTTTGATTTCATAAAAAATCAATGGGATGCCTTTAAAACAGATATGTCTGAATGGAAACAAAAACAAGATGAGCGAAAAAATGAGAGAAAATCTCAGAGACAGAAAGAACAAGAAAATCGCCAAAGAGAAAGTGTGCCCGTTATAAACAATCAGCAGCAGCCTAATCAGCAAGAAACGATCATTCCTGAACCTATCATTTCAAGTTTTGCAGACAGGGCTTATATAGAAGAGGCACCTAAGGAAAAAAACCAAAAAGAACAATCGAAGGCAAGAAAAAGTAAACCGGAAGATGTCGAGGAAGATAATACTCCGCCAATAACATTTACTGAAGTAGAAAATGTGGCTTACGAATTACCGCCACTCAGACTATTAAAGCTTCCAAAGAAAACAGATCAAAGTGGTGAATATGAGCTAATCCATGCAAACGCAGCAAAACTTGAAAGAACATTTCAAAGCTTTGGAGTAAAAGCTCGTGTCACCCAAGTTCATTTAGGACCTGCTGTAACAAAATATGAGGTACACCCAGATGTCGGTGTAAAAGTAAGTAAAATTGTCAGCTTAAGTGATGACCTAGCATTAGCACTTGCTGCCAAAGATATACGGATAGAAGCTCCCATTCCAGGTAAATCAGCAATTGGAATTGAAGTTCCAAATTCAGAGGTCGCCATGGTTTCCCTAAGGGAGGTACTAGAAGCAACTCAAAATGATAAACCGGATGCTAAATTATTAATCGGACTTGGCCGGGATATTACCGGTGAGGCTGTACTGGCAGAATTAAATAAAATGCCTCATTTACTTGTAGCTGGAGCAACCGGAAGTGGAAAAAGTGTTTGTATTAATGGTATTATCACAAGTATTTTAATGAGAGCAAAGCCTCATGAAGTTAAATTAATGATGATTGATCCAAAGATGGTCGAACTCAATGTTTATAACGGTATTCCCCATTTACTTGCACCTGTGGTAACCGATGCCAAAAAAGCTTCACAAGCATTAAAGAAAGTAGTAAGTGAAATGGAAAGACGGTATGAATTGTTTTCCTACACAGGTACACGTAATATAGAAGGGTATAATGAACACGTAAGAAAACATAATAGTGAAGAAAATGACAAACAGCCATTATTACCATATATTGTCGTCATTGTAGATGAGTTAGCTGATTTAATGATGGTTGCTTCATCCGATGTGGAAGATTCGATTACACGGCTTGCTCAAATGGCTCGTGCTGCGGGTATTCATTTAATCATTGCTACCCAACGGCCGTCTGTGGACGTTATAACAGGTGTCATAAAAGCAAATATTCCATCGCGAATTGCCTTTGCAGTTTCCAGTGCAACCGATTCAAGAACAATCTTGGATATGGGAGGGGCGGAAAAGCTGCTTGGACGAGGTGACATGTTATTCCTGCCAGTAGGAGCATCAAAACCTGTTCGTGTTCAGGGTGCTTTTCTTTCCGATCATGAGGTTGAAGATACGGTTGAATTCGTTATTTCACAGCAAAAGGCGCAATATCAAGAGGAAATGATTCCGGATGATATTCCAGAAGTAACAGGTGCAGTCGATGATGATTTATATGATGAAGCAGTTGAATTAATCATTGAAATGCAAACAGCATCAGTTTCCATGCTGCAGCGCCGCTTCCGAATCGGCTATACAAGAGCTGCTCGTCTAATAGATGAAATGGAAGCACGGGGAGTAGTAGGTCCATACGAGGGAAGTAAACCGCGTGCTGTATTGCAGACGAAGCCAAATGAAGAACAAAGTTCATAACTAAATGAAAAAAGAGCCATTTGGCTCTTTTTTTAATACTAATTTTTAAAAAATCTGATACTATAGTAATAGGAGGTGGATGTTTATATCAAGAAAAAATCCTACAAATTTCCTGCAACATCTATTCACTTTTAAAAACAGTATTTAATTATAGCAGATTTTCTTATAAAAAAACCACAAATTTATGATAATTTTTATCTTCATGCCTTTTTTCGACAAAATGTTGAATTCCTATTTATTTATCTCAAAAAAAGTGTTAATATAATTTCGATTAGTAGGAATGATATCAGATGTCTGATGTCTTAGGAAAAAGGCTGGAGGAAACAGCATGTCATCAATTAAGTCAGATAACCGGCACTTATATTTACAAGTGATCGAACGGTTAAAGCAAGATATTGAAAATGGGGTTTATAAAGAAAAAGAAAAATTACCTTCTGAATTCGATCTTGCCAAACAGCTTGGTGTAAGCAGGGCAACTCTTCGGGAAGCACTACGTATTCTAGAAGAAGAAAACGTTATCATAAGGCGTCACGGTGTTGGCACCTTTGTAAACGCAAAGCCGATGTTTACTTCGGGGATTGAACAACTTAATAGTGTTACTAACATGATTAAACAAGCTGGAATGAAACCAGGTACAATTTTCTTAAGTTCATCAACTCAAGGTCCTACCGAAGAGGATATTCGTCGTTTTTCATGTTCTACTAGCGAAGAAATTTTTGTGATGGAAAGGGTAAGAACCGCAAATGGAGAACCAGTCGTCTACTGTATCGACAAGGTTCCAGAACGCATTTTGCCAGAGACATTTTCCCATGAGGAAGAATCTATTTTTCAGATTTTAGATGAAGAGGCAAATCGCAAAATTACATACGCGGTTGCCCAAATCGAGCCCTTGGGCTATCATGACAAAATTTCCCCAATTCTAGAATGTGATCCTGAAACAGCATTGTTAGTATTGAAACAAATGCATTTCGATGAAATGGATGAACCTGTCCTATATTCGGTAAACTATTTTAAAGCGGACAAATTTAGTTTTCATGTTTTAAGGAAAAGAATTTAATTATTTTTAGTCCTTTATGAAAACGCAATCAGTTCTGGCTTAAAGTTTCTACTATATCAAACATAATTCATAGGGGGTACATTACCTTGAAAAAGCGTAAAATTGGAATGGCGCTATCACTAGTTCTTGCTGCTGGAACACTTTTAGGTGCATGTGGAAAAAGTAATGATGACAAAGGTACCGAAACAACTAAAGGCGGAGATAAAGAAAAAGCTTTCTCTGTAGCTATGGTTACTGACGTCGGTGGTGTTGATGACAAATCATTTAACCAATCAGCATGGGAAGGTCTTCAAGCTTTTGGTAAAGAAAATGATATGAAAAAGGGTAAAGGCGGATTTGATTACCTTCAATCAAAATCTGATGCAGATTACTCAACAAACTTAAATAAACTATCTCGTGAAAAATTTGACCTAGTATTCGGAATTGGTTTCTTAATGCAAGCTTCCGTTGAAGAAATTGCGAAACAACAAAAAGATACAAACTTCGCTATTGTCGATGCTGAAGTAAAACAACCAAATGTTGCCAGCATCCTATTTAAAGAGCAAGAAGCAGCTTTCCTTGCAGGTGTAGCAGCTGCCCTACAAACAAAAAGTAACCATGTCGGATTTATCGGTGGAATGGAAATTCCTGTTATCGAGCGTTTCGAATCTGGTTTCGTTGCGGGCGTTAAGGCTGCAAAGCCGGATGTAAAAGTAGACGTTCAATATTCAGGTGCATTTGACAAAGCTGAATTAGGTCAATCTATTGCTTCTAAAATGTATTCTTCAGGCGCAGACGTTATCTTCCACGCCGCTGGTGGTACAGGTAATGGTCTATTCAAAGAAGCTAACGACCGTAAAAAGAATGACCCTAGCAAAGAAATTTGGGCTATCGGCGTAGACCGTGACCAAAACGATATGGGTCCAGATGTAGTTCTTACATCAGCTATGAAAGGTGTAAGCGTAGCCGTACAAGACCTTTCTAAAAAAGCAAAAGATGGTAATTTCCCTGGTGGAGAAATTGCATTATATGGGTTAGCTGAAGATGGTGTATCTTTAGCACCAATTAACAGCAAAGCCTCTAATAAAGCTGCAATTGATGCAGCGGTTAAAGAATGGACAGATAAAATTAAATCCGGTTCTGTAAAAGTTCCTGGTACCCACAAAGAGTTAGAAACTTTTAGTGCAAAATAATTTAAAGTAGGGAATAAGCGGGTAATACCTGCCTGCTTATTCCTTATTAATGAAAATCTTAATTGAAGCGTAGAATTAGTATTCTACTTTTCACTTAGGATTTTAAAGGGGAGGAAATCCCCATTTTTTTAAAACTTTGAAAGGTCTGACCTCTTACTACTATTGGTCAAAATTTCCTTTTACCTTTATCACAGGGAGTGAGATAAGATGGATTATGTAATTGAGATGCTCAACATTCGAAAAGAATTTGGCGGATTCGTTGCGAATGATAACATTACCCTTCAATTAAAAAAGGGAGAAATTCATGCTTTGCTCGGTGAAAACGGAGCTGGTAAATCGACTTTGATGAATGTTCTATTTGGCTTGTATCAGCCTGAGCAGGGTGAAATTCGTGTAAAAGGGCAGCCAGTAAACATTACTAACCCTAATATTGCGAATGATTTAGGGATTGGAATGGTACATCAGCATTTTATGCTTGTGGATACATTTACCGTTACGGAAAATATTATTCTTGGTAGAGAAATAACTTCTGGCGGTAGAATTGATATTAAAAAGGCGGAAAAAGAGGTCCGTGACATTTCCGAGCGCTATGGCCTGGCTGTGGACCCGCAAGCAAAAATTTCAGAAATCACTGTTGGTATGCAGCAAAGGGTGGAAATTTTAAAAACTCTTTATCGCGGTGCTGAAATTCTTATTTTTGATGAACCTACTGCTGTGTTAACGCCTCAGGAAATTAAAGAATTAATTCAAATTATGAAAACGCTTATTAAAGAAGGAAAGTCCATTATTCTTATTACTCATAAGTTAAAAGAAATTATGGAAGTTGCTGACCGTTGTACGGTTATTCGAAAGGGTAAAGGGATTGGGACCGTAAATGTAAGTGAAACCAATCCGAATGAACTTGCAAGTTTAATGGTCGGTCGTGAAGTTGTATTTAAAACTGAAAAGAAAGAGGCACATCCAAAACAAGATGTCCTTGAAGTCAATGATTTGGTTGTTAAAGATGCTCGTGGTGTTACCATTGTTAATGGGCTTAATCTTTCAGTAAAAGCTGGAGAAATTGTCGGAATTGCTGGTATTGATGGTAACGGACAATCCGAATTTATTGAAGCCATTACTGGGTTACGTAAATCTGAAAGCGGTAGCGTAAAATTAAATGGAAAAGAATTAATTAATTTTACTCCAAGAAAGATTACTGAATCAGGTGTAGGTCATATTCCTCAGGATCGCCATAAACATGGTTTAGTACTTAATTATCCAATCGGCGAGAATATTGTTTTACAAAACTATTATAAGAAACCCTTTTCTAAAAATGGTGTTTTAAACTTTAAAGAAATATATAAACAAGCAAAGAAAATAATTAGTGAGTTTGATGTTCGGACACCAAGTGAATACACTTTAGCACGTGCACTTTCAGGGGGAAATCAGCAAAAAGCAATTATTGGACGAGAAGTTGACCGTAATCCAGATTTACTAATTGCTGCTCAGCCTACTCGTGGGCTGGACGTTGGAGCAATTGAATTTATTCATAAGCGTTTGATTGAACAACGCGATAACGGTAAGGCAGTTTTACTCGTTTCGTTTGAGTTAGATGAAATTATGAATGTTAGCGACAGGATTGCGGTTATTTACGAGGGGAAAATCGTAGCTGTAGTTAATCCGAAAGAAACAACTGAGCAGGAGCTTGGATTGCTGATGGCTGGTTCGAATAGAAAGGAAGCGGGTGAAGGAACTCATGTCTAAACGCTTAAAGGGTTTATTAACGCCAGTTATTGCCGTTTTATTAGGTATTTTGGTTGGAACAATTATTATGTTAGCGAGTGGGTATGACCCTGTTGCTGCTTTTTCAGCATTGTGGAATGGAGTATTTGGAGATGTTTATTCTTTTGGAGAAGCAGTTAGGCAGATAACTCCCTATATTTTAGCAGGTTTAGCCGTAGCATTTGCTTTTCGTGTAGGCTTATTTAATATCGGAGTTGAAGGACAATTTATCGTTGGATGGCTTGCAGCGGTATGGGTAGGGGTTGCCTTTGATCTTCCCCGTGCTATTCACTTACCATTAGCAATTCTTGCTTCCATGATTGCTGGGGCTCTTTGGGCATTTATTCCAGGTTTTTTAAAAGCACGTTTTCGTGTCCACGAAGTTATTGTGACAATCATGATGAACTATGTGGCACTCCACGTTACTAACTATATTATTAGAAACGTTTTAGCATCAAAAAGTGGTGATAAAACAGATATGATTCACGAGTCAGCCTCATTACGCTCAGAGTGGTTACAAAGTTTAACAGATTACTCACGGCTTCACTGGGGTATAGTAATTGCTATTATTTGTTGTTTTATTATGTGGTTCTTGCTTGAAAGAACAACTAGGGGATTTGAATTACGGGCTGTTGGTTTTAACCAGCATGCTGCCCACTACTCAGGAATGAGTGTTAATAAAAACATTATTCTTTCTATGTTGATTTCTGGGGCATTTGCAGGTCTTGCAGGATCTATGGAAGGATTAGGCACATTTGGATATGCTGCTGTTAAGGGTGGATTTACTGGGGTTGGATTCGATGGAATTGCAGTTGCCTTATTGGGAGGCAATACAGCATTCGGTGTATTTTTATCAGCTATACTTTTCGGTGTATTAAAGGTTGGCGCTTTAAACATGCCACTTGAAGCAGGAGTACCTAACGAACTAGTTGATATTATTATTGCTTTAATTGTTTTCTTCGTAGCCTCAAGTTATATGATTAGAGCGTTACTTGATCGATTAAGCAAGAAGGAGGTGAAGTAAGTTGAGCTTAATGGATATCTTAATGATAGTCGTTCCATCCACGTTGTTATGGGCTGCTCCGCTTGTCTTCACTGCATTAGGCGGAATTTTCTCGGAACGATCTGGTGTAGTTAATATTGGACTTGAAGGTTTAATGGTTATTGGTGCATTCTCCGCAATAGTTTTTAACATTACATTTGTCGATACATTTGGTAGCTTAACACCTTGGATTTCCATTTTAGTTGCAATGGTTGCAGGTGCTATTTTTTCCCTTCTACACGCCGTTGCTGCGATTACATTCCGTGCTGACCATACAGTTTCGGGTGTGGCGATTAACTTACTTGCAACAGGGATAACTTTATTCCTTGTTAAGCTTATCTATGGTAAAGGTGAAACAGGCATTATCAAAGAAGGCATTAGTAAAGTGAATATACCATATTTAGAAGACATTCCTATTATTGGACCAATATTTTTCCAAAATACGTATTGGACATCATTTTTAGCTATTATCGTTGCGATCATCGTATGGTATGTAGTTTTCAAAACACCATTTGGTCTACGTCTTCGTTCAGTTGGAGAGCATCCAATGGCAGCTGATACAATGGGAATTAACGTTACAAAAATGCGCTATCTTGGGGTTATCCTTTCTGGAGCACTTGGCGGTATCGGCGGCGCCGTATACGCACAATCCATTGCTAATAACTTCAGCCATTCAACGATTAGTGGTCAAGGTTTCATGGCGCTTGCTGCAATGATTTTTGGTAAATGGCATCCACTAGGTGCCTTAGGTGCAGCGATCTTCTTCGGTTTCGCTCAAAGTATAAGTATCATTGGTTCAAGTTTACCTTTCTTAAAGGAAATTCCAAGTGTATACTTGTTAATAGCTCCTTATGTGCTAACGATCTTGGCATTAACGGGATTCATTGGCCGTGCCGATGCACCAAAATCAATTGGTACACACTATATCAAAGGAAATCGTTAATAAAGGAACCCACAGTTTTTAACTGTGGGTTTTTCTTAATATTAGGTGTATTTGCTTGTATTGAACAAGCTTGTCAAATTATAGTAAGAAGTATAGGTTTTATCCAAAAGGAAAAGATATAAAGAAAAATGTTTACATATGTTTAAATAAAACCATAAGGAGGAATGCAAATGGACGCTACTACAGAAAAAATAACAGAAATGCATGGTTACAACCTTCATGTCATTGAAACAGAAAAATATAAAACAAATACATTGGTTTGGAGGATGAAAGCTCCATTAACAAAAGAGGATGTAACGAAAAGGGCACTTCTTCCCCATGTATTACAAAGCAGTTCTGGAAAATATTCTACAACAACGGCATTACGTTCTTATTTAGATGAATTATATGGTGCGACTCTTTTTGTAGATCTGGCAAAAAAAGGTGAATACCATATTATGAGCTTTTCTTTAGAAATTGCAAATGAAAAATTTTTAAGCGATTCTAATCCGTTATTAAAAAAAGGCTTTGAATTGTTGGCAGAAGTTTTAATCAATCCTAACATATCAGGAAATGCTTTTGACCGAGAAACAGTAGAAAAAGAAAAACGCTCACTTAAGTCACGGATTCAATCAGTTTTTGATGATAAAATGCGTTATTCTAATGTACGCCTTTTAGAGGAAATGTGTAAAGGAGAGCCCTATGCTCTGCAGGTAAATGGTGATGCGGCAGATGTTGATGCCATAACAGCGGAAAATTTATACGATTATTTTAAAAGTGCTTTTTTAGAGGATGAGATGGATCTCTATGTTATCGGTGATGTAAAAGTGGATGAGGTCAAAAAATTAGCAGCGGAGCTTCTTAACTTTGAAAGCCGTACACCGAATAAGGTAAAGGCAGAGAAGACCAATAAAAGAGCAGAAGTTAATGAGGTAAAAGAAGAGCAAGATGTAAAACAAGGGAAATTAAATATTGGATATCGTACTAATATCGTTTATGGCGATTCTGATTATTTTGCCCTGCAGGTTTTTAATGGTATTTTTGGCGGCTTTTCACATTCCAAGCTTTTTATCAACGTTCGAGAGAAAGCCAGCCTTGCCTATTATGCAGCGAGCCGCTTAGAAAGTCATAAAGGGTTAATGATGGTTATGTCAGGAATTGACTTAAAGAACTATGATCAGGCTGTTGGAATTATCCATGAGCAAATGGATGCAATGAAAAAAGGTGATTTCACAGACCAAGAGTTAGAGCAAACAAAGGCTGTAATAAAAAATCAAATCATGGAAACCATTGACACTGCAAGAGGATTAACCGATATTCTCTATCATAATGTGGTTGCACATTCCGATATTAAACTTGATTCATGGATATCTGAAATGCAAAACATAACAAAGGAAGAAATTGTTGCGGTTGCGAACAAGATTGAACTTGATACCATTTATTTCTTAACTGGGACGGAGGCGGGCAATTAATGGAGAAAATTACTTTTGACCAGCTTCAAGAAGAGCTTTTTCATGAAAAAATGACAAATGGCTTAGACGTCTTTATTTTGCCAAAGAAAGGTTTTAATAAAACATTTGCCACGTTTACAACAAAGTACGGTTCAATAGATAATACATTTGTTCCGTTGGGTAAAGATGAGTATGTTAAGGTTCCCGACGGGATTGCCCACTTTTTAGAGCATAAGCTGTTTGAAAAAGAAGATGGTGATGTCTTTCAGCAATTTAGCCGTCAAGGTGCATCCGCAAATGCCTTTACGTCCTTTACTCGCACAGCTTATTTATTTTCAAGTACATCCGATGTCGAAAAAAACCTTGAAACACTAGTTGATTTTGTTCAGGATCCTTATTTTTCCGAGAAAACTGTCGAAAAGGAAAAAGGAATTATCGGCCAAGAAATAACCATGTATGATGATAATCCAGATTGGCGTTTATATTTCGGATTAATCCAAAACCTTTATCAAAATCATCCGGTAAAAATTGATATTGCTGGCACAATTGAGTCCATCTCCCATATCACAAAAGATTTGCTTTATGAGTGTTACAATACCTTTTATCACCCGAGTAACATGCTTTTGTTTATTGTGGGCCCGGTTAATCCTGAAAAGATGATGACTCAAGTTAGAGACAACCAAGCAAAAAAAGATTATAAGGATATGCCTGAAATCAAACGTCAATTTGAAACGGAGCCTGCTCAAGCTGCCGAAAAGAAGCAGATCCTTGAAATGAATGTACAAACCTCTAAAATTCTCGTTGGCATTAAAGCGCTGCATGTCGACCAAACCGGTGATGTGTTACTCAAAAATGAGTTAACTATGAACGTATTGCTTGATTTGTTGTTTGGAAAAAGCTCCGAAAACTACAATCAGCTTTATAGTGAAGGTCTTATCGATGAAACCTTCTCATATGACTACACGCAGGAACAAGGTTTTGGTTTCGCAATGGTCGGCGGAGACACAGGAGAACCAGATAAATTATCTGACATGCTTGTAAATATGCTCCTAGAAGCAAAAAAGGGGAGTATATTTAGTGAACAGCAATTAGAAAGAGCGAAAAAGAAGAAAATTGGTGCCTTTTTACGTGCAATAAATTCTCCGGAATATATTGCAAATCAATTTACTCGTTATGCATTTAATGAAATGAATTTATTCGATGTTGTGCCAACACTAGAAAAAATAACATTAAATGATGTTCAATCATTAGCCGCAGAAGTGATCTCAGAGGAACGGTTTTCTGTATGTCAGGTAGTTCCAAAGAAAAAATAGGCTAAGAAGCGTCGTTTAACCGGCGCTTCTTTACTGTGTAATGTTTTAGTTAAAGAGAGAGTGATATTAATGAAAAAATACGCACTAATTACGGGAGCAAGCGGTGGAATCGGACAAGCGATAGCGTATAAATTGGCGGAAAAAGGATACTCCTTGTATTTACATTACAATAAAAATGAACAATCTATTTTGGGGTTAATGGAAAAGCTTCAGCCATTTGGCGGGGAGTATATTCCTGTCCATGCTGATTTGGCAGTGGCAAACGGATACAAAACAATATCCTCGCAAATCTTTTCATTAGATGCCATTATTCATTGCGGTGGAAACAGTCAATATGGGCTTTTGTTGGATTTGGAACACGAAGATGCTATGGCATTAATGAATGTACATGTAATAAATCCGTTAATGTTGACAAAAGAACTGCTGCCTAAATTTTTTAGTAAAGGGTCAGGCAATATTATTGTGATTACTTCAATTTGGGGACAAACAGGTGCAGCTTGTGAAGTGGCCTATTCAACGGCCAAAGGTGCTCAAATTGCATTTGTAAAGGCTCTCAGTAAAGAGGTAGCTTTAAACGGCATTCGAGTCAATGCGATCGCCCCAGGTGCAATAGCAACACCGATGATGGAAGGGTTTACGCAAGAAGAGGTGGAACAGATTTCTTTTGATATACCCATGGGAAGGCTTGGTCTGCCCGAAGAAATTGCTGGAAGCGTTGCATTCTTGCTTTCGGAGGAATCTTCCTATATTACTGGCCAGGTACTTGCGATAAATGGAGGCTGGTACACATAAAATTTCACCAATTAATCATGAATAGTTTGAGACGCTACTTCGCAAAATAATTATATACTATTCTAAAGGAGGTAATAATGTGTCTGTTTTTGAAAACTGGAAACAATGGGAAGACTTTTTAGCAGATCGTCTTCACCATGCACAAAGTGAAGGTATGAGTGAGGGCGCGATTGGAAACCTTGCTTTTCAAATTGGTGATTATTTAGCAAACCAAGTAGAGCCGAAAAATGAGCAACAAAGAATTCTTTCAGACCTTTGGTCGGTTGCTGACAAACAAGAACAACAGGCTATTGCAAATATTATGGTAAAACTGATTTCGAATAACGGAAGCCGCTAGAAGAGAAGGGACCTTTTGGTCTCCTCTCTTTTTTCATTCCTGATCACTTTTTGATATCCTCAAGCAAAAATAAAAGATAAATAAGTTATTCTCCGTGTTTTTCCTTTCATCTTCAATCAAAATCATTTATTATAAGGGTTAGATGAAAAGACGTGAAAAAATTGTCGAAACTTCTTATGGGGGTTTTTTATCATGAAAAAAGAATGGTATTTAGAGTATGAAATTCAGAAAAACCGCCCTGGTCTATTAGGTGACATTTCATCTCTTTTAGGAATGCTTGCTATTAATATTATAACCATTAATGGTGTTGATGAAGGCAGGCGGGGTTTGCTAATTTTAGCAAAAGATGACGACCAAATTAATCGACTTGAGTCAATTTTACATACTATGGACACAATAAAACTAATCAAACTTAGAGAGCCTAAGCTGCGTGATAGACTTGCCGTTAGACATGGGCGCTATATTCAAAGGGACGCAGATGATAAAAAAACTTTCCGCTTTGTGAGGGATGAGCTTGGATTATTAGTGGATTTTATGGCAGAATTATTTAAGCAGGAGGGACACAAGCTAATCGGTATTCGCGGCATGCCGCGAGTCGGAAAAACAGAGTCACTCGTGGCGGCAAGTGTTTGTGCGAATAAACGGTGGTTATTTGTCTCATCCACTCTTTTAAAACAAACGATTCGCAATCAATTGATTGAAGACGAGTATAACGAAAATAATCTGTTTATTCTTGATGGGATTGTTTCAACAAGACGTGCCAACGAGCGACACTGGCAACTTGTCCGCGAAATCATGCGTCTACCGTCTGTTAAGGTAATAGAGCATCCTGATATATTCGTACAAAACTCTGAGTATACGCTTGACGATTTTGATTATATTATTGAACTTAGGAATGATACGGACGAAGAGATTACATACGACGTCGTTGATCAGCATAATATGTTTTCTGGTTCAGATTTTGGAGATTTTGATTTTTAATAAATTGGAAGGTGTTACAGTTGACTGAATTAGGGAATCGACTAAAAGAAGCCCGATTAGCCCAAGGATTAAGCTTAGATGATTTACAAACCATGACAAAAATTCAAAAGCGGTATTTAGTAGGAATTGAGGATGGTAATTATTCCAGCATGCCTGGTAATTTTTATGTCCGTGCCTTTATTAAGCAATATGCAGAGGCATTAAATCTTAATCCAGATGAAATTTTTGAAACTTATAAGACTGAAATACCTGCGTCTTATAATGATGAATTACCGCAGCAATTATCTCGAGTGAAAACACACAAACCAATTACTGGAGGGAATTCTAAAATATTCAATGTTCTCCCTAAAATATTAATTGCTGTGTTTGTGGTTGGCATTGCCAGTCTGATATATTATTTAGTATCCACTAATGTTGGAAGTGACACAAATGAATCAGTAAGCAAGGATAACGAGCAGGTGAAAATTGAGAAATCGCAAAGCTTGGAAAAGGTAAAAGGAGATGAAATAGGAAAAGAAAAAAAGAAAGACAGCAATAAAGAGAATGATGCTGCCAAACCGGAAGATGAAAAAACACCTGTTGAAGAAACACCAAAGCAGGAACTTACAGTAGTCCAAAGCAGTGGTACTAATTCCACGTATGATCTGAAAAATGCGGATAAATTTGTCGTGAAATTGGTTTCTAAAGGACAAACCTGGGTTAGTATTAAAAGTGGGGAAGGGAAGACCTTTTTCCAAGGAACACTGAAAACCGGAGCTACAGAGAGCCAAACAGTAGATTTATCAGCAGATAGTACGGCTGTCATTAGGGTTGGGAACGCGGCGGATACTGATATATATGTAAATGACCAAAAGCTTGAGTATGCCATACCAGCGACAGCGAATGTTCAGAACATCACGATCCAACATGTTCTGAAGAATGAATAGTCATCTGTTGATGACTATTTTTCACTTTTAATCATTACCTGGAGGGAAATTATGAATATTCCAAATCGAATCACTGTATCAAGAATATTATTAATCCCAATATTCTTGATTATTATGTTAGCGCCTTTTGATTGGGGGAACATGCATCTTCTTGGGGCTGATCTGCCTGTAACTCATTTTGTGGGGGCACTTATATTTATTTTAGCTTCCACAACCGATTGGGTTGACGGTCATTATGCCCGTAAGTATAACCTTGTAACCAATATGGGGAAATTTCTTGATCCGCTCGCTGACAAATTACTTGTCTCCGCTGCGCTTATTGTCCTCGTTGAAATAAATGATGTTTATGCACCTTCTTGGATAGTTATCATCATTATTAGCAGAGAATTTGCAGTAACAGGTCTCCGTCTATTACTCGCGGGGGAAGGTGAAGTTGTTGCCGCAAATATGCTTGGAAAAATTAAGACTTGGACACAAATCATCGCGATTTCATCATTATTATTACATAATATTATTTTTGCTATGATTCCGTTTCGCTTTGATGTTGTCGCTTTATGGGTAGCCTTAATTTTTACCATTTGGTCGGGATGGGATTATTTTGCTAAAAATAGTCATGTGTTAAAAAATTCAAAATAAGTTAAACTGTGGTTTACATAAGGGGTGACTTGAGGATGAATGCTGAGATTATTGCCGTTGGTTCAGAACTATTACTGGGTCAAATTGTTAACACAAATGCGCGCTTCTTATCACAGCAATTAGCCGGACTCGGTATTAATGTTTATTTTCATACTGTCGTTGGAGATAACCCTGATCGCTTAAAATCAGCGATTGAAATTGCAGAAAAACGTGCTAAAATGATTATCTTTACTGGCGGACTAGGGCCGACAAAGGATGATTTGACGAAGGAAACAATTGCCCGTCACATAGGAAAAGAACTTGTTATGGATCAAACAGCATTAGAATCAATTGAGTTTTTTTTCAAGCAGACAAACCGTGTGATGACGGATAATAATCGAAAGCAGGCACTTGTATTAGAAGGTTCACACATCCTCCCAAATGAACATGGAATGGCCCCTGGAATGGTGGTAGAAACCGACAGCCACATTTATATGCTTTTGCCTGGGCCCCCAAAGGAAATGGAACCGATGTTACTTCGATATGGGTGTAAGGCACTATCATCAAAAAACGACTCGAACGAGAAAATTGTCTCGAGAGTGTTACGATTCTTTGGCATTGGTGAGGCCGCTTTGGAAACTGAAATTATTGATTTAATTGATGCGCAAAGCAATCCCACGATTGCTCCGCTCGCAGGTGATGGAGAGGTTACCTTAAGGTTGACGGCCAAACATGTGGACGAAGCGAGTGCACAATCTATGCTTGATGAAATGGAAAATACTATAAATCAACGTGTTGGAAATTTTCTATATGGATATGACAACACATCATTATTGGAAGAACTGACGAAAGCTTTAAAGGAAAGAAAACTTACGATTACAGCTGCTGAGAGTTTGACTGGCGGGTTGTTTCAACAGGAGTTAACATCTATTTCAGGTGCAAGTTCCGTGTTTAAAGGCGGGGTTGTATGCTATTCTAATGAAGTAAAGCAGCAAGTATTACAAGTTAAACAAGAAACACTTGAAAAATATGGTGCCGTGAGTGAACAATGTGCAAAAGAGCTGGCTGAAAATGCTGCCAGGCTGGTGAAAAGCGATATTGGGATAAGCTTCACAGGTGTGGCCGGACCCGATGAGCTTGAAGGCAAGCCAGTTGGTACGGTTTATATTGGAATAGCGATAAATGGAACACCAACGGTAGTTGAAAAAATTACCCTTGGTGGAACGAGGGAAGCAAACCGGAACCGAGCGGTAAAATTTGGCTGTTATTTTATACTTCGTAATTTAAAAGAATCACAGAATACTAATTAGTGTTCTGTGATTCTTTGTTTATAAAAAATAAATTTTCAGATAAAAACAGAAAAATTGCATTTCATAGGTAATATGTAAGAAAAAATACAAAGAGAGGGCTAATCTGCTTGTTATCCATGTATTAATTGTTTAAACAAAGCAGAATAAATGTTCGATTTTTTGCTCGACAAATTACCCAAAAGAGGTTATATTAATTATAGGTTTTATTTAATAATTTCGGCAAAAAGCTTGTGTTTATATATAAGGGAGGAAATAAAACGTGAGTGATCGTAAAGCGGCATTAGAAATGGCGTTAAAGCAAATAGAAAAACAATTCGGTAAAGGCTCAATAATGAAAATGGGAGAACAAACAGAGACAAGGATTTCTACCGTTCCAAGCGGCTCTCTAGCGCTAGATGCAGCACTAGGAGTAGGTGGATACCCTAGAGGTCGTATAATTGAAATTTATGGCCCTGAAAGCTCTGGTAAAACAACCGTAGCTTTGCATGCAATTGCGGAAGTGCAAGCAAAAGGGGGACAAGCAGCGTTTATTGACGCTGAGCATGCCTTGGATCCGACTTATGCACAAAAATTAGGTGTTAACATTGATGAATTATTGTTATCACAGCCAGACACAGGTGAACAAGCACTTGAAATCGCTGAGGCACTAGTTCGAAGTGGTGCGGTCGATATTATCGTAATTGATTCAGTCGCTGCATTAGTTCCAAAAGCGGAAATTGAAGGCGAAATGGGTGACTCCCATGTAGGTTTACAGGCACGTTTGATGTCTCAAGCACTTCGCAAACTATCAGGTGCCATCAACAAATCTAAAACAATTGCAGTCTTCATTAACCAGATTCGTGAAAAGGTCGGAGTTATGTTTGGAAACCCCGAGACAACACCTGGGGGACGTGCGCTCAAGTTTTACTCGACAATTCGTCTTGAAGTACGCCGTGCTGAAACGTTAAAGCAAGGTAATGACATGGTCGGAAATAAGACAAAAATAAAAGTAGTAAAGAACAAAGTGGCGCCACCATTCCGTACAGCTGAAGTGGATATTATGTACGGTGAAGGTATTTCAAAAGAAGGCGAAATCATCGATCTAGGCTCTGAATTAGATATCGTTCAAAAGAGCGGCTCATGGTATTCCTATAACGATGAAAGACTTGGTCAGGGCCGTGAAAATGCAAAGTTATTCTTGAAGGAAAACCCAGATGTTCGTCAAGAAATTCACCAAAAAATCCGTGAGCATTATGGATTAGATGGTGATAAAGTGGTAACAGAATCAGAGGAAGATGAGCAGTTTAATTTACTAGATTAATTCAGTTGAGCAAAGCCCAATAAAGGGTTTTGCTTTTTTGGAAGAATTGAATAAAAATACAATTTAATTAATAAATATACAATATAAAACTGGAAAAGTAAGTGGATATAGGATGTCAATTTCTAAATATTTCAAAATGCTTATTATACTAAACCTTGACAATGAATATTCCCACCTTTACAATTAACATGTATATTTTACATTTTTGGAAATATTACAATGCGAAAAGCCTTGGTGCTTGCTGTATGTTGAGTCCTAAACAATGTACATGCCGACACTTAAAAAAAATGTAACAAAAGTTCATAGCAAGAGGAGGTGTAACGATGGAACCAATTACAATCGCCTTCATTTTGCTTGGCCTTTTCGTCGGTGCCGTTGTTGGCTATTTTGGTCATAAATCCATTGCTGATGCAAAAGTAGCAGGTGCAAAGAATGCTGCTGAACAGATTCTTGAAGATGCAAAACGTGATGCTGATTCAGTGAAAAAAGAAGCTTTGCTGGAGGCAAAGGATGAAATTCACAAGCTTCGGACAGAAGCAGAACGTGAGGTTCGTGAACGAAGAAATGAAATGCAAAAACAAGAAAACCGTTTACTGCAAAGAGAAGAGAATTTAGATCGAAAAGAGGAAACGTTAAATAAGCGTGAAAATCTTTTAGAAAAGAAGGATGATTCTCTAAACCAAAGACAACAGCATATTGAAGAGATGGAAAGCAAAGTGGACGAGTTGGTACGAAAACAACAGACTGAACTCGAACGAATTTCGAGCTTAACACGCGAGGAAGCAAAAGCGATCATTATTGACAGAATGGAACAGGAACTTACCCATGATACTGCGATAATGATAAAGGAAAGCGAGAATCGTGCTAAAGAGGAAGCCGACAAGAAAGCGAAGGAAATACTCTCGCTTGCGATCCAGCGTTGCGCTGCTGACCATGTTGCGGAAACGACTGTCTCTGTCGTAAATCTTCCAAATGACGAAATGAAGGGCCGGATCATTGGCCGTGAAGGACGAAACATCCGTACACTTGAAACGTTAACGGGAATTGATTTGATTATTGATGATACTCCTGAAGCTGTCATTCTATCAGGCTTTGACCCTATTCGAAGGGAAACTGCACGTTTAGCACTTGAGAAGTTAGTTCAAGATGGACGTATCCATCCGGCACGAATTGAGGAAATGGTAGAAAAATCTCGTCGAGAAGTAGATGAGTATATTCGCGAAGTTGGGGAGCAAACCACTTTTGAAGTAGGAGTTCATGGACTACATCCAGATTTAATCAAAATTCTTGGCCGCTTGAAGTTCCGAACTAGCTACGGGCAAAACGTCTTAAAGCATTCAATGGAAGTAGCACAGCTTTCAGGCTTGCTTGCTGCTGAACTTGGTCAAGATGAAACGCTGGCCCGTCGAGCTGGTTTGCTTCACGATATTGGGAAAGCTATTGACCATGAAGTAGAAGGCAGTCATGTAGAAATCGGAGTAGAACTTGCAACGAAATACAAGGAACACCCAGTGGTGATCAATAGTATTGCTTCTCACCATGGAGATGCTGAGCCAACTTCTATTATCGCCGTACTCGTAGCTGCAGCAGATGCCTTATCAGCTGCAAGACCAGGTGCACGTAGTGAGACTCTTGAAAACTATATCCGTCGTCTTGAAAAGCTAGAGGAGATTTCTGAGTCTTATGAAGGTGTTGAGAAATCCTTTGCGATTCAAGCAGGGCGTGAAGTGCGTATTATTGTAAGGCCAGATACAGTTGATGATCTTGCTGCACATCGCTTAGCTCGCGATATCCGTAAGCGGATCGAAGACGAACTTGATTATCCTGGACACATTAAAGTAACAGTTATCCGTGAAACGCGGGCTGTAGAATACGCAAAATAAAGCGGTGCGAATGCACCGCTTTATTTATTGGTAACGGTAATCCGATTGGAAGATGTGAGAATGTGATACAATTTATACAATAACAATTTTATTGATGAAAGGGAAAAAAATGAATCTACTTTTTATCGGCGATGTAGTCGGCTCACCTGGAAGGGAAATGGTAAAGGAGTTTTTGCCAAAATTAAAAGAAAAATTTCGGCCTCATTTTACAATTATTAATGGTGAAAATGCTGCAGGGGGCAAGGGGATAACAGAAAAAATCTATAAGGAATTTTTGGGCTATGGTGCACAGGCAATTACACTAGGGAATCATGCATGGGATAACAGAGAGATATATGAGTTTATCGGTTCAGCGAAAAATATGGTACGTCCGGCAAATTTTCCGGAAGGAACACCTGGAAATGGTTTGGGGTTTTTTAAAATGAATGAGTTAGAAGTGGCTGTTATTAATCTTCAAGGTCGAACATTTATGTCTCCATTAGATTGTCCTTTTAAAAAAGCTGACGAATTAGTTGAAATCGCCCGGGAGAGAACTCCATTTATCTTTGTGGATTTTCATGCTGAAGTAACCAGTGAAAAACTAGCAATGGGTTGGTATCTAGACGGTAAAGTGTCAGCAGTCGTTGGAACTCATACACATGTGCAAACAGCAGACAACCGGGTTTTACCAGGTGGAACTGGTTATTTATCAGACGTAGGTATGACTGGTCCGTATGACGGGATCCTTGGGGTGGAAAGAGAGGCTGTTCTTAAGAAATTCCTAACAAGTCTGCCTGTACGTTTTGAGGTGCCAAAATTAGGCCGTAATCAGCTCAGTGCGGTTAATATTGAATTAGATAGGAAAAGTGGTAAGTGTAAAAATATTAAACGAATTTTAATAAATGATGACAATCCATTTTACAGTTAAGGGAAAACTTCTTACGGGGAGTTTTTCCTTTTTTTGTTCCGTAATATCTTGACTTTTTTCGTCCAAGCCGGAATATGTCTTTTGACAACTGAATATAGTAGCAGTGGAATGTTATATACCTGATTTGTTCATGAAACTGCTCATGCGGGATCGGGATTTTCTAAGGAGGAGCTAGGAATGGAAATATTAAAAGTTTCAGCAAAATCTAATCCTAATTCTGTAGCTGGTGCACTTGCCGGAGTTCTGCGTGAAAGAGGTGCAGCAGAAATACAGGCTATTGGTGCGGGTGCATTGAATCAAGCCGTTAAGGCAGTAGCGATTGCAAGAGGATTTGTGGCACCTAGCGGAGTTGATTTAATCTGTATCCCTGCGTTTACCGATATTTTAATTGATGGGGAAGAACGCACAGCTATTAAGCTAATCGTAGAACCACGGTGAAAGAGATAGACTATTTTCGGGGGCGAAACAAAAAGATACTTTCCTTTAACCTGCTTGAATATTTCGAGCGGGTTTTTTGTTTGAAGAAGAATTTATTCATAAGGACTTTACCCATACTTTTCAAAACTAAAGAAGCAGTTTAGTTTTAAATTATAAAAATATTATTCTGATATATGAGAACAACATGTAAAATATAAAAAAGGACTTTTAAAAAATATTTGTCAAATAGCGTAATAATGAGTGTTTATCTTAATTTTTGGTCTGGTTGTTCCTATGAAAAAAATGGTGGTTTTTAAATAATAAAAAAATATTCATATTTTAGACAATATTTCGTGCCAAAGGGTTGCATTTTTTTGAGCTTAGGTCTAGAATTGTAAGCGTTTAGTACATATCTTCGATTCATTTTTTTTGCCTTTAATGTATTAAAAAGGCTAATGTCTAGTGAATTACTAGGATAAGTGCTACACTAATAAATGATTTAATCTACATATTTTTTACATATCCAAAGGGGTGTAAGCAAATGATCAATCAACTTTCGTGGAAAGTTGGCGGACAACAAGGGGAAGGTATTGAAAGTACTGGGGAAATCTTTGCAATCGCACTGAATCGCCTGGGATATTACTTGTATGGTTATCGTCACTTTTCATCTCGTATCAAAGGCGGGCATACAAATAATAAGATCAGAGTTAGTACAACAGAAGTTCGCTCTATTTCTGATGACCTTGATATCCTTGTAGCATTTGACCAAGAAACGATCGATGTAAACTACAAAGAGCTTCATAGCAAAGGGGTAATCCTTGCAGATGCAAAATTTACTCCAAAGAAACCAGAAGATACTGAAGCATTATTGTATGCGGTTCCTTTTACTGAAATTGCCACTGAGTTAGGTACTTCTTTAATGAAAAACATGGTAGCAATCGGGGCAACTTCAGCTGTCTTAGATTTGGATATTCACGTTTTTGAAGAAGTAGTTCGAGAGATTTTCGGTAAAAAGGGCGACAAGGTTGTTGCTAAAAATATGGATGCAATCCAAGCAGGCTTTGATTATATGAAAGAAAAAATGAATGGAAATGTACCGACAATGGTACTTGAAAAAGCAGATGGTAAAAAGCGCATGTTCATGATTGGAAATGATGCCATCGCATTAGGCGCAATGGCTGCAGGCTGCCGCTTCATGGCTGCATATCCTATTACACCTGCTTCTGATATTATGGAGTATTTGATTAAGAAACTTCCAGCTGTGGGCGGAACAGTAATCCAAACAGAAGACGAAATTGCTGCTTGTACAATGACAATTGGAGCAAGCTACGGCGGAGTTCGTGCGATAACTGCATCTTCTGGTCCGGGATTATCATTAAAGATGGAAGCAATCGGACTAGCAGGTATTACAGAAACTCCGCTTGTTATTGTTGACACGCAACGTGGAGGCCCATCAACAGGACTGCCAACAAAACAAGAACAGTCAGATTTAATGGCGATGATCTATGGTACTCACGGGGAAATTCCGAAAATTGTTATTGCTCCAAGTACTGTGGAAGAGGCTTTCTATGATACAGCAGAAGCTTTCAACCTTGCTGAAGAATATCAATGTCCAGTTATTGTTCTATCCGACCTTCAATTATCATTAGGTAAACAAACAGTAGAACCTCTTGATGCTTCGAAGGTTGAAATTAGACGAGGAAAGCTTGTTACAGAAGAGCTTCCAGAAATTGAAAACAAAGGTTATTTCAAACGATATGAAGTAACAGAAGATGGTATATCACCTCGTACAATTCCTGGTATGAAAAATGGTATTCACCATGTAACAGGTGTTGAGCATGCAGAAACTGGTAAACCTTCAGAATCGGCAGCAAATCGAATTGCTCAAATGGATAAACGTATGAGAAAAGTAGAAAATATTCGTTTCAATACACCGGTATATAAAAATGCTCCACACGAAGATGCAGACCTATTGATTGTTGGTTTTAACTCTACTCGTGGTGCAATCGAAGAAGCTATGGTTCGTTTAGAAAAAGATGGATTGAAAGTAAATCATGCACAAATTCGCTTAATTCATCCATTCCCAGCTGACGAAGTTCTTCCACTTGTTCGCTCTGCGAAAAAAGTGCTTGTTGTAGAAAACAATGCAACTGGACAATTAGCAAATATCATGAAAATGAATATTGGAAATGCTGAAAAAATCACTAAATTTGTTAAATATGATGGTAATCCATTCCTACCTCACGAAGTACATTCAAAATGTAAGGAGTTGTTCTAAATGGCCACTTTTAAAGATTTCAGAAATGATGTGAAACCGAACTGGTGCCCTGGCTGTGGTGACTTCTCTGTACAGGCAGCAATGCAGCGTGCGGCAGCAAATGTTGGATTAGAACCAGAAAATTTAGCGGTTATTTCAGGGATTGGCTGTTCAGGACGGATCTCTGGATATATAAATTCTTACGGTTTCCATGGTATCCATGGTCGTTCACTTCCGATTGCCCAAGGCGTTAAAATGGCGAATCGTGATTTAACAGTTATCGCTTCCGGTGGTGATGGTGACGGTTATGCGATTGGGATGGGACATACAGTTCATGCCATTCGTCGTAACATTGATATTACTTACGTTGTTATGGATAACCAGATTTATGGTTTAACAAAAGGACAAACATCACCACGTTCGGCTGTAGGGTTTAAAACAAAATCTACTCCAATGGGATCAATTGAACAAGCTATTTCGCCAATGGAAATGGCATTAACAGTTGGCGCAACCTTTGTTGCACAAAGCTTTTCAACTGATTTAAAAGACCTTACTGCATTAATTGAAGCGGGTATCAAGCACAAAGGTTTCTCTTTAATCAATGTATTCAGCCCATGTGTAACCTATAATAAAGTAAACACATATGACTGGTTTAAAGAAAACCTTACAAAGCTTAGTGATGTTGAAGGATATGATCCATCAAATCGTGAAATGGCGATGCAGACATTAATGAAGCGTAACGGCTTAGTTACTGGACTTATTTACCAAAATACTGAGCGTCCTTCTTACCAAGAATTAATTACTGGCTATGCTGAAGAACCATTAGTAGATGCAAACTTAAATCTTGATCAGGCACACTTTGATAAATTAGTTGCAGAGTTTATGTAATGAATGAAGTTAAAATCCCGTGGAAATTGATCCACGGGATTTTTCTGTAATGAGTGAATTGTGTCACAGCTATCGTTGTTGTTATTGATTAAACTTTATTAATTGGACTCCACAAATAATTTGGAACTTTCCAAGTGCCTGTAAACATGCATGTTTACAGGGATTTCTATTGTTTTCATTTTCGTAAACCTTTATACTATTATAATGTGCAGATAATGCCCATGTTTTCCTATCTTTTGAAATAGGTAAAAAATAACAGTTAGAAATTTAATAGACGTAAACCAGGAAAATTTTTAAGAAAGGGGTTCTAAATAAATGAATGAAAAACAACGATTAGAAGGTCAAAAAGTAGCAACATATTCTTCGGACAAAAAATCCGCCAAGGATTACAGCAAATACTTTGAGCAAGTCATTACTGCGCCTTCATTAAAAGAAGCGAAAAAACGTGGTAAAGAAGAAGTAAAGTATCATAACGACTTTGCTATTCCCGAAGAGTTCCGAGGAATGGGTGAGGGCCGTAAGTTTTATATCCGTACCTATGGCTGCCAGATGAATGAACATGATACAGAAGTAATGGCAGGAATCTTCTTAGCACTAGGATATGAGCCAACAGACAGCACGGAGGATGCTAATGTCATTCTACTAAATACTTGTGCTATTCGCGAAAATGCAGAAAATAAAGTGTTTGGTGAACTTGGTCACCTAAAAGCTTTAAAAATGGAAAAACCGGATTTACTCCTTGGTGTTTGTGGTTGCATGTCTCAGGAAGAATCTGTCGTCAACAAAATTTTAAAGACATATCACCATGTTGATATGATTTTTGGAACCCATAATATTCACCGCTTACCAAACATTCTGCATGAAGCATACATGTCAAAAGAAATGGTAGTCGAAGTATGGTCAAAGGAAGGGGACGTAATCGAAAACCTTCCAAAAGTACGCCGTGGTAAAATTAAGGCATGGGTTAACATTATGTATGGCTGTGATAAATTCTGTACGTATTGTATCGTTCCCTTCACCCGCGGGAAGGAACGGAGCCGCCGGCCAGAAGAAATTATTCAGGAAGTACGCCATTTAGCAGCCCAAGGCTATCAAGAAGTGACTCTTTTAGGTCAAAACGTAAATGCGTATGGAAAAGATCTAGAGGACACGAACTATGGCTTAGGTGACTTAATGGATGAACTCCGTAAAATTGATATACCACGGATTCGGTTTACAACAAGCCACCCGCGTGACTTTGATGATCGTTTGATTGAGGTACTTGCCAAGGGCGGAAACTTAATGGATCATATCCATTTACCTGTTCAATCCGGATCAACTGATGTCTTGAAAATTATGGCTCGTAAATATACAAGGGAACAATATTTAGAGCTTGTTCGAAAAATTAAAGCTGCTATTCCGAATGTTGCATTGACAACAGATATTATCGTTGGCTATCCGAATGAGACTGACGAGCAGTTTGAAGAAACGATGTCGCTCTATCGTGAAGTCGGGTATGAATTAGCATACACCTTTATTTACTCTCCTCGTGAAGGAACTCCAGCAGCTAAAATGGAGGATAACGTTCCAATGGAAGTAAAGAAAGAACGTTTGCAGCGTTTAAATGCACTTGTAAATGAGCTGTCTTTAGAAGCAATGAAGAAGCATGAAGGTCAAATTGTTGATGTTCTGGTTGAAGGGGAAAGTAAAAACAATCCTGATGTCCTTGCCGGGTATACGTCTAGAAACAAACTTGTAAATTTCGCAGCACCAAAATCGGCAATTGGAAAAATTGTGAAAGTAAAGATTACTGAAGCAAAAACATGGTCATTAAACGGAGAAATGGTGGAAGAATTAGAACCAGCAGAGGTGAACTAAAGTGGCGAAGTATACAAAAGACGATATCGTCGCTCGTGCAACAGAATTAGCACGTATGATTGCAGAAACAGAGGAAGTGGACTTCTTCAAACGGGCAGAAGCTCATATCCATGACAATCAAAAGGTTAAGACTTTAATCTCAGACATTAAGGGTTTGCAAAAGCAGGCAGTTAACCTGCAGCATTACGGAAAGCATGAAGCATTAAAAAAGGTTGAAGACAAAATTGCATCCATTGAACAAGAATTGGATGAAATTCCTGTTGTCCAGGATTTCAAACAATCACAAGAAGAAGTGAATGAACTGCTTCAGATAATTGCTTCAACCATCTCGAATACGGTTACCGATGAAATCATCATTTCAACGGGTGGAGATGTATTAAGTGGCGAAACAGGTGCAAGCTTGAAAAATGGCGGCGGTGCTTGCGAAGGCCACGGTGATTGTGATCACGAGCATTAAAATTGTAAGCCAGGCTTCTGAACGAAGTCTGGTTTTTCTATTGTTAAATTTTCCACGAAAAAATAACCACGTAGAAACCTTCACTTTAAAGTACAGGCACAAAAGGCACACACCTATAAATCCCGCATAAAATGAACTATGACTAAACTTTTAACCAGTAATCACAAAATTATATATCACACTAGTCTAAAGAATAGCATAGGATGAAATGAAACTGAATGAGGAGGGTTCGCGCGAAATGGGAGAATATAGAGAGATAATTACCAAGGCCGTAGTAGCGAAAGGACGGAAATTTACCCAGTCCAATCATACGATTAGCCCGGCACATAGTCCAACAAGTATTCTTGGCTGTTGGATTATCAACCATAAATACAACGCGAAAAAAGTCGGCAAAACCGTAGAGATACATGGCTCGTATGACATCAACGTTTGGTACTCATTTAATGATAATACCAAAACAGAAGTAGTAACTGAACGAGTTCAATATACTGATGTCATTAAGTTAAAGTATCGTGACCATGATTGCCTCGATGACAACGAAATATGTGCACGAGTGCTGCAACAGCCAAACTGTTGTGAAGCTGTCATTTCCCCTAATGGTAACCGAATCATCGTCCATGTCGAAAGGGAATTCCTTGTGGAAGTGATTGGTGAGACAAAGGTAATTGTCCGTATCAGCACTGAAGGCAGCAAGGATAATGATGATGATTGGGGATTGGATGTTGACGACGAAGAATTCGAAGAACTAAATCCGGATTTCTTAGTCGGATCAGAAGAGGAATAAAGATACTAGGAAGGTATACTTCCTAGTTTTTTCTCTTTCAGTACAATAATAATAGAGAATTTCTGATTTTAGAATGAGAAACTGTTAAAATCAGCAAGCTATTTCTAGGAGGTGCTAGTATGGAGCCAAGACAGCCTGGAAATAAAAACATTCCTAATTTTAATCAATTAAACGATAGGATTATTGCTGAAAGTTCACCTTCACCAATGTTAGTAATCAAAACAAATCTTGATCCAAAGGATGCTACTGAAAATAACCCGTATTATCAGGAGGGTGAGGTCAAAAGCCCGAAAGCGTTTAAAGATTATTTTGAGGAATGAAAAAAGTCAGGAGCTTATTCCTGGCTTTTTTTCCATTCATGCTTTAAAAGAGATAATACATATGTATCATTAAATTGTTCATTTTGATGAATGTAGCCTCGAAGTATTCCTTCCTTTGTAAATCCTATCTTAGTAAGCAAAGCTATTGATGCTTCATTCTCGGGGTAAACCACGGCCCCGACTCGATATAAATCCAATTTATTAAAACTAAAACGCAGCACTTCGTTAATTGCCTCAGTGGCGTAACCCATTTTCCAAAAAGATGGATGCAGTTCATACCCGATTTCAGACCGTTTATTCTTCAGATGTAAAGCATTAAGACCGACAGTTCCGATGATTCTTTGATTTTCTTTTAGTTTGATTCCCCAGCGGATTCCGCGTTTTTCAAGAAAGTTCTTGTGAAACATGTCAATTAATCTGGAAGCTTCAACTTGTAAAGTGAACCGATTTGTCCCATAAAATCTCGTCACTTCTTCTAAAGATAATATCTCGTAGAGGCTATCAACATGTTGCTCTGTTATTTCAATTAATTTCAGTCTTTTTGTTTCTAAAATAGGAAAACTCACGTTATCAGCTCTCTTTTAAACATAATGTAGTTTATTAACTCAATTTCCTCATAGAATTGAATCTAGGTCAATAGCAAAATATTATTTTGGTAAACAATGTTTTTCTGAATGTTTTAAAAGGTTTCGAGAAAACGTACTGCACTTTTGGAAAGGCTGCGCTCTTTAAGCCAGATGACAGCTGCCTCTGATTCAATTGTACTATCTTCAATGTCAATTGTTTTTAAGCTGACTGGAGGGAATGAAAGTAAAGTGGATTGCGGGAGCAGGGCTGCACCAATTCCTGTCCTTACAAGTGATAAAAGCATGGCTGCATCAGCACATTGACAAACTATATTTGGATCAAAGCCGTGTCTTCTACATTCATCGACAACGAGTTCATACAAGCCGACCCCGCTGATTCTGTGTAAAAGCAATAACGGCATTTCTGCTATTTTCTTCATTTTTATCGTTTTTTTACTACTCCAGTTTTCGGGAATGACAAGTACAAATCGATCATTAGGGAGTGATAATGATGAAAAATCATTGAGGTCTAAGGGAAGACGAACAATGGCTAGTTCGATTTCCCGGTTTCTTATATTTTTGGCTAAACGAAACGAATCGCCTTCATGGAGACGAAAGGAAACTAGTGGGTAATGTTCACGAAAGTAACGGATCTTCTCTGGTATGTATGAAAAGCATGTTTTAACAGAACCAATCGATAATAATCCTCTTATTCCCTCACCAACTTCCTTTACTTCTGTAACTGTTTCATCAAACCTCTGTAATATCTCTTGTGCTCTTTTATACAAAACTTTTCCCGCTTCAGTTAATTCGATGTTTTTTCCATTTCTGTCCATTAAAAGAACACCAAGTTCCTGCTCAAGTAATTTAAGCTGTTGACTTAGTGGAGGTTGTGCCATATGGAGCTTTTTTGCTGCGCGTGTAATTTGACCTTCCTGTGCAATGGTCGAAAAGTACCTTAGTTGTTTTACATCCAAGAAAATATTCCTCCTTTATTAAGTATATTTTTTTCGTATCGAAGACCAATTTTATAAGTATTTTTCATATATCATAACACATGTTAAATTAATATTGTAAGTAAATTCAGATAATTCTATTTTTAAGCGGTTACAATTAAAAATTAGCAATGAATATTTAAAATAGGAGAAATCGAAGGGAGAAATGGACATGCCAACTAAAACAGGAAAACAATATATTGACAGAGTCGATCAAGCACAAGCCAATGTATGGATCAATGGGGAACAAGTGAAAGGAAAGATATCTGAGCATCCTGCATTTCAAGGGGTTATGAAATCGCAAGCCGAGTTATACGAAATGCAGTATGATCCAGCCAAAAAAGAGTATATGACCTATGTATCTCCAACATCAGGTGATAGGGTTGGAACTTCATTTATTCAACCGAGAACTAAAGAAGATCTTGAAATACGTCGTAAAATGATCCAGGAATGGGCGAGATATAATGGCGGGATGATGGGGCGTTCTCCTGATTACATAAATACAGGAATAATGGCATATGGCAGCGCATCTGATATGTTCGGGAAACAGGACCCGTTTTATGCAAAAAACATGCAAGAATACTATGAATACTGCCGTGAAAATGATCTGTCTTTAACACATACATTAATTCAGCCACAAGTAAACCGTGCAGTCAATTCAGCGCAACTACCTGATCCATATATTGCTGCCCGGATTGTTGAAAAAACATCTGAAGGGGTTGTAATACGTGGGGCTAGACTACTTGCAACACAAGGTGGAATCACGGATGAAATCATGGTATTTCCTTCTACACTTTTAAAGCAGGTTGAAGAGGAAAACCCTTATGCTTATGCATTTTCCATACCGAATAACACGCCAGGATTAAAATTTATTTGTCGTGAATCATTTGATTATGGAAAATCGAATTTTGATCATCCTCTAGGATCTCGTTTTGAAGAAATGGACACAATTGTTGTCTTTGATGATGTAGTAGTACCTTGGAATCGCGTGTTCGCACTTGGTGATGTAGGTATATGCAACCAAGCATACAACGAGAGTAATGCGGTTGTTCATATGACCCATCAAGTGGTTTCCAAAAACATCATGAAATCAGAATTTGTCCTGGGAATTCTTCAGCTAATGGTTGAAACCATTAATATCGGTCAATTCCAGCATGTTCAAGAAAAGATGTCCGAAGTAATCATCGTATTAGAAACCATGAAGGCATATGTGACAGCTGCAGAAGCTAATGCAAAAATTGATAAATGGGGAATCATGACACCAGATTTCACCCCATTAAATATTGCTCGCCACTATTTCCCTAAAATTTACCCTAGATTCAGCGAAATCATGCAATTATTAGGGGCTAGCGGTTTGATGGCCATTCCAAATGAAGCCGATTTCAATTCAGAGCTTCGTCCGGATTTAGATAAATATTTGCAAGCTGCCAATGGGGATGCCTACAATCGTGTCAAACTTTACCGCTTGGCTTGGGATGTGTGCATGAGTGCATTTGGTTCAAGACAAACACTTTATGAGCGCTTCTTCTTCGGTGATCCAATCAGAATGGCCAGCAATTTATACAACGGATATGATAAACAAAATCAGGTTGACAACGTGAAAGAATTTCTGAATCGCTCCGAAATACTGCAAAATAAAGGGGTAATCCTTTAATAATAGCTAACTAGAGCTAGACCTTTCCCGAATCCCGAAAATGGTGCAGGTAATATCTTAGATTTAGTGATAGAGAGGTTTAGCATTAATAGTATACTTTTATATGTTTATAGATGGAGGTTTTATTTAAATGGATGATCGTACATTTAGGAACGCTATGGGGAAATTTGCAACAGGTGTAACAGTGATAACAACAGAATTAGATGGCGAAGTACACGGTATGACCGCCAATGCATTTATGTCTGTTTCTCTTAATCCTAGATTAATATTAATCTCCATTGGAGAAAGGGCTAAGATGCTGAATAAAATCAAAGAATCTGGGAAATTTGCTGTAAATATTTTGTCTAAGGATCAAGAAGAGATATCAATGCTGTTTGCTGGGCAAATCCAGGAAAAACGCGAAATTAAATTTGAGCGGTTAGAAGACCTGCCAGTAATCAAGGACTCATTGGCCAATATTTGCTGTAAGGTCTATAACCAGTATGTAGAAGGCGATCACACCTTGTTTATTGGAGAAGTAACCGATATTGTCCTTCGGGACGGGACACCGTTAGCATTTTATGAAGGAAAATATCGTGATATTGTAGGCTAAGTCGACAATTCCTTAAGGGGAGGTGTATGGATGGAAACAATTTATATTGAGCATCCCATTTCTGATTCAGTGAAGACAGTGAAGGAATCTTGTGTTCTCGCACTTGGGTTTTTTGACGGTATTCATAAGGGGCATCAAAGTATTCTTAAGACCGCAAAAGAAATAGCAAAACAAAAACAGCTTACCTTTGGTGTTATGACATTTTATCCGCATCCACGTGACACTGTCAATCCAAATCAAGCACCGATGAAATATTTAACGCCATTACCAATAAAAAAAGAACGCTTCCAAGAGATGGGTGTCGAAAAATTATTTGTTGTAAAATTCAATCCTAATTTTGCATCACTTTCCCCTGAAGATTTTGTTAATCAATATATTATTGGACATCGCTGTAAACATGTTGTTGCTGGGTTTGATTTCCATTATGGCAATAAAGGCAAAGGTGATATGGAAACTTTAACAGTAGAAGGTACTGGGAAGTTTTCAGTAACCATCGTAAAAAAAATAGAACACCACCATGAAAAAATTAGTTCTACCGCAATAAGAAAATTACTTTCTACAGGGGAAGTAAGTACAATACCCTATTATCTTGGTGATATATTTGAGTTAAGAGGTCAAGTAAAGAAATCCTCACTTTATTATAAAAATTATCAGTTCTTGAAAATAGCAATCGATGAAGCATATATGACTCCGGCACCTGGAGTTTATAGAGTTCTCGTCGAATTAGAAAATAAAGAATTTGAAGGGATTTGTCATCAAATTACACATAAGGATAATGGGTCGTCTCTTTTAGTACATCTGCCAAATTGTTTTATGGATACTAGCCAGAAAAGAGTAAAAGTGAAATGGATGCAGTCCATTTTTGGGAAACAAAAAGAAGTGTATGATATGAGTCAATATTATGTAAGTGATGAATTAGTTATTTAGTTAAACGAACATGGAAGTAACATTGCTTGAATGGGGAGTCATGGGATTTAGACTCCTTTTAATATTGTCAATGATAGATAACGATTTGGTTCAATTATATTTAGAGAGGGGATGAATTTTTATGGGTATGAAGAATTTTGATATCGTCCGTTTACACCATGCCGAAATCACCGTGACAAATTTAGAACGTGCTCGTGAATTTTATTGTGACGGGTTAGGGTTATTTGAAACCGAATCCGACGAAAATCATCTATATTTACGTGCAATAGAGGATGCTAACCATCATTGCCTTGTGCTAACGAAAGGAAATCAAGCAAGCTTAAAGCATATTGCGTACCGGGTAAGCAGGGACCAAGATTTGGATGAATTAGATGAATTATTTACTAGATTAGGAGTGAAAAAACGCTGGGTTTCACCGAATGAAGAAAGAGGGCAAGGCCGTGCCCTTAGAATTCAAGACCCCGGTGGAATCCCAGTCGAGTTTTTCTTTGAAATGGAAAAAGCCGAAAGGATGCTGCAGAAATATCACCTTCAAGGAAACGTAAAAATTAAACGGATTGATCATGCTAACTGTTTAATTACGAATATTGATGAATTGTATGACTGGTATAGTAACCATTTAGAATTTAAAACCTCTGAATATACCGTAAACGGTAAAGAGGAAAATATTTGGGCTGCATGGATGCACCGAAAGCCAAGTGTTCATGATCTAGCACTAATAAGTGAAAAAGGACCGCGTTACCATCATACAGGATTTTGGATGGATGATGCAAAAGCCATATTAGATGCTTGTGATCATCTTGCTTCACTAGGCTATTATGCAAACATTGAAAGGTCCCCTGGCAGGCATGGAACCTCTAATGCCTTTTTTGTTTATTTGCGAGACCCCGATGGGAACAGGATTGAATTATACACGGGTGATTATTTTACTAATGACCCAGACTGGGAACCAATTAAGTGGCATCTTGATAATCCGCAGCGAGCAACATTCTGGGGGGCGCTACCACCTGACACTTGGAAAAAAGAGGCGGTTCCAGTGGAGGATATAAATACTGGGCAATTACTGCAAGTTGAAATGATTAAAAGGTTTGAAAATATTTAATCTACTATCGTAGGGAGTCCGTTTAAATGGATTCCTTTTTTTGTTTAAATTAATTTTCATTTTCAAAATACTTGTTATTGAAAACTGAATTATCAGAAAAATACAATTGAAATCCTCTTGTGTTTCATATATGATATTGTATATGAAATGAAAATAAATCAGGATGTTTATTTGACGATTATGAAGCTACTAACCTGTTTAAATTCTGGGGGGTTGAGGCATTTTGTTAGATATTCAAAGAATGAATCCAAATTATTTCCATCCATTGCAGCCTGAATTTGAAATGAATACTAGATATTATGTAGAACAAAAAGAAAGAAATAGGGAAAACCAATCTACCTTCTTATTCTACCAATTTAAAATGAATGAAGGTTTCGCTAATCCCATTTCAGTGATTCCAGATGGATGTATTGATATATTGTTTTGCTGTGACGAGCAGCAGCCTACTGCCAACGTTTGTGGCAGCGTTTTGCAGAGTAAATCAATAAATCTTAAAGCAGGATATGAATATTTTGGAGTTCGCTTCCTTCCAAAACAGGAAACACAAAATTTAAACTGTCCAATGAGTGAGATGATTGAAAGGGAAGTACCGCTTACTGATATGATATCAACAGGTGCTGCTGCCTCAGAAAAAATTGTTAATGAACATGACTTTCATAAACGAATCAAATTATTCAAGCAAATGATTGGGAGTGCCATTTTCGCTTCAGGCAATTCCTCACCAAGTATAATAAAATATTCTTTAAATAAAATTTATTTATCAAAAGGAAATATTACTATTAATCAGTTAGCAGATGAAACTGGCTATTCAACTCGATACTTGCGGAAGCAATTTGAGGAGAATATAGGAATTTCGCCAAAGTTATTTAGTCAAATTGTGAGATTTCAATATTCCTTGTATATGCTTTTGAAAGATCATGATTATTCTATTAAAGATATTATTGTTGAAAATGGATACTATGATCAAGCACATTTGATTAATGAGTTTAAAAAATTTGGGAATCTAACACCTAATACAATTTCAAAAAGAATGGTGATTTCTATCTAAATGAATTTTTACTAAATACTAATTCAGGCAAGTTTCATAACTAATGGGACTTGCTTTTTCTAATGGAAAAGTGGTGGAGCTCCGCAAAAACGAATCTAGTTCATCAAGTATTCTTAATATTCCGTTTTTTACAATAAAACAATTCTTAAATTTGTTATTATTTTTTTGTGAACAAATGTAATTGTCATTCATTGATATTTGAAAGGGGAAATGAAAAGAAATGCCAGCAAAATATCAGTTGTTTATTAATGGAAAATGGGTGGAAGCCTTATCGGGAAAAACATTTGAATCCATTAATCCTGGAACTGGGGAAGTTAATGCTTTGGTATCAGAAGCGGGTGCACTAGATGTAGACTTAGCAGTGAAAGCAGCTCGGAAGGCGTTTGAATCAGGACCTTGGGCGGAAATGGCACCAAGTGATCGTGGCCGTTTACTTTATAGAGCAGCGCAAAAAATGTGGGAAAAAGCAGATTTTTTAGCGGAAATAGAATCAAATGATAATGGATTACCAATAAATGAAACAAAATTTATTGCTATGCCTGCTACCATTGATGTTCTTGAATTTTATGCAGGTTTAGCCAATAAGGTCCAGGGAGAAACATTGGCTTCACCAGCAAATCGTCTTAATTACACATTAAAGGAACCGCTAGGAGTCATAGGTGCCATTGTTCCCTGGAATTTCCCCCTAATGCTTGCAATGTGGAAAATAGCACCAGCTCTTGCAGCTGGTAATACGATTGTGATAAAGCCTGCTGAACAAACACCAATTAGTATTTTAGAGTTAGCTAAACTATTCCAAGAAGTGGGCATTCCAGATGGAGTCATAAATGTTGTTCCTGGATATGGCTCCATAGCCGGTGATGCTTTAGTTTCCCATTCAGGAGTGGATAAGATTGCTTTTACTGGATCTACTCGAACAGGACGACTAATCATGCAATCTGCAAGCAAGAATTTGAAACCGGTTTCATTGGAGCTAGGGGGAAAATCACCGAATATCATCTTTGATGATGCAAACCTTGAGAATGCCGTAAATATGTCTACTTTTGGTATTTACTTTGCTCAAGGGCAAGTGTGTGCAGCAGGTTCAAGACTGTTTGTTCAAGAATCAATCTATGACCGATTTATGGATCTTTTTGTGAAAAAGGTCCAAGGAATTCAAGTAGGAAATCCTCTTGAAGCTACAACCCAATTAGGTCCACAAGTTTCAGAGCAACAATTAAAGACGATTGAAAAATATGTTGATGCTGGTCTTGAGGAAGGAGCTAATTTAGTAACAGGGGGAAAACGTTTTATGGAAGCTGGTAATGGTTACTACTATACCCCTACTATATTTGAACATGTTACCAATGAAATGACAATTGCCCAAGAAGAAATTTTCGGACCTGTTGTGTCAGTCATCCAGTTTAAAGATGAGGCAGATGCACTATCAAAAGCAAATGACACCATTTATGGTTTAGCTTCTGGGGTTTGGACGAATGATTTAAAACGTGCGCATCGTATGGCCAGAGGTTTAAAAGCAGGCACTGTTTGGGTAAATACCTATAGCATGTTAGACAGTGCGGCACCTTTCGGCGGCACAAAGCAAAGTGGATTTGGCCGTGAATTAGGCGTACAAGCGATGGATTTATATACTCAAACAAAGCATGTGTGGGTTGATCTAAATGAAACAGCTTTAAACTGGTATGGTGGATAACATAAAACTAGCAATTATTTGGTCTTACAAATAATTTTTTCAATATTTCACTAAGAGGAGGAAATAAGTCATGACTCAAACGAACTGGAAGCAAGTAGAAGAATGGGACAAAAAATATATTCTAAGAACGTTTTCCACACAGGAAGAATACCAGCCTATCCCAATTGAATCAACGGATGGTGATTACCTCATCATGCCGGATGGTACTAGATTATTAGATTGCTTTAATCAACTATATTGTGTAAATGCAGGTCAAAAGAATGAAACAATTAATAATGCTATTAAAGAAGCACTAGACCGATATGGGTTCCTGCAAGACGCCTATACGACAGACTATAAGGCGAAAGCTGCGAAATTGCTGGTTGAAGACGTTCTTGGTAATGAAAGCTGGCCGGGGAAAGTTCGCTTTGTATCAACAGGAAGTGAGGCGGTAGAAACCGCGCTTATGATTGCAAGATTATATAAAAATAAACCTCTAGTAGTAACAAGAGAGTATGCCTATCACGGCTGGACGAAAGGATCATCGTCTGTAACTAGATTAAAAGGAAGCAGGAGTGGTGTAACAGAATCCACTCCAAATACCCGCCCACATCATGTACCTGGACAAGACAACGGCTTAGTTGCTGTTGCACCGTCACCAAATTGTATGCGCTGTTCATTAGGACATAAGTACGGCTCTTGTCATGATAATAATGGTGAATTAGCCTGTGTAAAATATACTAGAAGAATGATTGAAAACCAAGGACCTGAGCAAGTTGCAGCTGTTATTACCGAGATTACCCAAGGAGCCGGCTCTGTTCATCCGCCAGAAGAGTATATTCCACAAATTCGTCAATTGACAAAAGACCTGGATGTATTATGGATTGCTGACGAAGTGTTAACAGGATTTGGCCGTACTGGTGAAATGTTTGCTTATCAGCATTATGGTGTTGATCCTGACATTGTTACAATGGCAAAAGGAATTTCAAGCTCTGCCATCCCAGCTGGAGCGGTTGTTGTAAATAAAGAGATTGCTGAATTTATGGACCAGTATCGCTGGGAGACAGTATCAACGTATTCAGGGCACCCTATTGCTATGGCAGCTGTTTGTGCAAATATTGAATACATCATCAATGAAAATCTTGTGGAAAAAGCAAAACAAACAGGTGACTATTTCCAACAAAAATTATTAGACCTTAAGACTAAGCATCGCTGTGTCGGTCAAGTGGCAGGTTACGGGGTTCTTTGGATGGTTGAACTTGTAAAGGATGACAAGATGACGCCGTTTGTGGAAATTGACCGGAACTTTACTCATGAGGAGGATCCAAGTACGTTCCCTTCAACGATTATCAGAACAAAAGCGATCGAAAAAGGAGTACTTATTGGTGGTGTTATGCCAAATACATTAAGAATTGGGACATCATTAAATGTAAGCAAGGAAGATATCGATAAGGCCATCGATGCATTGGATTATGCACTAAGTTATTTGGAAAGCCTTCAATTACAAACTAGCTAACCTATTCAAATCAATCATAAAAATAAGGGGAGATACCCTATTTGATGAATTGGAATATCTTATAGAGGTAATCCCCTATGGAGGTGTCAAATATAAAAGTTCAAGTTGGAATACAAGAGTTGAATAGATCATTAAAAATGTTGGATCTTGTTATTTTTGGACTAGTGTTTATGGCTCCAGTAGCGGCAATGTCGCTATTTGGAATTATTACTTTAGTTTCAAAGGGTAACTCGGTGCTTTCGTACGTTATTGGCTTTGTCGCCATGTTATTTACTGCCTATAGTTTCGGGCAGATGGTAAAAGCCTTTCCCGTTGCGGGCTCTACCTATTCGTATGCACAACGTTCTCTGCACCCAAAACTGGGTTTTATTGCAGGTTGGGGAATGTTATTAGATTATTTGTTTATTCCGATTCTGACATTTTTAATCAGTGCAAGTTTTGCGAACGCACTTGTTCCAAGTATTCCAATTTGGGCATGGATTCTTATTTTTTCTATTCCAGTAACGATAATTAATTTAATTGGCATTGAATTGGCAGCAAAAGTTAATTTTGTTTTGGCGTTTTTAATGATTATGGCTGTGTTGATATTTGTTGGTTCAACTACTCATTATCTTGTAACTGGTAATCTCGGTCTTTTTCATTTAGGCGCAGTCTATAATCCGAATTCTTTTTCTATCGGAGCCATTGTAGGTGGGGCAGCGATTGTTACAGTTGCCTATTTAGGCTTTGATGCGATTACCACATTGGCAGAAGAAGCAAAGGTAGACGGGAAAAAAATCGGTTTAGCCATTATTTTAGCATGCGTGATTCAAACAAGTTTTTATGTTGCTGTCACTTATTTAGGAATGGTTCTTATGAAAGACTATACGAAGATTGATAACCCTGATACAGCATTTTTTAATCTTCTACCTCTTGTTGCAGGTGGACTAATCCAAACGTTTATCACCCTAATGATTATTGCTTCAGGGGTTGCAAGTGCTTTAGCCAGTCAGTCAGCATCGAGCCGCTTACTTTATGGAATGGGGCGGGATAACGTCATTCCAAATAAATTTTTTGGTTATATTCATCCAAAATATAAAACACCTGTTTATAATATTTTACTTATGTCAGTATTGGGAACTGTTGGAGCAATGGCAGCAAGCTTACAAGTTATTTCAGACCTCGTAGCATTTGGCGCCCTATTGGGATTTGCTTGCGTAAATTTATCTGTTATTAACCACTATTATATTAGAAATAAACAACGGAATATCATTAAGTATTTAGTTGTACCGTTGATTGGTGTTGCGGTCTGCATATATATTTTAATAGGCCTTTCAACCATAGCTAAAATATTTGGACTTGCCTGGATGACGATTGGTATCCTATATCTCATTGTTATCTCGTTTCAATCCAAATCGGTAAATATACTGCCAACAGGAACGGATAAAAATATTCGCTAGATGAAAATAAATGAAATCTATAAAACAATGAAGGAGTTGATGATTTACTTTTCGACTCCTTTCTTTTTGGTGATCACGTAATTCCTTTAAATTTAATAAAATGAATTTTCGGAAAATGCGCTTGAAATCATATATGATTTAATATATGATTTATTATATAATCGTGATATGATATTCACGAATATAGGTAAAAGGTAAAAGCATATGGTTCGACAGAAGGGAATGTTTTTGCCAAATAAATTCTAGATAAAAAAATAAAAAACGAGGCAGGGATAACAAATGTTTGAAGATGTAAAAAAACGATTAAGAGGCTCAATTGCACCAGTTATTACACCATTTAATGAAGATGAATCGATTGATTTTGCAACGATGAGTGACCTTATCAATTGGCAAATTGAGAGCGGCAGCCATGCAATTTCGGTGACGGGTACTTCCGGAGAACCTAGCTCGTTAACGGTAAAAGAGCGTGAATTGGTTATGGAAAATGCAATTAAAACGATAAATGGCAGAGTGCCTTTCGCTCCTGGAACCGGTTCTGTCAATCATCAGGAAGCCCTTCATTTAACAAAAGTTGCACAAGAATTGGGGGCAGATGCCGCCATGGTTATCGTTCCTTACTATAACAAGCCTTCTCAGCATGCCCTATATAAACATTACAAGGCAATTGCTGATGCAGTGGATATTCCAATTATTGTCTATAACATTCCGGGTCGAACAGGTGTCAACCTTGAGGTTAAAACACTGGCTAGATTAGTAGAAGATTGTCCAAATATTATTGGTGCCAAGGAATCGAATAAAGACTTTGAACACGTCAATCGTGTCTTGCTTAATTGCGGCAGGGATTTCCTATTATATTCCGGTATCGAACTTCTCTGTTACCCGATGCTGACCATCGGCGGAAGCGGCTCAATCAGTGCTACAGCCAATGTCGCACCAGCAGAAGTAGCGGAATTGCATAATGCCTGGGATGCAGGAAACATTGAAAGGGCGCTCGAACTTCACTACGAACTAATGCCGTTAAACGATGTATTATTCAAAGACACGAATCCAGCTCCTGTAAAGGCTGCGCTCGGAATGATGGGGAAAATTAAACCAGTTCTGCGTATGCCGATGGACCTGCCGACACAAGCACTTCAAGATGAGATTCGTGGCGTCTTAAAACAGTATGTAGAATTACCTGATAGTCTTGCTTCTAGATAATAGAGGAAAAATATAGACCAGTTTAAACCTCTTATAAGGAGTGAGAGGTTTAGCTGGAAATATAAAAAGGATGTGCGTACAATGCAAGCTCAGACAACAGATGTAAATGGTCAAGCAGTTCATCAACAGGTAGAGGATGTAAAGTTATATATTAATAGTGAGTTTGTTGATGCTGAATCAGGGATCGCGTTTGAAAATCTTAACCCTTTTACAAATCGAGTTAATAATTACGTCGCTGAGGGCCGCGGTGAGGACGTGGATAAGGCAGTTGCGGCAGCAAAAGAGGCTTTCGAACAGGGCCTATGGGGCAAAATGAAAGTGGCTCAACGGATGGAGTATATTAATCGCATTGCCGACCTGATAGACGAGGAAATTGAAGAGATCGCCATCTTAGAATCTTTGGATACCGGACTTCCTATTAGTCAAACAAGAAATATGGTTGCCCGTGCAGCGGAAAATTTTCGTTTTTATGCGAGAATGGTTCAAGTAAAATTACACGGGGAATCCTATCCTGTCGATGATGAGTTTATAAACTATACGATGTATAAGCCTCTAGGGGTTGTAGGCTTGATTACCCCTTGGAATGCTCCTTTCATGCTAGAAACATGGAAGGTTGCACCGGCATTAGCTACTGGCAACACAGTCATCTTAAAACCAGGTGAGTTATCTCCTTTGACGGCAAACAAACTAGCTGAAATCATTAATAAAGCCGACTTACCAAAAGGTGTTTTCAATGTCATTCATGGCTTTGGCGAAACTGCAGGAGCGAGGCTTGTTGAACACCCTGATGTAAAAGCAATTTCCTTTACAGGTGAAACGACTACTGGATCAATCATCATTAAAAATTCAGCAGAAACCCTAAAGAAAACTTCAATGGAGTTAGGCGGGAAATCACCTCTAATTGTTTTCGATGATGCCGACTTAGATCGTGCTCTTGATGCCGCTGTTTGGGGAATCTTCTCCTTTAATGGAGAACGCTGTACATCGAACGCTCGTGTATTTGTTCATAAAAACATAAAAGATCAATTTGTTGAAGCACTAAAAGAACGAGTGGCGAATATTAAAATTGGCGATCCAATGGATATGTCAACTGAGCTTGGACCATTAATTGGCAAGGAACACTTTAATAAGGTGAAAAGTTACATTGAACTTGCTAAGGAAGAAGGGTGTGAAGTGGTTCAGGGAGTGGTTCCTGAAGAATTGAAAGCAGGAAACTTTGTCCCGCCAACCCTCCTACTAAATGCTAAAAATAATATGAGAGTGTGTCAGGAAGAAATTTTCGGCCCAGTTATGGCAGTTATTGAGTTTGAAACAGAAGAAGAAGTTATTGCAGCTGCGAATGATGTGAAATACGGCTTAGCAGGCTTTGTCTGGACAAATGATATGAAGCGCGGCCACCGCGTTGCCCATGCAGTCGAAGCAGGAATGCTATGGATTAATGCACAGAATGTCCGAGATCTTCGTATTCCATTCGGAGGGACAAAAGCAAGCGGAATTGGCAGAGAGGGCGGCCATTATGCAATCTTTGAATTTTACACTGAACCGAAAGTGATTCATGTTGCACTTGGTGACCATCATATTCCTCAGTTCGGAAAAGTAAAGAAATAATACCTTCCTTAAACTAGACTTAAGTATTCAAGATTATTAATATAGCAAATCTGGAGGTCACCCTATGGATTTTAATATTATTCGAATTGCCAGAACAATTATTAATGTAAAGGATTTAAATCGTTCACGCGACTTTTATGTAAACGCTTTAGGGTTTATTGAAACGGAGAGTGACGCTGAGCATATTTATCTTAGAGGACTTGAGGAGCATACACACCACAGCTTAGTTTTAAAGAAATCGGATGAGCTGGGGGTCCATGCCCTTGGCTATAAAGTAGCAAAAGAAGAAGATTTAGACAAATTAGCAGCTTTTTTTGAATTAAAAGGATTAAAAACAAGATGGTTAGAAGAAGGCAGCCAACATGCAGTAGGCAGAGCCTTACATGTCCATGATGTTTCTGGTATGCCATTAGAGTTTTTCTGCAAAATGGATGGTGCAGAAAGGATGCTTCAGCGCTATGATCAATATCGCGGGGCTCGAATTCAACGCATTGACCATGTAAATTGTTCTGTTCCTGATGTTGAAAAAGCCTATCATTTCTTTATCAATGAACTAGGTTTTGCCTGCTCTGAGTATACAGCTACAGAGACTGATCGGATTTGGGCTGCTTGGCTGCATCGTAAACAAGGTGTTCATGACCAGGCCTTTATGAATGGTGAGGGTCCTCGTCTTCATCATATTGGTTACTGGCTGCCAGATCCAATGGCACTTATCCATTGTTGTGACGTCCTTGCTTCACTTGGTTATAGTGATAATATTGAAAGAGGTCCTGGCCGTCATGGACTTTCAAATGCCTTTTTCCTTTACTTAAGGGATCCAGATGGTTATCGTATTGAGCTTTACAATGGCGACTATTTAACTAGTGACCCGGATTTTAAACCGATTCGCTGGGATTTAGATGACCCTAGACGTCAAACCTTCTGGGGACATAAAGCACCAGATAGCTGGTTTAATGAGACATCACCATTTTTGGATATCGAAACCGGTGAGCAGATTCTGGTTACAGACGCTAAATTAGAAAAAATTAAGCCGGAATTTATTCTATAGCTTTTAAGATGAGGAGTATGGAGGATATGAAGGTAGCATTATCTGCACCATCCTGCTCCTCCTTTTTGTTTTTTTATTTTTAAATAAGGGAGAGAGGAACGAATGACTTCTAATAAAAAGGCTTTATTTATTAATGGTACATGGGTCGAGGCTCAGCAGTACGCCCCGCTTGCCTCCCCATATTCTGAAGAAGTAATTGGAGAAATACCTTCTGCTACACCAGAAGAAGTAAACCAAGCCATCGAGGCAGCTCTTAATGCGAGAGAGGTAATGGCAAAAATGCCAGCCCATCAGAGGTCAGCAATCCTTGAAAGATTGGTAGATTTATTGGAAAAACGCTCAGATGAAGCGGCAAGAATAGTTGCACTGGAAGCTGCTAAGCCCATTTCAACAGCTAAGGATGAAGTTGCTCGAACAATTCAAACCTATAAATTTTCAGCAGAGGAAGCTAAGCGAATCCATGGAGAAACGCTTCCATTAGATGCTGCCCCTGGTGGAGAAAATCGTGTAGCCTACACTGTACGAGAACCACTAGGCGTGATAGGTGCGATCACTCCGTTTAATTTTCCAATGAATTTAGTCGCGCATAAAGTGGGGCCTGCCATTGCCTCGGGTAATACGATTGTATTAAAGCCAGCTTCACAAACACCGCTGTCCTCGTATTTCTTAGCAGAGCTTCTTCAAGAAGCAGGCTTACCGGCTGGAGCACTTAATGTAATAACTGGCAGCGGAAGAGTGGTCGGGGACAAATTAGTTTCGGATGACCGGATTAAAGCCATTACCTTTACGGGAAGTCCCACTGTTGGAATTGGAATACGTAATAAAGCGGGATTAAAACGCGTAACACTCGAACTTGGTTCAAACGCAGCATTGATCGTTGATAAAGGGGTAGATATAGAAAGGATTATCTCCCGCTGCGTAAAGGGAGCTTTTTCATTTCAAGGGCAGGTTTGTATATCCTTACAGCGTATCTATGTTCACGAGAGATCATATGAATCATTTGTTGAAAAATTTGTGGAAGCAACAAAACAGCTTCAAATCGGTGACCCGTTAGATTCAAAAACAGATGTGTCGGCACTTATCTCAAAAGGAGAAGTACAAAGGACTCTGGACTGGATTGAAGAAGCAAAACAATACGGTGCTGAAATTGCTGCTGGGGGAAAAGCAGAAGGAAATATTCTTTTCCCAACCGTTATATTACATGCTGATACCCACTTGAAGGTGTCCTGTCAGGAAGTATTTGCACCAATTGTCCTAATCAATAAAGTACAAACAGTTGAAGAGGCCTTTGAACTCGTAAATGATTCTCGCTTCGGATTACAGGCCGGAATTTACACAGATGATGTACATACTGCACTTGCTGCAGCCGAGAGACTGCACGTGGGCGGCGTGATGATTAATGATATTCCGACCTTCCGGGTAGATCATATGCCGTATGGTGGTGTAAAGGAAAGTGGTACTGGAAGAGAAGGGATTAAATATGCCATTGAGGAAATGACAGAACTTAAATTGGTTGTTTTTAATCGAAATTAAAAATTTTTTATGTAATAAGGAGTGATGAGTTTGAGTAAAGCAAAAATTAGATTTTCCGGTTGCTTACAGGAAGAGGAAGTACACGTAGATGTTGAAAATGCAATCGTTGAACTTAAAGGTAAATCCTATGGCCTCGGACAGCTTTCATTAACTTCACCTGTTTCTGGGACCATTTACGGTACGCTTTTGAATTATAAAGGAGCTCTTAAAGTAATAGAAAACGAAGTCAATGAAGCTCCATATAATCAACCGCCAAAAGAGCCTATTCTTTACATTAAACCGGTAAATACTATCAATGGATATAATATGCCAATTCCTTTACCGTCAGATGTAGCAGAATTAGAGGTTGGTGCAACGCTGGGTGTTGTAATCGGCCGTACAGCAACAAGAGTGAGTGAGGAACATGCGCTGGACTATGTTGCGGGCTATACCGTTGTTAATGATGTCACTGTCCCACATAGCAGTGTCTACCGTCCTGCAATCAGCCAGAAGGCCCGTGATGGATTTTGTCCCGTTGGTCCATGGGTGATTGAACGGGATGCAATCGAAAATCCTGACGCATTAGAGCTAAGTGTCTATATTAATGGAGAACTAAAGCAGAAAAACACAACGGCAAATTTAATCCGACCTGTAAAGAAGTTGATTACAGACGTTACGGAGTTTATGACATTGACAGCTGGTGATACCCTGCTGGTAGGGGTTCCTGAAGGTGCACCACTGGTAAAGTCGGGAGATCATGTTTGCATCGAAATCGAAGGTGTTGGAACATTAGAAAATCGAGTTGTTCATGAACATGAAATTATGGCCGGGGGTGTAAAATGGTGAAACGAGCGAGAGTAGCATATGCTGGGGCCATTCATAGTGCAGTGGCAGTTGACGACCAACTCAAACTTGATGATGGCAGGATAGTTGAGGAAAGTGAAGTAATTTGGCTGCCACCGGTTAAGCCCAGGACTGTATTTGCTTTGGGATTGAACTATGCAGATCATGCGAAAGAATTAGCATTCAATGCACCAACTGAACCACTGGTTTTCTTAAAAGGACCAAATACGTTCGTTGGTCACAGGGCACAGACACTCAGGCCTAGTGACGTTACCTATATGCATTATGAATGTGAACTTGCTGTTGTCATTGGCCGGGAAGCGCGTAATGTTAAGCGTGAAAAAGCGTATGATTATGTTTCGGGTTATACAGTTGCCAATGATTATGCAATCCGTGATTATTTAGAAAATTATTACCGTCCAAATCTCCGTGTAAAAAACCGGGATACTTGTACACCAATTGGACCTTGGCTTGTTGATAAGGGAGACATTGCTGATCCTATGAATCTCACTTTAAGAACCTATGTGAATGGGGAATTGACACAGCAAGGGTCAACAAAGGACATGATTTTTGATATTCCATCGTTAATTGAGTATTTAAGCAGCTTTATGACACTGAAAAAGGACGACATAATCTTAACAGGGACACCTAAAGGGTCAGTAGACACAGCCGTAGGTGACGTAGTAGTAACCGAGGTTGAAGGAATTGGCAGGTTGGTCAACACGATTGTTGGCGACGAAACATTTAACGTCTCTAAAGCATTACAACCAGCGGAAAAATTGATTTAATCTCTCACTTTAATATAGCTGTACACCCATATCGAAAGTTCAGCGGGGAGCTCATAGACTTCCTCGCTGTTTTTCCAAAAAGGAGTAAAAATATGCCGCATATTATACTTGAATATACAGACAACATTAAAACGGAAGCTAATATTTCAAGCCTACTGAAAAAATTGAATATGGTATTAATCTCTAAGAGTAATATATTTCCGATAGGGGGAATTCGTTCACGTGCCATCCTGCTCCATGATTATTGTGTTGCCGATGGAACAGTGGATGATGCATTTGTCCACGTCATGCTGAAAATAGGAGCAGGGCGTTCGGAAAAAGATAAAAAGGAAACCTGTGATGAATTATTTGAGGTGATTAAAGGACATTTTGCCGAACTATTTGCCCAACGATATTTAGCATTGTCAGTGGAACTGGTGGAATTTAGTGAGGCAGGTACGTACAAATATAATAATATTCACAAACGTTATAAGAAATAGGTTGATATTTGATGTATAATATCCAAGAATAATATATGATTTTTATTGAAATTCATTGAAATCATATATGATTTGAGGTATGATATTGGTATGAGGAAAAATAACCAAGATCAATCCATTAGTAAAACACAATATGCCTACGAATTTCTGCGTACTCAGATTTTGGAAGGAGTCTATGGTCCAGGACAACGCATCATTATTGATCAAGTTGCCAAAGAGCTAGGGGCAAGTACGATCCCTGTTCGTGAGGCCATTCGCCAACTAGAAGTAGATGGTTTAATCCAATACAAACCATATAGTGGTGCAATTGTCAGTGTAATCAATGAAATAGAGTATATTGAAACACTCTCTGTCGTGGCTGTTTTAGACGGATATGCGACAGCTCTTAGTTCTCGAAATATGACAGATGCACATATTGAGATACTCCAAGAGCTGAACAAGCAAATGGAGGAGGCACTTTATCAATTTGAATTTGAACAATTTGGGGTGCTAAATCGCCAATTTCATTCCACTATTTATCAAGAATGCGGAAATGTATTTTTACAAGAAGAGATTCGTCAGGCACAGCAGCGGTTAGACCGTGTTCGCCGCTCGATCTTTACCTTTGTTCCCCAACGGGCCCGTCAATCAATTGAGGAACATGCAAACATTATTCGACTAATTCAAGAAAAAGCTCCTACCAATGAGATCGAGGAAACCGTACGCCAGCATAGAATTAATACACTCAATGCCTTTAAAAATAGAATGAATTCGGGCCAAAACAAAATGGAATAACCACTAATTAGGGAAGGAGAGATTTTTTTAAATTTATTAGACAGAAAATATAGGCAGCCAAGCACTAGTGAAAAAGTGCTTGGCTGTTTGTCATTTAAATCCCCACAATGCCAATTGATGACTGTATGAGTGACTGGCAATACCCGTTAACATGAGTAAAGTGTATTTATGTAATAATATACGATTTTACAAAAAAGATATTGAAATCATATATGATGTGGTATATGATTCTTATAGAAGCAAAATATCCAAATAATCTTTTAGGAAAATCAATGCTTTTTAATACCGATCTAATTCAGTCAAAATGGAATAATCACTAAAAGGGAGGGAAATTTTTTTTGTAACAATTAGTCAGAAAATAGACTATATTCAAACAATGGATATTAGAGAAAGTACCTGAAACCCGGGAAAATTTTAATGTATACAAATGAATGTTAGCGTTTTCAATTCAGGTACACATTTAATTCAAAATTAAGGGGTGTAACAATGAAAAAATTGATGGTAGCAGTGTTATTTCTCATCAGTATGTTAGCACTAGGTGCATGTAATTCTAGTACTGAAACTTCCTCTAAAGACAATGGCAAGGATTCAAGCTCCGGTACTATTAAAATCGCAGGAATCTTTTCCTCTTCCGGCGGCGCTGCACCTCTTGGTGAACCAGGACTTGAAACATTAAAAATGATCGTTGAAAACCAAAATAAAGAGGGTGGAATTAACGGAAAAAAGGTTGAATTAATTACTTATGATGATAAATCCGACCAAAATGAAGCTGTATTAGCAATGAAAAAAGCGATAACGCAAGATAAGGTTTCCGTTGTTATTGGGGGAACAATAAGTGGCAATGCACTAGCTATGGTTCCTCTGGCGGAGCAAAACAAAGTACCTTTTATTGCAACTTCCTCAAGTTTTCAAATCTATCAAAAAGAAGATGGTTCTTCACGTGATTGGGTATTTAAGGTTCCGCCAAATGACAGCCATGCCGTTGAAAAAATCCTACAATACTTAAAAGATAAAGGTCTAAAAAAGGTTGCCTGGTTAAATGTTTCTAACTCATTTGGAACCGGTGCACATACCGAATTTAAAAAGATGGCATCTAAGTATGGCATAGAAGCAGTAATTGAGGATGAATTTGAGGTTACTGTAAAGGATGCAAAGCCGATGCTAACGCGTGTGAAAAAAGAAAATCCTGAAGTAATCATTGTTTGGGGTACAGTTCAGGAGTCCTCCGTAGTTATTAAAAACATTCGTGAACTAGGAATTGAATTACCTATTGTTGGAAGTCATGCGATTGGTTCCGAACAATTAATAAAATTAGCAGGTAATGCCGCGAATGATGTGGTTTTCCCATCAGGGAAACTAATTGTTGCCGACCAATTGAAGGATAAAGACCCACAAAAAGATGTTCTTTTAAAATACAAAAAAATGTATGAAGAAAAATACAATAAGGGTGTAAGTCTGTTCGGAGCACATCCATGGGATGCATTTTTTATGCTTAAAGAAGCAGTTGAAAAGAAGGGAACTGATCCAAAAGGAATTAAAGATTATTTTGAAAATGATTTAGGAGAATTCGTTGGACTCAACGGAATCTTTAAAATTAGCCCGAAAAATCATAATGGATTAACGACAGAAAGCAGCCTTGTAATGGTAAGAATTAAAGATGGCAAGTGGACTTCAGAAGAATAAAAAATATCGGTCAATAGAATTAACTGAGCTTTTTTTTGTTGAATTATTGATAACTTTTGAGATAAAAAAGTGATTGATGACATTCACCTTATTTTTAGTAATAAAACGGAGGGATACAATGGAATTTTCTAGCCAGATCATCCAGTTGCTATTTTCCGGATTAACCATCGGATCCATTTATGCATTGATCGCAATTGGCTTTGTCATCATCTACAATGTTACAGGTGTTCTAAATTTAGCCCAAGGTGAATTTGCCATGTTCGGTGCGTTAATCAGTATATCGTTAGTTAAGATGGGGTTGCCTCTTTGGGCAGCCGTTATCTTAAGTATTATGACGGTATTCCTGATTGGCGGCTTGTTCGAAAGGGTAGCGATATACCCGGCCCGAAAAGCGTCAGTACCAACTCTTATTATTATTACGATCGGTGTATCGATTGCCTTTCGAGGAATTGCTATCTTAATCTGGGGAACACAGCCACAGTCATTACAACCGTTTACAGATAATACTCCAATTAAATTTTTGAATGCTGTACTTTTGCCGCAAAATATTTGGGCAATTGGAATATCACTAGTTAGTTTGGTCGTCATGTTCTATCTATTTAACAAAACTTTTATAGGCAAAGCGTTAACTGCCTGTGTAGTTAATCAATTTGCTGCAAGATTAATGGGTATTAAACCGGAAAAAATGTCACTTTTAGCAATCTCAACTAGTGCTGGTTTGGGTGCACTTGCAGGTATTGTTATAGCCCCAATCTCGGGCGCATCATACGACATGGGGATGATGATTGGATTAAAAGCATTCGTTGCCGCTGTCGTTGGAGGATTAACGAACGTCCCGGCTGCAATTGGCGGTGCCTTTCTAATCGGAATTTTAGAATCATTCGCAGAAGGATTATGGTCGTCAGGATTGAAGGATGTGGTTAGTTTCTCATTATTGTTAATCATCCTATTTGTTAAACCGGAAGGTATATTTGCTAAAGCCTCAGGTAAACGGGTATAAAGGGAGGAGGATACTCTTATGGAAAAAAAAGATCTGAAAAAGGTTTATCATAATAGCTTCATAGGTCTCATCATTCTTCCTATCCTAATTGCTGTTTTGCCTGTTGTAATTCCTTCAAGCTATATCCTAACAGTATTTATCATGGTTGGAATCTATGCCCTAGTGTGTAATGGAATGACGATGTTAATTGGATATGCAGGACAAATTTCTTTAGGACACGCTGCATTTTATGGGATAGGTGCATATTCCTCTGCAATCATATCTACAACCTACGGTTTATCACCATGGTTTGGGATGATTGTTGGGATGATCATTGCGGGTATCATCGCAATAATCGTCGGAATTCCCACATTTAAATTAAAAGGACATTACTTAGCCTTAGCAACGTTGGGTTTTGGAATTATTGTTTTTACTTTATTCAAAGAGTTCCGGGAATTAACGGGAGGATCGAATGGTTTTTTCGGTATCCCTTCAATCAATTTATTTGGCTTTGAATTTAATAGTGATCTTCGCTATTTTTATTTAGTTTGGGTGTTTGTATTTATCGGAATAATCTTCTCACGGAATATCATTCATTCAAGAATTGGCAGGGCATTGCGTTCGATTGAAGGAAGTGAGATTGCTTCGGATGCAGTCGGGGTAAACATCATGAAATATAAGCTTCAAGTGTTTGTCTTAAGTGCAATGTTTGCCTCATTAGCAGGGTCACTTTTAGCTCATTATGTATCATTTATCAATCCTGATTTATTTGGTGCAATGACATCTATTTATTTCTTGATTATGGTTATTATCGGCGGATCTAAAAGTATTTGGGGATCGGTAATTGGTGCAGCAACCTACGTATTATTAGGGGAATTACTGAAACATTTCATGCCCATTTTATTACCGAACAAAGGTGGAGAATTTGAGATTGTCTTTTTTGGAATTTTATTAGTCGTAACACTTATCTATATGCCAAACGGTTTATCTCCTCAATTAGAAAAAATATTTTCAAAGTTTCAAAAGAAAAAAGTTACGATTGAAGCTCCCCTGCAGATTAATAAGAAACAGATTGCTTCGGGAGGAGAAAACCAATGAGTGAAGCTAAAATAATATTAAAAGTCGAAAATTTAACGAAACAATTTGGCGGTGTTGTTGCGGTAAGTGATGTTTCTTTCAACGTAAATAAAGGTGAAATCTTTGCGGTCATCGGACCGAACGGTGCAGGTAAAACAACATTGTTTAATATGATAACAGGTGTCCTGCCTGCCTCGTCCGGTAATGTCTTTTTTGAAGATAAAAATTTAACAAGGAAGAAACCCTACCAAATTGCCCAAGCAGGGATTACCAGAACGTTTCAGAATTTAGAGGTATTTAGTAATATGTCTGTCATCGAAAATGTCATGACAGGCGCTCATTTAACAATGAAAACAAATCTGCTGATGGCTGGATTACGATTACCAATGGTTACAAAAGAAGAAGTTAAAATTATGGAAACAGCATTGGTATGCTTGGAGCGGGTAGGCATTGCCGACTTAGCACATGAATTGGCTATTACATTGCCATACGGGAATCAAAGACTATTAGAAATTGCTCGAGCTGCAGCCTCAAATCCGAAAGTAATCCTTTTAGATGAACCAATGGCGGGCTTAAATCCTGAAGAATCTAGGCAGCTTGTCAATGTAATTTTAAAAATGCGAGAGGACGGGATGACATTTATTTTCGTCGAACACGATATGGAAACCGTTATGTCCATTTCCGACCGGATTGTAGTCCTTGATAATGGAGTGAAAATTGGTGAGGGGACACCAGAACAAATCTATCAAAATCCTAAGGTAGTTGCAGCATATTTAGGCGATGAAGAGGAGGAGTATGTTAATGCTTAAAGTAGAAAATCTCCACACCTATCATGGCTTTCTACATGTATTGCAGGGTATTAAATTTGAACTGAATGAAGGTGAATTACTCGCTATCGTCGGCTCCAATGGTGCAGGGAAAAGTACATTATTAGGAACACTTGCTGGTGTGTATTTACCGAAGGAAGGTTCAATTTATTATAAAGATGAAGATATTACAAAAAACGGAGTTCAAAAGGTTGTTTCAAAAGGAATCTGTTTAGTACCGGAACGTCGGCAAATATTTTCATCCCTTAGTGTTAAAGATAATCTGTTATTAGGTGCTTATCATCGGTATCACAAGGACAAGAAAATTATAGAACACGATTATCAAAATGTGGTGGAGCTGTTTCCACGCTTAAAGCAAATGCTAGACCGACCTGGAGGCCTACTATCTGGTGGGGAACAACAAATGCTGGCTATTGGGCGAGGCCTGATGGCAAAGCCTAAAGTACTTATGCTTGATGAACCTTCATTGGGATTAGCTCCATTAATTGTCAAAGACATTATGAATATTCTAAAAAGATTAACTCATGAACTTGGAACAACGATTATCCTTGTTGAACAGAATGTCAAGGCGGCATTAAAGGTTGCGGATCGCGGCTGCGTTCTAGCACATGGAAAAATAGAGATTTCCGGAACAGCAAATGAGTTATTAAAAGATCCAAGGGTCCAGGAAGCGTATTTTGGTAAAACAGCTAAAACACATGAAGTGCAGATTGCGAAGTAAAAGATCTCTTCGTTTTCGCTCAGGCCCCAATTATTTTCATGGAGGGTTCCTTGCCCACTATCAGCTTGAATGAGTATTATACCCCTTTTTATTCGAAAGAATCTTTATCAAACAGTAATTATCCAAAATTCTATACAAACAGCTTACTAGAAGTATACTGTTTGTAACCCATGATTAAATCCATCAAAAGGGGTTGAATTACATATGAAAGCTGAAGAGCTCCAGCAAATTAAAGAAAAAGTTGAAGAAGGGTATTTGCCCCAGTGGGTGGTAACTGATCCGGAAATATATAAATTGGAACAAGAAAGGATATTTGGGACAACTTGGCTATTTTTAGGACACGAATCAGAATTGAACGAGCCCGGAAGCTATATTACGAGAATGATGGCTGATGATCCAATCCTTTTAATGAAAAACAAGACAGGTGAAATAAAAGCTTTTCTTAATTCGTGTACCCATAGGGGTACAAGACTATGTACAGTAGACTTTGGGAAAAAGAAAACGCATACATGTCCATATCATGGGTGGAGCTATAATCTAGATGGTGAACTAATCGGAATTGTTGCCGGCAATAAAGTATACGGTGAAAAAATGGACAAAAGTGAATGGGGGCTTCGTCCAGTTCCGCGAGTAGAAAGTTACCAAGGTATGATTTTTGGAAACCTCGATCATAACGCTGTTTCGTTAGAAGAATATTTAGGTGAAATGAAATGGTATTTTGATATTATGCTAGGACGCAGTGATGGGGGAATGGAAGTAAGAGGCCTCCCGCAGCGCTGGGTAGCAAAAGCTAATTGGAAAATGACAAGTGAAAATTTTGCAGCCGACCCTTACCATGTTCAGACTACGCATAGATCAGCTGTAGAAATGAAGCTTACACCGACCGATCCTTTATATGCATCATTCGGGCATCAAGTTGTTTTATCCAATGGGCATGGAATTAATGTTATAACATCAGCTACTGGAAAATCAGCTAACAAATACCAAGGAATGCCAGAATCAATGTGGCCAATGTTCGAAAAAAATTTAAATAATGAACAATTGGGTATTTTCTCGAGAGTTACGACTTTCGTTGGTGGTGTTTTTCCTAATTTATCATTCTTAAGCTCTTGCAGCGGTTCAGAGGGAACGAAACACAACCACCTTCAATTTCGAGTATGGCGCCCAATAGGCCCAGATAAAGTTGAAATTTGGGTATGGTATATGATTGACAAAGCACTGCCTGAAGATTACAAAGAAAAATCATATAAAGGATTTCTCGCTACGTTTGGAGCAGCAGGTACCTTCGAACAGGATGATACGGAAAACTGGGCTCGCATTATCGAAGCTAGTCAGGGAAGAATGTCAAGGGACAGAAAACTTAACTATAACAATGTGGCTAACTATTTGATGGGATTAGACAATTTAGAGCCTGATGAAAATTTCCCCGGACCTGGGACAGCTTACCCGTCGTGTTACACAGACCATATCGCTAGAAGTATGCATAAATACTGGCTAGAGCTAATTATGGAAGAAACAAGGGGGTGAGGGATGTGGAGACTCACTTGCATTATGAAATATCACAATTTTTGTATAAGGAAGCTTATTTACTCGACCATCGTCAATACCTAGATTGGCTTGAATTGCTCACTGAGGACATAAAGTATGTAATGCCTTTACGGGTAACTGTTGATAATAAAACAAAATCCAACTTTATTAGCGAAATGTCTTATTTTACAGACACTAAGGAAGACATTACCATGAAAGTAGAGAGGCTTTATACGAAATCAGCCTGGGTTGATAATCCTGCTCCAAGACAAAGGCATTTTATTAGCAATGTGATGATAGAACCTACTATCATTGCGGATGAATATAAAGTAAGAAGTTATTTTTTATTTAAACGAAGTAGAGCATCGGAGATAAATACGGAAGAACTATTTGGCGAGCGGGAAGATATTATCCGGAGAGAAAATGGAGAATGGAAAATTGCCCAGCGCACGGTTTATCCGGATCAGGCTGTATTGACTGTCATGAATATAAGTATGTTTTTATAATTTTTTTATCTAAAACGAACATCATCTGATCTGAAAGGTGATGTTCGTTTTTTATTTGTATATAGATAAAAAGACCTTACAAGGTATCGAACTTCATAAAGGAGAAAAATTTATAATTAAAATCAATTAAACATCATCTTCAATTTTTCCAAAAAATACTTGGATTCTTTTCATGTTTCAATCAAGTCAAAAATTTACAAAAAAATCAGTATTTATTATCAATATTCTGATAATATAGAAATAAAGTTCAATTTTAGAAGGGAGAGAAAAAGGTGAATTTCCCTTTCTACATATTTGGAATTCATCCACACTTTTTATTTGAAGCGTTAGCATATTTTATAGGCTTCCGTATGTATTTATATACAAGAAATAAAGAGAAAATTCCGATGGATAAAGCCCTATGGGTAGTAGTAGGTGCCACATTAGGTGCTGCCCTAGGCTCAAAGATCCTATATTGGTTTGAAGACCCAGTAAAGACACTAGAAAACTGGAATAATCTCATTTATCTAATCGAAGGAAAAACCATTGTTGGCGGGTTATTAGGCGGTTTAATCGGAGTGGAGATAGCAAAAAAATGGATTGGCTGGACGCGCTCAACAGGTGATGATTTTGTGCTTCCATTAGCAGTTGGAATGATGATTGGAAGAATCGGTTGCTTTCTAACAGGTTTGGATGATCATACATATGGTGTTGCAACCAAGTGGATTACCGGTGTTGATTTCGGTGATGGAATTATGCGCCATCCTACACAGCTATATGAAATATTCTTTTTACTCTTTCTTATTATTGTCCTTAATTATTATAAAAAGAAACAGATTGGATGGGAAGGGCTCTTATTTCAATTATTCATGCTTTGTTATTTACTGTTTCGATTATTTATTGATTCTATTAAACCAACACCCCATCCTTATTGGATCCTCAACAATATCCAAATTGCTAGTTTACTAGGAATTGGATACTATATTTGGCTCATATCAAAAAAACAAACCGAAACGAGGAGAGAAATCCATGCCTAATCGTCCCTATTTATTTTATGAATTAACGAACAGCATTTGTTCCACCTGTTTAAGGAAAGTAGAAGCGAAGGTCATTATTGAAAACGACAAGGTATACTTGGTGAAGCGGTGCATGAAGCATGAGCTGGAAAAGGTCTTGATATCAACTGATGTGGAGTACTATAAATGGTGTCGAGAATTTATCAAGCCTTCGGAAATGCCTTATCGCTGGAATACACCGATAAAATATGGATGTCCCTATGATTGCGGGCTATGCCCCGATCATGAACAGCATAGCTGTTTGACACTTTTAGAAATTACCGAGAGATGTAATTTGAAATGCCCGATTTGTTATGCAGAATCCTCTCCTCAAAAGGGAAGCTTTCGCAGCTTAGAAAAAATTGAATTTATGCTCGATAATATCATAAAAAATGAACGGTTTGCTGATATCGTACAAATCAGCGGCGGGGAACCGACAATACACCCCCAGTTTTTTGAAATACTCGATCTAGCAAAATCAAGACCGATCCGGCATATAATGGTGAATACAAATGGCCTTCGAATTGCAAATGACAAAGAATTTGTGAAGAAGCTTGCCACCTATTCTCCAGGTTTTGAAATCTATCTTCAATTTGATAGTTTTGAAAAAGAAACATTGGAAGAATTAAGAGGTGTTGACTTAAGAGAAGTTAGACAAAAGGCAATTGAGAATTTAAATGAGTTCAATATTTCCACTACCCTCGTTGTAACACTGAAAAAGGGATTAAACGATCATGAGATTGGAAAAATTATTCAATATGGCTTAAAGCAAAAATGCGTCAGAGGGGTCACCTTCCAGCCAATCCAAGCAGCAGGGAGATTGGAAGAATATGATCCATCAACCAATCGCTTAACATTAAGTGAAGTAAGACAAATGATTATCGATCAGTCCAATGTATTTGGTTCAAAGGATATCATTCCTGTCCCATGCCACCCAGATTGCCTGGCAATGGGATATGCGTTAAAACAACATGATGAGGTAACACCGTTAACTGGATTAATCGACCCGAACATATTATTAGAAGGGGACCGCAATACGATTGTGTTTGAACAGGACGATAACATAAAGAATATGATTTTCAAATTGTTCTCGTTAAATCATTCACCTGATTCATCAGCTTTATCATTGCAGGATTTATTATGCTGTTTGCCAAAGGTAGCGATGCCTGGGCAAATTGGCTATGACAATGTATTTCGGGTCATCATCATGCAGTTTTTAGATGCTTACAATTTTGATGTCCGTTCTGTTAAGAAATCCTGTGTCCATATTGCCCATCCTGACGGTAGAATTATTCCGTTTGATACTTATAATCTATTTTACCGTGATGATAAAGAGGAGGAACTGAAGAAAATTCAGGCAGAGATTGAAGGAAGACCTTTTATTCATGCGGAATAGTCTTTTATTCTAATAAAGAATAGGAGTGTTTGAGTTGAATCCGAATAAGGGAAATAAGGATGATGGGTCATTAAAAGACCTATGGCTGGGTATTGGAATCACTATTGGTATATACTTGCTAGGATTATTAATATTATTTATGTTTTCACCGCTATTTTTCGCTTATTTGTGTCTTGCTGTTATTGGTCTTATTATAATTCCTATTGTAAGTTTCACGAAGGGGAAGAAACGGTTGGGGCAAGGTGCATTAATTGGCCTGGGCTTAAATATATTATTATTTACCGCCTGTTTTGGAATACTTCTATCTAATCTGGGTTGATGAAGAGGAGGGAATAAAAATGGATGATCGTCAATTTCGAAATGCATTGGGAAAATTTGCGACAGGGGTAACAGTGGTGGTAACAGAAGTGGATGGAAAAGTTCATGGTATGACAGCAAATGCCTTCATGTCTGTTTCGCTCAATCCAAAACTTGTCGTTGTTTCAATTGCTGAAAAAGCACAAATGCTTGAAAAAATAAAACAGAGCGGAAGATTCTCCGTTAATATATTAGCTGCAGAGCAGCAAGACCTGTCGATGATATTTGCCGGGCAGGTGAAGAATCATCAAGAAGTGGTTTTTGATCATCGAGATGGAGTCCCGGTATTGCCGAATGCGTTAGCACAAATTTCTTGTGAGGTTTCTGCTGCACATGTGGAGGGCGATCATACACTTTTTATCGGGAAGGTTACAGATATTTTTGTTAAAGATTCTGAGCCGTTAGTTTATTATAGTGGAAAATATCGATCGTTGGCAGAGGGGTAATCAATGAATCTTTTTTGCTTAGTTAGTTTTTTATTATAATTTATTAAAGTTATTTAAGAAGTATAGACGATATAGTATTATTTTCTAGGTAATGGGATAATAATCGATTACTTCTATCTAAATCGTAAACGAAAGTTCGATAAAATGAGATAAATGATAAATCAAAAAGGACCTCAAAAATGATAAGGTCCTTTTCATTTGGTACCTGACACCTAAGAATGAGACTTTTCGAAGGCTAGTTTTAGGCCAAAACCAAGAAGAGCAATCCCAGTTATTCCTTGAACAATCTTTTGTGTTGCTGGCTTTTTCATAAATGTGCTGATTTGATTAATTAAATAAACATAAGGAATGAACCAGATAGCAGTTAATATGGTATAAGTTAAGCCCATGATAAGAAACGGTACAAAAGTGTTATTACCTGAATCCACGAATTGCGGCAAAAAGGTTAAAAAGAAGACGGCAACCTTAGGGTTAAGGAGATTAGTAAGAAATCCTTGGCGAAAACAGGATTTTTGTCCGTACTTATTTTCAGTGTCTGTCTCTATACTTGCGGCAGCTTCATTATTTTTTAGGGACCATAATGTTTTAAAGCCAATGTAAATTAAATAAATTGCTCCAAAATATTTGAATACAGAAAATAGTAAGGCAGATTTAACTATTATGGCGGAAAGCCCAATAACTGCTGCAAAAGTATGGATCAAAAGGGCGCAACAAGTACCCAAAAGGGTTTTAATGCCGCCAGACCTGCCTGAAGTTAGGGTATTCTTTGTTGTCATGGCTGTATCCGGTCCAGGTAAGATTATGAGTAGAATACACATAAGGATAAATAAGTAAAAATGCTGCACGCGAAAAACTCCTTTTTAGATTATTCCAAAAACTTCATTGTAATTAATTTAACATATTAGGAAGGATTCGTGTAAAGAAAAAATACAAAAAAGAGATATTTAACAACAAAATAAATATGAAATTCGCGTTAATGTAAAGGAGTTTGCAAAGGAGTGAATTTGTTTAGTGAAATTTTTAAAAGGAGTTCTTATCATAATTGCCATACTCTTTATGCTAGCGATGGGTATTGTAGCACCTATCTCGTTTATTGGCATGGTTATATTTATTATTGGTTTGTTCCTTAATAGGCAATATCGAAAGAGAAATAGTAGATTTGCAAAATCAGGATGGTTCATCGCAGTGGGAATTATTTCTTCATTTGTATTGGCTATGGTGTTCTCAGCACCATCCGAGGAAAAGAAAGACGCTGACCAACCGAAATCAGTTTCTGTAAATAAGGAAAAGAAAGCAGAAGCTGCAATAATAAAGGCAAAGGAAAAAGTGGATGCTGAAGAAAAAGCTAAGGCGGAGGAAAAGAGGTTAGCGGAAGAAAAAGCAAAAGCCGAAAAGGAAGAGCTGGAAAAACAAGAAGCTGCAAAGCTTTCACAAGAAGAATTAGCGAAGAGTATGGGGTTAGAGCCTATAACGGTTGGACGAGTTGTGGATGGAGATACATTAGTAACCTCTGATGGAAGAAAAATCCGCTTGGTTGGGGTAAATACACCAGAATCGACCACCAGACATGAAGAATATGGCAAAGAAGCGAGCAATTATACAACCTCAAAGCTGAATGGAAAACAGGTGTGGATCCAAAAAGATGTTTCGGAAACGGACCGGTACAGCCGTTTACTACGAATTGTTTGGTTAAGTGTACCGGAAAATGATATGGACGAAAATGAAATTCGTTCAAAAATGTTCAATGCCGACTTAGTGTTAAATGGATATGCAGAACCATCCACCTATCCTCCTGATGTGAAATACAGCGAGTTCTTTGTAAAGTTTGCTAGAGAGGCAAGGGCTGCAAATAAGGGTTTATGGGTATTTGGTGACCAAGGAACAACAAAGGGTGATTTGGATTCCACCCAAAATAATAATTCCGGCTCATCTTCATCGACTGGAGATACGTCTGGAGGCTCGACATCAGGCAGTTAGTCGTCCAATACCGGAAATGAGTCGTTCAAGAATTGTACCGAAATGAGAAAAGTATATCCAAATGGTGTACCATCCACACATCCCGCTTATGAATCGAGGCATGACCGCGATAAAGATAACTGGGCATGTGAACAATCATAGATATAAATGGGAGAAAAAATGATTCATGACATGTTCATGGATCATTTTTTCTGTGCTCACTTAATTTTGTAAAGACAAAGTTCAATTTGGGATAATTGGCTTTTATAAAACTATATTCAAAGGTCTACGATTCACTTAAATTTAATAAATTACTAATCTGCTTCACATATTTTTCCTTAGGATAGTTATTGTATAAAAGACTTGATAACCGGAGGGGGTCACCAAAAAAGTACCTTTCATATTGCGTCTGTCTTGTACCAAATGAACTCATTGTTAAATCCCAAGCTAAACGGAATATTTTAACCCGGTCAATTGCGTTTTTATTAGTTCCTTGCAGATATTGATCCAAATCTGAGCGAATATCAGAAGAAAAGTCTTTTTCAGTGGGTAAAGACACCATACCACTCGCACCGATGATTTCGATAATTTCACAGAATCTAGGATAAATTTTAGGGAATAAATTACTAGCCACTCTAAGTGGTGTGATACTTGGACGCATATATCCCCATTCATCTAACCTTGCATTAATTTCTGACTTAAGTAATAGTGCTTTCATTGTTTCAAGGCCAATGATTATTTCAGAAAGTTTTTCCTGTATATGCAGATATTCCCGAAGATTGATCGTATCAACAATTAGCTCAGCAACAGCTAGAACAAATTCTGTCTTTACAATCTGCCTGGTAATGACTTGATGAAGGGTAAAAGGGTGAAAAGAACTTTGAAGGATGAAATGGTTGGCAGCCTCTATATTGTCGTAAAAAAATATGCGGTCCCATGGGACTAAGACATGATCAAAGACAAGAACAGTATCCATTTCTTCATACCGAGAACTTAATGGATAATTAAACGCTGAATCGCCCTCAACAAATGACTCCCGGCAAATAAACTTTAATCCCTTCGTATCAGTAGGGATGGAAAATGCGTAAGCAAACTCCTTCTCCATAATTCCACCTGCAGAATAAACAAGAACCTCATCCGTTAAACCACCTTGTGTAGCTAATAAACGAGCTCCTTTAATGATGATGCCATTTTCATTTTTAGCAATAACCTTTGCAGAAATCGGTTCTTTAGAGCATTCATAGTAAAACTGTGAGCGGTTCACTTGGGGGGTGATAAAGGTATGGGTAAAGGAAAGGTCTTGTTTCTTTGCTCTTTCGTAAAGTGATTGAATATTTTCTGGAAAGCAATGGTCTTTTCCTTTCAAAAATGAAGCAGAGGAGGCAAATGCCATTACTGCAGTATTCATATAATCGGGACTTCTTCCCATCATTCCATGCGTGTGCTTTGCCCAAAGTTCGATCATCGTTCGTCTTTTCTTTAAATCCTTTTTTGTCTTTGGCTGCAGGAAGGAAAGTCCAATCGGTTCTTTAGTTTCGGGTGAAAGATAGGTCAGTTTGTTTTTTAGCTGTTTATCAAACTGCAAATCATAAAGGGATGCTTTACTCTGAAGAACACCTTTGAAAGCTGGATATTCAGAAATCTTGCTTTCAACCTGTTTTCCATCAATCCAAATTTTTGAATTTAACCGATCAATTCTTTCTAAAAATTCCTCTCCGGATATAGCACCCATAAGTCCACTCCTTTTGTACCTGGGTTGTTACACTATAATGATATATTGAATTAGCTAGTTTTATATTATTGAATAACCTGTTTACTTGTTCTTTTTATTTTTCTGTATTTACGAAATGGGTGTCAATTATGTATAAACAAGTTTATAGATGGCTTTTTCAATTTTACCTTAGGTTTTATGTTCAACTTTTTCATATGATTTACTTATTTGACAAACATGGTTCCACACATTTGTAACATTATTTGTCATTTTGATCTATGCTAATGTATCTTTAATTAAAGGCAAGCTTAATTGAGGTGATGTAAAGTGTTAGAACGATCCATGGAGAATGTAATGGAATTAAACGAAGAAGGGAAGTGGTGTCGAGGGGAGATATTACATTGTCAGTAATTCTTCTCAGAAAAAAAAGGAAAGAGGACTATTACAATGAACAAATATCAAAGTATAAGCAGTGATGGATTTAAACTGAATTATTGTGTAAAGGGAACCGGAAAACCGATATTAGTGGTAGGCAGCAGTATTTATTATCCTCACCTATTCTCGGAAGATTTATATGAAACATTTCAGTTTATATTCCTTGATCATAGAGGATTTGTAAAGCCGCCCAGGGCTCTAGAAGCAGAAGATTATACATTGGACAAAGTGTTAGATGACATAGAAGTAGTAAGGCAAACTCTCTGTATTACAGATTTCATTATATTGGGTCACTCAGGACACGCTTTCATGGCTTTAGAATATGCAAGAAAATATCCTGAACATGTCCAAAAAGTTGTATTGTTAAATTCAGCCCCTTCAAATAGCCAGGAAAGGCAGCACCAAAGCTTTGCATTTTTTAATGAGACTGCAAGTCCGGAAAGAAAGCGGCAGTTTGAAAAGGATATTGCTCTATTAGAAAGTGACATCAAGAAAGATCCTGAACGGCGATTTGTCCACATGTGTATTCGAATGGGAGCACAAAGTTTTTATGACTATAGATTTGATGCAGCTTATATGTGGGAAGGTGTATATACGAATATGCCAATCATCGATTATTTGTGGGGAGAGGCGTTCGGAGAGTTAAATCTTATACAGTCACTGAAAACTTTCAATAAACCAGTATTTATTGGTTTAGGGAGATATGATTATTTGGTAGCGCCAGTTTCCCTTTGGGATTCAATTGATGACACATATGATAACGTAAAGAAAGTGATTTTTGAGCATAGTGGGCATAATCCTATGTTTGAAGAACCTCACTCCTTTAACAGAGAACTAATCAAGTGGATTTGTGAGAGTAAATAAGGATTTTATCCATGATTCAACGAAAAAACACTAAGGAGATTTTTCTTAGTGTTTTTCATTTTCGGGATGTTTCTATCTACTTTCGTACTACTATGTTGAAGATGATATAGGTAAAGAGTAGGAAGATACTCTTACTAAAGATATGGATTAAAAATAAGCCCTTCTTTTATTCTATAGGGGCTTAATCCTTCTACAATAATATCAATTAACTTTATTAGATTGTTGAATAAACAAGATATTATTGGACAGAGAAGCAGGTAATTTATTTTGCTATAAAGTGTTCAACTTTCATAATTGAACTCAATTCTATCCTACCTGTTACACCTTGATACTCGGCATCCTCCGATTTTCCCCACCACTCAATATCCCGTGGTCTATCCAAATCAAAAATTCTTTCCCAACTTTCTACCTTGGTTATGTACAAAATGTTTTGTTCAAAATGTTCATCTTCCAATTCATTATCTGAACAAAATGTATCGTTTAACACAATATGCCATTTATCAAAGTCAGAAACAAGAACGTCTTCTTCTTGCAGCGAAATCGTTAACCGTACCATTTCAGTTCCTTTTTCATCCACTCATAGCTATCTTTCTTCTATGCAGATATGTTTGGGACTTCCTTGTAAATACCCGAACGCTAACGCTTGTTCCCATGCTGCTTTAGTTTGTATACTCCAATACGTTTTCATCATTTACTTCCTTAATAATAATTAAAATCAATTTTTCATTTACTACTATCTGTTTCTTCATTTTCAATTTATTTTTGATTTGTATAGACTGTTTCTTTACAGTCATCAACCATATTCTTCTACAGTATGCGTTTATAAAAATAATATACTAATATTATCTTATAATAATTTTTTATGTCAAAGAGAAGTAAATATTCTTCTGAGGAAAAGTATTACCGCTAACGAATAAATAGTTGCTGGTGGCTTTAAAAAAGTACTCAAATCGCCGCCTAAAATCTACAATTGGGTATCACTATCTATTACAAACACATCTCCACTCTCTTTAGTCCTATTAATTTCAGAAAATTTAGTAAAAATACCCTATAGTTATCTCGTGTGATTATTACTAGAATTATAGATAGGTAGTTTTATGCAGAGTTATACACCATGTGTTTATCCTCCCTGTTTTTTTCAACCCAAATACCACCATCTCATCCATGACCATCTATGAATATTCAAATACATACAAAAAATAAATAAAGGAGTGAAAAAATGAGGAAAACCAAACGATTTTGTGTAAAAGCTTTTATGCATTTATTTGCGTTGGTGATGATCTTGAGTGTTGCACTGCCGGCGAATTCGCATGCAAGTAGTGTAATTCCTGCGGATACGAGCTCCGCCAAGGGTGAAGTCATTGATACGAAACTATTAAAAAAATTTGAGGAGGATGAATTTGCAAGATTCATCGTAATCCTGCATGAACAGGCTGATACTGAAAAAATTGCCTTATCAGCCAAGCAAGCCTCTTTAAAGAAAAGCACTTCTCAGAAGGAAAGTAAAGCTGATGTCCAGAAGGCTGTTGTACAAGCCCTACAGGATAAGGCCAAACTCACTCAAAAGGGGATAAATCTCCTACTAAAGGAGGAAAAGGCTTCTGGAAAAATAAAAGAGTTTCATAACTTTTTTATAATAAATGGTATTTCAGTAACTGGTACGAAGGAGACCGTAACGAAGCTTGTAGAGCTGCCTGAAGTAAAATCAATCCTACTTGATGAAAAACAAACACTTGAACCGATAAAAAAGGAGGAGCGATCTGCAACACTACAGGCAGATGAAAGCAAACCAGTCGAATGGAATATTGAATATGTTGGCGCTCCTGAGGTATGGGCACGTGGGATAACCGGTCAAGGGACGGTTGTCGCAAATATCGATAGCGGTGTAGCAGTCAATCATCCGGCCTTAAAAACTAAGTATCGCGGATATGACCCGAATAATCCTGGTAAACTAACACACACGTTCAACTGGTTTGATACGATAAATAAAATTGGCAGCCCGGTTGACTCCGACGGGCATGGCACACATACGATGGGAACAATGGTTGGGCAGGAGCCTGATGGACAAAATCAAATTGGTGTCGCACCAGGTGCAAAATGGATTGCGGCAAGGGCCTTTGCTAATAATGAAAGCTATGATTCTTATATCATTCAAGCAGCTGAATGGGTGTTAGCGCCAACTGATGAAAAAGGAGTTCCACATCCCGAAAAGGCGCCGGATGTTGTTAATAACTCATGGGGAGGACGTCCGATTAATAACGATTGGTTCAGACCGCTTGTTCAGGCGTGGCGTTCAGTTGGAATTTTCCCGGTATTTTCGGTAGGGAATACGGATCTTTTTAATCCGGTTGCGCTACCGGGAACAGCAAGTGCACCAGCGAACTATCCGGAGTCATTTGCAGTTGGAGCAACGACGAATACAGATGAGCTAGCAAGCTTTTCCTTAAGGGGACCCTCTGAAAGAGGGGATGTTAAGCCTAACATTTCAGCACCGGGGGTTGGTATTCGCTCTGCATTACCGGGTGCGACATGGGATAAATTTGAGTATGGAAGCTATAACGGTACCTCGATGGCGGCTCCGCATATTGCCGCTGCAGCACTTTTGTTAAAACAAGCTGAACCAACGTTGTCACTTACACAAATTGAGGAAATCTTAAAACTAACGGCTACAACAAAAACAGATGAAAACTACCCAGAAGCCCCGAATAATGGTTATGGCTATGGAATTGTGAATGTAAATGCAGCTGTGCAGGCAGTTGAACAAGGAATTGGAAAAATTAAGGGTCAGGTCGTAGGGCCAGGTAATGATAATAAAGCACCGACTTATGAACAGGAAGCTCGTCATGTGGTCTATAAAGGGCTAAATGCACCATTTTCCATCCAAGCAATGGACAATATTAGTGTAAATCAAGTTACCCTTCACGTCCGGTATGAAGATGCGAACGAAGCAACATTTAATACCGAACGTTATGCAGGAGACTATCAAAATGGCTTATATGAAGCAATTATTCCAGCCGATGCAATAAAAGGAAGCATACTTACCTATTGGTGGACGATCCAAGACTTTTCAGGTAATGAGGTAAAAACGGCCGAGGCACGGGTTTCCGTGAAGGATGGGATTCGAGCAGGCTATTTTGAGGATTTCGAAAGCCTTCCTGAGGGCTGGGACACCTATGGCATCAATAACTCATGGGAATGGGGCGTTCCAACCTATGGTCCCAAGACGGCTCCGCCTTCTGGAAAAAATGCCATCGCCACTAATTTACGCGGTCAGACTGAAATGTTCTCAAATATGACGTTAGTGATGCCTCCTGTCATTGTGGAGGGGAAAACACAGCTTCGATTTAAGCAGTGGTATAGCATGGGCTTTAGGGATTTCGGAACAGTTCTTGCAACTGTTGACGGAACGAATTGGGAGCAGCTTTACCAAATCTCAAGAAGTAACGAAAACTGGCATGAGATCGGTATTGATTTATCGAAATATGATGGTAAAAAGGTTACGATTGCCTTTAACCTTCAAACAGATGATGGGAAGTATCCAGGCTGGTACATGGACGATATGCAAATTATAGGCAGTGCACCGGCTGATAGAGCAGAACATGAAATCCATAAAGAAATTAAGCTAACGAGTGAAGCGTTTGTCAATCAAGCCTATCCTTTAATGGACTTTCAAAAAGTAAATAAGATATCTGAAAATGATTCCCTGTTGCCCGTTGATGCTGCGATTAAGGTTTTAGAAACAGAGTGGAAGACGAAGTCAAATCCGCAAAACGGTGAATTTGTGATTCATCATCCACCAGGAGAGTATACGGTTGAGGTGCAAGCATACGGGTACAAGCCTCAGACCCAGAAGGTAACAGTTTCAAGTAAAGGTGAAGTCACTCCGAAAATCACACTTGAGCCATTACCAAGGCAAACGATTTCGGGTACTGTTACAGATACATCCGGAAATGTGCTGAAGGATGCGACGATTCTTCTTTTAGAGGATAAAAAAGCCGAACCTGGTCATTCGGGTGAAAATGGGGATTATCAGCTAAAAGCATATGAGGGTACCTATACTGTTAAGGTGTTTGCAAAGGACCATTACAGCAAGACCTTAACAATCGATGTTGAGCCAGGTAAAAATCTTGAACGTAATATTCAATTAAGTCCTTTTATTAATAAGGAATCAGGTGAAATCAAATACGATAATGGCAAATACAATAAGAACCTTGTCATGGGCAGTGCTGGAAACGGCTTTGGGGTGAAAATGTCGTTAAAAGAAGGCGAGACCTCTGCGATGCTAAAAGGCGCGAAACTGCAATTCTGGGCTGGACATGTCCCGGTACCAGGTGGAAATGACATCTTAATTTCCGTATATGATGCAAAGGGTAAGAACGGTGCACCAGGAAACAAGCTCGCTGGACCAATAAAAGCGAAGGCCGAGCGCAATTTATCCAAATGGACAGAGGTTGACCTTTCCAATTTAGGTCTAGTTGTTAAGGATGATTTTTATATTGCCTATTTACAGGCGGACGACTATCCATATGTACCGGGCTTTGTATCCGATGGAGATAAAAAGAACTGGGCTGCACGTAGCTGGGATTATTTAGGAGGCCAATGGTTTCAAGCCGATAAGAGTATTGGAAACTATATGATTCGCGCTGTTGTCGATTACGGTGCCCAAGAGCCATTCCAATATGCTAAAGCGATTTTAAAAAATATAGAAACAAGCGGGAATTCACCGTTTGATATTAAGGTTGAAGTTCGGCAAGGATCAGAAAATGTTGAATCAGTCGATTATCAGCTTTCTTCAACTCCAGACCCTGAAGCATCCGGGTCATGGAAAAACGTGAAATTACCTTCGTACGGCGGTAATTTTACCACAACAGTTAATGATGTTGGAACATGGTATATGCATGTAAAGGTTAAGGACAAAGCAGGGAATGAAGAAATTACTTCATTTGGTCCATTTGAAGTAAAAGAGGCAGTTACAACTGATTTGGAAGTGACTCCGGCTTCCCTTGATATGAAGGTTGGCGCAACAAAGAAACTAATGGTAAAATCAATCAAAACGCAAGGTGACAAGGTAACAGAAACAGATGTCACAGAGCTTGCGGACTATAGTGGATTTGATGCAAAGATCATTAAGGTAGAAAAGGGACAGGTAACGGCCTTAAGTGCTGGTGAGACGAGCATTACGATTAAGTTTGGTGAGCATTCAAAGACGGTAACGGTTAAGGTTGAACAGGAAGCAAGCACCACACTTTCGGTTAGTCCAGCTTCCCTTGAATTGAAAAAGGGCAATGGATCACAGCTCACGGTAATATCCATTGAAACAATAGGAGACAAGGTAACCGAAACAGATGTCACAAATCTAGCAAACTACAGTGGCTATGATTCTAAAATACTAAAGATTGAAAAAGGACTTGTCACTGCATTGGCACCAGGATCAACTTCAATTACCATCACCTATGGAGCAGATAAGGCAACTGTTTTAGTGGTGGTCGGGGCTGATAAACATGGTTGGCTATGGGAAAATGGACAATGGTATTACTATGATGCGAACGGAAATCCAGTAACAGGCTGGTTAAATGAAGGTGGAATATGGTACTACATGAACGAAAAAGGCGTCATGCAGACCGGATGGAAATATGTTGGAGGCAGCTGGTATTACCTAGCAACAAATGGAGCGATGCAGACTGGCTGGCTGAACAGTGGAGGTACATGGTACTATCTTGCAAATAGTGGAGCAATGCAAACAGGCTGGCTGAACAGTGGAGGTACATGGTACTATCTTGCGAATAGTGGAGCAATGCAAACAGGCTGGCTGAACAGTGGAGGTACATGGTACTATCTTGCGAATAGTGGAGCAATGCAAACAGGCTGGCTGAACAGTGGAGGTACATGGTACTATCTTGCGAATAGTGGAGCAATGCAAACGGGCTGGCTGAACAGTGGAGGTACATGGTACTATCTTGCGAATAGTGGTGCGATGCAAACGGGCTGGCTCCTTGATGGCTCAAAATGGTACTATCTTAAAAACACCGGTGCAATGGCCACCGGCTGGTTCACAATAAATGGAAAACGCTACTTCTTTATTCAACATGGCGAGTGGATAAAATAGAACAAGTGAGGCATGGGAATGTATCTCGTGCCTCATTTGTTCTTTTTTTAATACCAAAGGAAACATTAACCTAACCTGGATTAATGTCTATTGCGACCAACTACAAAGTACATACCCGTAGTTCTGTTCATTATATTATCCACTCAAATTAAGACCGTAATTTCATTTCCGGCAAACACTAAAAAGGAATTTATAACAAAATAAAAAAACCTTAAATTATCAAGGTTTTTAGACGTCCCAGAGAGGATTCGAACCTCCGAACTACAGTTTAGGAATGTGTAATATTAAACTGTATTTTATAAAAACAAATGGATATGGGCAAGGTTTTAGTTTGACTCTTTTTGAACTCCTTCAAAAACTGAGATTGCACGGAAGGTATTATGCCAACATAAGGGTCTTGACATAATACCGATGCTCTCTTTGAAGCTTCGACATCAATGGTGATAACCATTGTCATATTTTGTGTCATGTGGTATTGGTCCATCCAGGGAATCCAGAAAGGAAACAGCTTGTGTAAAGTTCATTAAGAACAAGTGAGCCAAGTCCATAGAGAATCCATTTCGAACCACAACGCGCATTATCGTGACATCTTCCATGTCAGGGGGTAAAGGATAAGCCGGTACTTGCCAGCCAAATGTACGCAATTGGCGGGACAAGTCATAAAGATTCCAGTTTGATGTGTAGCCGTCTTTCAGGCGCCATGATAATACCGGAATATCCGAGCCGTCAGTAAATAGTTCAAAAGGGCCCATGTCATGAATCGCTTTGCTAAGGAATTGCGCCACTGTCTGAGACGCCTTTTGCACCTCATAGTACCCCTCTTTGCCTAAACGCAAATAGTTATAATATTGCAGGAGTACTTGTGCGCCAGGCCGAGAGAAATTCAGGGCAAACGTCGGCATGTTCCCACCTAAATAGGAAACCCGAAAAATAAGATCTTCAGGAAGATCCTCAGCCTCACGCCAAATGACCCATCCCAGCCCTGGGTAAACTAATCCATATTTATGTCCGGAAACATTGATGGATTTCACCCTGGTCAACTGAAAATCCCAAACTAAGTCCGGCTGAAGGAACGGTGCTATAAATCCTCCTGAAGCAGCATCTACATGTATTGGAATATCAAGATCCGTTTTGGCCTGAAACTCATCTAAGGCTCGTGCAATAGCGGCGACCGGTTCGTAAAGGCCTGTGTAGGTCACCCCAAGAACTGGCACCACACCGATTGTATTTTCATCTACGACAGCGAGTACACCCTTGGGATCCAGATAAGGATGATCCGGGGTAATATTCACAAAACGCGGCTCAACGTCCCAATAGTTCGCAAATTTTTCCCAAACGACCTGAACAGCGGAACTAAATACGATATTTGGCCGGTCAATCGGCTTCCCTTGTCCTTTACGCGCTTTCTGCCAGCGCCTCTTTAACGCAAGACCTCCGAGCATACACGCTTCCGACGATCCCGTTGTCGAAACACCTACAGTTTTTTGCGGAGAGGGCGAATGCCATAGATCGGCTAGAATTCGAACACACCGTTCCTCTATCGCCGCTGTCTGCGGGTATTCATCCTTATCAATCATGTTCTTTTCAACTGATTTGGCATATAAGCGATCTGCGAAGGGTTCCATCCAAGTGGTAACGAATGTTGCAAGATTGAGACGGGCATTTCCATCCAGAGCAATTTCATCATGGACAATTTGAAATGCAGTTTCTGGCAACATGCCTTGTTCACGCATTTGAAAACGTGGAACTGCCTCTTCTCCTTTGCGAGAGAAGAGGGGATTTACAGAAAATTCGGGAGGCAACATCCTTTGTGTGATTTGCTCAGGGCGCGGGTGCCATTGTTTCATACAATAATCATCTCCTTTACTAATGTGACTTCTTATGTTGTTTTGTGATTAAATGCCATAAAATATTCATAACGCAGGTATGTCTATAGATGAAGGCGTAATTGTGTGACGGCAGATATTTTAAAAGGTAAAGGGGTTAGGATCATGTTACAATTGGTTTCATAGTAGTATTTGAGGTTATATAGAATTCAAACGGAGAAAAATAATAATAACAGGTGCAGCTTCTGGAATTGGAAAAGGAATTGTTAAACAGTGCTTATGTAATTGCATGCGATATTAATGAGCATTTCTTATATGATTTAAAATTTTACCCGAAGAAGAGACAATGGATCATTTTGCCGATGAAATCGCCCAAGGTGGCTACAGCGCTTCTTCAAGCTTATTCCGAATTCAAATGGACTGAACCAGTTAATTACGATTTGCTAGAGAAGATTCGAATTTTTGGCAGCAATAGCATAATATCGAAGGAGGAAGACATGGAAGTTTTTTTAAAATATTTAGCAGGTATCGATAACCCCGACCACCGCGACCGAACAGAGGAAATTTTGGCGTGGGTTACAAATAAATTCCCAAATTTGGAACCGCAAATCAAGTGGAATACGCCAATGTTTTCCGATCACGGCACATTTATCATCGGCTTTTCCACAGCGAAGCATCATTTGAGCGTTTCACCCGAAGAAGCAGGCATTGCGCACTTTGCCGAGGACATTACACAAGCTGGCTACAGCGCTACTAAAGGCTTGTTTCGAATTCCGTGGAATGAGCCGGTAAATTACGAATTGCTTGAGAAAATGATTGAATTTAATATTCAAGATAAAGCAGAATATACGAATTTTTGGCGGAAATAATACATCACGCCTTATCAAAAAACTCAAGACAAGAAAAAATGTCATGCGTTTTTGCAACTCAATTAAGGTGCCAACAGCTAAGGTAGTTGCCGTATGCGGACGCCCGTCAAAATACTTCCCCAGTACCGGTCAATGGATGATGAAAGCTTTCTACATACATATCAATTAGATGTTAGCGAGTAGAGAAGTTTCTAACTTTTTTTCATATATAGAGATAAAACATTTTGATGTTGATAGCTTTGTTAATGATGCTCGATATTATCAACAATTTGCTCTCCTTATATCATTAGGTATAAAGAGAATGTTAAAAGGGGGACACACATTTATGATCCCAGCAAAAATAGATACTATGTCAATCACTACGATAAGTGAAAATGGCGTGGAATCTATCATTGATTGGTTCGATCAGCATAAACAATCGTTCTACACACTTGGTTGGTCCTATCTTAGGAATCAGCAGCAAATGGAAGAACTTTTTTACCGGTCCATTATAAAAGTGCACAAGGAATTGCCTCGATTTAAAAGAGAAACATCATTCGAAACGTGGGTAACGTCTATTTTTATACATACCTGCCGGGAGCTTTCTTCTGATAGAAGTTTACAAGTTTCTGAGGAAAGTGAACAACATAAGGATTTATTTAAAGCACTCTATCAGTTAAAAGAGTATGAGAAAGAGACGGTGGTCCTTACATATATAAAAGGAATTTCTAAGGAGGAAACAGCACATCTTCTCCAAGTTTCAGTAGAAAAGATGAAAGAGCACTTGTTTTCTGGAATCCAGTCACTTAGAAAAGAAATGGGGTACGGGTCATCTTTTAATGGCTGTGAGGAGTATCATAAGAATTACATCGATTACTTAGAAAGAACCTTAGATCGGTCGAAAAAGGTTGATTTCGAGGTGCATATTTATCATTGCCAAGACTGTCAGGAGGATTTGAGTACCTTTCAGGATGTCATGTTAACCATGTTAAACCTTACTGAAAGGATGGAGGATTTCCATGTGCCATCTGGTTTCATGGAGAACGTTAAAGATAGGCTGGCAGAAAAGGAAAAGCAAAGACAACAGAAGAACAAGAAACGTAAAAGAAAGGGACTTGTTTTTGCTAGTGTTTTGGCATTATTAATGGGTATAGAAGTTTTTACAGGGTCCTTTACCAACCTCTACTATACATATACAGAAGAAGATCAGCAATTGCGTGCCTTTCTGCAACAGGACCTGGGTGAAAGGCTGAACCTGGAAGCGGAAAACAATGGGGTGAAAATTAGAATAAAGAGTGCGATTGCTGATGATGTTCAGACGCTTGTTTTTTATGAAATAGAAGATTCAGCTGAAGATAATCAATATGTGATAGATTATCATGAGGGTGTTTCTGTGAAGAACGAACATGAAATCATGAGTAGTGAAACATTTCCTAGGTACTATCCTCCTGACCTAAAATCGGATGTAAATAATAAAGATAAGAACGTGTATCACGGAAAGATTAGTCTGCTGCCACTGATAAAGGATAGCGGGACAATCAAACTTAAGATCACAAAGCTTCAGAAATTGATTCGTGATTCTTCTGACCGGAATAGTTTTAGGGCTTACCAGAACATGGAATATGAAACAGGGGAGTGGAACTTCAAGATCCCTGTAAAAAAACAGCCCTCTATCGAATATGCATTGGATGAAGAAACAGAAGTCGAGGGGATCCCGGTTCGATTTGATAAACTAACCATTGCTCCAACAGCGACGGTTCTGCAATTTGGTATTAATAATAACCAGCCAGCGAAGCGGATAGAATTTCTTAATTTTGACAATCTAGAAGTGAACAATAAAAAAGTGAAAGCTGATATGTATGGCAGCACTTTTATGGAATCACAGCAAGATATGAATTGGACTACTTTTCAAACACACTTTGGCCCTCTTATTGGAGAAAAACCAAAAGAGGTTAAGGTTCAATTTGAATCTGTTTATTTGACTTTTGAAGATAATAAAACCATCGAATTGGATACTACTCAGGAATATCCGCAAACTTTTGAATATGCAGGCAGTACAATCTCCATCGACAAGCTGGAAGTTGGCCAGCCTACCATTATTGTCATAAGCAATCATGATATTGAGAATCGAGCGTACGAGGTGCTTAACCTTAATATTGTGGGTAAGGATGGAAATGAGCCGAATTCAATAGAGATGAATTCTGAAGGAGTGATCGTTGATAAAAACGGGGTAGAATACGATATGAATGAATTACCATTCTCATACGAAGAAATCGAGCAGCCCCGTCACTTCGATACAATTCAAAGCATTCGGATAGACGGTAACAATACTGGAGAGAAATTGATACCTAAAAGGTTGGAGATTTATGGATATAATACAACAAAATATTTGGATGATATTGTGAAGGTTTCGTTGGAATAACATTTATCGCTTACATGTTATATCCCAAAAATTCTTGGTTCTAGAAGGTAAGAGTAATTAAGTTTAAAAGTCCACTAGAATCCCATGTGTTGCCACATACACTCTGGACATGTGGAGTACGGGAACATTAATATTAATTTGAGCAGACCACCTGCTAACTTTTGCTAACATAATTATTTTTCTAAAGCTAATTTTATTTAGGGGTTTTGATATTACCTCAACAAAAAAACCTCTACTTATATCTAAATGTGAATCCTTCCGACTTTTAACTTAGAGTGGAAGGATTCGATTCTGTATTATCATGGCATTTTCCTTTTCGGAAGCTTGTGATAAATGCCTTTTTCTATAGCTATTTCATGAAATACTTTTTATTTATAAACAGCACCTTGGCCACTATGTTAATCAAACGGATAAGTAACTTCCGTATTCATTACAAATTCACTCTAAGTCATCCAATTCCCCCCCTCTTTAACATCAGTATATAATGTTCCACTTCTAAAAGTCCCTAGCATGAGATTCTCAGATATAGCAGTAGATTAGGTATAATCGTTTATTTATCTGAAAAACTCATCATTCATCCAATCCAATTAAAATTTAAGTAATATATTGATAGAAACGTTTAAAGAATGTTTAAAATTCGATTCATCTTATTTTGACAGTTCGATGACAAATAAAATAAAGGGAAGTAATTTGTTTAGAAAGGTGGTTATTTAGTTTTGAAGATAGATTGGGTTATTGTTGGGTCCGGTTTTACTGGCGCAACGTTGGCTGAACGAATTGCATCCCAACTAGACCAAAAGATATTATTAGTTGAACGCAGGGATCATATTGGTGGTAACTCATATGATTGCTATGATAAGGAAGGGATATTGATCCATAAATATGGGTCACATACTTTCCATACAAACTCAAAATTGGTTTGGAATTATCTTTCCAAATTTACAGAATGGAGACCATACTTTCATGAAGTGCTTGTTGTAGTTGATGGGAAAAAAGTACCTGTTCCATTCAATCTCAATTCTATATATGCTTTGTTTCCAAAAGAGTACGCAGAAACTCTTGAAAAACTGCTGATACAACATTTCGGTTTTGGAACAAAAGTACCTATTTTGAAGCTGAGAGAAAGCTCTAGTGGGGATCTGAGCTTTTTGGCGGATTATATCTATAAAAAAGTTTTCTATAAATATACACTAAAACATTGGAATCTAAAGCCTGAGGAACTTGATCCTTCAGTCACCGCAAGAGTACCTGTTCATATTAGTAGGGACAACCGTTATTTTCAAGATACTTACCAAGCTATTCCTTTACCAAGTTATGAATCCCTCTTTAAACGGATGTTAAATCATCCTAATATCAAAATTTTATTAAATACTGATTATCGTGAAATTATAGATGATGTTAAATTTAATCGAATGATTTATACCGGTCCCATAGATGCCTTTTTTGATTATAAGCATGGAGAACTTCCATATCGGAGTCTTCATTTCGATTTTGTTTCGAAAAATCAGGAATACTTTCAAGAAGCGGGAACGATTAATTATCCTAATGAATATGACTTTACTCGTATACTTGAGCAAAAGCACCTCACTGGTCAAATATCTCCAAAGACAACCATAACGTATGTATATCCTCAAGATTACCTTATCGGAATAACTGATCCTTATTACCCTATACCAAAAAAGGAGAATCGCGAACTTTATCATCAATATCTCAAAGAGGCGGAACAAATTAAGGATAAAGTACTTTTTGCGGGGCGACTTGCAGACTATAAATATTACAATATGGATCAAGCAGTAGCACGTGCCTTAAACTTATTTAAGGAAATTTCAGGAGAAAGTAAAAATGAGAGTTCATTTTGAAATTACCTAGTGGCAAAATTCAAAGAATTGAATAAGTAAGTTTCAATGGAGAACGATGGAGACACATAGGCAGTAATGCAAGAAAAAGAGTTCATGGAGGGGTTGTACCTAACGACATCATAAGAATATTCAATGATAAAGTAATTAGTTTAAGTAACCTGGGGGTTACAGAAGGCTTTCAAGTTGTGGCGTTTATTTAATCCTTAATTTAAATTGGGGGGTATTCATTGAATAAAATTGAAAAAAATCGCTATCTGCTTGTATGTAGAGCCGGTGATAATTCCTTGCATAAGTCTTGGATTGAGCCGAAAGACTATAAGAATTTTGACTTGCTTATTGATTATTACGGTGATAAGCCAGAATTATTTGTTAATGATGGGGATTTTTATTACCAAAACAAAGGACCTAGATGGCCTGGGCACTATAACTTATTAAACAATTTAGGGGATTTCTTTTTTAAGTACGATGCAGTTTGTTTTATAGCAGATGACATATATACTAACGCCTGCACTATTAGCAAAATGTTTGATTTATTTTCAGCACATGATTTATGGTTGGCACAACCTGCTTTAACTCGAGATTCCTTTTTTTCTCATAATATAACACTAGAAAATCCTTTATATATTTTGAGATATACAAATTATGTAGAAATAATGGTACCCATATTTTCATCTTATGCTTTAAAAATGTGCTGGGAAACCTTCGGGAAGGTTAAATCCGGATGGGGTCTTGACTTCCTTTGGCCAATATTATTAGATAATCCGACAAATAAGATTTCGGTCCTCGATAGTGTTTCCGTAAAACACACAAGACCAGTAAAAAAAGGTAATTTGTATAAAAGTCTAAATGTTTCACCCTTTGAAGAACTAAAGAAAATCCTAAAGGAATATAATTTAAAAATTAAAAAAATTGAATATGGTGGTATTCATAGACTTCATTAAGAATATATAGATTTTTACATTTTTATTGGGCTTGGGAGGGTTGACTATTAATGAAATTGAAGATGGCGATGTCATGCTTTTAGACATTTGGTTTAAAAAAACCTCATTTAGGAACATTACGGTGAACCTTACCATAAATAGACGCGGTTTTATAGAAGCAATAATTTGAGGTGATACAAATTTTTGTATCATCTTTTTAGGTTGATTAATTTTGAAGAGGAAAAAAATGCTTGCTTAGGGGACTCTTTCTAATTTAGTGAAATATATTAGTACTTTTTATTATTTAATACTCAAAATAACGGATACTTGCTAGAATAATTAAGTATTTTCATATAACAATATTCAATTGAGGTGAATTGTTTGAATAAATTAACCAAAAGAGAAGTCATGTTCATCGGGTTTATGTTATTTTCAATGTTATTCGGTGCTGGAAATTTAATTTTCCCTGCCTATTTGGGACAAGCTGCTGGAGAAAATGTATGGCAAGCGGTTAGTGGGTTTATTATTTCTGATGCGGGTCTTACAGTATTAGCTTTTATAGCGATTGCAAAATCAGGAACATTCGATGCTTTAACTAATAGAGTTAATCCTATTTTTGCTTTACTATTTCCCATGGCGATTTATTTGTCAATAGGACCTGGACTTGCAATTCCGCGTGCAGGCAGTCTTGCTTATGAAATGGGAGTTAAGCCCTTTTTACCAAATGCAATCGAGTCTTCACCCATCGCACTTTTGGTTTATACAATAGTATTTTTTAGTATCGTCTTTTGGTTTGCAAAATCTCCATCTAAATTAGTAGACAGATTTGGAAAGATTTTAACACCTTCTTTATTAGTATTAATCATGATCGTTTTTATCAAAGCTTTATTTACTGATTTATCCAGCTTTAAAGAAGCTACTTTATCCTATAAAGAGAATCCCATATCTCAAGGATTTTTAGATGGATATCAAACAATGGATGCCATTGGAGCATTAATTTACGGAATTATATTTACTAATATTTTTAAGAGTAAAAAAATAACCAAGCAATCAATACAAGTTAAATATTTAGCAATAATTGGACTTATTTGCGGTCTGCTTTTAACTATTTGTTATTTTATTATTGCGTACTTAGGAGCTTCCGCTTCAATACCAGGAAAAGTTGATAATGGAGCGATTGTTTTAAGTACTGTATTACAGCAATTGTTTGGACAGAGTGGAATAATTGTTTTAGGATTAATTTTTACACTTGCATGTTTATGTGTTTGTATAGGATTAATCACATCATGCGCTCAATATTTTTCAAGTATTTTCCCAAAATTATCTTATATAAAATGGGCAATCCTTTTATGTGTGATCAGTGGTTTTGTAGCAAATCTTGGTCTCTCTCAAATATTAAAAGTATCTGTCCCAGTGCTCGGCTTAGTGTATCCAATGGCAATAACATTAATCATTTTAGGTCTATTACATGAGAGATTACCTTTTAATAATCGACCGGTATATGTCATGACAATCGGCCTTGTCGGACTATTTAGCTTAATTGAAATCATCAATTCCACATTTTTAAATGGTTCATTTTCAGATGTATTATCAAATATTCCTTTGCAAAATAATGGCTTCGGCTGGGTGATTCCTGGTTTGCTTGGTTTAACAATAGGAAGCGTTTTTGAAAAATTAAAAGTTAATAAGGAAACGACTATTAAGAAAGCAAAAGCAGCATAAATACGTATTAAATAATTGTAAATCGCACTGTGAATTACATTTGCAAAGTACGGATATAAACAACAAAGTAATTTGTGCTATTTGGTAGCAATAAGTTGAGTTTGGTGGCATTTTGGCGGCAAACTATCTGTTTATTATGTATAGCTATAACAGTTAAAACAGAAAAACCCTTGCTATGCAAGGGTTTTTAGACGTCCCAGAGAGGATTCGAACCTCCGACCTACAGTTTACCCATTTATCCTCAGCATTAATTTGTTCCACATCTTTTTCTAACTGCAATTCTTTAAGTAATTTCATAATTGAGGAAGGTATACTTACCACCCTTGTTCTGTCTGTTTTTGTTGATTTTACCTTTACACCTTCCCCTGTTTTTAAAGTTAACGATTGTTCAATTTTTATAGTATTTTTTTCATAATCAATATGCTTCCATTCTAATGCAACTATTTCACCTTCTCTTGCTCCAGAAATAACAGCAAGAGTAACCAGTACTCTCCACAAAAGGGGCTCGCTATTCAGGGAGTCCATTAATAAAATTAAATCTTGTTTATGGAAAACATTTTTTCGCTTTTGCTCAATTTTTAATTTCTTAATTCCCTTAATAGGACTATCTTTCATATAACCTCTGTCTACAGCAAAAGAAAAAATACTTCCCAAAAGAATGTGATGATTGTTTATATGTGAATTTGAAAGTTTTTTTTCATTACCATCAATTCTTATGTTATTTTTTTTCAGTTCATCAAAGAAATTTTGAATATGATTTTTTTTATATTTGACAACTTCAAATGACCAAAGTAGGGAAGAATCCGTAGTTTCAAGTTGGACTCGTATCCTTGCTGTGTTCTAATAGCAAGGTTGGATGCATGTTTTTCACGCCACAAGGCCACTAGATCTCTAAAATAAACATTTCCTAAACTAGTGTATTGACCAGTTTCCACTTCGTATATAAACTGTCTCAACATTTCTTTAGCTAGTGTTTTGTTTTTTGCTTTAACGTTTTTAGTCCTTTTTATGTATTTACCCTCTGGGCCTCTACCAAGGGAAACTGTAAGCTCCCAACTATCTTTTCCTCTTTGTCTAATAGATCCATTACCGGCCAATTTGTAGCCTCCTTAGGAAATGAATTTCTTCAACTTGCAATGTCACTATAGAGGATGACATATTAACCATTTTTATTTGACCTCCAATACTTTAGAAACAGTATTGACAATATTTATCCATTTTCATTCTACTTATATCAGTCATGATTTTACTCCTTAGTAATAGAATGTGAAGAACTTCACTTAAACTAACTGGCAGGTTAGCATTCCTGTAGATCGTTAAATATCAGGTTTGAAAAAAATAGAGCCCCTCAGTAAGATACGAGTATAGAGCCCAATCTAACTCAAGTCTTAAGGAGGAGACCCTACTATGAATTTTAAAATGCAAGACAAACAAAATCAACTAATAGAAAGAATTTCCGATACACATCTTATTGTTGGTGTGGATATCGCTCAACAACTACATGTTGCAAGAGCAGTTAACTTCCGTGGAATCGTAGTTGGAGCCCCTATTACATTTGAAAATAATGAAGAGGGGTTCGTTAAACTATTAAACTGGATTCAAGATTTACAAAGATTAAAAAACTTAGATGCAGCAATAGTGGGTATGGAACCTACAGGACACTACTGGATTAACCTTTCAAAATGGCTGGATAAACAAAACATTGAGGTAGTTACTGTGAATCCCCACTTAGTAAAAAGAAATAAAGAGAATCGTGACAATACACAATCGAAGAGTGATAAAAAAGATGCCCTCGTTATAGCAGATATGGTGAAAAACGGCTATTATTCCTTTGTTCGTCCAACATCAGAATCATTTGAGAAACTTAGAGTTCTAATTTCTAACCGTGATGTAATTGTTAAACGTCTCGTGATGTCTATTAATCAAGTAAATCGATGGGTGGATCTGGTCTTTCCAGAACTGAGACAAGTGTTTAAAGATGTTACGTGCAAAGGGGCCATCGCAACCCTTAGGCTATTTCCTACACCAGATGAAATATCTTCACTTGAAACACTAGATGTCATGAGGGGTTGGAAGTCTTTAATGAAGCGACAACCAGGACCCAAGAAGGCTCAATCACTAATCAATCTAGCAAAATCCTCTATTGGGACTGGACAAGCTCTAGATGCTTATAAATTCCATTTAGAACAATTATTAGAGGAATATGACCTCGCTGTAAAACAACTCGAAAGAGTTGAACAACAAGTTAAAGAAGTTCTCTACAAAATACCATTTGCAAAAAAACTACTTATGATTAAAGGAATAAGTGAAATTTCATTAGCCGGAATACTAGGAGAATCAGGAGATCTAAGTGGTTTCTCTCACGGAAACTCTCTATTACGTCATGCGGGATTACATCTAGCTGAAGCAAGTTCAGGCAAATGGAAAGGTCAGATTGTCATTTCAAAGCGTGGAAGGTCCAGACTGCGACGATTCCTCTACTTAGCAACTATGAGCCTTGTGATGAATAACCCTGAGTTTAAAGCCCTCCATTCCTATAATGTGAAGGTCAAGAAGATAAAGAAAATGAAGTCAATAATGAAATTGATAGGTAAACTAGCAAGAATTTTTGTAGGAATAGCACGACGAAATGAGTCCTACTGTCCAACTAAAGTCCAAGTATTAATCCCTTTAGCAGCATAGAAATAAAACATTAGATTATAAAATGTATCATTTATAATAGTTAACTTAAATTTTGAATGTTGTCTTATTCGTAGGATTTCAAATATGTACGGAGTACCAGGTTTCTTCAACAAAAGGGCACTGTGACCCATCAGGTTAGCATAACTGGCCTCCACCCCTTGGATAGGCATGACGAAGGAATGAGAGGGCAATTGACCCGTTGAGACATGGGAGGGAAAGCCTCCAGGGGCGGCGTGGAGATGTACATTATATGGTAAAATATGGAGCGGTAGCTGGCTCCTTTATTTAACTATGCCTTCACGAGGCCAAAATGATCTGAACTCATTTCAATTACACGTAAATCCAATTACAATGGGTATGAAATCCTGCGAATAAGGGAGCATTCGAGAGATATTCGTATCAAACTGAGGGAGTTTAAGAAAATAATACATTAACAAATGGGAAACTCTTTTCAGGAACCCCTGCGAGAACATATATTTTTCCCAATTGCTCTTGAGTTAGTTTGTATTTCTCACGATAAAACTTGATGATTTTCCCCTCATACATAACTAATATCCTCCTTGGCAAATTTGCCCCAAAAAACAACTACTAGATAACATTCTGCATTATTAAAAACATTTAGTATATTTAGAAAAATGGAGCGTCTTGTGAAGTAATACTTAAGAAGACATTCTAATTAATATGCAAAAAATATAGCTGCCACTCGATGCAGCGAAATGTTCATTTCAATAGCTTTTACAACAGAATAGGAAAAGAAATTGTGGGTAAAATATGTAAAAATTTCCGATTTAGAGAAAAGAGGTACCTTTAATGAAAGCCGACCGATCACTAGACAAAAACGAGAAGTCGCTGCAGGAAATACTATTCCATAGCTCAGACTTCAAATCGAGCGATTTCGTGGCCGGCGACCGACATTTTCGGCTTTTTTATTTGGATACAATGATCGAGCTTGCTGTGGTACAGGAACACATTATCCGCCCATTGCTTGGCAACGCGGACGTTAGCGTACGTGAAGCTGTGTCCATTCTAGAATATGGTGAGACCGGCCTTATTACGGTTGCGTCGACAGCGCTCGTCACGGGGAAGACGGTTGTTCAAATTGAAGGCGAAGCCAAGTTCTATTTGCTTGGAACCGAGCTTGATAAAGAACGCGCGGTAAATATTCCGTTGAACGAACGGGTACTGCGCGGTTCCAACCAAGCGTTGATCGAAAACCTGGATACGAATCTCAATTTGATGCGCAAGCAGATCGCGTCGCCCGATCTTGTCGTAAAATACTATCAGGTTGGCCGCAGGTCGAATACAAAAGTTGCCGTACTTTACTTACGGTCTCTAGCCAACGAAGATGTCCTAAAGGAGTTTGATCGAAGGATCGACAGCATCGACATTGATTACGTCGAAGCACCCGGGTTTATTCAAGAAATGATCGAAGACAAAAAATTCTCGATGTTTCCCAAAATGCTTGTTACCGAAAGACCGGACCGGGTAAGATCTTACCTGATGGATGGGAAAATCGCGATTATAACCGACGGTTCGCCAGATTGCCTGATCGTTCCGGTTTCGTTCTGGGCGTTCTTCCAAACCCCCGACGATTACCATATTGGCTGGCTGTTCGGCAGCTTCATACGGTTTCTTCGGATCTTATGCTTTATTATCACGATCAGCTTGCCTGGCGCTTACGTGGCCCTTGTCACTTTCGATCCACGTATTCTCCCGTTCGAGTTCGCACTGACGCTGCAAAGCTCTATGCAATACATCGCGATGCCACCCGTACTCGAAGCGGTAACTATGCTGGTCATACTCGAAATCTTGCGAGAGGCGACCGTCCGTCTCCCAAGCTCAATCTCCAATACGGTCGGAGTTGTCGGCGCTATCGTAATCGGAGCCACCGTCGTTGAGTCCAATCTAATCTCCAATATGATGGTCGTCATTGTGGCACTTACTGCTATTTCTTCTTTTCTTATTCCTTCCTACGAAATGAGCAGTGCGGCCCGGTTATTGTCATTCCCGTTCATTGTCATGTCCTCGATTTTCGGACTGATCGGCTTGGAGCTTTCATACCTCTTAGTGCTGACGCACTTGGCCCGTATAAACACGATGGGCATACCGTACTTTTACGCGGGGATTAGCGGCGATACGATCAAGGATACATTGTTCAGAGGACCAATCAGGAGCTTGAAAAAACGCCCGAAGGAAAGCTTGGCAAAAGACGAAATGAGAATAAGTGCTCGAAGGGAGAGGACAGAATGATTCACTTAGAAAAAATATCTATCAACCAGCTTATTTGCCTCGTTATTCTGACCCAAGTCGGCGTTAGCGTTTTAACGATCCCTTACGCCCAAATCCGCTACTCGGGCAACGACTCGTGGCTGTCCATATTGATCGGGGGAGTGATTGCTCAAGCGGTCATACTGATCATCTATCAACTTGGAAAGAGATATTCCGATCGGCCGTTGCCACAATATATATCTGCTATTGTTGGAAAGCCGTTAGGATCGGTCATGAACTTCTTGTTTGCTGCGTACTTCGCGGAAAATATTTTTATGGTTACTATCTCTTATTCTGATGTCATCAGCCGCTGGGTGTTATTTGAGACTCCCTGGTTTGTGTTAATCGGAGTATCTTTCACAATTGGAGCGTATATCGCTTCATCTACTCTCCGGTCAATGGCTACAATTACGCAGATGATTATGCTTTTGTTTCTGATTTGCTTTGTGATCATAATAATAAGTGGAATGGGAAAAGGGGACTTACGTCATTTTTTTCCAATAGGTACTCACGGGATCGGACCGCTTATAAAGGGTGCTGTCCCTTCGTTTTGGTTGTACTCGGGATATGAGCTTCTCCTGTACGCTTTTCCATTTGTAAAATCCCGCAAGAAGAAGGATATCGTAATGGCAATGTCGGCCGCCAATGGATTTACGACCTTTTTTTATATGTTGATAACAGTCATTGCTACTTACAACTTCAGCGAAAGTCAATTGAAGTCCATCCCGGAGCCGTTGGTGTTTATTCTCCGTAAATTCAGATGGCCAGTCGTTCAAAGCCTCGATATTCTATTTTTAACGATTTGGCTTTCTGTGGTTACGGTAACGGTGTATGTTTATTTGTTTTTGTCCGCCCGTTATCTGGCGTTCATTGGAGGTAAAGAAATCCGCTACCATCCTTTTTTGGTATGGATTTTAGCGGTTGTTTGCTTCGGATTCGGATTAGGTGGCTACGACCGGCAATGGCAGTCCCGATTTTCCGACTATCATAATATTGCTACTGCGATTATAATTGCTATTGTGCCGACAATTCTGCTTCTCATTTCTTTGGCACGGGGAAAGGCGGTGGGAGGATGAAAAAAGCGGCAATTGCAATTTTGTTGGTGCTCCTCTTGACCGGTTGTTGGGATCGATTACCGCTGAAAACTCTTCATATAGTTGATATAGCTGGTATCGACCAGGACAAGGAGAATGGTGACATTGTGCTCAATTATGTCGTCACGAAGCTTAAAAATGTCGGTCAAGGTAGTGGGGAGCCGTCCCCTAAGATAACGGTGCTAAAAGGACATAGTTTAGTCGAAGCTGTGGAACAAGGTCAATATACAGAACAAGGTCCTTTCTTTGGGATGCACACGGGAATCTATTTTATAAGTAAGAGTTTCGCATCGGATGATCCAGTTCAAGAGCTTACTTTTATACTTAAAGCCCCATATACGGCGAGCAATTCTCCCGTAGTTATTATAAATGGGAACATGTCGAAGCTTTTGAAAAGTAAAATAGGCACTAATAAAGAATTTACAAGAGGTTTGTCCGATTTTGTTTTGTCTATAGAAAAGAATGGAATTGCACCAGAAGTTACCCTAATGAAATTAATACTATCACGAAAAGAACCATTGGAAGATATGGCGTTGCCTTTGCTGAAACCATCTAACTCGTCCATGGAATTAGACGGCGCCCTATTATTCCGTCAAGGTACGTATACTGGTAAGGAGCTAGACAAAGACCAAGTCCAAATGTTGATGTTGATGTTAGAGAAGTACAGTGGAAATAAAAGGTATACCGGAAATATGTCGAGAAAAGATGAGGACAAAAAAAGCGATTACGGGTTTTCCGTCAAAAAGTTAAATTCAAAGATTATCACCCACCCCGAATCGGGCGAATTGCCGAAAGTCAGCATCGGAGTCCGCATGCGAATTTATGTATTCAAATTTGGCGAGTCAGTTCAACCATTTAAGCCCGAATACGTTAATCGTATGGAAAAAGAACTGGGCAAACATCTGGAAGAAGATGCGGCGGCAACGATTAAGACTTTGCAAAAAGCGAATTGCGATGTTCTCGGCATCGGACAGCAATTAAAGGCATACCATCCGAACATTTGGAAGTCTATGAATTGGCGAAAAGACTTTCCGGAAATGTCGATCGAACCGAATTTCGACGTGCAGATCCTTAACTCGGAAGAATAATAGCTCAATGGGTTGCTTTGCCAATACAAAAGAAACGAAAGGCTAGATAGATTTTGGATATATTGTGCGTTATCCAAAAGGAAATGAACATGTGACGGGCTACAAATATGAGCCTTGGCACCATCGTTATGTAGGCCCTGATATTGCAAAAGATATTAAGAAATATAATTTGACATTAGAAGAGTATTTCGGTATTTTCCCTATTATTAATTAAACTATGTTTCACCAAGGTGAAACACGTGAAGAATAGGTGGAGCTTATTCTCCACCTATTCTTTTATAACTAACCCGAAATGCATGTTTGTGAATAATTGTACTTAAAGTAACGGGTGCAAGAGTTAAAGACGGGGATCGCTGCAGCGATCTTTTTGCTTGTTGAGCTAACTGGCAGGATAGTTCAAGAAGGAATGTGGAAAGTGTGTCATCTGGGTACTGAAAATTGTAAATGAAGTAGTAATTATCTGCGATTTTTTCCGAAATAAAAATTAACCCAAATTAATAAAAAAAGCAATATTGTTAAATGTAGGCTGTCTGTCAAATTGACAGCTTTTTTCATTTTTCTTATGGGTGCAAATGTTGATGACAAAGGCAGTCAATGAGTCTGCTTCTTCTTATTAAAGGAAAGGATTATAAGTTTAAGATACTTTAAATGAATATTTTTTGATTAACTCCTAAAAATACTTTTGATATAAATATAAAAGGAAGAAGTGGTAAGATGGCATGTCTAGTAAGAATAAATCTTGAGTCAGTATTAATGGGGGGGAGATTTAATGATTGGTATGAATCACTTGATTTAGAGGATGAATATGTTATTACCTTAAATATTAACGGATTTTATAAACGTTTTCCGATAGCAAGTGAGTATGAACACATTATGTTTCCTCAAGAGAAAACTTTTAACGAAAATGTTTATACCCAAGTTTTAGATAGTGAAATGGTTAAGATTAAAATTGCAGTTAGAGTACTGGAAGAAGACCCCGCATTTGACGATGATGCTAAAAACATTCTTGAATTTGAAATCCCAAGTAGAAATTATTTTTCAACATTGTTAACTATGGATGTCAGAAGCAAAGATAATGTAGAAGCAATTTTAAAATTTCGAATGATTTTGTCACAAGTCAGTGTGTAGGGATAAATAAGGAGGAAAAAAATGACCTGTAAAATTATTGTCGAGTTAAAAGATTTAATAGTAAATCAAAAAAACAATTCAACAGGAAGTGATGAATATTGGTTTCATATAACAGTAAATGGAAATATGACTCGAATTCCTACTTCCAATAATATTGAAATTCCTAATGAGATAATTCTCCCTGCTGGAATAGGGATTAATAGAACACTGTTTAGTCAAGGAATGTTTAACGAAATGATAGATATAAATATTTCTATCAAAACTAATGAAGGAACAGATGAAGGTGGAGATCAGAGTAATAATCAGAGTTATGGAGGTTTTTCCTTCAGTAATCTATCCTGTAAAAATATGGTGACAAATAATCGTGATATATTGCCTTTTTTGCTAAATACCTTTTATCGAGTCATTGATACAGAAGAAGACCTTGATATAACTTTTAACTTTCTAATTCGAGTAGTGTAATAATAAATTCCAGAATGTAGCATCCGATTAGCTTCAACAATATAGTGGAAATTTAGTAATCAACGTATGAAAGTTAGTTTGACATTTAAATAAATTGAACTGAGTTTATAGTTGTCCAACAAGAGTTTTAGGAAATTATCACAAATGATGCCTATCATAATAAGTTAATTTGTGAAGTGTTTCACTTAAACTACCATGAAAATTAACTTCTGTAATTCATGAAAAAGGCAATACTGAAGAGGACGCAGCTCATTCGTTTTTTAAAAAAGGGGGAGAGCGCCAATTTCATTGATCTATGGTAATTAAGTGAACTGGATTAAGAGGCTTTAGGTTCTTCCAGTGTAACGGTGTATCCTAAACTTTTGAGTCGTCTCAGAGAATGCCGAACAATTGATTGTTGTCTCTGCTTATCAAAGTAGTCTTCGCCTAAGTCTACATACATTTCTTTTCGGGTTAAGAGATAATATGAGATACGTAACATTGCGTGAGCGACTACAATACCAGCACGTTTCTTGCCTTTTCGTGATGCTGTACGCCTATAAAGTGCTCCGAGATAGTTTTTGGATCCTCTTACTGAATGTGCTGCTTCGGTTAACGCCGATCTTAAATACTTATTTCCTTTTCTAGTCTTGGCTGATTTTCTTTTCCCTGCACTTTCGTTTTGCCCAGGAACCAAGCCTGCCCAAGAACACATATGAGCTGCAGTGGGAAATTGTTTTTTCACATCAGTTCCAATTTCTGATAGGATTTGCTCGGCCATTCTGGTCGCTATACCAGGAATGGAATCCAATCGTGCCACATCTTCTTGATGGGAGCTGACTCTGTCCGCAACCTCCTGATCCAGCATCTCGATTTGCTCAGTCAGAAAATCAATATGACCTAAAATGGTTTTTAACATGAGGCGTTGATGTGAGTTGATATATCCTTTTAGGGCGAGTTCCAGTTCTTCTTTTTTCTTTTTCATAGTGCGCCGAGCAAAGTTTGCTAATTTTTCAGGATCCTCCTCACCATCGGCAATGGCATCAAGCATATCTCGTGCTGAAACACCCAACACATCTGAAACAACCGACCCCAACTTAATGTTCGCGCCTTCTAACACCTTTTGGATTCGGTTATGTTGTCTGGCACGCTCCTCAATAATACTTCTACGATAGCGAACGAGTTCACGCAATTCACGTTGATTCCGGTCAGGAATATAACTGGCTTTAAGCAGTACATGGCGAAGAAGCTTGGCAATCCATTCCGCATCCTTCACATCTGTCTTTCGTCCTGGAACTGCCTTCATATGTTGGGCATTCACCACTAAAAACTCAATATCCTCAGCTTCTAGTAAATTCACAATCGGCTTCCAATAAACACTCGTGCTCTTCATGGCGACATGGGTACAATTATGTTGTTTAATCCAGTCAACCAACTGTAAAAGAAAAACAGTTTTAGTAGAGAACGTTTGAATCTCCTTTCCTTCAGGTGTCAAAATACAGGCAGTAATATTGTCCTTATGGACATCCATACCGCATGCTCTTTCAATGACTATTTCCATTGAAAACATCCTTTCTACGGCTCACAATATTATTGGAGGCTGGTGCAGCAACCAGAATAGGATTAATCTACCATGTGTGCTTCCCGTAAGGGAGCGACAGTCAGTGGTGCACCGTGGTCGTTGGAGTCAGACTAACGGATGGGCTCTAACGCACCATAGTTCATCGACCTTCCTCTCCCAGCCGTAGAATCAGTATTGACGGTTTAAAACCATTTTCATTCTCTGTGGTGAAGCGCTGATTTTTGCACTTCATGGATGGCTAACGGGTGCGATAGTCCAACAAGCTATGATCGATTTTAGGACTAAACACATATTTTCGTTATTCATTAAAGGGCGCTTTCCTGTAGCAACGATATGCGCTCATTTTTCATTTTAAGGCCATTTTCTGGAAATGAATGATTGTGCAAATTATCAAACTTTGGAATAATTGTAAATGAATTAACGGGCAGGATTATGGACTAGATGTAAAAACAAAATACTTAAATGGGAGATTGAGATGAATAAATTTGGAGTTTTATCAATCTTGATGGTATTGATCAGCTTACTTACATTTTTTATTCTCAGAGGACCAAACGCAGATTTGCCGTTAATAATTATTATTTTAGGTTCTCTTTCACTACTCGGAATAATTTTTGCTGTAATTTCTAAGAGGTGGTTATCGGGGGTAATTGGCGTTTTATTTAATGGTGCAGTGCCAGTTTGTGTATATTTCATATTATTAGCTTACGGAATAGCTGGTTAGGTTCTCTATAGATGTATTCCATTAAAGGGCGCAATTCAGGAATAAGAATTGCGCTCTTTCTTTTGGTATAGGGCCAGTTTGTGGAATCAGTTTGTACCTCGGGGTTATGTTTAACCATATAAACTCTACCATGAATTACTGAGGGACATAGGCAAATCAGTAAATCTACCATATAATTTTAAAGGAAGTAACTTAATAATAGGAAACAAGACGTTATATATCTTGTTAGTTCTGAGTACTATGTATCTATACATTATAACTTAAATGATTTAAGTAAAAAGAGGTGATCTTATATCTAAGAAAATAACAAGTAACTCTGTATGCCCATGTGGTAGTGGGTTAAAATTTAAGGAATGTTGTGGAAAAGGTACACCACTAAAAGCAAACACATTGAGTTTTATAAGTTCAGATAGACCAAATGCCAGTGAGTTTGAAAAATTGTTAAAGGTATATACTGGACATTATCCAGATGACTACTTTAAGCCAGTAACAAATATAGCTCCAATATTTTACATACTAATGGATGAATCAAAATTGAATAATCATTATTCTGTATCAGGAATTGTTGTTAGTAAACAGGAACTAGATAGTAAGAAGTTCATAAAACCAAAGTTGGAAGTTTTAGCTGAAAACTATAATGTTGATAGTTTCCATTTCACTGAAATATTTGGAAGAAGCAAAGTTTTAAAAAGTAAAACTAATGACTTCATTGATGAATATTCAAAGCTAGTAAAGCAAATAGAAATGATTCCTTTTTCAATTTGTAAAACAAAAGCAGAAGTTGAGGAGTATCAAAACAAAAAAGGAATAAATGATGAGCAAATTTTTATTTCACTTCAATGGCAACTTATGATTAAGATACTCAAGTTTATGATTTGGAAATTTGGAAGAACCTTTATTGTCCATATGTGGCGAGAGCAGGAGAACTTAACAGTTGAAAAAAGACTTTTACATCAAGAGAATATTGTAGGATTACTTGAAACGTTCCCTTTTTCTAACATATCGATTTACAGGCACTATGAGATATTTATGAAAACGGAAATCCTTTACAGTTCTCTTTCTGACTTAGTAGCATATTTTACGACAAGGGTTCAGAGTAAAAATGATAGCAATATGCCCAAAAAGAAACTTATACGAGATAATTATGAGATAATAAAACTAATATCAAAGGTGTTTAAAGAGCATAAATTCATTGATGTAAGTAATTTAGATAGATTTAATGAGGAAGTAACAAATAGAGAGGAGTTTAGAAAGCATCAGGGCAATTAAAAATAGAAAAAGAAGCGTTAGAAGAAAACAACTAAAATATAAATTATTTCTACAATATGCTGCTTTTTATTAATTACCATCTCAACAATCGGGCGCAATTCTGCAGTAAGAATTGTGCTCTTTCTTTATGTTAAGGGCCAGATTGTTGAGGAATGTATTCAATAAAGAATTGATATTTATGTTGAAATATAGAGTAAAGATTGTGATGGTTTTCAATTAAATTAACGGGAGTTGAATAAGCAGGGAATATTAATACCTTTGTAGAAATAGTGTTCATCCTGAAGCAATTATATATAAAAGGGAGATAAGATTATGTTCGAGGTAGAAGTTAAAGAAATAATAAAGAGTACAAATACGGGCAGAAAGGGCTTTTTATTAATTGTTGAATTAATAAAAAATGACTGCACTCTAACACAAGGTGACCTCCTGTATTTAAAGGAGGATAACCGTATAAAGATAACGGTTAAATCACTCGAAATGATAAATTACGGAGTTGGACAGGAAAAATTAAAGCATTTTGGATTATTAACAGTTGTATCGGAAGAAACAGCAAATGCGTTAAAAGGAAAACGTTAATATATAGAGTAATTTTCATTGTGAAGGATTGTACTTAAGCTAACTGGGTGCAAGAGTTAAAGATCGCAGCTGCCATCTTGGCGTTTTTTTTTTGACTAAAGGGCTATTTAGTCCAATAAGCATTATACGATGTGTATCAGGAGGTCGATAATAATGCCTGTTCATGAATTTGGAATAATTGATAATATTGAAACTGTGAAAAGAAATATTGGTTATGAACCACAAAAATATAATTGTATTTCTGTTGATGATGAAATTATTATTCACTTAAATGAGCAGCTATCTATTATGAGAACCTACTTTCATTCGCTTGAGCGCCCAGAGTTAGGGTTAGCTTACTGGGGAATTACAATTATTCCAATTGAATCTTTATCAATGTTTTATGATGTGATTACATCTTCAACGATATATAAAAATTCTACTGAACTTAATCAGTTAGCTTCTAAAATAATAAAGGCTAAAGAGGAAAATAAATACATGATACACTTTGGCGTATAGTCCTTTTGTGAAGGAATGTACTTAAGCTAACGGGTGCTTGAGTTGAAGATGAGTTGCGGCGGCAGCTCTTTTTTTGTTGATCAACTAAAGGGCAGTTTTCGTTAGTTAGTATTAGTATGTATTTATGCGTATTTATATTTGTGAGCTATATTTAATGTTGTCATAAAAAATAATTAATTTTGTCACTATTTATACTTAAAAATTGTCATATGTTTTTGATACAAGGTTAGAGTAGTAGAATCAGTATATCCTAGTTTTACAGATCTCTTGCACCTGAACCTTTTCGAACATATCAACTCCATTACAAGGGCTACTTATTTTGTATGATGGGACGCGGAAAAAAGTTCCGCGATCAATATAAATATGACATGATTTTTAACTGCATTAAACTATTCCTCAAATCACTTTGTAATCCATATATAAAACATATATATTGTTCTTAGGTAGGTGAGTTCATGAATCAGAGAATATTAGTGATTGAAGATGATTTAGATATTCAAGAGTTAATTAGAGAGTTTTTGATTTCTCAAGATTACGAAGTAAACACGGCACAAGATGGTATAGAAGGCATCCAAATGTTTCAAAACGGTCATTATGATCTTTGTATTCTAGATGTGATGCTGCCAAACATGGATGGATATAGTATCTGCAAAATCATTCGCAATAAATCTTTGGTACCGATTATTATGTTGACAGCATTGGGAGAGGAGAAAGATCAGGTTAAAGGATTCGAATTGGGAGTTGATGATTATATTACAAAACCTTTTTCTTTTAATGTCTTTATTAAACGAGTAGAAGCTCTGTTGCGTAGAACGCATAGCTCGCTCTCTCCATCACGGATGATTCAATTGAAAGAAATGATGGTTGACCTTGAAGGATACAAAGTTTCTGTAAATGGTGAGGAAGTGGAATTAACAACGAAGGAGTTCGAGATTTTAGCTGTTTTATTAGAAAATAACGGGAAAGTGCTGACGCGGGAAAACTTACTGGACAAAGCTTGGGGATATGATTTTTATGGCGAGACGAGAGTAGTTGATACGCATATTAAAAATTTGCGAAAAAAGCTGGGGATCCCATACATTAAAACATTGAAAGGAATCGGATACAAATTAGATGCTTAAGATGAGGCGAAAAGGTATTACCTTGAAAATTTTCCTTATTACCAGCGCTTTGCTTGTGGTGACAACGAGCTTTATATATTTGCTTTTATATTTTTTTCTCCCGTCTTATTATTACAAATATAAGACCAGTACCTTAAAAGAAGGAACGGCACAACTCGTGCAGGATGTAGAGAAAATGTCTATAGAAGATGCAAGAGTCGAACTGGACAGCTTCGTGCAAAAGTATAATGTAGCTCTCATCATACATGATAAATATGGTAAAGTTATTTATTTTCCTTCAAATGTTGTACAAGGATTTAATATTTCGATTTCAAGTTCGTCTCCACCTTACTCTGGAACCGTAGTTGCAGGAAATGAACTCCAATCAATAAGAGGAGAAGAGGTTCCTGTGGTTTATACAATCCAAAATCCTATCGCTTTTACAAACGGAAATTTCATCGCCAGCATTACTGCAACATTGCAGCCGATCGATGAAGCGTCAAATGCTATACTCATGTTTACTCCTTACATCGTCGTTATCATTGTTATGGTCTCTGTTGGCGGAGCTTTGCTGTATGCAAGGGTTATTGCTAACCCTTTGCTGAAAATCAATCATACGGCAAAGCGTATGGCAAATTTGGATTTCACGCAAATATGTGAAATACGTTCTCTAGATGAAATTGGGGAGCTGTCCAATAGCTTAAATGAATTATCGTATAACCTGCAGCAAACGATGTCTGAATTACAGGAAGCAAATGAAAAGCTGCAAGATGATATTCAAAAGGAACGAGAAATAGAAGGAAAACGCAGAGAATTTATCGCTACCATTTCTCATGAATTGAAGTCTCCCATTACAGCTGTAATGGGACAAATAGAAGCTATGATTTATGGAATAGGGGTATATAAAGATCGAGATAAATATTTAACACGATCGCTAGCGATTATGCAAGATATGCAGAACTTAGTAAATGAGGTGATGGAGGTTTCTAGGCTTGAAACGTACGACTTTTCTCCGAAGCTTAGACGGGTGAATTTATCTAATATGGTCAAGAACATTATTCATCATTTAGAATACTTCAGCACTGCAAAATCCATTGAGATGCAAGTAAATTTACAAGATGGATTGCATGTATTGGCGGATCAGAAGCTGTTGGAAAAGGCAGTTAATAATATTGTAAACAATGCAATTAAATACTCGCCTCAAGAGGAACGAGTACAGGTAAGCTTATATGAAGAACAAAAGCATATTGCTTTATGCATATTAAATACAGGCGTACAAATCGAAGAAGTAGAATTGGATAAGGTTTTTCAGCCGTTTTATCGAATCGAAAAATCACGGAATCGGAACACGGGAGGCAGCGGCTTAGGATTATTTATTGTAAAGCGCATATTGGAAATTCACCAGGTTTCCTATGTGTTGCAAAATACGAATGATGGTGTATTGTTTGTTATAAAGTTCCCAAAAGAAGTCTCATCAGCATGAGGCTTCTTTTTCTATTCATAATCCACATGTCCTCTTCATACGAACTCCATCTAGAAATTCTATCATATAGGTGAAAAGGAGGTATTATATATGAATTTTATAAAAAGAGCTTTCTTTAGTGTAAAAGCAAGAAAAGGAAGTGGTAGCAGGGATTTAAACCGATCGATACAAGTAATAGTTCACAAAAACAAGATAGCGGCAATGGAGTAGTTTTCGGTAGTCCCCCTGGTTTCACTGAACCGGATATTGCGATGGATGGTGTTTTACATGGAGAGCTATTAACAAGCTTTAAGGATGGAACAAATAAGATTGTAGAAGGACGTCAAATAACAAAAGAAGACGCTGATAAACAAGTAGTAATAATTGAGAAGCACCTTGCTAAGAAGAATAACTTAAAGGTCGGAAGCAAGGTGAAAGTGAAATCTGAAGACGTTAAAGCAAGTAGCGAGTTTGAAGTTGTAGGTATTTACAAAACGAGCGGTAGCAGTCAGATGCCGACGATAGACCCGTATAACAAAATGTATGTTCCGTATAAAGCTTCTTTAAAGTTAACTCCGAAATTCGTAGAGACATTAAATTTCAATCATAATTCTCCTGATTGGCAATATGTATCAAATGAATTTTTGGTTGCAACCCAATGAATAATACAACTATCAGCTCTTTCACTTTTGGATTGCAAAAATTAATTAATTTACAAAATCGAGGTTGACATATGCGAATATTGGTGATTGAAGATGAAAAAGACATTGCTGCCGCCATCGAAAAGGTGCTGAAGCGTGACGGATATGCCGTGGATTTGGCGGCAAATGGCTCATCCGCACTTGAGCTGATTGATATAAACGAATATGACTTGGTTATACTTGATTTAATGCTCCCTGACATCAGCGGTTTTGAAGTGCTTGAAAAATTACGCAAAAATTCACAGGACACACGAGTGATTATTGTTTCGGCCAATCATACGACAGGGGATCGTGTAAAAGGACTTGATCTTGGTGCCAATGATTATGTGGTTAAACCTTTTGATTTTGATGAATTGCGAGCGAGAATCCGCGCATTACTAAGACGTGATTTTACCAGCAAACTCAATGTGATGGTTGAATCCGGCTTTGAAATTGATCTGTCCTCTAAGCGGGTGACATATAGTAGCAAAGAACTGATTCTCACCTTAAAAGAATTTTCTATTTTCTCCCATCTTGTTCAAAACAAGGGTAAATATATAAACGCGGAGGAACTTTACCGCCATGTTTGGAACGAGGAGTCCAATCCGTTTACAGAAGTGATGCGTGTTCATATTTACTCTTTGCGCAAAAAAATCAATGAAATCACAGGTAAAAATAATGTAATTTCCACCACAAAGGGACTGGGTTATATCTTTAAGGGAGAATAGTATGAAAAATTTAAATTTTCCTCTGCGCTGGAGGATTTCCATTTTTACAGCGCTGATTGTTTTGGCATCCAGCGCAATTTTAGTGGTGTTTATTAACTTAAATGTAAGCAGACTTGTACCAAATGCCGCCACACAAATCATCGGATATACGCAGGGAAATGTAACAATAACGCCAAACGTAAATCCCGCCGACCAAAATCCTGCCGTTGGAAATCAACAACAACCTGGCACCGCCATCATAGGCAATAAAGCCAGCGGCTCCAGTGTGCTCATTTCTAACGAAATGCAAAGTTTAGTCAATAAAATTTTGGTGGGTTCTATTATCATATTAATTATCACAGTAATTATTGGCGGGGTATCCTCACATTTGGTAGCGGTCAGTTCACTAAAGCCTTTAAAAAAACTAATCGGAAAAATCAGGGCTTTGGGTGCGGATAACCTTGCTGACACTTTGCCGGTGCCAAATCAAAAAGATGAAATCAGAGAATTATCCATTTCATTCAATCAAATGTTTGCCAAACTAAATAATGCCTTTGATTCACAAAAACGGTTTAATGCCGGGGTTGCTCATGAATTAAAAACGCCGCTGACCGTGATAAAATCAAACATCAGCGCTGTTCTGGAACAAGAGGATTGCACAGCAGAAAATTACAAAGAGCTTTGTCAAACAATCAATCAATCTGCCACCAAAATGAATTTGATGATTGAAGAACTTTTGGAAATGGTTTCACAGGAAAACGCATCACTTGACGATAATGTGTCCATGGAAACAATCATATATGATGTTTGCGAAGACATATCCGAAATGTCCAGCAAAAAAAACATAAAGGTTGACTGCGTGACAAATCATATATCGTTAATTAAAGGCAATGAGATTTTGTTATATCGTGCCGTTTTCAATATCGCTGAAAACGCCGTGAAGTACACACAGACCGGCGGAAAAATCCATATTTCATGCGTTGACGAAAAGAATCAAATTAAAATTGTAATTTTGGATAATGGCATTGGTATTGAAGATGACAAACTTAAAAAAATATTTGAACCATTTTACCGCACAGACAGAGATAATAGCAATGGACATGGGCTGGGCTTGCCGCTGGCTAAATCTGTAATTTTGCGGCATGGAGGCGAAATTTTGGTGGACAGCACTTTGGGAAGCGGAACGACTTTTACAATAAAAATTCCTAAATAACTTTATTTGTTGCACAGAATTAACGATGATTTAATGTTGGAAGTGTTAATATGTGGGCATAGAAAGCAAATATTTATCGGCAAACAAAAAAATAAAAAATCTCTCAAAAATTAAAGATGGTTTAATGTTCTATCGGTTAAAATGGAGTCGCCGAAGAGACAATTTGCTTTCTAAATTATACATGCCCAAAAGGCAAGGAGGAACCATTATGAATTTCAACAAGAAAATCGCAATTATCACGTTCTCAGCAGCACTCGCTATCACCGCATCAAGCATTGGTGTTTCGGCAGCAGTGAATCATGTAGGCTATTCGGATCAAGTCAAAGCAGGATTAAATCTTGACAAGAATGGCAATGTAGTTGATAAAAACGGCAGCGTCATTCAAACGAAAGACCAACTAGCAAAAAATGCAAACGGCTCTATTACCGTCGGCGGCTTAGGCAATCAGGAATCTGCAAAAATGGATAAAGACGGTAATGTCTTAGCTCCGGACGGGTCAATCCTTGTACCCAAAGACCAAATCATTGACGGCAGCAAAAATCCTATAGGCGATGTTGTAACTGGTTCTGCCGGTATTACGACCGACAAAAGCGGCAATGTTGTGGATCAAAATGGTAATGTGTTAATGAGCAAAGATCAACTTGATAATAATTCCAGCGGGTCTATTACAGTACCAAATACTAAATAGCGGCACACATTTTTCTCATGCTCCCTCATTGCGAAGTTTTTCCTCAATGAGGGAGCACTTTCATTTAATATAATCATTGATTATCAGTAAAATAATTCATTTTAGTGGAAAATATGGTTGTGTTGACAACCTCTACTAATAAGCAAAATACCTTTTCCTTGTCAATTTTTCCTATTCCGAAGGAAAAGGGAATGGAAATAGATGGGGAGGATTCGAAAATTCGCGGACAGTATGCAGGCTATATGGAAGAAATCCGTGCGGTAACCTGGGATGAAAACGGGATGCGCTATACAATTATGATGGAACAACCTGATCTCACCCTGGAAAAAATGAGGCAATTAACTGAAAGTATGCATCTAAGCTCAAATAAATAAGGTGTTGGGAAAAGAGGTGCCGGGGGTTCAAGGCGCGGAAGCAGTGCAACATGATTAATTTTAGCGATAAAGGGTGAGTAGAATGAGTTTGACAAATAAATACGAAGAGCGTGCGATGTCGGATTTAGAGGTCGACGAATACATTATTACGATTGTGGGGGGAAGAACAGCTCCAACAAATTGGGTGATGAAGCTATTTCCTGAGATTTCCTGGCTAACAAAGGATAACATGCCAATCGTTTTCGTCTTAACCAATCAAAGAATTCGTGTGTATATGTTACATTTAGACTCCGAAATCACATTGGCGATGAGTTTCCGCAGAGAGGATATAAAGGACTGTATTGAAGCGAATGGACCGCTAAACGGAGCGATTCGATTAACGTTGAAAGACAGTCAAACCTTTACGTTCGTTCTTAAAAAGGATTGCGTCCCCGAGATTGTGCTAGAACTTCAAGAATAACGGAAAGACAAAAGGAAGTGAATTGAAATCACTTCCTCAGACTGTCGAAAAACCTTCGACAGCCTCTACGAGCCAAAAATACTTGACAACCTACAAGCATTCGATGAAAACTACAATCTAGTAATTGACGAATGGAATATATAAAGGAAAATTATATTAATTCATATGGGAGAATAGTCGTTATGGATGACTTTAAAAAAGAGGAAAAAAACAAAAATATTGCAGATAAACAAGAATTTATTGTTGCAGACCTTATTTTCGCTAGGTTTAGAAAAAACAATGCAGTAACTGAGTTGAGGTACTGGCAAGAAGTTGAATTTAGATTAATTACTGCATTGAATGATATTGGTATTGAAGATGTCGAGCGAGTAATCATCGATTACAACTTAAAATATGACAATTAAAGATAAAAAATTAAGAAATCTCGAAATTTACAAATAGTTTAATATTCATTTGGCAGCCCTTTATACCGTATCTATAAGATACTAAAACACTTACAAACTAAAGTTAAAACTAGTCCCACGTTGTTCCATTCGAGAATCATTATACAGGAAGAGCCTAAAAATTCAATTCCTCTTTTATTGTAAATTAAAAAAATTGCAAAATGGCAAATTTTTTTCAAATACATAATTAACATAGGAAAACCAAATAATTGCATCACGGAACTCCTGTTTTCTTTCAGTGAAAGGTTTTTTTCTTTTAATGGAGCGTTCCACTAGTTCTGGAAGCATATTATTATTGAATTCAACAATATCGAGATAGCCATAGTCCTCTAGTTCTTCTAAACGACCTTTCAGTTTATGAACATATTCTTCCACCGTATTAGTCCAAGCAATGGGAGGACGCTCGTTTTCAGGAAGGAGTTTAGTAATTTTTCCTTCGTATTTTTGGATTTCTTCATATTGTTTGTTCAGTTCTTTTTCGAAGTTATTAATGACTTCCTTTTTAACAACCTCAGAAATATAAAGAGAAATCAACCCTTTTTCTGCTAATTCAACAAGTAAGCGGTTATGGAAGTTTTTCTCCATAAAAGGGTCTGTAAAGCAAACATTGGAATCTAAAAAGACATGTAACATTTATGCATCTCCCACAAATTAGAAATCTATTAAATTTTATCATATTAGAGGGCTAACTAAGCTAATGATAAAAGAAAAGATAGACACTAATGTATGGGGCTATTCTTGTGTAAGATACGAGCTTTGCAAAAACACCGCACAACTCATTGGCATATTCAACGGGGGCAAGAGATTAACAAGGAGTTACGGGAGCAAACTCCATTTTCTTATTGTGATAAGGGTTCCAGGTTAGCAGTTCAATAAACCCCATCCTTTTTTGCTTCTCTGGCCTACAACTGGGATAGGTACTCATCTATGTTAACCAAAATGAATATCTATTATTGAAACCATATTAACTAGGGAGGAATCTTCATGGGATACTTTGTTACTGTAGAGCCAGGTGTGAATTTATATGTAGAAGATATTAACCCGATGGGAAATAAAACCATTTTGTTTTTACATGGTTGGCCGTTAAGCCATAATCAGTTTGAATATCAGTTTAATATTCTGCCTGCTATGGGTTACCGCTGTATTGGTATAGACTGGAGGGGCTTTGGTAATTCGGATAAACCAATGAGTGGCTATACTTATAACAGACTTGCAGATGATATCCGCACATTAGTTGGTACACTTCAATTAAACAATTTTACTCTCGTAGGTCACTCTACCGGTGGGGCTATTGCAATTCGATATATGTCTCGTCACAACGGTTTTGGGGTATCAAAGCTTGTTCTTATTGATGCGGCCGCTCCAACTGGATTTACCTCAGAAACTGCTAATAACTTTCTTAAAGAAACCTTAAATGACCGGCCTAAAATGATGCAGGACGTAACAGATGGCTTTTTCTTTCAGTATATAACTAAACCATTTTCGGACTGGTTTTTGCAAATGGGATTACAAGCAGCAAGTTGGTCGACAGCTGCTATTATACTTACATTAAGAGATGAGAAGTTGCATGCGGATCTTCCAAAAATTAATGTACCTACTTTAATCATTCACGGCATTCATGACAAAGTTATTCCATTTGCACAAGCTCAGGAACTAAATGAAAAAATAAGAAATTCACAGCTTGTTCCGTTTCAATATAGTGGTCATGGCCCTTTCTGGGAAGAACGTGACATGTTTAACCAACTATTGACACAATTTATTTAGTTAAAGCTTTGACTTAAATTCAAATAAACGGAGAACGATGGCACAATAATCGGGTACACTTTACAGACAGTAATATATTTACTGTATTTATTAGGCTGGATATATTGTTCAACTAAGGGTGCGTGTGCGGCCGAGCCTAGGTCGTATCATATAGCGGGTGGGATTCCCGTCGAGTAAGAACTAGCCATTCGCTCGTAGCGAGTCTTGGAGGGCTAAAGGTAACTTTAGTCTTTAAGCGTAGACAGTTAGGTAGCGGGCCGAAAGCCGAATGGTTGAAGGGATTGAGCTCCATAATGTTAGTAATTCGAGAGGGCTGATGCCTTACGCACAGCAGAAAGCAACATTTTTTCTTTCGTTAAAGGCAAGAATGATAAAACCTCTCTGGAGTCAGAGACCTTGGCACGTTATACATTGATATGATACGGCAACTCGGGAGACCCTACCGGTCTTTTCTTTTTTTAGAAGAGTATGGTCTACAAGCGATAACAAGCAAGGAAACCAAATGCCGATGTAGGGAGTCGGATAGCAGCGTAGTACCAATGAAGTTGGGTAATGCCGATGGAGGAAAGGCTAGCTACCAGTTATCACCCTTACTAGGGACACATTTACTACACACAGAGGTAGGTATAATAAATGGAAACAAAACTACTAAGGATAGCAGAATTAGCAAAATCAGATCCTAAAATGAAATTTACTTCTCTTGCACATTTATTAAATAAGCAAACATTAGTTCAATGCCATTTTGAGCTACCCAATAAGAAGGCTACTGGGATTAACGGAACAACTAAAGAGCAATACGGTGAAAATTTAGAAGAAAACATAGAGGATTTAGTTAGTAGTCTTAAAAGCAAAAGCTATCGACCTGTTCCAGTAAGGAGAATGTATATTCCAAAGCTCAACTCAAACAAGAAAAGACCGTTGGGAATACCGGAACATGAAGATAAGATTGTACAAAAGTGCATTACGAAAATACTAAATTCTATCTATGAAAATGACTTTCTTGACTGTTCCTTTGGATTCCGACCAAATCGTAATTGCCACGATGCTTTGAAAATACTGAACTTCTATATTGAAAAAAGGTCAGTAAATTATGTAGTAGATGTAGATATTAAAGGATTCTTTGACAACGTTGACCACACATGGATGATGGAGTTCCTAAAACCGCGAATCGCTGACCCTAACCTACTAAGAACAATTGGTAGGTTTCTTAAAGGTGGATACATGGAGGAAGGCAAGAAATATAAGACAGACAATGGCACACCGCAAGGTGGAGTAATATCTCCGATATTAGCCAATGTATATCTCCATTATGTACTCGACCTATGGTTTGAGAAAAGGGTTAGGAAACAGTGCAATGGACAAGCATACATAGTGAGATATGCAGATGATTTTGTTTGTTGTTTTCAATATAAAAGTGAAGCGGAGCAATTCTTCCATTCATTAAAGTTAAGATTAAAGAAATTTAATTTAGAAATAGCTGAGGATAAAACTAAAATCATTCCCTTCGGGAAGTTTGCGGAGAAAAATGCAAATCAACAGGGAAGAAGTAAACCAGCAACCTTTGATTTCCTTGGTTTTACACACTACTGTGGGAAAAGTAAACAAGGAAACTTTCGAGTGAAACGGAAATCAAGCAGGAAGAAAGTCAAAGGAAAACTAAAAGAAACGAAAGAATGGTTGAGGAATAATAGAAATAAGGATATTCATATGATTATGGATAGATTTAAACGTTCATTAATAGGGTATTACAACTATTATTGCATCACTGATAATACCCCAAATGTTAACAACTTCAAAGACAAAATTGAAAACCTTCTGTTTAAATGGCTCAATAGAAGAAGTCAAAGAAAATCCTTCACATGGGATAAATTCAAACTTTTTCTTCATAAATATCCGCTACCTTTACCAAGGATTAAAGTGAACATATATGATTTAAGAAAAGTGATTAGCTATATTCTGTAAAAGATGACTAGGAGGAGCCGTGTGCATTAATAGTGCAAGCACGGTTCTGAGAGGGGGGTGGAGTCCAATTTACCGCAAGGTAGAAAGGCACCCTTCTACTCGACTAGTTCAACAAGTTAAAGGGCTGCAATAATAATCATTATTTTGATCTTCCGCAATCGGGCGCGTTAGTTGAAGAAAGATGGAAATGAATACACCTAGCGGCAGCCTATACAGGCTGTCCTTTTGCATTTGTTGGAACAGCTGGTGCACAAAATATAAGGGGGATGAAAACATATATTCCAACTTTTCATAATATCAGGAGGCTCGTTATGTTAGCTAATTTTAAGGATTTAAAAAATGAGGTAATCTTCTTCCGAAAAGAGTATACAGACTTATCGCCTATATTATCAATGGTAGAGGCACATGCTGCTGTCAGCCGATTATATGCCCGATTATACAGTGATGCCCGGAAGGAAATGTACGATGAGTACATGTGAGAAGGGTGATATAAAGCCGGAAGGTCAAAAATGAAAATGAGTTCTAAAACTTGTCCGCTTCCTCTATACATCTATTAAGAACGGAAAAGTGGAAAAATGTCCCTAGGCTAAAGCCCAAAATGAGGGAAAGGAAGAGAATGGAGTATATCAATCCGTTATTTGGTGAACAAAATATAATACAAAAAGAACAGACGTTGCCGAGTCCAACCCATACAACTCGAAAAATAAGGGACGAAAAAAAACATAACATTAATTAGCCTGAAAGTGTTAATAATGGAAAAATGCCCAAATACCTTGATACGAAAGGAATTTGGGCATTTTTTATTTGTCGCATGAACCAGCAATAACCAGTATATATATAAATCCAACTTTACTTATACGTTACACAAGAAAAATAAAAAAATTATCGCCAGTTTAAAAATGAAGCCCACTCAATTTCTAACGAGGCGTCATTTCATTTTCGGCAAATTTTCGGCAAAAACCAAACAGTTCTTTAAAACAACAAGAAAAGCCTTGAATTATCAAGGCTTTTGTACGTCCCAGAGAGGATTCGAACCTCCGACCTACAGTTTAGGAAACTGTTGCTCTATCCTGCTGAGCTACTGGGACACGTAGAAAACAATTTACTTTACTTAACACACACAATTAGAAAATCCCGTCCTGATCTCAGAAAGCTTAATCAAGGAGTGGCTCGATCAGTACGCTGAAGAAAATTCATTGGAGCATATTCAGGCGTGCTGAGCTACTGGGACAAGTAGAAAAGTATTTACTTAATTTAACATACACACAGTTAGAAAATCCCGTCCTGATCTCAGAATGCTTAATCAAGAAGAGGCTCGATCAGTACGCTTAAGAAAATTCATTGAAGCATATTCGAGCGTGCTGAGCAACTGGGACATTTATTCACTTATTAGGAACGTTATTTATTATAATGATTTAATCGAAAAAGGTCAATAAAAAGTTGATATTATTGAATCGGCAGATTCCTGGTCACTTTTGCTTTATTTACAGCCTTTTCCCGGAACAACAACCAAACGATTAAACTTAATGAAATTAATAAACCTTCTAACGATAGAATATACCAGGGGTAGGGACCGAGAAAATCTAATAGACTTGCGCTCCTTGGCTTGTGACTTAAGAACATATAATTTCCGTCTACCAGCTTATTAATAACTATAATAACCGGCATTAGAACATTCAAAAAGATAAACAATTTTAGTACGGACCAGATGGATGGCCTGTATCCCTTTGCCCAAGTAAAATAGAGCGGCACCCAAATGATCATTAAATGGGTATAAAAGAAATGAAAGAAACGAAAATGTGGGAAGTCATAATGTAATAATGGGGTTAATAACGCCTGAGATGCGCCTAGTAATGAAGTAAATAATAGAATCTCATAAATTAATTTTTTTCTTGTTAGTAATAATATCACCGTTAAAATCAAGCTGATGCTGCACAATTCCAGAGGGATGGCATGACTAACATGCCAGCTGCCATTGAGTAACATCCATAAATGATAAGTTGTTTCCATTAAAATTAATGAAATTGCTACCCCGATTTCTGCATATCTCCATTCTTCTGCTTTCAGCTTATCTCTAAACAAAAATATTAAGATCGAAACTAAAATGAAGATGGAAATAACAACAAAATGACTTATGGAAAACATCTGGAAATCATAGTTTTTGTAACTACGGCCAAACCACTCTGCCATCTATCCACCCCATTTACATAATTAATTCTTTTATTTAAACATTTAGTAAAGTATATTCGATGAAAATAGCTTTTACTCCTCTAATGAAAATTATTGTTCTTACAACTTAGATAACTTTTAATGAGAAAATATTTATTCTGTTAAAAGGTAAATAGAAAAATTAAATTTCTATCATAAGACACTTCCCTTCAACAAAGTATGGCAAAAAAAGAAATTTACTAACAAGGATAATCGACATAATATTCTGATGGGTGAAATTATAATAATAACGATAGTGTATTAGCACTATTACTATTTAACCAAACTGTTAAAGGGGGAAATGTATTGAAAAAATTTTTTTCACTGGGACTTGTATTAGCAATGGTATTTTTCTCTATTGTTCCAGCATTTGCGAAATCAGCTTCAGTTACAAAAAAGGAATTTGCACCCAAGCTACCAGACTATCAAAAAGTTGATCCGAATCTCTCAAAAGATGTTTTATCGAAAGGCGGCGTGATTAAAGGAAAAGAACTACACGGCTATAACGGCAAATCGTATTCTAAACCACAAGAAACTGAGAGGTTACAGCCCAAAAAAGTAGAGGATCTGAAAACAAAAGGGATTGCTATTGTGGTGGATTTTCCTTTAGCTGCAGATGGAAAAAGTGCTGTTCCAGGTGTTGATTATGACCAAATCCCTATTAATCAATTTGATGATCTTATAAATGGAGATACTTTTAATCCTTATCGATTGGATATGTTTAAACATTTAGCAACCTTCAATGGAAAGGCAGCTTCTACCAATCGCACAATGAAGAATTTCTATAAAGAGGTTAGCTATGGAAAATTCAGTATGGATATTGATGTTGCAGGATGGTATACCTTGCCGCATTCCTATGACTATTATTTAGGACAGGACAAAGGGTACCATAATGAAAATGGAGATGCACATATTGGAGAATTGGTAAAAGATGCTATTAATCTAGCGTCAAAGGATGTAGACTTCTCCCAATATGCTGTTCCAGCACAGCCAGGTGATTTCTGGCTGCATGGCGATGCTACATCATTTATTAAGGACGGGCAAACCATAGACAAAATTGTACCTAATCTATTAATCATCCATCGTGGAACGGGTGCAGAGTTTAGCTTGGACCCAAGCCTAATTTGGTCACATAAATGGGATATTACAAGTGCAAGCTATTTCGGGCAATACTATCAAACTGGCGAAGAGCCTGATGAGTCAACATTAGAGCACACAGTGGTTGACGGTGTAGCTGTGGATACGTATAATATCGTTCCTGAAGTGGGGCAGGATATTACAGGATATTTAAAAATATCAAATCCTGATCTTGTGGGACCGGATTATAATGGAAGAGAACCATCTCCACCAAGCGTTGGGGTTTTTGCACATGAATTTGGTCATGTTCTAGGGCTGCCAGATTTATATGATTATGGTTATGACTCGGAAGGAGTGGGAATGTTTAGTTTAATGGCTGGTGGTTCATATGGTCGTGACATGAATAACCGTTATTACTCAGGAAATTCACCAGTCCATCCGGATGCATGGTCAAAAACATATCTTGGCTTTGCTAAAGCAATTGAAGTGAATAAAAATCAACAACTAACACTTCGTCCAGTAGAACAGCAGCCCGATATTTATAAGATTAATGTTCCCGGCTCAGACGGTCGTGAATACTTCTTATTAGAGAATCGCCAGCAAACTGGTTTTGATGCTGGATTAGAATACAACTTAGATGGTAACAAATTGCATGGATTAGTCGTCTATCATGTGGTGGAGGATATTCTCTCACGTAATTTCTGGAGGCCAAATGAAGCGCAAAACTGGGATCTAAACCATCTCGGCTTAGCACAGGTACCAGTAAATCCTGCCAATGGAGAGCGGCATTATGCGGTAAGTGTTGTTCAAGCAGATGGTTCCTTTGATATGGAGCGCTATTTGAATGATGGAGATTCAGGCGATGTATTCCCTGGTAAATACAAAGTAACCTCGATAAGTCCTAAAGGGAATGTGGGTCCAAACACAACCTCATTATACAAATGGTCGAAAAAGGGCACTGAAACAGGCATTCAAATAACAAATATTGCTGAACAAGCAAATGGTACTGTCACACTTAATGTAATTTTTAATAAATGATAAGTTTTTGATTGTAAAGGTGCAGGAGAGGAATTCTTCTGCACCTTTACTTTTTCCATTGCTTAAATTGCAGATTTACCAAATTTCTATTTGAATTGGGAAATCCCTTTATTTTTTGGTGAATTATCGACGAGTGCCTGACACCCTCATTTTGTGTTATAATAGTTTGTCGAAGATACTCGAAATGAATATAACCGTGGAGGTCATTATGGCTGCTTATACGCCGATGATACAGCAATATTTAACCGTTAAGGCAGATTATCAAGATGCCTTTTTATTTTTTCGCTTAGGCGATTTTTACGAAATGTTCTTTGAAGATGCAGTTAAAGCATCACAAGAATTAGAAATAACATTAACAAGCCGAGATGGTGGTTCTGAGGAACGAATTCCGATGTGCGGTGTTCCATACCATGCTGCTCCAAACTATATTGAACAGCTTATTTCAAAAGGATACAAAGTGGCAATTTGTGAGCAGATGGAAGATGCAAAACAAACAAAAGGCATGGTGAAACGCGAAGTTGTTCAATTGATCACACCAGGAACAGTAATGGATGGCAAAGGGTTAAATGACAAAGAGAATAACTATATTGCCTCGATAACCGCATTTGACGATCAAACATACGGATTTGCCTACAACGATATTTCAACAGGTGAAAGTAAGGTAACCTTGCTTTCGAACCATTTTGATGATGTACTGAATGAACTGTCAGTTTTAAGTGCAAAAGAAGTAGTTGTTTCTAGCAACTTTGACGGAGAACTACAAAAGAGAATGAGGGAACGAGATGTTCTAGCAATCTCATTTGAGGATAATAGTTCGATAGATATGAATTTTTCCTATCTGCTCGAAGATCTTAATCAAGATAAATTGAAGCAAACAGCAGCAAGACTATTTAATTATTTATATCGGTCGCAGAAAAGAAGTCTTGACCATCTTCAACCAGTCGCTACCTACCAAATCCATCAATATATGAAAATTGATTATTATTCAAAGCGTAATCTTGAATTAACTGAGACAATCCGTTCCAAAGGCAAAAAAGGGTCATTATTATGGCTGCTTGATGAGACCATGACAGCGATGGGTGGAAGGATGTTAAAGCACTGGATTGACCGGCCGTTAATAAATCAGGCTGAGATTGAGTATCGCCAAACAATCGTTGAAGTCTTGATGAATCATTATTTTGAACGCCAGGAGATTAGGGAAAAATTAAAAGAAGTATACGATTTAGAGCGTTTAGCAGGGCGGGTTGCCTTTGGAAATGTCAATGCCCGTGATTTAGTGCAATTAAAGCGATCGTTAATGCAGGTCCCATTTTTAAAACAAATCCTTCAGGGTATGCAGAATGATCAGGTAAAAAAAATTGCTGAGCTGCTTGACCCCTGTGAAGAGATTACAGATTTGCTAGAGCAGGCGATTGTTGAAAATCCACCACTATCACTTAAAGAAGGAAATATGATTCGTGATGGATACAACGCTCAGCTAGATCAATATCGCGATGCCAGCCGAAACGGGAAAACATGGATTGCTCAATTAGAGCGTGAAGAGCGCGAAAAAACCGGGATTAAATCATTAAAGGTTGGTTATAACCGCGTATTTGGCTACTATATCGAAGTCACACGTGCAAACCTGCATCTTTTGGAAGAAGGCCAGTATGAGCGTAAGCAAACCTTAACAAATGCAGAACGCTTTATTACTCCTGCTTTAAAAGAAAAAGAGGCGTTAATCTTACAAGCGGAAGAAAAATGCGGTGAACTTGAATACGATTTGTTTACAGAAATCCGCGAGATTGTAAAGGAACAGATTCCGAGATTACAGGCATTGGCGAAAACGGTCAGTGAGCTTGATGTGCTGCAATGTTTTGCTCAAGTAAGTGAGGAGCGCCATTATGTTAAACCGCAGTTTTCACTGGAACGTCGTGTCGCCATTAAGGATGGTCGTCATCCAGTTGTTGAAAAAGTATTAAACTCCCAAGAATATGTTCCAAACGACTGTCAAATGGACAGCGAAAGGGAAGTTCTGTTAATAACAGGTCCGAATATGTCTGGTAAAAGTACGTATATGCGTCAAATAGCATTAACAGCCATTTTGGCACAAATCGGCTGCTATGTACCGGCTTCAGAAGCTGTACTGCCGATTTTTGACCAGGTGTTTACACGGATTGGTGCAGCAGATGATTTGATCTCAGGTCAAAGTACCTTTATGGTCGAAATGCTTGAAGCAAAAAATGCGATTACCAACGCAACACAAAACAGTCTGATTTTGTTTGACGAAATCGGACGTGGAACCTCCACGTATGATGGAATGGCTTTGGCGCAGGCAATTATTGAGTATATTCATAAGCGGATTGGGTCTAAGACCTTATTTTCAACCCATTACCATGAGCTAACCGTGTTGGATGAAGAACTTTCGAAGTTAAAAAATATTCACGTTAGTGCGATTGAGCATAACGGTAAGGTTGTATTCCTTCATAAAATTAAAGAAGGACCGGCCGATAAGAGCTACGGGATCCATGTTGCACAGCTTGCCGAGCTGCCTGCAGAATTAATCAGCCGGGCGAATGAAATTTTAACCACCTTAGAACAGTCTGATGTTCAAACTGTTCCTATAAAAGCGGATGCAGTCATCCAAAAAGATCCTCATGAACAACTGGCACAGCTGTCATTCTTTGATGAACCGAAAGAGCCGAAAAAACACGAACCGACTTCAAAAGAAAAACGAGTGTTAGAGAAGATAAAGGAATTAGATTTATTAGATGTTACCCCGCTTCAGGCGATTAACATGTTGTACGAGCTCCAGAAAAGGTTAAAGTAGGGGGTGAAGGCGAATGGGAAAGATTATCCAACTAGATGATGCTCTTTCAAACAAAATAGCGGCGGGAGAAGTTGTCGAACGTCCCGCCTCTGTCGTAAAAGAGCTTGTAGAAAATGCGATCGATGCCGGTAGTACCGTAATTGAAATTGAAGTTGAGGAAGCGGGACTCGCCAAAATTCGGATTACCGATAACGGCTACGGAATTGACGAAGAGGACGTTTTAATCGCCTTCCAACGCCATGCCACCAGTAAGATCAAAGATGAGAATGATTTGTTTCGTATCCGCACCCTTGGATTTCGCGGCGAAGCACTGCCAAGTATCGCTTCGGTTTCCAGGCTTGAAATGAAGACGTCTACTGGAAAAGGTGCTGGAAATCGAGTAGTAATTGAGGGCGGAAAAGTTGAAGTGTTTGAAAAAGCTTCTGCGAGACGCGGTACGGATATCACGATTACCGATTTATTTTTCAATACGCCTGCACGTTTAAAATACATGAAGACGATCCACACAGAGCTTGGAAATATTACAGATGTCGTCAATCGGCTCGCACTATCCCATCCTGAGGTCGCTTTTCGTTTAATCCATAATGAGCGGAAGCTGCTACAAACGAACGGAAACGGTGATGTTCGTCAGGTACTTGCAGCGATTTACGGGATTGCCATTGCTAAGCAGCTCGTTCCAATCAGCGGGCAATCGCTTGATTATTCTATCAGCGGATTTGCCTCGATGCCTGAGGTAACAAGGGCATCAAGAAATTATATTTCTACGATGATCAATGGTCGATTTATTAAAAACTATCCGTTGGCAAAAGCGATACAGGAAGGCTACCATACTTTGCTCCCCATTGGGAGATTTCCGATTGTTCTTCTTAATATTGAAATGGATCCTCTTCTGGTGGATGTTAATGTACACCCATCGAAAATGGAAGTTCGTATAAGTAAGGAAGCAGAACTGGATGAGCTTGTTACAACAATTATTCAAAATGCATTTAAATCGAAGATTCTAATTCCGACAGCCTATACTCCTATGAAAAAAGAAGAAGCCAAATCGGAGCAGACATCGTTAATTCTGGATGAAGGAACACCTATTTCAAATAACTATAATGAAAAATATAAGGAATGGTCTGTTCCTTCACAGACAGTTCAGGAAACCCAGACAATTCCGGTTCCAACATTTTCATCTCGTTATGTAAGAACTGAAAAAAAAGAAGAAACAGATAGTTGGGATTCAACAAAACCATTTTTCGATTCGGATGATCAAATTGTTGAATCAATTGAAGATACACTTGAGAATGATCAAATTATAGATTCTAATACCGAAAACGATCAAAGTGAAAGCAGAATCCCGCGTCTTTACCTAATCGGACAAATGCACGGGACTTATATATTTGCCCAGAATGAAAATGGCTTATATATCATCGATCAACATGCGGCACAGGAACGGCTTAAGTATGAGTATTTTCGAGAAAAGGTAGGACAGGTTCAGTCTGAGCTGCAGGAGATGCTCGTCCCAATAACCTTCGAATATTCAACAGATGATTATGTGAAAATAACGGAGAATCTAAGTGAACTCGAAAAGGTCGGAGTGTTTCTTGAAGAATTCGGCTTGAATAGTTTTATTGTCCGATCCCATCCGCAATGGTTCCCAAAAGGGGAAGAAAAACTGATTATCGAAGATATGATTGAGCAGCTTTTATCAATGAAAAAAGTCGATATCAAAAAGCTCCGTGAAGAAGCCGCAATCATGATGAGCTGTAAAGCATCGATTAAGGCGAATCGCCATTTGCGTAACGATGAAATCCAAGCACTCCTGGATGATTTACGAAAAGCATCGGACCCATTCACCTGCCCGCATGGAAGGCCGATTATCGTCCACTACTCTAATTACGAGATGGAGAAGATGTTTAAACGGGTGATGTAACTAATTGTGACCGAGAATCGAAAAAAAGCAGTAGAATGGTTACAAAAAATTGTTAATTGTGAATTGAAAAAGCGGTAGAACGGTCCTAAAAAATGATTTGTGACCGAGTTTTCCATTAAAAGAGGCTGAAGGGGGTTTTGTCCTTCAGCCTTCTTTTTTATTAAAACCTTTCACAAACAAAACTATTTTGCAGCAGCTTGCAGCTTGCCTATATATTGCAGTGCCATACCAGTTCCTACTGCCACAGATTCAAGTGGGTTAGTGGCGAGTTGCACTGGAACAAAGATTTCCTCACTAAGCCATTTCTCCATACCATTCAATAATGATCCCCCGCCAGTTAGAATTACTCCTCTATCAACGATATCACCGCTTAGTTCTGCAGGACAATCTTCTAGTGTAGCTCGGACTGCTTCTAATATATGCAGGAGGGATTCTTTAATCGCATTTCGAATCTCGTATGATGAGAGTGTAATTGTTTTTGGCAAACCAGTCACAAGGTCACGTCCACGGACATCCTTTGAAATCTCCTCATGGTCAATTAGTGCATACCCAATTTCCATTTTGATGTTTTCTGCCGTCCGTTCACCAATCAACACATTGTATTCTTTTCGAACATATTGAATAATATCGTCATCAAGGCGATCGCCGCCGATTTTGATCGAGTGGCAAGCCACCACACCACCAAAGGAAATAATGGCAACCTCTGTATTACCGCCACCGATATCAACTATCACATTGGCGACCGGTTCATCCACAGGTAAGCCTGCCCCAATTGCTGCAGCTACTGGCTCCTCAATCAAGGATATTTTTTTAGCGCCAGCATTTCTTACGGCATCTTCAATTGCTCTCCGGTCAACACTAGTGGACCCTGATGGGGTACAGACGACAACATTCGGTTTACGAATGGCAAACCCCATTTTTTTAGATGCTTTTCGTAACACGTGTTTGAGCATTTCTGTTGTAACATCAAAGTCAGCAATGACTCCATCCTTTAAAGGCCGAATAGCTACAATTTTTTCAGGTGTCTTTCCAATCATTTCTTTTGCCTCGAGCCCAACAGCCACTACGTTTTTTGTTTCTGTATCGATGGCCACTACGGAGGGCTCATTAAGTGCAATTCCTTTGTTTTTACTATACACCAATATATTTGCTGTTCCTAAATCAATTCCAATATCAAAAGTTGAAAGCATTTTTTCACCTTATCCCTTTTATTATTCAAAAATATACTACGAATAAGCCTAACATGAATATGGGGGTAAAAAGTCGTTTGTAAATGAACCGTTATCGATTTGTAAATTTACAAGAAATTTTTTTCATCTTTGGTACAAAAATGGATAAATAATTCATTCTTAAAAAACGCATAGAAAATATATTTTTTGTATATACTTATTTGATGTTCAACTGCTTTTCGAAAATGTGTTAGGATGGAAATGTGAAATTGGATTAATAGAGCCAGGCTTCACTGAAAATGGAATAAGGCAGTGTGAAAATATTGGATTCAAAACAAAAATTATTGGTTATCATTGGTCCAACCGCAGTAGGAAAAACAAAATTAAGTATCGAAATGGCCAAACTTTATAATGGTGAGATCATTAGCGGGGATTCAATGCAAATTTATCGCGGAATGGATATCGGGACAGCAAAAATCACGATGAATGAAATGGAAGGGATTCCCCACTATTTAATCGATATTAAGGAGCCTTCAGAAAATTTTTCGGTTGCTGAATTTCAACATCTTGTTCGGGAAAGAATAAGTGAGATTGCCAAAAAGGGAAAGCTTCCCATAATAGTAGGCGGAACAGGGTTGTATATCCAGTCCGTCATTTATGATTATCAATTTTCCGATGTTCCTGGAGATGAATCCTTCCGCCTTAAACTAGAAGAAAGAGCAAAGGAAATTGGTAATGAAACATTGTACAAAGAATTAATAGCGGTTGATAAAGAAAGTGCTGCACAAATTCATCCAAATAATGTTAGAAGGGTGATCCGTGCTCTTGAAATTTACCATCTGACAGGTAAGACGATGAAGGAATTTCAAAGTACACAGCAGCGTGACCTTTTGTACAATACGGCACTCGTCGGCTTAACAATGGAACGAGAGAATCTTTATAATCGTATTAATACTCGGGTAGATTTGATGATGAACGAGGGTCTTTTAGCAGAAGTGGAGAACCTATATCAACAAGGGTTACGTGATTGTCAATCAATCCAAGCAATTGGCTACAAAGAAATATATGGCTATTTGGATGGCAGGGTAAAATTGGAAGAAGCTGTAGAAAATTTAAAACAAAATTCAAGAAGATATGCCAAAAGGCAATTGACTTGGTTTCGGAACAAAATGGATGTACAATGGTTTGATATGACAGATGTGAATAATTTCTCAAAAAAAATAGCGGAAATTTCACATTATGTTGAAGGAAAGCTTCAAGTAAAATCGAATACATATTAGTAGAGATTAAAGAGGAGGATATACAAATGAAAACAACTATTAATATTCAAGATCAATTTTTAAACCAATGCCGTAAAGATAACGCCCATATTACGGTATTCTTACTCAATGGTTTTCAATTAAGAGGCCAAATTAAGGGCTTTGATAATTTTACAGTTCTTTTTGAATGTGAAGGAAAACAACAATTGGTATATAAGCATGCCATTTCAACTTTTGCACCACAAAGAAATATTCAGCTTGAATTGGATAACCAATAAAATTTTCATCTAAATTGAGTCCACACGCGTGGGCTCTTTTTATTTTTTAATATGCATCTTTCGCAGGAAAATCTTTTTTAATGAATTTTAATGGTTGTGAATACACATAGAATGAAGGATTATGCCTAACCCTATACACTTCTGAGTAGCCTAATCAAGCTACCTTACGTATACTGTTTGCAGAATGAGAGGTGATTGCTTTGGATCAACCATTTCGAATGAAAAGTAACGGTCAAATAAGTGTTGTACTCAATTCACAAAAAAGAAAAACAGTAACAAAAGAGTTACCTGACTTTCAAGTTGTTCCAAAGGTCATTCCCCCTGAGCACACGGCCCTTAAGGAAATTGAAGAGGAGCTCGGGGCTTTGGTTGGCATGGAAGAAATGAAACGAATGATAAAGGAAATTTATGCTTGGATTTACGTAAACAAGAAGCGTGAGGAAACAGGGCTGAAAGCTAGAAAACAAGCACTTCATATGATGTTTAAAGGGAATCCGGGAACAGGTAAAACAACAGTAGCCAGGCTAATTGGAAAGCTGTTTCAAAAAATGAGCGTTCTAACAAAAGGGCACTTAATTGAGGCAGAGCGAGCTGACCTTGTCGGCGAGTATATTGGCCATACAGCGCAAAAGACAAGGGATCTGATTAAGAAGGCTCAAGGAGGGATTCTGTTTATCGATGAGGCATATTCCTTAGGCCGAGGCGGGGAAAAGGATTTTGGTAAGGAAGCGATCGATACACTTGTGAAGCATATGGAGGATAAACAGCACGAATTTATCCTGATTCTGGCAGGGTATTCCCGTGAGATGGATTACTTTTTAACTTTAAATCCTGGTCTTCATTCTCGATTTCCATTAGTGATTGATTTCCAAGACTATAATATTGATCAATTAATGGATATTGCCGGCAGAATGTTGGTAGAGAGAGAATACTCGTTGAGTCATGAGGCAGAAAAGAAATTAAGAGATCATTTAATTTGGGTGAAGGCTGTGTTAAATCCTAATAGCTTTTCAAACGGCCGATACGTCCGCAACGTAATTGAAAAATCAGTTAGGGCACAAGCGATGAGGCTGTTAATGCTCAATAGCTATGACAGACATGATTTAATGACACTTAGAAGCAATGACCTTGTTTTCGAAGAAGACTAAAGAAAAAATCGGCGGGCTTATAGCAAACCGCCGATTTTAGTCCGTTTTTAAGAGATAATTATAAATTCGATTTTGATCATTCTCCAGCTCCATAAGAATAAGCTTCGGAAGCGATACTCCGCACGAAGGAAAAGCGTTGGCTTTTTCGAGGAGTGCCTAGCGGCTAGACAACTTCGCTTTTATTTGTTAATGAGCTCCAATTCTTCGTGATGGCAGTTTCCAATCAAAGGTGTAAGAAAGAACACGTAAAACAGTAACAAGGACAAATAAGGTATACAATTCCCAAGGATTTGATGCGATCTTGAGTCCGATGATAATACCAGCAAGAATGGCCCAAACCGCATAAATTTCAGCTCTGAGTACGATCGGCTTTCTTCCTGCTAATAAATCACGGATAATCCCACCCCCGATTCCGGTCAAAACAGCTGCAACAATTACAGCACTAAGTGGGTGGTTCATATTCTCAGCATACATTGCGCCCTGAATAGCAAACGCGGACAGGCCTATTGCATCGAAGAAATTCCCCCATTTTTGCCAGTGTTTAAGAAGGTTGCTTGGAAATAAAAACACGGCAGTCATCGATAATAAGGCAATGTGAAATAATAAGCTCTGTTCCCATAAAGCAGAGACGGGTACACCAATTAACAGGTTTCGAATCGCCCCGCCGCCAAAAGCGGTGACAATTCCTAGAATGTAAACTCCTAAAATATCATATTCCTCTTCCATGGCTACAATTGCTCCACTGACGGCAAAGGCAATAGTGCCAATCATGCTTAAAACTTCCCATGTCATTATGTCTGATTTCTCCTTGATGTCTATGTATCAAAAAACTATGATAATAGATAAATCCGTTTAAATAACAAACAATAAAATTTTATCATGATGCAGGAAAATTACAACAAATTTTTTATATCATAAAAGGTATGGGGAAATTAGAGAAAGCAGTCGTTTTTTGTTATGATGAGTGGTAGAGCTTTTAGAGAAGGAAGGATGCCTAGTGGAACAAAAGGAAACGAAAGAGAGAGCAATCCTTGTTGGCTGTCAAACTAACGAGAATGATGATTTACGTTTTCATTATTCAATGGAAGAGTTAGCCTCATTAACTGAAACCGCTCAAGGCGAAGTATTGATTTCAGTTGTCCAAAAACGGGATCGAGTTCATTCAGCAACCTATATAGGGAAAGGGAAAGTGGAAGAACTAAATACGCTTGTTGAGGAACTTGAAGCAGATATTGTTATTTTTAATGATGAACTCTCTCCGAGTCAAAAGAGAAATCTTGCTTCCGAGGTGAATGCTCGGATTATTGACCGTACCCAACTTATTTTAGATATTTTTGCACAAAGGGCCCGGTCCAAAGAAGGTAAACTTCAAGTGGAACTTGCACAGCTACAATACATTTTACCTCGCTTAGCTGGCCAAGGCACTGCATTATCTCGTCTTGGTGCAGGGATTGGAACAAGAGGGCCTGGGGAAACAAAGTTAGAATCGGATCGCCGGCACATCCGCCGCAGAATCGATGATATAAAAACACAGCTATCGGTCATCGTACAGCACCGTGATCGATATCGGGAAAGAAGAAAGAAAAACAAAGCCTTTCAGGTTGCAATTGTCGGCTACACCAATGCCGGGAAATCAACTCTTTTTAATCGATTATCTGAAGCGGAATCCTACGAGGAAAATCAATTGTTTGCAACACTTGACCCGATGACACGTAAATTAATTTTACCAAGTGGATTTTTATCTTTAATTACCGATACAGTTGGTTTTATTCAAGACCTCCCAACGGCACTAATAGCTGCATTTCGCTCAACGCTTGAGGAAGTAAAGGAAGCGGATCTGCTTCTTCATGTGGTTGATATGTCGAATTCGGATTATTTTCATCACGAGAAAACGGTAAAAAGACTGCTTGATGATTTAGAAATAAAAGATATTCCACAGTTAACCGTTTATAATAAAAAAGATATTCAGCATCCTGATTTCGTTCCAACTGCTGATACACCGACTGCTTTTATTAGCGCATTTGATGAAAAAGATCGTCATACATTGAAGGAGAAAATGGAACAGGTAATCATAAAAATGATGAATCCTTACGAAGTCCAAGTACCTTCGACGGAAGGAAAACTCCTTTCGCAATTAAAAAATGAAACAATTTTAAGGGAGCTTACCTTTGAAGAAGAAGGTCAATTGTATCGATGCAAAGGGTATTCGCTGCAAGATCATCAAATAACAGGTCAATTACAGAAATATAAAATATAGATAGGAGTAACAGCATGTTCCAACAATTAAAAAATGGGGAAAAACTCCGGCCGATTGTAAGAGAGGTTGAAAAACAAGTCTCTGCAATACATAAAGAAATAGATGAGAGAATTGAAGTCAATCAATTTCGGGTATTAAGAAGTTTTCAAAACAAACGGGTGAGTGATTCTCATTTTATTCCGTCAACAGGTTATGGATATGATGATATTGGCCGTGATACACTTGAATTAGTCTATGCAGATGTCTTTGGAGCGGAAGCAGGACTTGTTCGGCCGCAAATAATTTCCGGTACGCATGCCATATCAATTGCTTTATTTGGTGTTCTCCGTCCAGGAGATGAACTTCTTTATATTACTGGCAAACCATACGATACACTTGAAGAAATCGTGGGAATCCGCGGTAACGGGATAGGCTCATTAAAGGAATTCGGAATTTCCTATGATCATGTGGAACTTACTGATAAAGGCGGAATAAATTGGGATGCCGTTTCTCAGAAAATAAAAGCGAATACGAAATTGATTGGGATTCAGCGCTCTAAAGGGTACGCCACAAGGCCATCATTCACGGTTGAGGAAATAGGCGAGATGATTAAGTTTGTCAAAGAAATCAAACAAGATGTAATCGTGTTTGTTGATAACTGTTATGGGGAATTTGTTGAAGAACTGGAGCCTTGTCATGTTGGTGCGGACTTAATGGCGGGATCTCTGATTAAAAACCCTGGCGGCGGAATTGCTAAGACTGGCGGCTATATCGTCGGTAAAAAACAATGGGTGGAGGCATGTTCTTACCGTATGACATCACCAGGGATCGGTGCTGAAGCCGGGGCTTCCCTTTATAGTCTGCAGGAAATGTATCAAGGTTTCTTCCTTGCACCGCATGTGGTTGGTCAGGCGTTAAAAGGTGCAGTATTTACTGCAGCTATGTTGGAGAAAATAGGAATGAATTCTTCGCCAAAATGGGATGCTAAGAGAACGGATTTAATTCAATCGGTGCAGTTTAATGACCGGGATAAAATGGTTGCTTTTTGTCAGGCAATCCAATTTGCTTCACCGGTTAATTCCTACGTAACACCGCACCCAAGTTATATGCCAGGATATGAAGACGACGTCATAATGGCAGCAGGAACCTTTATCCAAGGTGCAAGCATTGAACTAACTGCAGATGGCCCTATCAGATCGCCCTATGTTGCGTATGTTCAAGGCGGCTTAACCTATGCACATGTAAAAATGGCAGTTTGTCTTGCTATAGATCATTTGGCGGAAAAAGGATTAGTTGAACTGTAATAGGCAAAAACACTAAATGGACAGCTTTGATAGGTTGTCCATTTTTATTTTTAAAAACCATGTTAGAAAACCTAACATGTAATTGACATATTATCTAACACCGAATATAATGGCAATATGATTTAATAAAAAGGAGGAGAAATTTGGTGAGTGGAAAAGAAATTCGCCGATCCATGCCACTGTTTCCCATCGGAACCGTCATGCAGCTAACAGAACTAACTGCCAGGCAAATCCGCTATTATGAAGAACACCAATTGATTTCTCCAGCAAGAACCGAGGGGAACAGGCGACTATTTAGTTTAAATGATATTGATAGACTGTTAGAAATTAAGGATCTAATTGATCAAGGTGTCAACATGGCAGGGATCAAGCAATTATTTTTAGTAAAAGAACAGCAATCAAATGTGTTAGAACAACAAACGGAAAAAGCAAAACGCGATCTGTCTGATGATGAGCTTAGAAAGCTTCTGCGTAACGAATTATTGCATTCAGGCAGATTAAATCGGTCATCCCTAAGACAGGGCGATATATCACGTTTTTTCCATTAACAAATGAAGTTTTTTCAAAATTGGAGGGTTTTATAATGAAAAAGTATTCAAGAGAAGACATTAAAAGGCTTGCATCAGAAGAAAACGTAAAATTTATTCGCCTGCAATTTACGGATATTCTTGGAACCATTAAAAACGTAGAGATTCCAATCAGCCAATTAGAGAAAGCGCTAGATAACAAAATGATGTTTGATGGTTCTTCCATCGAAGGTTTTGTTCGGATTGAAGAGTCTGATATGTATTTGTATCCAGATTTAGACACATGGGTTGTCTTTCCGTGGACAGCGGAAAAGGGTAAAGTAGCCCGCCTCATTTGTGATATTCACAATTCTGACGGCACTCCTTTTGGCGGTGATCCGCGTAATAACTTAAAGCGTGTTCTAAAGGAAATGAATGAACTCGGCTTCACAGATTTCAATCTCGGACCAGAGCCAGAATTCTTCTTGTTTAAATTGGATGAAAAAGGACAGCCGACATTAGAGTTAAATGACCAAGGTGGATACTTTGATTTTGCACCAACTGATCTTGGTGAAAACTGCCGCCGTGATATCGTACTGGAGTTAGAAGAAATGGGTTTTGAAATCGAAGCTTCTCACCATGAGGTAGCACCAGGACAGCATGAAATCGACTTCAAATATGCTGACGCTTTAACGGCGTGTGATCAAATTCAAACCTTCAAACTTGTAGTGAAAACCATTGCTCGTAAACATGGCTTGCATGCTACTTTCATGCCAAAACCATTATTCGGTGTTAATGGATCTGGAATGCATATGAATCTTTCATTGTTTACAAATGGAGAAAATGCCTTCTTCGAGCCTACTGGTGACTTACAGATGAGTGACAATGCCCGCCATTTCATCGCTGGAATTCTAAAACACGCACCAAACTTTACAGCAGTAACCAATCCAACTGTTAACTCATATAAGCGGCTAGTACCTGGTTATGAAGCACCATGTTATGTGGCCTGGTCTGCTCAAAACCGTTCACCATTAATTCGTATTCCTGCATCACGCGGTTTAAGCACACGTGTAGAGGTACGGAGCGTGGATCCTGCAGCAAATCCATACTTAGCAATGGCAGTGCTTCTAAAAGCAGGCTTAGAAGGAATCAAAAATAAAATAACTCCTCCTGCACCAGTTGACCGTAACATTTATGTCATGAGCAAGGAAGAAAGAATTGAAGAGGGAATCATTGATCTTCCTGCAACATTAGCTCAAGCATTAGAGCAATTAAAGTCAGATGAAGTGATTGTCTCCGGTCTTGGCGAGCACATCTTCGAACACTTTGTTGAGGCAAAAGAGATTGAATGGGATATGTTCCGTACAGTCGTTCATCAGTGGGAACGTGACCAATATATGAGCATGTATTAATATTTAGCAGATGAAACAAAAAACCCAGTTTGGAAAAAATCCAATACTGGGTTTTTTGTTTACTTTTCTTCACTGTTTTGATTCAATAATTTGAATCTATAAAGGACCACATCACCACTGATTCCGGCAATAATAGAAAAAACAGTAATCTCTACAAATGAATTTGGAGCTGTATACAGAACGAGGAGAAGAGCAGCAATTGCACCTAGAAGCAATTCTTCTAGAAAACCGAGATAAAGGAACCTTTTCGTTTTACGAGGCATAACCATTTTTCCGTGCTTTCGAACATGTCCAATGATCCCAACCGACCCACCAATCACTAAAGAGAAAATAATGTCCGTTAACACTGTTTCTCACACTCCTTAAGCCTATGATTTTTTTTGGACCTAAGGTAAAATCATGGTGTAGTATTATTATATAAAAAAATAAACAATATAAGCATGAGTAAAAATACTGAATTTTCCAAACTTTAATACAAAGTATGACACTATTTATAAATTTTCCCAATAAAAATACAAAAAAAAGCTGGGCAATGGTGCCAGCTTTTTCCACTTTAATGAATATGTCGATATACGCCAATGACTTTTCCTAGAATCGAAACATTCCTTAAAATGATAGGATCCATGGTAGAGTTCTCGGGCTGCAGGCGGATATAGTCCTTTTCCTTAAAAAATCTCTTACATGTTGCTTCGTCTTCCTCTGTCATCGCAACAACGATATCACCGTTATTGGCGGTTTGCTGCTGTTTAACAATAACATAGTCCCCGTCAAGAATCCCGGCTTCTATCATACTTTCACCCATAATTTCTAACATAAATACCTGTTCATCAGCGGGTGCAAGACTTTCTGGAAGCGGAAAATATTCTTCCACATTTTCGATTGCCGTAATTGGTATACCTGCCGTAACTTTCCCAACAACTGGGACATTTACAACTTTGTTTCTTGGAATATGTGCTGCTTCATCCACTTCTAATATTTCTATTGCTCTTGGTTTGGTAGGATCTCGACGGATAAGACCTTTACTTTCCAACCTCGCTAAATGTCCGTGAACAGTTGAGCTGGATGCAAGTCCGACTGCTTCCCCTATTTCCCTGACCGAAGGAGGATAACCTTTACTCCTAACTTCATTTTTAATGAAATCCAGGATATCCTGCTGCCGTTTTGATATTTTTACCATGATAAAATGCACCTCACCTGGTTATTGTTGTCTTTATTATAGCATGTTCTTCTATTTCATACAAACATAAGTTCGAAATAGTAGTTGACAACAAACGAGTGTTCGTATTATAATCAAACCATCAAAAGAGAACACACATTCCTATAAGAGGTGCGGAAAAATGAAAAAATTATGGAACCAATACTCGTATGCTATTACACTTATCATTTTAAGCTGTTTATTTGCTTTCATATTCTCATTTCAACATCATACCAATGAACAGGATCAATTTGTCAAAGTAACTATTTCTGAGGGTGATACACTCTGGGGAATTTCTAACCAATATGCCAAACTGCATTCTTTTTCAAACGAGGAGTTTGTAAGTTGGGTAAAGAAGCATAATGAAAACATCAATGATCAAATTTTTCCGGGTGAAGAAATCATCATTCCGATTAATAGAATAGATTCTTCACTAACAACAGAATTAGCTAGCGCCCCAGGAGAATAGAAAGGAAGCTTTTCTATGAAAGCAATTATATATTGCCGAGTCAGCACGAATAAAGAAACCCAGGAAACTTCATTAAATCGTCAGGAAGAAGAACTTATTCAGCTTGCGAAGCACTATCAATTTGAAATTGATTCTATAATAAAAGAACAAGCGAGCGGATACGATTTTGAAAGAGAAGGAATACTACAGGTATTAGAAAGAATAAAAGATCAACAGGTACAGGCTTTGTTGATCCAGGACGAAACGCGGCTTGGAAGAGGTAACGCGAAAATTGCCCTTCTGCATTGTATATTTAAAGAAGATGTTAAACTTTATAGTATTTCCCATAATGGTGAATTGGAGCTGTCAGAATCGGATTCAATGGTGTTAAAAATCGTGAGCATGGTGGAAGAATATCAACGGAAGCTTCATAATGTGAAAATTAAACGAGGCATGAAACGAGCGGTTCAGCAAGGATATAAACCGGAAAGAAATTTAAAAAACCTGGGGGAGTCCTCGGGGAGAGATAAAATTGAAGTACCGATAGAGCAAATTATAAGATTGAGAAAAAACAACTTAACCTTTGCGGATATAGCCGCTACTCTTAGAGGATTTGGTTATAATATTTCTAAAGCAACCGTACATAGAAGATACCAAGAATATATCGAATCTCAAGAAGAGTAGACCTTTTGCCTTGTCAGAAGGTCTTTTTTTTAGTAAAATCAGATGGCTTAAATAGTTTGAAGGGAAGGTTCTTAAATGCTATCAAAAGAAAAAATGGCTCGAATTAATGAACTGGCAAGAAAAGCAAAATCGTCAGGTTTAACAGATTTAGAAGCAAAAGAGCAATCTAAATTAAGAAGTGAGTATTTGGCAACTTTCCGCTCTAATATGCTTGATACATTAACAAATACAAAGTTTATAGATCCTGAAGGTAATGATGTAACACCTGAAAAACTAAAAGCAAGGAAGAAAAATTCACTTCATTAAAATGTAAAGATTACATTTTGGGTAAAACAGAATTTCATTAATTCTGAACTTATATTGAGGATTCTGTCTTCGCCAAAGGGGCTGCTCGCCAATTGGCGAGTTTTTCTTTTTATTACATTTTTACATATATAAATCAAATCTGTGTCAAAATAAGAAACAAAATGACTTTTGCTTCTTACTTTTTAAGCTATTAGTTGAATAAATAGCATCAGCAATATAATATTAATGATGTATTTAGTAATTGTGCATAAGAAAGGATGTAATTCATGTTTAATACTATTGATGATTTATCTGTTACTTCGATACGGACTCTCTCCATTGATGCAATCGAGAAGGCAAACTCTGGACATCCTGGGATGCCAATGGGTGCAGCACCAATGGCTTATACATTATGGACTCGCATAATGAATCATAATCCAAAAAATCCTCATTGGTTTAACCGTGACCGGTTTGTTTTATCTGCTGGCCATGGCTCAGCATTGCTTTACAGCATGCTTCATTTATCCGGTTACAATTTAACCATGGATGACCTAAAACAATTCCGCCAATGGGGAAGTAAAACACCTGGACACCCTGAATATGGCCACACTGAAGGGGTTGAAGCTACAACTGGTCCGCTTGGTCAAGGGATTGCAATGGCTGTTGGAATGGCAATGGCAGAACGCCATGTTGCTAGCGTTTATAATAAAGATAAATATGAACTTGTGAACCATTTTACATACAGCATTTGTGGTGATGGTGATTTAATGGAAGGTGTATCCGCAGAGGCTGCATCACTTGCAGGACATTTAAAATTAGGTCGTTTGGTTGTCCTTTACGATTCTAATGATATTTCTCTTGACGGTGACTTAAATAAATCATTCTCTGAAAGTGTCAAAGAACGTTTTCAAGCATATGGCTGGCAATACCTTCGTGTAGAAGACGGTAATAATCTTGAAGAAATCCTAAAAGCACTTGAAGAAGCAAAAAGTGACTTAGACCGTCCTACTATGATTGAAGTAAGAACAGTAATTGGTTATGGTTCGCCTAATCGTGCCGGAACATCTGGTGTACATGGTTCACCACTAGGTGCCAATGAACTAAAGCTTACAAAAGAAGCTTATAAATGGACATTTGAAGAAGACTTCCATGTACCACAAGAAGTATATGATAACTTCCAAAAACTAATTGTTGAAACTGGTACGAAGAAAGAAAAAGAATGGAGCGACCTTTTTGCACAATATAAAAAGGAGTATCCTGAACTAGCAACTCAACTTGAACAAGCATTAAAGAATGAACTTCCCGAAGGATGGGATAAAGATGTTCCAGTATATCCTGAAGGAAAAAGCCTTGCAAGCCGTGCTTCATCAAGCGAAGTGTTAAACGGTATTGCGAAAAACCTTCCAACTTTCATCGGTGGTTCTGCGGACCTTGCTGGTTCAAATAAAACGATGATTAAAGGTTCAAAAGACTATATGCCTGGAGCTTATGAAGGCCGTAACTTCTGGTTCGGCGTACGTGAATTTGCGATGGGCGCTGCGATGAACGGTATTGCCCTTCATGGCGGTGTAAAAGTATTTGGCGGAACATTCTTTGTGTTCTCTGACTACTTGCGTCCAGCTATTCGTTTAGCTGCTCTAATGGGATTACCGGTTACCTATGTATTTACCCATGACAGCATTGCTGTTGGGGAAGATGGTCCAACACATGAACCAATCGAACAAATTGCAGCATTACGTGCAATGCCTGGTTTATCTATCATTCGTCCTGCAGACGGGAACGAAACAGCTGCTGCTTGGAAGCTTGCGGTTGAATCAACAAACAAACCAACAGCACTCGTATTGACTCGTCAGGATTTACCGACATTAAAAGGAACCGATACAAATGCGTACGAGGGAGTTTCAAAGGGAGCATATGTTGTTTCTCCATCAGAAAAAGAAACTCCAGATGCATTACTATTGGCTACTGGTTCAGAAGTTAGTCTTGCTGTTGAAGCACAAAAAACCCTTGTTGGAGAAGGTATTCACGTTTCTGTTGTCAGCATGCCTTCATGGGATCGCTTTGAACAACAATCCCAAGAATACAAAAATTCTGTGCTTCCAAAGAATGTGAAAAAACGTCTAGGAATTGAAGTGGGCGCTTCCTTAGGCTGGCATAAATATACTGGTGATGAAGGCGATGTATTAGCAATTGATAAGTTCGGAGCTTCTGCACCAGGTGAAAAAATCATGGAAGAATACGGCTTTACAGTTAATAACGTAGTAGAACGAGTAAAAGCACTTTTACAACAATAAGATAGTGAAATATGAGAGAGAACGGATAGATCCGTTCTCTTTTTTTTGAGTTTATATCAGAAAAATATGGTAATTAATTTAACAAGATGAAAGTGAGTCATAACAGGTTTAGAATTAGCTATAAAAAAGAAATACTGAGCCAATATATGAAAAGGTACCCCCAAAGATTCGATGTAATTTCATGAATTATCTAAAAAGTATATAAAATGGATGAATATACATTTATAAAATAAGAAAATTTTCACTTTTTTCGGGTGCCTATTGGATCTGACTATCGCTATTATTGGCTAAATTATTTTTTTTACAAAAATATGAACAATATGTCTTTAAAAAGGAATGCTCGATCATTCTACCGAATTCATAGTAGATTTGTTAAGAAATCTGATAATCGACAAAAATAGTGAAATTTTTTGCCGCTGTAAGACAAATGTTTTGTTTATGGTTTTTTATAATAGTAAAAAGTGGTTTCAACGAAGGAGAGAGCAGTGGTGAGAAAATATCAGCTATATTTAATAGAAGATGAATTTGCCGCCCATTACTTCGGAAGAGAGCGATTATTTTTTCAGCTTTTTCAGGAACATCAAACAGCTGATGGCGAGCTTAAATTTATAACGCAAAAGCAAATTTCTTATATAACGAAAAGGGTAGAGGTTTTAAAGATCCATCAGTTGATCCAAAAACAGCTTGGTAAAATTAAAGGCTTTAAAGCGGATCATGGCGCATATACTATTTTCTTAAGTGGAAAACTAAGCACAGCAAGGCTTGAAGTTTTTCATGACTTAATTACAGTTGAGGCAGAAGGCAGCTATGAAGCTGAAACGGCTTTTTTTGAAGTGCTTAGAAAATGTGAATCATCCTTTCTAGCATTGGACCTTGATCATGAGTGTTACGGCTGGTTAAAACCGATTAAAGAAAGAAAATTTATCTAATTGCATCGAGATATTGTCTTATCCCGTTTTATTTAGTACACTGTATGGTAGACAACATGAAGGAGGAAGTTTAATGGGTTATTACATTCTAGTTGGTATACTAGCATTAGCAGCTGGTGTAGCACTAGGATTTTTCATTGCTCGTAAATATATGATGAGCTACTTAAAGAAAAATCCGCCAATCAATGAACAAATGTTAAAAATGATGATGATGCAAATGGGAATGAAGCCTTCGCAAAAGAAAATCAACCAAATGATGTCAGCAATGAACAAGCAGGGTGGCAAGTAAAAATCTGTCTTATCCTAGGTGTATCAAGGGTTTGAGTGTTTTACATAGAACGTAATTTTTAGGATGAATGGTTAAGATTTCTACTAAGTCTGAAACCTTCCTCGTAAAAACGTAAAAAAATGCTTAAACCTTCCCACTCATTTTGAAATTTATTCCAATAAGTCACATTTTCTGATGAAGGATTAACCAAAAATTCAACAGAAAAGGTGGCTTTTTATTATGGAAGAAATTAAGTATCTTGATGCAATGGATGAGTATTTAGTTCACTGTCAGGCATGTGGTTACACTGCTAAAACGATGAAGAACAAGAGGCAGGAATACAAATTCTTGTCGAACTTCATCACCAAGAAAAGGGGAACAGAGGACAAGCTTTTAAGAGACATTGCTGTGGATGATTTAAAGGCATATTTCAGAGCAAAACAACACAGGGGCAATAAGCCTCAGACTATCCTAACAACATTCAAGGCAGTCAATGCTTTCTTTAACTGGTGCGTTGGTGAAGAGTACATAGGACATAATCCAATGAACAAGGTAGAAAGACCGAAGCAACCTAAAATTATGCTTAAGGGATTCACTGATGATGAAGTAAAGGCAATGATTGATTCATTTAGTACTAAGACGTACTTAGAGGCTCGTAACAAAGCTATCATTGCCATGCTTGCCGACACTGGACTTAGAGCCATAGAGATTCGTACCTTCAAGGTTAAATCTATTATTGATAAAGATAATATAGTAGTCATGGGTAAAGGTAATAAAGAGCGCCACGTTCCAATCACTCCTGCATTGAAGAAATTCTTAATTAAATATGAAAGACAAAAAGCAAAATACTTTAAAGATTTTGCATCAACAGCAGATAACTATTTCTTGAATTATAATGGTGGTGAGGTCTCCCACACTGCATTATGGAACATCATTAGAGAAGCAGGGAGGAGAGCCGATGTTAAAGATGCAAGGGTTTCTCCACACACATTTAGGCACTACTACGCTGTAAATGCTTTGTTGAATGGGAAAGACCTATATACACTTTCAAGGCTTCTAGGGCATTCTGAAATATCTACAACGCAATTCTATCTTCAATCATTTGATGATAAAACATTGATTCAGAGAGGAATTGATATTAGCCCATTAATGAACTTTGGCAAAAATCTGAAAGTCTGATACATCTTCTCTAAGTCCTCTGTGAGCAACCATACTTATATTGTGTAAATTTTGTCTACTGTAATGATAGAAGCTTTAAATGTTGAAAATGAAAATCATTTATACATCGAGTATGAAGTACTAAGAGAAGATATAACATTAGATTGGGCAAGTATTAACAGAAAATTTTCAGGTAGAGTAGATATTGTTAAAGATGCAAATACAGGTGAAATACGATTTTCAAGTGAATATACTTCAGGTGAAACAGAGGAAATAAATTCTGAGATAATAAAAAGAATAAGTACTTCATTAAAGGAAAATGATGAGGTTGAGACGAGTAATGATTTAGCAAAGTACACTTCAGGAAAACTGAACAACAAAAATCGAATGAAGTTTATGTTAGCTCTAGCTAACGATATTCCAGGTGATAATCTGAAATATAAATCAGTTAAAAATATTGAAATCGGTAGAGATAAAACTCTCAAAGTAGCCATGGAAGAAACAGGATTACTTTTTGATGATGGTGTGAGGAATGTAATAATTAACGGTGAAAAAGGCGAGACATTAAATAATATAGAATATGTTGTAAATGAAGCTTATTATGACTTTTTAATACTTAGAGCATTACAGGTGGAGTATAATTTTGATTATGTATCTGCAAAAGGTGTTTGCCTTTTAGAATTTGGCTTCCCACATTTTTTTAGAAAATCTCAAAAATCTCAAGAGTTTGAAGTCATAGTGAATAAAGTTTATCTAAATAAAGGAACTCAAGGAGAGAATACAAAGTCTATTACAAGGAAGATTCTAAAAGAGTTTAATAGCTTTTATCAACAGGAATTTAATACAATACTTGAGCAGCAAGAGCAGCAAGAGCAGCAAGAGCAGCAAGAGCAGCAAGAGCAGCAAGAGCAGCAAGAGCAGCAAGAGCAGCAGGAGTAGCAAGACAAGTCGAAGCGATGGAACAATACAAGATAGATAAGGTATATTAAGAGTAGGTTTCTGTAAAAAATACAGTCAGACCAAAGCTACAGGAAATGTTAGACGTTGCAAGAGAAGGAGATACAACCTATGTAGCGGACTTTTCAAGATTAGCCCGTTCTACCAAAGATTTGTTAGAAATAGTTGAACTGTTAGAATCAGATGATTAGTACTATTAATTACTTTGAACGTGATAATATGTCTTGTAAGACAGCGTGAAGGAATTGCAATAGCCAAAGCCGAGGGCAAATACAAGGGTCGTAAAGAAGTTTCAATCCTTAACTTTGAAGAACATTAACAAAGATACATGAACCGAGAAGTTTCAAAGTCTCAACTAGCAAAGGAACTAGGAATATCAAGACCAACCTTAGATAAGTTAATCAAAGAGCATCAACAAGTGTGTTAATAAGAGACTCCTCAAGGGGTCTTTTCTTTATGTTGAGGATAGGGGGCGTATTTTCCACATTCTCATGGGTTCATGTGCGGGAGATGGGGGAGGTAGGCTCATCCACACGTCACGAAATAAGTTTGTTACTTGCGGCAAGACTTTAACTCCTTGTAATATGAAATTAAGAATAGTAGTTTAAAAACAGTGGGAGGGGGTCTAAATTTGAGAATTGATATTTATTTTCATGATTATAAAGATAAAAGTGAATCCAACAGAACTTTGGAAGTTCTGGAGTTATTCCTTAGCAAACATACAATCATGAAGAACTATAGTAGTGTATACAATAGTATATCATTTAAATTTTTGAATAACGCACCTATGAAGCGGGAAGAAAAAATACTTATGCCTTATGGGATTCATCCTGAGGTAGAGATTTTCTCCAACTTTGAAGACAATAGGAAATTATCCGTAGAGACATTTCATCTTGCACTAGGTTTAATACAAGAAACTATTCCTCGTATAGCATATGCCCCATCTAAGAAAGAATTTGATTTTGATGTTGAGGGACTTTTAGGAGATATTAGTACGGCTGCTAAAGATGCCCCTCATTCCAAAGAAGCACTCAAACATTTGGATGATAACAAAAAGCAACTTATAATACAAAATCGTATGAATCATAAATTGAGGATAATTGAAAATTTTAGAGAGAATCCGAGACCTTTAGATACAAAGTTGATAGGAGTTCGTGTCCTTGGCGACCGATATCGATTTAATGATGATGTGGATGTTTATTTCTATCAGAATATGTATGCAACCATCTTTTCTGATGTTCTCCGCAGATACGATATCCGTTTACCAAGCTATAAGGAAATTTATATCGATTTAGTAAACTCTTTAGAAGAAGCTATTGATATTAGCACTAGTAAGGAAGACTGGTTTCAGTACACTCATGCAATATTTGATTACACACGATTTAAACAATCATCACAAGAAATGAAAGAACAATTATTATTAGAAAGCTTAATTGAAGGACTAAGATATATTACAAATTTTGACCACTTAGAAAAGGACAAAATTGAAAGTGCAATTGAGTATATCCAAAAGCATAAACTGCAAACACCGCTTATTTATGCCTTTAAAGAAAATAAAGAATACAATGTAACTATTCAATATAGAGTAACAAGAGAAACTATCATAAGGAACTATGTAAAAGCAGTTTATGAGTTACATATTTTTCAAAAGGCAACAGGAGAAGAGCGTGTGATTCCTCTAGGGGTCTTTGAAACATTTAATGTCCCGTATGTTTTGGGAAGTATTAGTCTTACCAAGAAACAAGTCACAATTAAGGGAAGAACAGGATTAAGAGCGGAAATTTATCGCTCAAGTGAAAAAGCACCTAGTGAGTACAAATTTCAGTTTGATGAACTGTTCTTGACCAAATAAGAGGGTGATACTATTGGTAAACCATATTAAAGCAATTCATCAATTCAACATTAATCAGATTGCTGGAAAGCATGATACAAGAAATATTAGTATTGACTGCGAGGGTAAAGTAATTTTACTAACTTCAACTAAAAAAAGAAGAAAATACCATCATTCGATTTTTTATGATGCAGAATGGGGAGTAAAGAAAATAATTATTCCTCCCTCAAAAGAACCTTTTCACTATGCCCAGCCATTGGGGGAGAATTGGCTGCTTGTAAATGCCAATGCAAAGAATGATACAACACATAATGCCTTTGTTTACGATGAGAATCTGAATTTGATTTCTTACTTTCATATGGGTGATGGAATAGAAGATGTCCAAACTACCAAGGATGGTGATATTTGGACTAGTTATTTTGATGAAGGAGTATTTGGAAATTCTATCGGAGCAAGCGGGCTACTTTGCTTTGATAAGAAAGGGGTAAAAATATTTGATTTTGTAAGATTTGTTCAAACTCCGAGCAATAATGAAATTCCTTTCATTGATGACTGTTATGCTTTGAATGTCTACTCAAATCAAGCTGTATATTTGTATTACTATTCGGACTTCCCTCTGTTAGCTATACATAATATGACTGACTATGAGTTATTTAACCATGAACCCTTAAAAAAAACGCCAATTGTGGGGAGCCATGCCTTTTCAATTTGGAAAGATAATATCCTATTTGGACATGGTTATAATCATAAAGGACAAATTCATCTATATTCATTTCAAAATAAGAAAATCCAAAGTTATCTTCCTGTAACTGAAGAGAATGACATCATTAACTATGATTATTCAGTAGGGCGAAAGTATAAGCTGTTTTTAGTTTGTAAAGATGACATTTATCTTGTGGATATTCGAGATGTAATTTAAGAAGCTTTTCTACATTGAAAACAGGTTTGAAATAAAGGTTGTTTGTTTAAAGAGTACAACCTTCTATGACCGCTTTACAGTTTTCCACCACTACTTTTTCATTGAAAATGAAGCTTTATCATGAGAAGTGGATAGTGCTAGTTGAATATAAGTAATACATGAATATTAAACGGTTTTCTGCCTTTGTTGCGGCTATGTTCTTAACAACGGAGTCAGGTATTAAGTTACAAGGAAAACATAGGCAGTTTAGAATAGTAGAAGATGAGTTGACACCTTTTAAAAAAGTCAAAAACACACAGAAAACATCAACCACTTTTTAACCAATAAATAGGTGATGGTTTAACCAAAAGCTATTAAACTGGTTAAAGTTTCCTTGACAAACTGTACTAAAATATGGTTAACTTTTCTCAAAGAAAATGCGACTTAATATTTGGTAATAAATTGTCAAAAATGAGTGGTTAAGGTTTTCCTTTACGTAGCCTTGAAACCTTTATATAACAAGCTACTTAAAGAAAAATCCGCCAATCAATGAACAAATGTTAAAAATGATGATGATGCAAATGGGAATGAAGCCTTCGCAAAAGAAAATCAACCAAATGATGTCAGCAATGAACAAGCAGCAATCTAAATAAAATGGACAAGCGCTCATGTATATGAGTGCTTTTTTCATGTTTTTAAACTTGTGATTTCTAAATCTTTATTATTTTATAAATATTTGATAAAATAAAACCTCTGCAAGCTAATATTGATATTTGGCATTTAAATTTTTGCAAGCAGCTTTTTAGCATTATTTTTTTGTCTTTGGGGGGGTTTTATGAAGGTCTTTTTAGACTTAGGCTGGTTTTTTAAACAGGAGAAAAAAGCGTACATATCAGGGGTTCTTATTTTATTACTAGTAGCACTGCTGCAGTTAGTTCCACCAAAAGTAATTGGTATTATTGCCGACCATATTAATGACGGCACGGTCACAAAAGGAATGCTTATCGAGTGGGTTGTGGTTCTGATTGCTGTCGCACTTATGATGTATGGTCTCAGATATTATTGGAGAATTATGATTTTTGGTTCAGCGGTAAAACTTAGCAGGATATTAAGAAATCGTTTGTATTCGCATTTTACCAAGATGTCACCATCGTTTTATCAGAAAAGCAGAATTGGTGACTTGATGGCACATGCTACAAACGACTTGTCAGCTATTCAACAAACTGCGGGGGCAGGAGTCTTAACTCTTGTAGACTCCTTATCGACAGGCGGATTTGTCATTATCGCAATGGCGTTTACAATCAGTTGGAAGTTAACCTTAATTTGTTTGATTCCGATGCCTTTTATGGCACTGTTGACAAACTGGTTTGGAACCATGCTCCACAAAAGTTTTTATAAGGCACAAGAAGCTTTCTCATCCCTAAATGACAAAACGCAAGAAAGCATTACAGGGATAAAGGTTATCAAAACGTTTGGACAGGAACAGGAAGATATTGAAGATTTCCGCAAACAATCGGCAGATGTCGTCCAAAAAAATATTGTTGTAGCAAAAATTGATTCCCTCTATGACCCTACTATTTCCATTATCGTCGGCATTTCTTTTTTCCTATCGATTGCATTTGGTGCGAAATATGTCCTTAATGGCGAATTAACGATTGGAGAGTTAATCTCGTTTACGACATATTTGGGTTTATTAATCTGGCCAATGCTTGCATTTGGCTGGTTATTTAACATTGTTGAACGCGGTCGAGCTTCCTATGACCGTGTAGCTGCTCTCCTAAGTGAAAAGGTAGACATTATTGATGACAAGAAGGCCTTGAATGTTGTGCCATGTGGTGATATCCATTACAGAATCACAGAATTTACTTATCCGGGAGAATCAAGGCCAATCTTAACAGATATCAATTTTTCACTTAAACAAGGTGAGACACTTGGGATTGTTGGTAAAACGGGTGCAGGAAAAACAACGTTGTTAAAGCTACTGATACGGGAGTTTGAAGGATATGATGGGGACATTCTTTTTGGAGGCAAGACACTGAAAGGTTATAAGCTGGAAAAATTACGTGAAGCAATTGGTTATGTTCCGCAGGATCATTTCTTATTTTCGGCATCAGTTGCTGAGAATATTGGTTTTACAGATCCAACTGCCTCAATCCAGGAAGTTAAAAATGCAGCGAAACTAGCCAATATACACGATGATATACTCCAATTTACCGATGGATATGACACGGTTGTAGGAGAACGAGGAGTTTCATTATCTGGAGGGCAAAAACAAAGGATTTCCATAGCTCGGGCGCTATTAATGAATCCTGAGGTTTTAGTACTCGATGATTCATTATCAGCGGTAGATGCCAAAACTGAGGAATCAATTCTTTCGTCATTAAGACAGAATCGCGAAGGAAAAACAACAATCATTACTTCACACCGTTTAAGTGCCATCCAACATGCCAATCTCATTCTTGTTTTAGAAGATGGGAAGATCATGGAAAGAGGCACTCACGAGGAACTTATGGAATTAGACGGATGGTATAAGGAAATGTATTTACACCAGCAGCTAGAAGAGCTGGTCGAGCATGGAGGACATTAATATGGAAGAGAAAGAGCATTTGTCAGAACGTGAACAAAGAAAGGTCTTATTCCGTCTTCTTTCCTATACAAAACCGCATAAAAAAATGATCAGTATTGCCTTTATCCTTTTGTTGCTAACAACGATCGGGGATATTGTCCTTCCGTTATTAGTTAAAATCTTTATTGATGATTATTTAACACCAGGAAGGCTTGAGTTCCAGCCTTTATTGATTCTTGGTTCAGTTTACATGGGAATTCAAGTAGTAAAAGCGATCTTGATGTTTTTCCAATTTGTGAAATTTCAGGAGATTGCCTTATATATTATCCAACAGCTTAGAATTGATGTTTTTTCAAAGGTCCAAGCACTAGGTCTGAAGTATTTTGATAAAACGCCTGCTGGCAGTATTGTGTCGCGGGTAACGAATGATACAGAAGCGATTAAAGATATGTTTGTAACCGTAATATCGACATTTATTCAAAGTGGATTTTTGCTGACTGGTATCTTTATTGCTATGTTTATTTTGAATGTGAAGCTGGCCTTGTTCTGTGTCATCATTATCCCGATTTTATTATTTGTCATGAATTTATACAGAAAATTAAGCTCACGATACTATCTTTATATGCGTGAAAGACTAAGCCAGCTGAATGCAAAGTTAAGCGAGTCTTTGTCGGGTATGTCAATAATTCAAGTATTTCGTCAGGAAAAACGCCTTCGAAAAGAGTTTGGCGATATTAATGAGCAGCACTACAATGCGGGTATGAAAAATATTAAAATTGATGGCTTGCTATTAAGACCGGCAATTGATTTGATTTATATTTTTGCACTGATCATTGTCCTAAGCTATTTTGGAATAACTTCCTTACAACATAGTGTAGAAATTGGGGTTATCTATGCGTTTATAAATTATTTGGATCGATTTTTTGAACCGGTAAACCAAATGATGATGCGGCTGTCTCTATACCAGCAGGCCATCGTAGCTGGCTCTAGGGTATTTAAATTGCTGGATGAGGTAGAATTGGCTCCTGCTCAGAAGGAAGAGAAGACCATTTCAATTGAAGAAGGAAAAATTGAATTCAGGAATTTAAGTTTTTCTTATGATGGGAAGAGGGACGTTCTTAAAAATATTTCCTTTACTGCTAATCCAGGAGAAACGGTTGCACTTGTCGGCCATACCGGAAGCGGCAAGAGTTCCATCATTAATCTAATGATGCGTTTCTACGAATTCGAACGTGGTGAGATATTGATTGATGGAGATTCAATTCGTAACTTTACCAAGTCTGAGCTAAGAGAGAAAATGGGACTTGTCCTACAGGATCCGTTTTTGTTTTACGGGACGGTAAAAGATAATATTCGCCTTCATAACGAGGACATGACAGATGAACAAGTAGAAGAAGCGGCAAGATTTGTTCAAGCGCATTTGTTTATTGATAGACTTGATGATGGATTTGACCATAAAGTAGTGGAAAGGGGAGCAACCTTCTCAAGCGGTCAGCGGCAACTAATTGCTTTCGCGAGAACGATTGCGGCAAATCCAAAAATACTGGTTCTGGATGAAGCGACGGCTAATATAGATACGGAAACAGAAGAAGCAATACAAACGGCCCTTGCGAAAATGCGTCAAGGAAGGACTACCATTGCAATAGCCCATAGATTATCAACGATTCAGGATGCTGACCTCATTCTTGTGCTTCATCAGGGAGAAATTGTGGAGCGCGGAACGCATCAGGAGCTTCTTGCACAAGAAGGTTTATATCATAAAATGTTCCTTTTACAAAACGGAGCGATTGGGCGTTTGGAGGACGTAGTTAATTAATAAAAAAAGCCTGGCGATAGTGCCGGGCTTTTGATCCGTTTTTAACCTGTGGTCAGGAAATGTTAACAGGCTGATGATGAAACTTTTTTTATATAGATTCTATTATATTCATTTAAAAGGTTGTCCAGTTCCTGACTATAGCGAATTGCTACGGAGGAAGTTAAGCCGTTAGTAGTAGCGACTTGAATTAATTCAGCTCGCTTTTTTTCAATTAATGCAACTAATTCTTGTTTGATCACGGCCGAGAATCCTTTCTGGAGTAACTCCTAAATTTGGGAAAAATAGAATAATAGACAACAAATATGGGATTGTTTTACTAGTATAACCTATGATGTAAATAATTTCAAAGATATTGTAAAAAAATATCCAATCTTATAGGCTTAAAATTGGTAAAAATGAATATTTTTTGAAATGTTATTGCTTGAGTCACAAAAATTTCATGTAACCATTATCTTTTAGTTAAAAGTTTTGTTAGAATGAAGGGGTATCGACTATAGTGGGAGTGTTAATATGTCTGATGTAAATATATTTTTAGCATTAGGGGCAGGATTTTTAAGTTTTATTTCACCATGTTGCTTGCCGCTTTATCCAGCGTTTTTATCTTACATAACCGGTATGTCTGTAGGGGAACTGAAAAGTGAAAATGCCATGCTGCAAAAACGAAGTTTGCTCCATACGTTATTTTTCTTAATAGGGTTTTCAATTATTTTTATCGCAATTGGATTTGGGACCTCTTTTATTGGAAGTTTCTTTTCTGAATATAAAGACATTATTCGTCAATTAGGCGGAATTTTTATTGTTTTCTTTGGATTAATCATTGTTGGTGTATTTAAACCAGAGTTTATGATGAAGGATCGAAGAGTTGAATTTAAGAATCGTCCTTCTGGCTATATAGGGTCTATTTTAATTGGGATGGCTTTTGCCGCAGGGTGGACACCTTGTACAGGTCCGATCCTCTCGGCAGTTATTCTACTAGCTGGATCAAATCCAGGCTCTGGTGTTTTGTACATGCTTGCATATTCTCTTGGCTTCGCAATCCCATTTTTTATATTATCTTTCTTTGTTGGACGTATGAAATGGATTAAAACACACAGTGGAAAGATTATGAAAATTGGCGGCTATATCATGATTGTCATGGGGATTGTCCTCTTTTTTGATTGGATGACAAAAATAATTACTGCTTTTCAAGGAATGTTTGGCGGATTTACCGGATTTTAAATATCCCTCACACCTTACTATTTAAAAATCCTGTAAAATGAAATATAAGCTATTATGGTAGTCTTTTAGGATTTTCAAAATATGATAGATTGGTGTTTTATTGGTTCGGGGGGAAACGTGTTGGCAAGAATATTAATTGTGGATGACATGAAATTTATGAGAGAGACTTTACATCAACTCTTTAGTCAAAATAATTATCAGGTTGTAGGGGAAGCTGAGACCGGAAAAGAAGCAGTTAAGCTTTACCGAGAATTATTGCCTGATCTTGTTACAATGGATCTTACCATGCCAGAAATGAGCGGCCTTGAAGCCATCAAAATGATTCGCAGCGAATTTCCTGAAGCGAAGGTGATCATGTGTTCGGCAATGGGGCAGAAAAAAGTAATCATGGAGGCGATTGAATCGGGTGCTAAGGACTATATCGTGAAGCCTTTCAATGATTTGCAAGTAATTGAAGCCATTAATAGGGCATTGAAATCATAACCATTAGGATACTCTTAATGGTTTTTTCTATTTTTGGTTTCATTTCCTTTCTTCAAGTATATTTAGGAACAAATATACAGTGAAAAAATTTATAGCATATTTCATTATTTGATATATAATGAGTAAGTAAATAAATAGATAAGGGAAGAATGAATCCAATGAATTACGTTGTTATTTCTTCAATTGGAGCAGTTTTTATGGGCTTGTTTGTTATATTTGTCCGCATGAAGGCTGCAAAACAACCTACAAATGTGAAAAAAATTATTTTGCCTCCTATTTTTATGTCCAGCGGGGCACTTATGTATTTTGTTCCTGAATTTAGACTTACCCCAATGGAAATTTTAGAGGCAGTAGTCGTGGGCATGTTATTTTCCATCTTACTGATCAAAACCTCTAAATTCGAAATTCGTGACAATGATATTTACTTAAAGCGGTCAAAGGCATTTATTTTTATTTTAGTAGGTTTATTAGCCGTTCGCCTTGTATTAAAATCAATCCTCAGTAGTACAATAGATGTCGGGCAATTAAGCGGCATGTTTTTCCTTCTTGCCTTCAGCATGATTGTTCCGTGGCGTTTGGCAATGTACATGTCATATAAGAAGCTTTATAAAGAGCTGCATAGCTTAAAAATGATTTAATTATCGGACACTGATTCTTTTTGAGTCAGTGTTTTATTTAGGCAAAAATAAAAACCGTTCGAGATGAACGGTTTAGAATAAATGCTCGTACGGCGTAACATCAATTTGATTTTGAAAAAGCTTTTTTCGTAAAAATTTATGATCTCGTTTAGGTGTTGCTTGAATGTACCCGCGAATCACCAGTTCTTGAGTAATTTTAGGTGCATTCTCTTGAATGGCCAGTTCGCCAATTTTTCCAGCTATTTTATGCCGAGCAACATCGCGGAACAGCTCAGGAACAGGGCTGACTAAATCCTCTAAAAGCGCTTTCTCCTCGTCATTCCATAAGTGACGTGAGTTATTTACATAATGCTCTTCCCAATCCATTACCGACTTGCCATCTTCTTTCGGCATTTTTTTCAAAAACTTGCGGAACATAAAAAAACCGCCAATGGCAAACGAACCAACTAAAAAAACTACCCAAAATAGGATAAACCATAAAAACCAACCTTGAAGCATGCTATTCACCTACAAAAAACGATATTATTACTTATTATAGTCTGTTTATAGGAAAAATGACAAGTAATCGTCACAATTTAGTCCAAAACATAAGCCTCAAAAATGCTTTAAACTCAAATATGAAAATTGAAAACCTTGTCGAAAAAATGACAAATCAGGCAATTCTATTGATAAATACTATATTCCATTGTAATATAGTTTCAAATGAAGGGTAAGCGAAACCGTTTACTTCATTCGTAAAGAGACTGTGAAACCATAGTCCTATACATTGAAAATAATACACCTAATGGGGCTGAATGGGGTACTGGTGTCCTCCACAGTCTTCAAAACTGCTTGAGACCTGCGTGTCAGGTCTGGTGGGTTCGATTCCCACACAGTCCCGCCAACCTTGATATAACAAAGATTTTGAGGTTTTTGAGAAGTTTTATTAAGTGGAAATGATGTTGGCCAACAACTGAAAATATTGTCTTTGGTACAACCGATATAAAAAATTACATACGCTATTTTATGAGCTGCTCGAACTGAAGGGCAGCTTATTTTTGCATATTTTGTAACAAATGAGTATAAGTGTCTATCTTGTTTCTGATTGTCGAATGTCCTAATCGTTCTGACACAACTTATGGATGAACACCTTGTTGAAACATAAACGTTCCATGTGTAGTCTTAAACCATGATCTTGTGCCTGTAAAATAACTTGATTGAATTAGGTTTAATGAAAGAAACTAATATTTATTTAATTAAAGCACTCTCCACAAACAAAATGCAACTTTTAGAAATTAAATGTCCTTTCAACTCTTTATGAAACCAAGTGTGGGATGGTCCTTTAAATTTTGTTTTTAACATCCAATTATGTTTTTTTGTTATCAATGATGATTTCCTATATCCAATTTTAGCTTTTATTAATAAATAAATGTATTCTACTAATCGATTCATATCCTTGAAATGTAATTGTATTTTGAATGGATACCAGTATTATCTACAACAAAGCTAAGTTTCTTTTAACAATAGCTCTTATTTTCTTTGAATTCATCAAAAATTGCTATATGGGTAAATTTTTTTCAAAAAAATTCCGGGGGCTAGGAGGTATTAGATGGGTCTAGTTATTAAAGGGTTTTATGCCCCACCCCTTTTAAATAAAAAGGGTCTGAGTGGAATAAAGGTTTAAGGCCCTGCACTCATCGCTGGCCTTCCACATTTGCAGGCACGATTGAGTTTGAACCAAAATAAACCTTTGGCACAACGAATAACGATGCGTTTTCATGTAGATGTTTTCGATAATGAGAAGTTTTCCGATATGTAGAACATCATTCTAAAATGTCGCGAGTGAGGGGAAGTAGATTGTCTACATTCCCTTATTTTAGGTTCGCTGAATTTGGAATACTGCTATTGGACCTTGTAATGGACATATATTTGGCTTCTTTTCTAGCTATTAAGTAAATATGTCTGGCTTAACAGGGGAAACATTGGTCGTTTCTCATACAAACAGATACGTGAGCACGTGCCACAAAAGACCAATGGCGAGTCCAGTTAAATAGATATAAAAGAACAAGACATCATCACCTTTTCATTTGGTGATGATGTGCTATTGTTTTTGACTTTCATATAATAAGCAATCCATTTTTCTTGCTACTGCATCATGTTAATTTGAAGTGTTTGAGAAAATACATTGTAAAGTAGAAAAGAGTCATTTAATGTGTTTTTTGCTTCATAAACATTTTTCTTTGCTACTTAACTGTTGTATTAACCCGTCTTCTTCATTTAAGTGGCCGATCTAATCTCGATAAAATGAATAGCATCATTATTCAGAATGAGTTTCTTTTTTTCATTACTTTTTATATTGAACGGCATAAACATATTTAGATGTTAAAATATATTGTTTATTGATATAGACTAATTCATGTTTTGAATTGTAAACATGTTGCGTTACTTCTAATACAGGCATCCCTACTGAACAATTTAACAATTCAGCAATTTCTTTCGTTGAAAAGATAATTTGAAAATAATCTTCGAAAATTTGTAATTTAGTGTGTAGTTCTCTTTCTAATTGCTCTAAAAGAGAATCTTGTAAATTTGTTAAAAAAGTATAGTTGGTTGGTAAATAATCTATTTCTAAAATGCAAGGTGTTTCATCTACTTTTCGCACTCTTTTTATTAAAATTATTTCGTTCTTTCTATCTTTTAATTCAGCAAAAAGTTCATTATGTACCGCTTCAGTGTGAAAAGCAATGATTTCTGTCGAAGGAATTCTACCCATCTTTTTACATGTTTCAGTAAAACTTCCACCGGTTAGGACATTTTCTGTGTGAACAACATTATTTACGAATGTCCCTTTTCCTCTTTTTTTAATCAAAATATCTTGATCCACAAGTCTTTGTAGCACGCTCCTTACAGTTACACGACTAACATTATATGTTTTTTCTAGTTGTGCTTCAGAAGGAATCTTTTCCCCAGGTTTATATTCCCCCTCTTGAATTTTTTTTTGAAGAATTGCATAAAGTTGCTCTTGTAAAGTGATAGCATTCAATTGATTTAAGTTTTCCATTCCATTTCCCACCTTGATATCATTATAATTCAAAAGTGCATTTCATTATAGATGAAAAAGTTGAAATTAAAGCATTGACAGCACTGCCAATCTTGTATTAACCTATATTCGTATAATACAACATAATACAAGTTTAGGGAAGGTGTTAAAGATGGAGCGCAAAATTGTGATTGCTTCACATGGAAATTATTCGCAGGGTTTAGCACATGCAGGCAATATGATATGTGGAGATCTTCCTTATGAATTGGAAGCGTATACTTTACTTCCGGGAATGTCTGCGGATGATTTTGTGGAGAAACTTGAAAAAGAAATATCATCAGATGTGAGTGCAGAAAAAGAATATGTTATTTTGACGGATTTGTTTGGTGCGAGTGTTTGTAGTGCGATGTGCCAATTATTGAAATATGAAAATGTAAAGGTTTTCGCTGGTACGAATTTAAATTTATTGTTGATGGTTTGTATCGAGTATACACAAAAAATTGGAGAGAAAGAAGCACATGAAATTGTTGAAAAGGCACGAGAAGGTATACGATATGTTCAATTAAGTCCTATGATCGAAGAAGAGTTTTAATTTACTGGAGGCAATTATGAGAGATCGAAATTTTTTAGATATGTTCCAACAGAAAAAGGTTATCTTTGGCATGCTACATTTGAAAGGAACCTCAGAGAAAGATGTAATGGAAAGATTGAAGAGGGAAATAGACGTTTATGTAAATAATGGATTAGATGCTGTCATTATTGAAAACTATTTTGGTACTTATAAAAATTTAGAACAAGGATTGCAATATATTGAAAAATGCAAATTACCTATTCCTTATGGTGTAAATTGTTTAAATGTCGATCAAATGGGATTTGAATTAGCCAAAGGATATGAAGCAAATTTTGTACAGTTAGACTCTGTTGTAGGGCATGTACAACCTAGAGATGAAGAAACGTTAGACGCTTTCTTTACTAAATGGTATCAAGATTATCCAGGATATATTTTAGGAGGAGTACGTTTTAAATATCAACCGGTACTATCGAAAAATACGGTAGAACAAGATTTAATCATTGCACAAGACCGTTGTGATGCGATTTGTGTTACAGGAGATGCAACTGGACAAGAAACTTCAACGGAGAAAATTATCCAATTCAGAAATACTTTGGGGAGCTTTCCACTCATTATTGGTGCAGGTGTTACTCCTGAAAACATGAAAGAACAGTTTAAATATGCAGACGGCGCAATTATCGGCAGTTATTTTAAAGAAAAACATGTAGCAGAAGAAGAGGTATCAATTGAAAATGTCAAAGCAGTAGTAGAAACAGTAAGCAATATACGGAGGGATTTTAATGATTAAGTTAGTGAGAGTAGATCATCGATTATTACATGGACAAGTCGCATTTTCATGGACAAAAGTATTAGGAACAGATTGTATTTTGATTGCCAATGACGCAGTTGCGAAAGATTCTTTACGCATGGCAGCTTTACGCATGGCAAAACCCGAGGGAATAAGATTGGTAATGAAGAGTATAGAGGATTCTATAACATCTTTAAATAGTGGGGTAACAGACAAATATAAATTATTGATTATTGTAGAATCTGTAGAAGATGCGTATCGATTATCTGAAAAAGTAGATGTAATAAAAATGATTAATTTAGGAGGTGCAAAATTAATAGAAAATAAACGACAAATTTCTAAAGCTTTTTCAGTTTCTGATAAGGACTGTGAGTTACTACGTAAAATGAATGATAAAGGAATCCGTTTGGAAATTCAAATGGTGCCTGATGAGCCAGCTAAAGATGTAATGAATTTAATTTAAAAAGGAGACCCGTGGCATGTTAACACAAACATTGCTTGTCTTTTTAGTAGCAATTCTAGGATATTTAAACAGTTATTTCGGTAGTAGTATGATTAGTCGACCAATTGTAATGGGAATGTTAGTGGGGCTTGTTTTAGGAGATTTGACAACAGGAATTAAAGTAGGGGCTACATTAGAGTTGGTTTGGTTAGGAGCGATGGCTATAGGAGCAAGTAACCCACCAGATATGGTTTCGGGATCTATTATCGGAACATCGTATGTGATTGTAACACACTCTAGTATAGCGACAGCAGTGGCATTAGCTGTTCCAATTTCAATGTTAATGCAAATGTTATGGAATTTATTAATGATTGTTTGGGTTCCGTTATTGGCTGCAAAAGCAGACAAATATGCCAATGAAGCAAATTATAGTGGAATTGATCGCATGCATTACATTGCTGTTTTTAGTCAGGCAATATTGTTAGCTGGTTTGACTTCTGCCGGATTCTTTTTAGGTTCAAAAGCTATACAATCTTTTGTAAATATAATACCTAATTTTGTTAATTCGGGTCTAAATTATGCAATGGGGATTATTCCGGCGATTGGGTTTGCATTATTGGTTAGGATGATTGTGAGCAAAAAGACGGCTTGTTTCTTATTTTTAGGATTTTTATTAGTAGCATATTTAAAAATAAGTGTACTTGGCGTAACAGCATTTGCTTGTGTATTAACCGCTATTTTACTATTTAATACAGGACTTTCGTCTTCAAATAATCAAGTTCAGGAGGTTATTGACGATAATGAATTCTAATTCAGAAAAGTTAACGAAAAAAGAAATACGTCAAATCTTCTGGCGTTCTTGTCAATTAGATTCTTCTTGGAATTTTGAACGCCAACAGAATTTAGGATATTCTTATGCAATGGTGCCAGTTATTAAACGTTTGTTTAAGAATGATTCGAGAAAGGCAGAAGCTGCATTAAAAAGAAGTCTTGATTTTATGGCGATTACACCGCAATTATCATCATTATTAATGGGGATTAATGCAGCGATGGAAGAAGAAAACGCAAATAATCCAGAATTTGATGATTCCGCCATTACAGCAGTGAAAACATCGCTAATGGGACCACTAGCAGGAATTGGCGATTCATTAATTGTCGGAACGTTACGGATTATTGCTACTGGAGTAGCAATTGGGTTTGCATCAAAAGGAAATATAATCGGTCCGCTTTTATTCTTGTTATTATTCAACGTGCCAGGTTTTTTACTTCGTTATTATGGTTTAAATTTTGGTTATAAATATGGGGCTTATTTTATTACAAATGCCGAAAAAACAGGCATTATGGATAAAGTCACATATGCGGCGAGTGTTGTTGGTTTGACAGCAATAGGAGGTATGATTGCAAGTTATGTTCAATTAGATTTATCCGGAATTATGATAGGTAGTGGGAAATTTGCGGAACCATTGACGAAATACTTGGATATGATTATGCCGGGACTCGTCCCTTTAGCTGTATTTGGAATAATGTATTGGTTGATTGGTAAGAAAATAAAAACGTCAAATTTGTTGTTAGGCAGTGTCTTTGTATGTATTTTTATTAGTTTTTTGGTTAGTTTATTTTAAACAAAAACCATAGAGTAGTATTATCCTCTTTAAGTAGATAGTATAAAAACCCATCAATTCATGTTAAAATACAGATACGCACTGACCTAAAAAAATGAGACAAATAAAAACACCTTATGTTGAAAAATGGGTATGAAACCCATAATTACAACATGGAGGTGTTTTTTCTATGTCTAGAGCGAATAAACAATACCCAATTGATTAAAAAGGCGAGGGGCCTACACGCCGTACCATCGGAGAATACTACATAAACTATCAGCACTTATGGACTACAACGGGCGGGAATTCTCTACGGAAGAAATGACAACAGTACTATTTGTCGGCTGGATCACCTTTATTGGTAATAGTCGTCATCCTGGTCTAAATTGTGTCGAAAAAGAACGATTAAATACTAAAATTTACTGAAAGATTATACCCTGTCGAAAAAAATAATATTTAAAAGATAAAAAACAGTGTTAGCTTTCTAAATGCGACAAAATATTCATAATATTATTGATACTATTATTAGGTAATTAGTATTATTAAGGTGCGAGGAGGACGAAAATGAAAAAATCCAAAAAGCTTTTATCCGTTTTATCTACTACCGCTCTAGTAGGTAGTATGTTACTTCCTTCCGTGGGAAGTGCGCAGGTTAAAGGGTATAACCCAAATCCGGCAGTGCAGGAGATAGGTTCAGACTTTCGCTCTGAAACCGTAGAAGAGGTATTAAAAAATAACAAACTTAATTTAAGTGGGTATGATGTATACGGAGAAGCTTCATCAGACAGTGGACAAGCTGGAGCGGCTTCATCCGTAACTCCGGGCGATGTAGGGACTGTTAAACCGTGGGTTACACATAATGATGTAACTGGACAATATGTACTAACGAATTTTACTCTCAAAGGAGTTGGTACATATGGGGAGGTATGGGTAGCGAATAATCTTGCGTATCCTACAGGAGACCCAAGGAATGCTGCTGGAGTATCTGTCGTTACCAATGAACAAGTAAACTATCTTTTAAATCAATTTGATACAAAAATGTATGAACAAGAGGTTGCCTTTTTTGGCGCCCCTGCTGAAAGAAAGGGAGAACATGCTGCTAATTCTCTTGGTGATTTATATAAGGACGAATCTGGGCGTGTCGTTATCCTAATTGATAACATTAAAGATGATAGTTATTATAATGCGAATTATCCTAGTTATATTGCAGGATATTTTTCATCAACTATAAGTGATTTAACGGACAGAAATGTCATGACAATTGACAGTTTTGATTGGTTAAACCGGACAGGTCCAAATGCTGCGAAACCTTTCCTATACGAGGGGACTTTTGCTCATGAGTTTCAACATTTACTTCACCACGACAGTGATGGTGCAGAAGAAAACTTTATAAACGAGGGATTATCTGATTTTGCTCAATATCAGGTCGGATATGGTCATTCAAAATCACACGTCGACTTCTTTATGAATAACCTCAAGAACTCCTTAACGCAATGGGGAGATCAGTCAGATCTTCAAATACTAGGAGATTATGGGGCTGCTTATCTATTCCAGCTTTATTTATACGAACAATTTGGCAAGGAATTTATTCAGAAAGAATTCAAAAACCAATTACAAGGTATTAATAGTATTAATGCTGTTCTAAAAGAAATGGGTAGCAAAAAAGACTTTAATGCAGTATATCAAGATTTCATGATTGCATTAATGCTAGATGGAAAATACCAAGGAGATAATAAGACATATAATTTTAATTCCATTGACCTTAACCCTAATATAGAGGCAGCATCAAAATTAGACTCTTTTGCACCAGCTTGGGGAACTGATGTAAAAGTGATTACTCCTGACAAGAAGATCGACCATCTATATTTCAAAGGTCTTGATTTCCTCGGTTCGAACTGGAAAACAGTAACTGATCCAGTAAAAGGTGAAGTACTTTGGGGGAATCAAGGGGATCAAGCAGATAATTTCCTGATAAAAGAGCTTGATTTAACAGGAAAAACAAATCCAATCCTATCTTTTGATACAAAATATAATATTGAAGAACAATGGGATTTTGGTGCTGTTCAAGTTTCAACAGATAATGGAAAAACGTGGGCTTCTTTAACGAATGATCACACAAGAGATGATGTGGTCGCCAATGGATATCCAACAATAAAACAAAATTTACCAGGATTTACGGGTAGCTCAAATGGTTGGACAACAGAAAGTTTCAACCTTTCTCAATACACGGGTCAAAAGGTCCTTGTGGCATTCCGCTATATGACAGACTGGGGCTATAATGAAGCAGGATGGTACGTATCAAACCTTAAGCTAAATGGCGAGCTTATTGATGCCATGAAAACGACTAAGGGCTTCATGAGTTTAGAAGAAGCAACAAAGGAATATGTGGATTACCAAGTTCAGTTTATTGGATATAAGAAAGGTGTTGCAAAAGGGCAAGACAATCATGTCAAAGTTATTAAATTCCCTAATCTCCTAAATATGAGTGAAAGTGATAAGGTAGATCTTCGTGATATGCTACAAAGCTCTCAATATTCTAAAGTAGTAATGATGGTTACTTATGCACCTGCTCCTGGCAAGGGTGGACGTGCTGAGTATAATTACGATGTAATTATGAAGGCTAACAAAAAGAAATAAATAAACTCCAAGACTCTTAAGTTATATAACTCGGGGCTTACACCCTAGAATACTGAATTTTTAAATCTCTAAAAATTATAGTAACTTTCCAATAATGATCTATTTTACGACTATCTTAAAGAAGCTGTTCCAAATTAAAACTTTGGGCAGCTTCTTTTGGTTTTGGTGATTACGTTTCAAATGTGAATAATAATGAAAAATTCCGAATTATAATAATAAATTCTGTATTTTTCCTATGATTTATATCGTGGAATGTTCTTTTTAAATTCGGGGGTGATAACCAAGATTTTTTTAGAGTTTAAATTGATTATCATTTTCCTCACAATTTTGTTCTGTTAGATTAATATAAGAAAATAATTTGGCATCAACCTGACTAAATTAATGTGCCATATTTTGGTTTTATTAGGTACTTTGGTGCCATGCTTGTTGCCCAATTTTTTAAAATTACAAATTAAAAGAAAACACTAGGAAGCAAGAAAGCTTAATTTATCAATACCTTAGGGTATATGAAGTCACTAGAAAAACAGATGCTAGCAAACTTCAAAACTGCTTGAGACCTGCGTGCCAGGTCTGGTGGGTTCGATTCCCACACAGTCCCGCCAAATACATAAGTTAACGCACAGTGATAAACCTGTGAGTTTATTTCATAATAAGATACTTTTCTTACGATAATAAATTGGATTATTCTAATATACATTTTGTTTAGAGGCAAAATACTCAAACATTGGTACTACCTTCCTGTATGTAACAATCATTTTAAGAGAATCAAAATTAATATTTGTTAAAATACCTTGATAATACTGTATATTATTCCAAGACTTTGATATACTTTTACCAAAATATCTGAGTTAAGAGGTACAGGTCGTGAGAAAATCTAAAATACAATTTTGGCTGATTCAAATTTTACTTATTTTAACGATTATTTTCGTTTCAACAAAAATCACATTTATGTTTAGGCCTATAGGAATCTTTTTCACAACTATTTTCTTTCCAATCCTAATAACAGGGTTCTTCTATTTTCTTTTAAATCCTGTGGTGAATTTTCTCGAACGCAAAAAGCTTCCCAGGATAGTGGCCATACTTGTTATATATATTGGGTTTGCCGGGCTTCTTGTGTTGGGAATAGGCAGCATCGTTCCAGCTGTGTCAAAACAGGCAACTGATCTTGCCAATAATTTACCGGTCTATGCCCATGAGACTACCGAATTTTTAACAAATGTGGTCAAGTCATCTGAGTTTAAAAGCTTTAGGCATGAGCAGAGTGAAATTATCGACACGGTGCAACATCGGTTAATGGAGTATGCAAATACACTGCCAAATAAACTGACGAAAGGACTTATGGGTTTTTTTGGCATGATCACCAATATAGCTATTATTCTTGTGACTGTACCATTTTTATTATTTTACATGTTTAAGGACGGTCATAAATTTCCAAAAGCCGTTTCAAATTTTATACCGACCGGTTACAGAGATGAGGGTCTAAAAATTTTAAAAGAAACAGGGGAGACATTGTCAGCCTACATCCAAGGGCAGGTTATGGTCGCCTTGGCAGTCGGAACCTTGTCTTTTATTGGATATGTAATCATTGACATGCCTTATGCGTTAATCTTAGCGCTTATTGTAGCCTTCACCAATATTATCCCTTATGTTGGACCAATCATTGGGGGTACGCCCGCTGTGCTTGTGGCTGTATTTGATTCACCAACGAAAGCTTTATTGGTAATAGTCGTCATCCTGGTTGCCCAGCAAATAGAAGGGAACTTCCTGTCACCGTTGATATTAGGAAAAACATTGGATACGCACCCAGCAACAATCATCATTATTCTATTGGTTGCAGGAAACCTGGCAGGCGTACTTGGAATGGTCTTGGCTGTTCCGACATATGCTGTTTCAAAAGTAATTGTTTTGAACTTAGTCCGATTTTTGAGAGCGAGAAAAGCGGCGAAAAATATAGTAGAAGGAACTTGAGTCAATAGACGCAAGTTCCTTTTTTACTAAAACGATATGCTGGAGACCTATTGTACTATGGAGCAAAAATTCTTTTATATGAGAATGGTTTCTTAGCTGCTAAGACATTTGTGGTAGACCAGGAGGTAGTATCAGTAGCGACGATGAATATAGACCCCGTTGCTTCAGATTAGACTTTAACGAGAATGCGATTGTATATGATGAAGTGGTTAACAACTTGCTTTGATGCCATGCTTGTGCCTATAATTTAGTCCACCTTCAGAAAAATTGAATGAATAAACATAGTGAATCCTTTAGCAACCCGCTCTAATATGAGTTAGTAACAAACCTACATTGACATGTCATTAACCTTGTTTTGATGAGAGAGATATTTTTTCGGTATTGCATCATTATACGGCATATTGCTATGCCCGTAGCTGCGATGAATCATCATATACAGTATACCAACAACAATAACTACAACTCCTGAAGCGAGCACGATATAGTTATCATACCAAGGTGCATCTGGCGTTCTTGGCCAACACATGTTAATCATTGCGATTATTCCGTAGACAAGTGCACCAATATTGACAGGTAGCCCCCACTTGCCCAATTGATACTTACCACTTGGCTTCCATCCTTTTAGTCTAGCTCGAAGTGCAGCTAGAACAACCATTTGGAATCCAACATAAATGCCAAATGATGCAAAACTGACTACCTTTGTAAGCGCATCTGTAGACACTTTTGATCCCAACACAATGATACCAGGGACAATAGCTGCAAGAAGCAACGCATAAGGTGGAATGTGACGGGCAACCGAAAATTTCTTTAACAATCGGCTTCCTATAATCATGTCATCACGTCCATACGAATAGGCGAGTCTACTTGCTGCCGCCTGTAAACTTATTGCACACGAAAGGAAAGAAATTAACACAATACCCAGTACAATCTTCGCGCCAACAGTACCAAAAGCCTTGTTCAGCAGTGTATCAACAGGCGTTACGTCCTTACCTGAAATAACTGCTGGGATATCAGCAACTGAAAGTACTAAAGAAAGGCAAACAAAAGTTGCTGCAGCACCACCAATGTAAATCGTCCGACGCATTGCCTTTGGGATAAGAACGCCTGGATTCGGTACTTCTTCAGCAACATCACCACAAGCTTCGAACCCATAATATAAAAAAGCTCCAATTAATCCAGCTGCTGCAAATGCATACAAGAAACTATGACTACCTTGAGCATCAAAAGAATCAAAGAGCACACCAAGACCGTGGTGCCTTTGTGTGATAAGCAACCAAAAACCAACAGCAAGCGCACCGATAATTTCAGCAGTAAAACCAATAACTGCTGCAACTGCAAGAACCTTCGTGCCAAGAAAATTGATGATAGTCGATAGTACAAGCAAGATTACTGCACAAAGAATCGTTGAATCCACCGATACTTCAAAACCCAAAACTTGTGCTAGAAAAGGTCCAGCTCCGTATACAACACTGGCAATCGTCACAAGCAAAGCCATTAAGTAAACCCAGCCAGTCATCCATGCCCACTTGCGCCCCCATAATCTTCGTGCCCAAGGATATACTCCTCCTGCAACAGGGAATTGTGCAACAATCTCACTAAAGACAAGTGCCACTAATAACTGTCCGAATCCACAGATGACAAGACTCCAAATCATAGGTGGGCCACCTTGCGCAAGCGCGTAAGCAAATAGTGTGTACACACCTACTACAGGAGAAAGATAAGTGAACCCAAGCGAAAAGTTTGCCCACGGGCTCATGTCGCGGCGAAATTCAGATTCATATCCAAGTGCTGCCAGTTGTGCAGCATCACTATCATGATGTTCTGACCCAGGTCCGCTAATATTATTGTTCAGATTTTCTTGCATATTTTTTAGCCTCCTTTAAATGGTAATTATATTCTTGTGTCAATATAAAATTATTTAATATTCAGTAAACTAATTTTATGAATCTATTACAGAATAAAGGCTCCATTATAGGTGTAAAATGAGCTCCTTTTCAGGTTCTTTAGCTCTTGAGCAACAAGTTAAAATAACTTTCTTCGTATGTCTCTCTTCATCTTTGTAGAAGTGATCTCGGTGATCAACTTCTCCTTCAACTACCTGTATTTCGCAGCTTCCGCATCCGCCTACTTTACAAGAATAGGGTGCTTCTACCCCAGCTTTTAATAGTGCCTCTAATAACGTTTCTTCTTCAGAAACTTCTACCTTATGACCGCTATTCGCTAATTTTACAACAAAAGGATTTTTTGGTCGTTCATCAGTTGGAGCAAATAATTCAAAATGAATAGAACGGCTTGGGTAACCGTATGAGTCAGCTGCTTCTCTAAATTCTTTCACCATTGAAGCTGGTCCACAGAAATACACATGTGAGCCAATCCGATGTTCCGCCATTGTTACAGGTACCATTTTATTAGGATTTTCCGTTCTCGAGAAATAGAAGTGACATTTTCGAGGATATTTAGCCTTCAAGTAATCATAAAAAGCACAATCTTCTTCCGTTCTTGCAGCATAATGTAATTCAAATGATTTACCTTCAGCTGTTAATTCTTCCATCATTGTCATAAATGGAGTAATACCGACTCCTGCTGCATAAAACACATGATGTTTAGCAGCTTTGAAAGCCAGTGGGAAATGATTTTTAGGCCAACTGATTTCTAAACAATCTCCCACTTTGATCTTTTCATGCCAATAAACAGATCCTCCTCTTGAATGGTCATCCTTACGAATGGCAATAGCATATTGAGTACGGTCGGTTGGATGACTAACAAGTGAGTAATTTCTTTCAATAATCTCGTCGTCATTTTTTACATAAGTTGCGATATGTGAACCACCAGTAAATGCAGGCAGTAATTCTAGATCAACCGGATACAAGTGGAAGCGCTTTACACATTTTGTTTCCTGTATTATTTTTCCTACATTTACTTTTATCTTTCCGAATGCCCTCATAATAATCACTCCCATCGTCATGTCTGCAATTTTATTTATTCTTTCTCACATAACATTTAAGTTGATGTTACGAAAGCAGGATTATAAGGATATCCAATATAACCTTTTCGCTCTCTTGAGAAGAAGGGTCCTATTTGCAAGCTGATTTGGCAATGATAACAAATCGTATCCGTATCTTCAGCCTCAACTTCTTGTAGATGATAGCATTTGATACAATAAACATACCGTCTCTTCTTGCCAGAAATAAGCGTTTGAATCTCATCTTCTGAAAAACCAGCATCAATTGCCGCCGTGAAAATCGTTACTGCATCATCCCATTTAGCTGAAATATATAGCTGTGTTCCCATTTTTTGACGATCTAATACTTCGCTAATATTCTTAAATTGTAGTTCATCTTTCATTTCAATAAGTTCATATTCTTTAAGACCATTTAAATCATTTATAAATTGCTCGATTATGTCAGCTTCTTTTGGTTCAGCAGAAATAATCAGTAATTTTCTTCGATCCCATCTTATTGTGAATTTTTCAACAATTGTTTCAGATTTTTCGAATAAAACCGGGCTGTTGTATACCACTTTACATACCTCCAATCGTTCAACCCTAGTTAGTTTGTAATTTTTCTTTTTTCAACTAAGTTCTTCAAATATTCTAATGTAGGTTCAATAAATGGGGTAAATCCTTTATAATCAGCCATTGGTTTAGGAATATCTGATAGAATAGAGTATGTTTGCTCAAGCCATTCTGGTTTTAATGCCAAATCTTCCAATGGAAGGAATTGCGTATTTAAAACGAACAAAATCGCATTACTCCTTGGCATACAATAGAAAAATTGTTCTTCTACACGAAGTCTTACTAGTTTACCAGCATTTTCTGGAGTGACTAAAAAGCGTGTTGGACCCCATGTATCAAAAGTTTCATAGTTAACATCCCAACGATTTGCCATCAAATTCCAGTTAATTCTGGTCCAAGGCTCACCTGGGAAAACATTGCGAATTAAAAAATTTCGAATTCTTTCAGTCAGCGGTACACCTGTGCGTGACACAAATGGTACAGGTGCATGAATTTCGTCAAAAGTCATTCCTTTATTCCAGTGAGGCGAAAATAAAGCAGCATAAGATTCTTGAGCAACTTCCAAATAAAGATTGTTATCCCGCTGAACCATTAATACAAAGTCAGTGGTGAAATGACGTCCAATTAAATCAAGCGGCTCAAGATCGATGCTTGATGCATCACCAAATATGAAAGATTCTGTTTCATTTAAGATAAAATTATGAAAAGTCCAGTGATTACCGTTTTTTTCTACTAGGAAGTGCTCCGGATAGCGTTCAATCGCCATATTAATCAGCATTTCTGCTACTTCCCATTGCATTTCCATTGTATGTGGATAGGATTGGAACCTTACTTCAGGTTGTTCCTTCAGTAATTCTCTTTTTCTTATTATTTGTTTTTCATATTCTGGTGTTATTACAACACAATTCTGTTTATCCTTTTCAAGTTTTCTTAAGTCATTGGAATACCGATAATTGGAATCTTCTTTAATATTGTGAAAAGGATAGGGAAATAGATCTAGATTAGTAGATTTGTACACGATAAATTCCTCCTTTAATTGTTGAACAATAATATCATTTTCAGATTGAATATTTGGAAAACGATATTATTTTACTTAATATTCATGCAATAAATTGTGCCAGTTCTATCGACATCCTCCTTTCTAAGCCTTTGTTATAAACAGTAGCAATTTTTATGCCAAATCGAAAAAGTTCACAGAATCGCCACAATTCAACATTTGTTAATATTAGTTAATTTCAAATTTGAAATCTCTATTCAAATATGAAATAATTTATTTTGAATAATCTAAAAATTTTGATTCTGTTGAAGGAAGGGTTATATGTGTGGTGTCCATGATTTTGGCTAATGATCAACTACTTCAAGCATATCAGTCTAGTTTTCTCTCTATTTACGATGAAATTATTGTAACGAATTTAAAAGGAAATATTTTATTTCGAAGTGGAAAACTGAAAAATTTTTGGTCAACAAACTCTACCTCACTTAAAGGAAGAACATTTACTGAATTAGAGGAAATTTCATTCTTTGGAGATCCCATTTTACTATTATTAAATAGAGAGTTACACTCTCTTCAATTAAAGGCTTGGAATGGCAGTACTATTCTAATATCCGTGTTTATATCTAATGGTAATAGTGAAGATTTAATGTTATGGGGATTAAAAAGTATTTCCGATAATTTAATGGATTCAATTGAAATAACCGATGAGTCGGATACAACACACACTCCTTCAATGGTCGTCCATAGTCAAAAAATGAAAGATGTACTTAACACAATAGAAATGGTTTCAAAAGTTTCAACAACAGTTCTTTTATTAGGGGAATCTGGTGTAGGAAAAGAAATGTTTGCTAAAACGATTCATCAATTAGGAAATAGAAGGTCTAAACCTTTTATTGCAGTTAACTGTGGTGCAATTCCGGTAAATTTATTAGAAAGTGAATTATTTGGTTATGTCGGTGGAGCATTTAGTGGTGCAAACAAAAATGGTGCTCCCGGAAAATTTGAACTAGCAAATGAGGGGATTATTTTCCTCGATGAAATTGCAGAATTGCCACTGAACTTGCAGGTAAAGTTACTTCGAATTTTACAGGAAAAAGAAGTCACCCCTTTAGGTAGTTCAAAACGGATTCATATTGATGTCCAAATTATAGCTGCAACGAATCAATCATTAGAAAAAATGGTCATAGATGGACGATTTAGAGAAGACTTATATTATCGTTTAAATGTAGTACCAATTGAAATCCCTTCGTTACGGGAAAGAGTAGAAGAGATCCCGTACTTAATCTATCACTTCATAGCAAAGTATAATACTTTATATAAAAGAAACATCAATATTTTACCAGATGCTATTGATTTATTGTGTATTTACGATTGGCCGGGAAATGTTCGGCAATTAGAGAATACGATTGAAAGAATAGTTGTGACTAGTAGAGAATTGAACGTAGACTCAAGCTTAGTTTACAATTACATTCCTTGGAAAAAGGATGTTATCAAGGAACCTCCTATTATTGATCACATTATGCCGCTGCAAGAAGCAGTTGATATGATTGAAGAACAGTTAATTAAAATGGCAATGGATAAATATAAATCGGTTAAACTTGCAGCAAAAGTACTTGATATTAGTCAACCTACAATGAGTAGAAAATATAAAAAAATTCGTGAGAAAATTCAACACGAAACTCTCTCTCCTTCAAATAAAAGAAACATACTGGAGCAACATCTAAATAAACAATTACGATCAATGGCTATTTTTACATCCGCTGTCATTCTTCCAGAAGAAATCTCTGAATTAGTGAATCATCGTGTTTCACTATCCAGCCCAACTTTTAACAAGGTTCAGAAAAAATTAACGAAAATACGAGAACAAGAAGGAATCATTGAGTGGGTCTACATTTTTAAAGCTTTAGATAATAATAAAATGCTGACTATTGTAGCCGATGAAGATTTTGTGATTCCAGCTGGAAATTTATATGAAGGTCCGCCTGAAATGATGGAAGTAGCATTTGAGGCAATGAATGGAAAAGCAGGAGTAACCCCTTTATATAAAGATATTTACGGGGAATGGAAAACAAGTTTTGCTCCCTTAATGGATCATAACGGAAAAGTTGTGGCCATTATTGGGCTTGATCATAGTAGATCTTATATCGAAACAGAGTTAAAGAAAATAGAGAATATGTTAAAAGTGTAGAAAAAATTTATTCTAGTGTTGAATAGAGAAAAGAAAAGGCTTGGAGAAACTCCGAGCCTTTTCTGACATGGTGAATTAGTACGTTATCAGACAAAAATCGACTGACATAATGTTCTATAATGAGAATTGTATAGAAATAACAATGGTGCATTATCAAATTTTTTGGTTAGGAGAGATAAAGTGACTCAGTTATCAGAAATACAGGTCATTGCTCAGCAAGTAGCGGAGGCAATTTCTGCGGCATTAAAAATTGAGGCGGAAATCGTTGATGAGACAATGACGGTTGTTGCTGGAACAGGGAAATTGAAAAGCAGAATTAATACAAAAGAAGAGGGGGGTGTGAAAGAAGCAGGATTTTTATACGGGAGAGTCCTGACAAACAATCGGGAATATGTTATAGAAAACGCGCGAATGGATCTCACCTATGACCCTTCTGTTTTACAGGGTGAAACAGAAGAGATTGCGGAGATTTGTTGTCCGATTCGATTTCAAGGGAGAGCAATCGGGGTAATCGGATTAATTGCACTTAATCAAGAGCAGCATTTGAATTTAATTGAACATCAAGATCAAATGTTGAAATTTCTATATCGTATGGCTGAATTGCTAGCTTCAAAGATTTCAGAAATGGCGATGATGAAACAATGGAAAGTTATGACAGAGAAATTACAAACCATCATTGAATCGATTCATGAAGGAATTATTGCCATAGATGAGCGTGGAATACTGACACACTGTAATCACACAGCTGAATTACTATTAAAGAGTTCAAAAGGCAAACTAATTGGACAACCTCTAGAAACCATTTTACCTGGGACACCCATGTTGAATGTATTGAAGACAGGTACAGGATATGTCGAAAAAGAAGAGATGTACCCTTTAAATAACGACCAAATGCATTTTATCGTAACAGCCAAACCAATTAAATTAATGGATAAGGTCAGTGGCGTCGTCTCCTCTTTTCGAGGTATTTCCGATGCTAGGAGGTTGGTTTACTCCCTAACAAACCATCATGAATTTTTCTTCCTATCAGAAATAAAGGGGGAAAGTGATCGCTTAAAAATAGTAAAGGAACAGGCACGACATGTTGCAAATAGTGATTCGAATATTTTAATAACTGGTGAAAGCGGTACAGGAAAAGGACTATTCGCACGAGCCATTCACTTTTCAAGTAATCGTAAGTCTGGTCCATTTATTTCTGTCAATTGTGGGGCAATTCCTGAATCGTTGCTAGAAAGTGAGTTGTTCGGCTATACGAAAGGGGCGTTTACCGGTGCAAATCGGAATGGAAAAATAGGTAAATTTGAAATGGCAGATAACGGTACAATCTTACTTGATGAGATTGGAGATATGCCCTTACATCTTCAAGTGAAGTTATTACATGTGATCCAAAATAAAGAAATCGAAAGGGTCGGAAGTGTAAGTCCTATTCCTGTTAATATCAGAGTGATTGCTGCGACGAACAAAAATCTAGAGGAAATGGTAGCTGAACGAACCTTTCGCTCTGATTTGTTTTTTCGCTTAAATGTTATTCCGCTTCAAATTCCTCCTCTCAGAGAACGAAAATCAGACATTCCGATCTTAATGGAACACTTCTTAAAAGAACATATGCAAAAGCTGGGTAAAATGATCCATTCTTTTTCACCTGAGGTTGTAGACATTTTTAAAAATTATCATTGGCCAGGTAATGTGCGTGAACTGGAAAATGCAGTTGAATATGCAGTTAATATGTCGAGTGAGAAAGTACTACATCTAGAAAACATTCCTAGACGCATGATTCAAACTGAACAGAAAAATATGGGGTCGTCAACTTTAAAAGAAAGACTTCTTTACCATGAAGGCGAAATAATAAGAGAGATGTTAAATCGATATGGCAGTACAGTTGAAGATAAAAAACGAATTGCTGCTGAATTAAATATTAGTTTGGCAACGCTTTATAGAAAAATTGAAGAAAACAAGTTTCTCAATTTCGAGAAAAATTTCTGAAAATTGAGAAACTTGTACGAGTAAACTCCTAAAATAGACTATTGTGAACTAACAGTACTGAAAACGTATGATTTTTCTCATTTTTGCGAAATGACATGCAGGCTTTTTTGATTCAAACAGTATTATAGCGCATTTTTCAATTTGGCACGGTAATTGCATATGTAGTAAGAGAAAGAGATCAGGAGAACGGTGATTCTCATGCCTCATTAATGTTGAAAATCATGAATCCATGGATTTTAGAGGCATTAAAAAATTTTAAAAGGTGGTAATACGCATGGAAGTTAAAACTGTGTCAAACCAAATTGAGATTGATCATTTAGTGGAATTAGATCGAAAACATTTCTTACATCCTACAACCATGCCGAAAACTCATGCAGAACAAGGTCCAAAAATTATTTTTTCAGAAGGAAAAGGAATCTATGTTAAAGATGTATATGGTGATACATATATTGACGGGGTATCAATGCTATGGAATGTGAATTTAGGACATGGCCAACAAGAATTGGCCGAAGCAGCAAAAAATCAAATGGCAAAATTGGCATTCAACTCAAATTTTATCAGCTATTCCAATGAACCTGCTATTCGTCTAGCAGAGAAGTTAGTTTCCATTGCACCAGGAGATTTACACTCTGTCTTTTATACCTCGGGGGGATCAGAATCGAATGATACAGCCATAAAATTATCGAGGTTCTACTGGCAAATAAAGGGTAAGCCAGAGAAGCGGAAAATAATAGCCTTAGAGAATGGATATCACGGTGTAACAATTGCTGCCCAAACAGCAACTTCAATTCCTAATTTCCATACATTTGCTAATTCGGCGATATCAGAGGTTTTTCATGCGAAGCCTCACCTGACAAACTGTGAAATGGGAGACAAGAATGACCCGAATTATAACGGATGTATCAGGGATATTGTTGAACGTGAAGGGGCTGATACCGTTGCTGCAATCATTCTAGAACCTGTGCAGGGTTCAGGTGGTGTACATATTCCACCAAATGGGTATATTCAAGCAGTTCGAGATCTTTGTGATGAATTTGGGATCCTTTTCCTTGCTGATGAAGTTATTTGCGGGTTTGGCCGGACAGGTAAGATGTTTGGCGTTGATAATTGGGAGGTTGTTCCGGATTTATTGTGCTTTGCTAAAGGGGTATCAAGCGGCTATTCCCAATTAGGCGGTGTTCTTCTTCGCGAGGAAATTCATCAAACGATTACTCAATATGAAGGACTATTAAGCCATGGTTTCACATATAGCGGGCATGCGACATCGTGTGCAGTAGCATTAAAAACGATTGAAATTATCGAAAGAGAAAATCTTGTAGAGCATACCAAAAATATGGAACTAGAATTGATAAAAGGATTCGAATTTTTAAAGAAAAACCACAAGATTGTGACTAAAGATCGAGCAATCGGCCTTCTATCTGCCTTTGAATTGTATGAAGATCCAGATTCAGATAAGCCATTCGATATATCGGTCCAGGCAGCCTCGAAGGTAGGAGAGGAGTGCTTTAAACGCAAGCTTCTTATTCGGCCAATCCGGGTCGCAGAAGGTAAGAATATCATTGCTGTTGCACCTCCGCTTATTATTCAAAAAGAAGAAGTGGAAGAGATTATTAATATACTAGACGTTTCACTCACGACTTTTACAAAAAAATGGTGCTAAGTTTCGGCTGAAAAATACAATCCAAAGTTGATGGGGGAAACGGGAATTTAGTCAGATAAACAGCCAAAACAGACGGGAAAAAATCAGTAACCTAAAATCGTGCCAAGCGGTCAAATGCTTAGAAAGTGTGGTTAGCGATGATAAAAAAGTTGATTCTTCAAGGTTCCGCTAAAGAAATTGGAAGGCAGTATGGATCGCAGGCAAGTGAACAAGTAATGCAAAGCTTAGAAACATATGAAAAACTTTTTTATGGATACAAAAAGTTAACATGGAAACAAGCTAGAGAGGTTGCATTACGACATGTAAATGCTATAGACAAGCTCGATCACCAGTTAATAGAGGAAATGGAAGGAGTGGCAGAGGGAGCGGGGGTTGATTTTGAAGATATCTTAGCCCTTAATGCGAGGAGTGAGATTGCATTGGCCGATTATCAGGGCAGTAATTTTTCGGATGGCTGTACAGCAATCGCCATTACATCACCACTTATTGAAGAGACCATTATTGGGCAAAACTGGGATTGGAAAGCACAGCAAAAAAACAGTCTATTATTATTAGAGATTCATAAACCGTCAAAGCCCATTGTAAAAATGGTGACCGAAGGAGGGATGATTGGAAAAATTGGCTTTAATTCAAATGGGTTAGGTGTTTGTTTTAATGCCTTATTAACAAACAAAAGTAGTGACACTATACCCATTCACATTGGGCTGAGGGCAGTGTTGGATTCCTATTCCTTATCTGAAGCTATTTCTAAAATAAAGGGGGGAAATATTGCAGCTGCAGCCAGCTATTTAATTGGATACGATGACCAAAAAGGCAATGGGATAGCCGTAAATGTCGAGGTTTCCCCGTTTGGAATAGATTTGGTTGGAGAAAATGATGGGAGATTGGTTCACACGAATCATCTACTTTCTCATTCATTAAAAAAGAATGGTTTAACCGACATGAATGAGTATATATTCGAAGATTCTATGCTGCGAAAAAAACGTGCAGAGCAACTAATCAGCAGAAAAATAATGAACAAGGAACCTCTTAATATGGAGGCATTTAAAGAGTGGTTTTCGGACCAATTTAATGCACCAAATTCTATCAATCACTTTGAAAACGAGTTTGTGCCAGAGCATAGGCGTATGGAAACCGTATTCTCCATCATTATGAATCTATCGAAAAAGAAAATGCTGCTTTGCATAGGAAAACCATCTGAGTCGTATTATGAAGAAGTTTAATAGCTGGAGGTAATGTGATGTTGTATATAAATGGGGAATGGAGACATTCCCTTTCTGGGAATACGCTCGATATTTATAATCCTGCTACTGGTGAAAAAATATCTAATGTAGCTTATTGTGGTAAAGAAGAAACTAGAGAAGCGATTGAAAAAGCACACGATGCATTTCAAACTTGGAAGCAAACAACTGGTCAGGAGAGGGCACAATTATTAAAGAAAGTTGCTGATTTAATCAGAGAAAATGGGGAAGAAATCGCACAAACCATCACGAAGGAAATGGGAAAACCGATTACAGAAGCAAGACGCGAGATCATAAGCGGATCCAATTATGTGGAGTGGTTTGCTGAAGAAGCAAAGAGGATTTATGGAGAAACCATTCCTGCTCCACAAATTGATAAACATTTAATGCTGGTTCAACAACCAATTGGAGTAGTAGGAGCGATTACACCCTGGAATTATCCATTATCAATGGTAACTAGGAAGATAGCACCGGCATTAGCGGCGGGCTGTACGGTGGTTTTAAAGCCTGCCCCATCCACTCCATTAACCGCGATAAAAGTATTCGAATGCTTTTATAAAGCTGGTTTGCCAAAGGGAGTTGTCAATTTAGTTATCGGCCCTGCAGAAGAAATTGGTGCTGAATTAACGAGTAATCCGCTTGTTCGTAAAATTACCTTTACCGGGTCAACAACTGTTGGGAAAAAACTTATACGAGATTCAGCGGACACAGTAAAAAAAATTTCAATGGAACTCGGAGGCCATGCGCCGTTTATCGTGTTTGAAGATGCAAATATGGATGCTGCTGTTGAAGGAGCAATCAGTACAAAATTTGTGAATAATGGCCAAACATGTATTTGTACAAATCGTATTTATGTGGCAGAGGAAATTGCAGAGGAATTTGGGGAAAAGCTTGCAGCGAAAGCTTTACAATTAATCGTCGGGAATGGCCTAAATGAAAGCACTCAAGTAGGCCCTCTTATTAATGAACAGGCTTTAAAAAAGGTCGATAGTCATGTGAAAGATGCTATTGCACATAATGGAGAAATTCTTTGTGGTGGGGAAAGGATGGAATTTTCAAATCTAAATGGTTGTTTTTATAAACCAACAGTCATTAATCATGCGAATGACAGGATGAAAATTGCACAGGAAGAAACCTTTGGTCCAGTTGTACCCATTTTCACTTTCAAAAGTGAAGGAGAAGTGATTGAAAAAGCAAATAATACAAACTATGGGCTTGCAGCGTATTGCTATACAAGTGATTTGGGTAGAGGGTTACGTATGATGCGTGAACTAGACTATGGAATTGTTGGCATAAATGACCCGGCCCCTATTGTTACTCAATCTCCTTTTGGTGGTCTCAAAGAAAGCGGAATTGGAAAAGAAGGAGGAAAACAAGGTATTCAAGAGTATCTTGAAAAGAAGTTTGTTTCGATCCTTATTGGATAGTTCTTCTACAAAGTGAGTGAGGAGGATATGTTATGAGTAATGAAAATAGGAATTTAGAATTTAAGGAGGAGCAGATAGTAAACAATACAGATCTAATCATACGTAATAGTCGCCCGGAGGACGCAGAACGAATAGCTGAACTTGCACGAAAATGTTTTGATCCTCCTGAAATAGCTTTTACAAAAGAAAATTTTTTAAGTCAAATTGAACATTTTCCGAAAGGACAATTTTGTGTTGAATTTAATGGTGAAATCATCGGTTCATGCTCAAGTGTAATCGTGAATATTGAAGAATATCCTAAGTATCATACGTTGGCTGAGATATCAGACAATGGTAATATCAGGAACCACAACCCTAATGGAAAAAACCTATACGGAATAGATGTAATTGTACATCCAAAATTTCGAGGATTGAAAATTGGTAAGGGTTTTTATAATACTCGAAGAAAATTATGTGAAAATCTCGGCTTACATTCTGTTATGTTTGGTGGGAGAATTCCAAACTATCATAAATATGCTGACAAATTAACAGCGGATAATTATGTGAGCAAAGTAATACAGAATAATATATTTGATCCTGTATTAACATTTCAATTAAAAAATGGATTTCTATATAAATATATCTTACCTAATTATATTCCTACGGACCATGAATCCATGTATTTTGCGACTTTTATGGAATGGGTAAATAGTAATTAATTAAAGTCTTTCGTTTTTCAAGTAGGTTGTTAACAAAAAATGAAATCGCTTTCATCACCAATTAAAGGAGAGATGGTAAGGTTGGAGAATGTTACTCTTAAACGGACACTTGGAATGTGGGCAATCGTTGGACTAGGATTAGGTTATATGACCCCTACTGTTGTCTTTGATACCTTTGGGATTGTGTCTAAAGAAACGAATGGTTTAGTTCCACTTGCGTACATCACTGCTTTGATTGTTATGGCGTTAACAGCAATAAGTTACGGGAAGATGGTCAAGGTGTTCCCTAGCGCAGGGTCGGCTTATACCTATACTAGAGAGACCATGAACCCACATCTCGGATTTCTAGTCGGCTGGACAGCTTTACTGGATTATTTATTACTGCCGATGGTGAATGCATTGATTATCCGTATTTATATGGTTGCCCTATTCCCTGAAGTCCCTGCTTGGGTATGGGTAGTGGTATATGTGGCCATCGTCACAGCCTTTAATGTTTGGAGTATGAGGAATACATCCAATTTGAATGCGATACTCGTTATATTCGGAACGGTCTTAATTGGGGCCTTTGTTGTCCTTGCCATTATTAAGCTCATGCAAGGTATGGGACAGGGAACAGTCTTTACCACGGAACCACTATTTCATTCCAATTTACAGCTTGGTCATATTTTAACAGGGGCCACAGTGGTCTGTTTTTCCTTTATTGGGTTTGATGCTGTTACTATGTATGCCGAGGAAGCCAAGGATGACAAAACACTGCCTAGAGCGATCATGTTGACAGTCCTACTTGGCGGGGCAATATTCTTAATTGGTGCTTATTTTTCACAAGCTTTATTTCCGGATAATTCAAAATTCTCCGTCGTTGATGACCCATTGCCTGAAATCGGCTATTATGTAGGCGGTACATTATTCAAACTGCTATTTGTAGCCGGGGGGTTTGCTGCTACAGCCGCTTCAGGCCTTGCCTCGCATGCCAGCGTTTCGAGACTCTTGTATGTTATGGGGCGAAACGGTGTACTGCCAAGAAAGTTATTCGGCTATGTTCATCCTAAATTTAGGACGCCTGTCTTTAATGTCATCTTAGTAGGATTAGTTTCTCTCCTTGCCATTTCTCCCAGCTTAGAATTAATCTCCGCCGTTATCAACTTTGGAGCGTTAATTGCTTTTACATTCGTGAATTTATCAGTAATCGCCTATTTCATTTTCCGCCAAAAAAGATACAAAACGAAAAAAGATATTTTCTCCTATCTAATTATGCCAATATTAGGAGCTGGTTCAACAGGAATCCTATGGTATAACCTTCATGTCGATGCACTGATCGGAGGAATTGTATGGGTAGGAATTGGATGTTTCTATATGCTATTTCAAACTAAATTACTTAAACGAAATATTACTGTCTTGGATTATGAAGCAGAGCAAAAAATATAAGGTAACGGGAGGGACTAATTATATGGTTCCTCTTTTTTCACTACTTAAATCTTCCGAATGTTAACCTAACATAAAAGAAAACTGCAAACCTTCTATTAAAAGAGATTTGCAGTCAGTGTCGGTAACAATAAACAAAATGTTGGAGGTGGGGAATACTATTTAATATTAACAGCCAACATTAATTTTACTAGTTGAATCACTCTGTTTTAATGCATGAACATATTTTCTATACGCTTGGGGAGTCATGTTCATTTTTGCACAAAATACTCTGTTAAAATATGAAGGGTCTGAGAAGCCGCATTCATATGAAATCCGGTAAGCTTGATAATTAGTGATTTCTAACAATCTACAGGCATATTCCATTCTCAGTTGATTAATATAATCAGTAAAAGCGACACCCTTCTCCTTTTTAAAAACATGGCTAAAGTATTTGGGATTCACAAACACCTTTGATGCAACCATTTCCAAAGTCAATTTTTCCCTGAAATGCTCTTTAATATATTTTATGGATTCTTCGATAAAGTAATGTCGATCTTCCGTTGTTTCTAGGCTCAATTCCATCGGCTTTTCCTCAACTAGTACTGTATCGTTTGATAACGTTTTCAACATTTTGTTAAATATTTCTTTGAACAAAATAGGTTTAACGGGCTTTAAAAGATATTCGAAAACTTTAAGGCTAATCGCTTTTTGTGCATATGAAAACTCTGAGTAGGCTGTCAAAATCGTAATACATGAGTTAGGCAAAAATTTTCTGATTTCCTCAATGGCAGTTAGCCCATCTATTTCGGTAATCATCAAATCCATTAAAATGATATTGGGCCGATACTGTTTTGCAAGTTGAATAGCCTGAGCTCCGCTCTCACAAGTTAACAGCTTATCGTCCTTATGAAGCTCATCTCGTACAAGCAATGTAAGGAACTCCCGCTCAAGTATTTCATCTTCGACAATCAAGACAACGTTCATCGCTAGCACCTTCCTATCGGTTGAGTGGGAATTTTTATGGTAACCGTACTTCCGCTGTAGTCAGATTTTACGATTTCTAATCCGTAACATTCCCCATAATATCTTTTTAAACGTTGGTTCGTACTCCGAAACCCTAGACCCGTATTATTTTCATCTTTTTGTATCTTAGCTAATACATCCTTTGGAAAACCATTCCCATTATCTGCAATCGAAATAATAATTACCTTATTAGCTTCTTCCGCGTAAATACTGATTTTACCTCCGTCACGCTTTGGAGTAATGCCGTGAATAAGTGCATTTTCAACAATAGGTTGTATTACCATGTTAGGGATTCTATAGGACTTAATTTTTTCTGGGACATCAATGTGATATTCCAAACGGTTTTTAAATCGTGCCTTTTGTATGTATAGATATTTCTCAATGTTATCTATTTCAGAAGCAATGGTATGCAGCTTATTTTCCTGCTTTAAATTGTATCGCAGCAAATCGGACAGGCAGTAGATCAGTTCCTCGGTTGTGTGGGAATGCTCAAAATATGCAATACGGGCAATGCAATTCAATGTATTGAACAAGAAATGTGGATTGATGACTAGCGACATGTTCTTCGCTTCTAAATCGATAATCTTTTTCTCAAGCATTTCCTTTTCAATCGACAACCTTGCTACATCGGAATTAGCATGACTAACACTTTCCGACAAGTCAATCGAAATATTGTTAGCAATGTGGCTGCATAATTGTTCATGTATTTTAATTTTATTAGGTTCGACAGTTTTCAATGAAGAGATTGATTTAGCTATAAACTCTAATTCTGCATTTTTCTCATTTTTAAGAGACTGAATATCAATCATATATTTTTGATATTCGGTATCCTGTGAATATACCTGCATACCGGCTATATATCCAAGAGTCTCATCCTGTACCTTAATAGGCAAAAGGATGTTTTCGAGACCATATCTGCAGACAAAGCTGCCCTCATCGCCTGATTTAAACCGGCAACTGTAGTCGGGGCATACCTGATCTCCACGTTCTCGGCATATATGGGTGCAAAAATCGGGTGAGGGGATTAACTCCAGCAAAATCTGCCCATTAGTATCTACCAAAAACAAGGAAATATCTGATAAGGATAAAATACCGCTATAGCGGGCATATATATTAGAAGCAATTAATTTATTAAGAGAATTATCGGTTGTCTTCATTCTAGTTCACCTCCCGGCCAGCAGTTAATAATAAGAGTAAGTAAAGGTTAGAAAGAACCATCCTTTCATATTATAGCAAAAGAAAAATAGCATTTTTAAAGCTTATTGTGAAGATTCCATCTCATTTTTGAATTTGCCTATGCTAATTTAGAACAAAAATAAACCTCCCTATTGAAAAAACAATTGGGAGGTTAGAAATTAACTTACTTTTTTTAAAAATATTTTACTTAATCAATAACACTTTTGATAAATTCGTATCAAATCTTCCTTTGAAGGCTGCTTTGGGTTGGTTGGGGTACACCGATCTTGCGCAGCGGTTTCACTCATTTGTTCTACTGCTTTTTCAAACTCGATTTGATCCACACCGAGGGCCCTTATATTCTCTTCGACTCCTAGTGCTTTTATCAGTTTCTTTATAGCCAGTATGAAATTAACGGTTCCTTCACGACGTGTCCTGGCTGGAAGATCTAGAATCTTTGCCAGTTTTGAGTATCTCTCGGCAGCGTAACCGCTCGCACTTCCGCTTAGCTCGGCATTATATTCGATAACCGCTAGAAGCAAAAGCGCATTCGAGCGACCGTGAGAAATGTGGAATGTTCCCCCTAAAGCATGTGCAAGGCTATGATTGATGCCAAGACCCGCATTTGTAAAGGCCATTCCTGCTATACAGGAAGCATTTAGGACTCGATCTCTTGCTTGGTCATTCTTTGTGTCCTTGTAAAGCGACTCAAGGTTTTCAAATATAAGTTTAATTGCTTTTTCTGCTAGAGCATCGGTAAAGTCGGTTGCTTTTGTTGAAACATAGGCCTCAATGGCATGAACCAAAACATCTATCCCTGTATCTGCTGCCACACGTTGAGGAACATGTTGAATACAGGTAGAGTCAAGTATCGCTATGTCTGGTGAGATCAATTCATCAATTATGACTACTTTTTCACCTTCAGAGGTAATCACAGTAAAGTCGGTTACCTCTGAGCCTGTTCCACTAGTAGAAGGGATTGCGATAAAGAGTGGTTTTTTTATTTCTAATCCTTCAATGTTTCCAAACTTTCGCATGAAATAAAGGATACCTTTAGCCGTGTCTATGGCAGAGCCTCCGCCAATCGCAACGAGAACATCTGCACCACTATTTCTGTAAAGCTTCAGCCCATCTGCAATTAAACTTACATCCGGATCAGGGCGCACCCCTGTAAAAACAGTTGAGCTAATTCCCGCTTCATTTAGGTGATTAACCACCTCTTGAAGATATCCCAGAGATTCCATGATAGAGTCCGACACAATAAATGCTCTATTTCCACTAATCTTACTTAAAGACTTTAGGGATTGATTGTTAAAATTGACCTTGGTTTTAAGCAAAAATGTTTCTTCTATGATAGTTCCCTCCCATTGAACTTACTCTTTTTTTATATTTATTGCATTTACTCTGTTGGTTATCTTTCCTAAGATGATTAATAATGCTCATATGATAGCATATTAAATGATTAATATATTGAAGATTCGCTATAAGGATATAGCATTATCTATCCTAATGAAATTAGACATTGCACATAATCTCTTTTCTTGAACAATCGTTATATTGAAGGTTAACAAGGGCTGTAAGGACATGGAAACAATGCATTGATTCGGGTAAATATTATTGCTATAATTTGAATGTTTAAATTAGCTATTTAAAGGTTCAAACTGTTTCGTCGATCCGTTGCTTGTATTCTCTTAATTAATAAATAGACTTTAATGTGCATTGGTGGGATAAGGTATGAAAATGGAAGAAATAGTACAAGAAAAGCTTCGTCTCTTATTTAATGATGACAGCATTATATTCGATAAATCCCGTTTTGCAGGCGGGCTCACCAATTACAACTACATTATGAACATTAAAGGAACTGAATATGTAATTCGGCAGCCAGGTGGAATGACCAATCAGATCATCGACCGAAAAATTGAAAAGGTTAACAATAAGCTCGCTTCAGAGCTTGGCTTGAATTCTGAGGTTGTTTATTTTGATGAATTCAGTGGAATTAAAATTAGTGCATACATTAAAAATAGTAAAAACGTGGCTATTACTGACCCATGCAGCGAGGGAAACTTGAGAGCTGTATCAAGTTTGATGAAAAAAATTCACTCAAGCCCAGTTCGTTTTCCTAATTCCTTTGAATGGCACAAGGAATTACAAAAATATGAAGAGATAGTGAGAGAGCTTAACGGCGATTTTTTCTTTGACTATGCTGACTTAAAAAATAAGCTGCTAGAATTTGCTCATAAAAATATTACTTCTACAAATTCTTGTCCTTGTCATAATGATACAGTACCTGAAAACATCTTGGTTAACGACAATGGCAGAGCTTTTCTGATAGACTGGGAATACTCAGGAATGAACGATCCAAGCTGGGATGTGGCTGCGTATATTCTTGAATCAAAACTCACTGAGGAATCCATTGAATATCTTCTTTTGGAATACTATGGCCGAATACCGGCTACTGTAGAAGTATTAAAGATAAAATCATTTATTTTAGCACAAGATTTGCTTTGGACAGTATGGGCACTGATTAGACATTATAATGGTGACGATTTCCTCGACTATTGCGTCTATAGATATGAACGCTTTCGAAAAAATGTCAGGGCACTCACTTTTTCATCAGATTGTTCAATTGCCGATATGGTAAAAGTCTAGATAACTAATTTTATATTTTTATTGACCAGATAAACGCTTTGAGAATTCAAGGCGTTTTTTTGTTTTTGAATAGAAAAAATCGAGTTAAATGCTTCTATTAAATCCTATAAATCCAATTGAAAATATAAGTAAGGTAGCAGTAATGGAATAAAAGTAACGATTGTACAATAACAAAAAAAAACTGAAGGATTTTCTACAGTAAATTAATCCTGTAATGCCATAATAAAATTCTTGGTTCAGTTATGATTAAGCTGTTCTAGAAAAATGAAATATCAAAAAATGTTTTACCAAGTAAAGATAAATTATAAAGGTAATCAAGATCGGATAAATCTCAGCAAGAAATTACCTTTATAAGTTTATATTTATTGTTAATTTATTTAAAAATTTAATAGAAAGGGAGTTGTGTCTATGAAAGAAGTGACAGGAGCAGCTAATACTGCTGCAGTTACAGCAAAGAATAAGTTAGCATCACAATTTTTTAAAAAGGGTATCTTAATCGCTTTATTCTCAGGTGTTATGTATGGATTCTACTCAGCATTCCTGACATTAGGTATGTCGAAGGGGGTTTGGGGTGACTGGTATGGTGCCAACACAGCTGCTTTATCCGCCTTTGTTATTACTTATTTACTTGGTGCTCTTGGAAGCGCTGTTAATGATACATGCAGCGCGGGATGGGCATTACTGAATATTGGTGTAAAAAGTAAAATGGGAGATTTCTTTAGAACGCTTAATACCAAACCAGGTCGTGTGATGATTTTAGCAGCACTTGTAGGAGGTCCTATTTCAAGTACAGCCTATGTGGTTGGTCTTCAAATGGCTGGTTCTATTGTTATTCCTATTACAGCTCTTTGTCCGGCAATTGGTGCAATTTTAGGAAGAATTTTATTTAAGCAGCAATTAACGAAACGGATGATGCTGGGGATAGCGATTTGTGTAACTGCTAGTTTTATGATTGGCAGCACAAGTATTAGCGGTGATGCACCAGAAGGTATGTTCTTAGGTATTTGTATTGCCTTTATTGCAGCTCTTGGCTGGGGCTTTGAAGGCTGTGTAGCAGGTTACGGTACATCCATGATTGACTATGAGATCGGCATCACGATTCGGCAAAGCATCTCAGGTCTTTCGAATCTTATTATTCTCCTTCCTATTTTTGGAATGTTGTCAGGCGATGTTTCAATTTCAGTAGACCTTGCTGTTCAGGCATTTACAAGTGGTCCTGCAATGATTTGGATTGCTTTAGCTGGTTTTTGTGCATTTATTTCATACATGAGCTGGTATAGAGGTAACAGTATGTGTGGTGCCGCTCTAGGTATGGCTTGTAATGGTACCTACTCTTTCTGGGGACCATTCTGCTGCTGGATCGTACTTGGAGTTTTCGCCGGTATGAAGGGTTGGGCATTACCTCCTATCGTTTGGATTGCAGCTGTATTGATGGTTTTTGGTATCTTGGTTATTGCAATGAATCCACTGGATTTATTCAGAAAAAAAGGCAATCAAGAGCCAATGGATCAAAAGAATGTAGGCTAATAAAGGAGAGGCATTTATGAAACCGCTTAACTACGCAATTCTAAAACACTTCACAAAAGTGGATGAGGCATGTGCAGAAGAAGTCATAGAGTCCTTAAGAGGAGAATATGGCAAATTTAAAGCTCTAAATAAAAAAGCTGTCATTGCAGCGTTAATGACAGCAGAAGCGAACGGACTTCTTGAAGAAACAAGATTCGAATTAGACCAAGCTGGTGAATTAAGAATTTACTATCATGCACACGAAGAAGGCGCAGATACCATTAATAAATACATAAAAGACTAATTTGAGGATTTTATTAATTCTAGAAGTCCAAAAATTAATGTTATTACCAGCAGGGGGGATAAGATGAGGTATCTAGGAGATGAAGCTTTAGGTCTTATTGAAACAGTAGGTATGGTCCCGGCGATAGAGGCAGCAGATAAAATGTTAAAGGCAGCAAATGTGGAGCTAGTATCATACGAAAACGTAGGATCCACTTTAGTTACGATTATGGTAAAGGGGGATGTGGCTGCTGTAAGAGCATCAGTGGAAGCAGGCGCTGAAGCTGCTGCCGCAATCGGTAAATTAACAGCACATAATGTTATGCCGCGCCCTATAAAAAGTGTCGGTGACATTGTTTCTATATATGACATTGATAAATAAAAAAAGTTAAAGGACTAACTAAAATGAATAATTATGAAGCGTTAGGCTTAATAGAAACATTTGGTATAGTGTATGTCTTAGAGGCAGCAGATGCCATGTGCAAATCAGCAGATGTCGAGTTAGTTGGTTTTGAGAACGTAGCTTCAGGATATATTTCTGTGTTAGTTCGCGGTGATGTTGGGGCTTGTAGAACAGCTGTAAGCACTGGTGTAAAAGCTGTAGAAGATATGGGTTCTCAGGTTTACAGTTCTGTTGTAATCGCAAGACCGCATGCCGATATTGAAAAAATTATTGCGCGTTATTCAATCGAAAACTTGCTTGGTTAATGTGCGGTTGGAATGAAAGGGAGAGTTAGAAATGAATATTATTGATAATGATTTGCTCTCCATCCAAGAAGCTCGAATTCTTGTGGAAAATGCACGTGAAGCACAAAAAAAGCTAGCAGCCTTTCCGCAGAAAAAACTGGATGAGATAGTTGAGCGCATGGTAGAAGAGATAGACAAGCATGCACGTGAACTTGCCATGATGTCCAGTGATGAAACGGATTATGGAAAATGGCAGGATAAATATGTTAAGAACAAGTTCATTAATGGATACCTGATTAACAGATTAAGAGGAAAGACTTATGTAGGGATTATTAACGATGATGCACAAAGCAAAACAATGGATATCGGTGTCCCGATTGGTGTCATTATTGCTCTATGTCCTGCAACCAGCCCAGCTTCTACTACTATTTATAAGGCATTAATAGCAATAAAGTCCGGCAATGCGATCATCTTTTCACCACATCCTAGAGCGAAAAATACAATTAGTAAGACACTAGACATTTTGATCCGAGCTGCTGAGGGATATGGGTTGCCAGAAGGAGCCCTTTCCTACTTGCATAAGGTTACGCCTAGTGGAACATCTCAATTAATGAATCATGACGCCACCTCCTTGATTATGAATACAGGTGTTCCTAGTATGTTAAAAGCAACACAAATGTCAGGAAAGCCTGTTATTTATGGTGGAAATGGCAATGGCCCTGCTTTTATTGAACGTACGGCTGACATCAAACAGGCGGTACAGGATATTATTACAAGTAAAACATTTGATTACGGAGTTGTATCTGCAGCGGAACAAGCTGTTGTAGTCGATCGATGTATAGCTTCGGAAGTAAAGCGAGAGTTTCAGAGTAATGGCGCGTATTTTATGACAGAAGAGGAATCACAAAAACTAGGGTCTCTCTTTTTCCGGTCGGACGGAAGGGCGAATACAGAAATGGTTGGTAAATCGGCACAGCAATTGGCAAAGCAAGCTGGTTTTAATGTGCCAGACAATGTGTTGGTCCTAATATCAGAGCAAAAATACGTTTCCGATACTAATCCATATTCGAAAGAAAAGCTTTGTCCGGTTTTGGCCTATTACATAGAAGACGATTGGATGAATGCTTGTGAAAAGTGTATTGAATTGTTAATTAGTGAGCGGAACGGTCATACTCTTGTTATTCATTCAACTGATGAAGCAGTAATTCGCCAGTTTGCCTTAAAAAAACCCGTAGGCAGAGTACTTGTTAATACCCCAGCAACTTTTGGAAGTATGGGTGCGACAACGAATCTATTCCCTGCAATGACTCTTGGCAGTGGATCTGCAGGTGTAGGGATTACTACCGATAATGTTTCACCAATGAATCTAATCTATATCCGCAAGGTTGGATACGGTGTCCGAAAGACAGAAGAGATTAGAAATGGAGTGTTATCAGAGGAAGCGCTTTCGGTTGACGGAGCGGCACAGTCTACTGCCTATAAGGTAGAAGACATTGAACTGCTGAAGTCTATTTTGAAAAATGCTATCGAAGGACATTGATAGTTATATAGATTCGGCTAAAGCCATGTAAGTTATATCAATTCTCATATAAGTATCTAAAAATAAACTGAATGAGAGGTAAGAAATTTGGATATTCGTGATTTTTCAAAAAAATTAGCAGAAGCAACCAAAACCATGTCTCCTGAGGAACGAGCAGGGTTAATTAAGTTATTTGAAGGCGTTACAACCACTATGGCAAAAGAAGACGAAAGCGATTTTACGAAAGAATTTAGTCATCATGACGGGGTTCCAGAGGGAATGACTGAACGCCAAAAGAGGTTAAAAGAAAACTATATGAAGCACGTTCCTTCAATTACAACCCATCGTGCTAGAGCGATAACAAAGATCGCGAAGGAAAATCCCGGCATGCCTAAGATTATGTTACGGGCTAAATGTTTCCGTTATTGCTGTGAGACAGCACCATTGGTCATTCAGGATGATGAGCTAATTGTTGGAGCACCAAACGGAGCCCCTCGTGCTGGAGCGTTTTCCCCGGATATTGCTTGGAGATGGATGGTTGACGAAATTGATACAATTGGAACTCGTCCTCAGGACCCATTTTACATTGCTGAAGAAGATAAAAGGATTATGCGTGAAGAACTGTTCCCATTCTGGGAAGGTAAGTCCGTTGATGAATATTGTGAAGATCAATACCGGGAAGCTGGTCTCTGGACACTTTCAGGTGAATCCTTTGTTTCTGATTGTTCGTACCATGCTTTAAATGGCGGCGGTGACTCCAATCCAGGCTATGATGTCATCCTAATGAAAAAGGGCATGCTAGATATTCAACAAGAGGCAAAGGATCATTTGGAGAAACTGGATTACCAAAATCCAGAAGACATTGAAAAGATCTATTTCTACAAATCTATTATTGATACAACAGAAGGCGTAATGATTTATGCCAAGCGATTATCTGATTACGCAGCAGAATTAGCTGCAAAGGAAAAGAATCCAAAACGTAAGGCAGAATTAGAAAAGATTTCCGAAGTGAATGCTTGGGTACCAGCCCATAAGCCGCGTACTTTTTGGGAAGCGATTCAATCCGTTTGGACGATTGAATCACTGCTAGTGGTGGAAGAGAATCAGACAGGTATGTCAATCGGTCGTGTTGACCAGTATATGTATCCATTCTATAAGGCAGATATAGAATCAGGTAGAATGACTGACTTTGAAGCATTTGAACTGGCTGGTTGTATGCTGATTAAAATGTCTGAAATGATGTGGATTACAAGTGAAGGTGGTTCTAAGTTTTTTGCAGGGTATCAGCCATTTGTCAATATGTGTGTTGGCGGTGTGACACGGGACGGTCGCGATGCAACCAATGACCTTACCTACCTGCTTATGGATGCGGTTCGTCATGTTAAGATTTATCAGCCGTCATTGGCAACTCGGATCCATAATAAATCACCGCAGAAATATTTGAAAAAAATAGTGGATGTTATTCGCTCTGGTATGGGATTCCCAGCATGTCATTTTGATGATGCACATATAAAGATGATGCTGTCAAAAGGTGTTTCGATCGAAGATGCACGAGACTATTGCTTAATGGGCTGTGTTGAACCTCAAAAGTCTGGTCGTCTTTATCAGTGGACTTCTACTGCTTATACCCAATGGCCTATCTGCATAGAATTAGTTCTAAACCATGGTGTTCCGCTTTGGTTTGGTAAGCAAGTCACTCCAGACATGGGAGATTTGAGCCAATATAAAACTTATGAGGATTTTGAAAACGCTGTTAATGAGCAAATTAAATATATTACAAAGTGGTCAAGCGTAGCTACCGTTATCTCTCAGCGGATTCACAGAGAAATGGCTCCTAAGCCTCTCATGTCTATCATGTACGAGGGCTGCATGGAAAGCGGTAAAGATGTTTCTGCAGGCGGGGCTATGTACAACTTTGGCCCAGGTGTTGTCTGGTCTGGTTTAGCTACCTATACAGACTCAATGGCTGCCATCAAGAAATTAGTATTTGACGAGAAGAAGTATACCCTAGAACAGCTTAATGAAGCATTAAAGGCTGACTTTATTGGCTATGAACAGATTAGAACCGACTGCCTGAATGCTCCTAAGTATGGCAACGATGATGATTATGCTGATTTAATTGCTTCAGATGTGATTAATTTTACAGAGAGGGATCATCGTAAATACAAGACACTTTATTCTATTTTGAGTCATGGCACATTGTCCATTTCGAACAACACTCCGTTTGGACAATTAACAGGAGCATCTGCAAATGGTCGTCGGGCATGGCTGCCATTGTCTGATGGTATCAGCCCGTCTCAAGGGGCTGATGTAAAAGGCCCGACCGCTATAATCAAATCTATTTCAAAGATGGCTGTTGATAGTATGAACATAGGTATGGTTCATAACTTTAAGCTTATGGCTGGATTGCTCGATACGCCGGAAGGGGAAGAAGGTATTATTACCCTTTTACGTACTGCTTCTGTACTAGGCAATGGAGAGATGCAGTTTAATTATCTTGATAATAAAACATTGATCGAAGCACAGAAACATCCTGAGCAGCATCGGGATTTAATTGTTCGGGTAGCAGGTTACAGTGCATTCTTTGTCGAGCTTTGTAAGGACGTTCAAGACGAAATTATCAGCAGAACGATGCTGACAAAAATTTAAGTCTTAATTTAAATCAACTATCTGCTGCTTGTAATAAGGTGCTGTCAGCTGTGCTTTGGGAGAAGCAGCAGAACCCTAAAAATTATTACACTGAATCACACAGGAGATTGAACAGTATGGGCAATCCAAAAGAAGGAATAATCGAGAGAAAAGCATTTATTTCCAACATACAGAAATATAATATGTTCGATGGACCGGGTGTAAGAACAATTGTGTTTTTTAAAGGATGCCCATTACGTTGTAAGTGGTGTGCAAATCCTGAAGGACTCGAACGAAAATATCAAGTAATGTTTAAAAGAAGCGCATGTACAGATTGTGGTTCCTGTGTTTCTGTCTGCCCGGTCGGTATCCACAGTATTTTAAAAGAAACCTCAAAACATGAAGTATCGCGCAACATTGATTGTACTGGCTGCCGTAAGTGTTCTGATATTTGTCCGGAGTCGGCATTATCTATTGTTGGTGGTATGAAAACTATTTCTGAACTTTTTGAGATAGTGGAAGAGGATAGATTGTTTTATGAAATGTCTGGCGGAGGCATTACGTTAGGCGGCGGCGAAGTATTAATGCAGCCTGAGGCTGCAGCGAATCTGCTGATGGTTTGTAAGCAAGAGGGGATTAATACGGCAATAGAAACCAGCGGCTATGCAAAACTAGAATCTGTTCTCAGAGTTGCGGAGTTTGTGGATTTGTTTCTTTATGATATCAAACACATTAATTCGGAGCGTCACTTTGAATTAACAGGAGTTCGTAATGAACTGATATTAAACAACCTAAAGGAGCTTCTTACCCGCAGATATTATGTGAAGATTAGGATGCCTTTATTAAAAGGAATCAATGATAGCCAGGACGCAATTGAAGGAGTTATTCAGTTTTTATTGCCATTCCGTGAATATAAAAACTTTAAAGGAATTGATTTACTGCCGTACCATAAGTTCGGTGTAAATAAGTACAACCAGTTAGGAAAAGAATATCCGCTGACAGGGGATCCAAGCTTGAATAGTGAGGAAATGAAAAGGATTGAGAATTGGTTTAAGGAATATGACTTCCCAGTTATGGTTATCAATCACTGACATTGAGTTTAGAAAAGAAAATAGATTGAAAGGTAATTATTATGGGAGCATTTAATGAAAAAGCGATAGAGCGTATCATACAAGAATCGGTACCTGGAAAACAAGTTACGATTGCACATGTGATTGCTTCACCAATGCCGGATATCTATGAACGGTTAGGAATAGACGAAAAAGGAGCAATTGGGATTCTAACCTTAACACCATACGAAACCTCCATTATTGCTGCTGATATTGCGACCAAGACGGCTGATGTAGAAATTGGATTTCTTGATCGTTTTACAGGATCGGTAGTGATTAGCGGTGATGTCCAAAGTGTCGTAACCGCACTGGAAGCAGTAAATGATACATTAAATAAAATGCTGGGTTTTGTGACAACCCCAATTACACGAACATGAGAAAGAAACGAATCATGGTGATTGGGCCAACAAATTGTGGAAAGACCACTCTGGTCAATGCATTAAATGATGATGACAGACCGATTAGAAAAACACAAAACATTATTTACGGAAAAAACACCATCGATGTTCCAGGTTCTTATATAGAAAACACATGGATGTACAAATATTTAATTTCAGCCGTACAGGATGCATCACATGTATTGATTTTAGTGGATCAATCAAACTGCAAGGATGTGTATTCACCTGGATTTGCCAAGGTTTTTAGATGTCCTGTAATTGGAGTCATTACAAAAAGTGATTTAAAGCCAGAAAATGAGGACCTATGTATCCGGCAACTGAGGCTGATTGGAGTGGCAGATCCTTACTATAAAGTAAGTGTTCCGAGTGGTAAAGGCGTAGGTGCTTTAAAAGAGATTTTATTCGTAAAGATAATGAGGGAGGAAAATGAAGTTTATTACCGAGGGTGACTTGCGGGATTTATATAAAAAAGAACCTTTTACTGCTTATGATTTGGAATCTGATGCAAGACTTACACCTGGAGCACGCCAGTTTCTTGCCGATCGCGGGATTTACATGCTAAATGACGCTCTCGGTACAAGAACCACGAAAACAACGAAAGCGGCTGAATTACCTGAGAGTAAGAATAATTGGAAAAAGTTGAGGCTCTACAGCATGCTGAAATCGATAGATGCTTTGTTTCTTCTAACTGTAGAAGAACTGTTGAGCAGAGATGTTTGTTTGGCACAAAGTACGCTTAAACTTAATAGACAATTTTCTTGTATTAAAAATTCAGTGAAGAACAATGGTATTGTCGAAAATTTAACTTGCAGTGAATGCACAGGGATAAATGAGAATAATTTTTCTGATACTCTAGAAGATTGTTTTGAAATAACAGATTTTCACATGCAGCTTGAAAAAGGTAGAGAAATACTAATTTTACATAGGCTTCGCAGCGCACTTCAGGAAGTAGAGCCGGTTTTGCAAGAACTCAGCTGCAGCAGTGAAGAAGAGAAAAAGCTGTTCGAAGGAATTGTTTGCAAGGTTAATCAGGTTATTAATAGCCTTTCTCAATTAATTTGTTCAGCGGTTGGAGGGGAAAAATGTCAAAGGAAAGGTTAACTTTTCAATACTGTGATCAACTTGTAAGGGATTTTGAAAAGGCAATTGAACATCCTATTGTGAGTAAATCTTCTATTTACTACACAGGAGTTGATCTAGGTACGGCATGTGTCGTTCTAGCCGTTTTGGATGAAAATTTGCAGCCAGTGGCGGGTGCTTATCGTTATGCTGATGTTGTTCGTGATGGTATGGTAGTCGATTATATTGGTGCTGTTAATATTGTTAGAGATTTAAAGAAAGAGCTTGAGAAGAAATTGGGAGCTGAATTAATCTATGCAGCGGCTGCAATTCCTCCTGGAACAGATGCGTTGGATTCAGGTGCCGTAAAAAATGTTGTCCAGGCTGCCGGGTTTGAACTGACCTACCTACTTGATGAGCCCACTGCGGCAAATGAAGTCCTCAAAATGGAGAACGGAGCAGTTATAGATATAGGTGGAGGTACGACAGGTATTTCTATTCTGAAGGATGGAAAAGTTGTTTATGTTGTAGATGAGCCTACAGGTGGTACTCACTTTTCGTTGGTGATTTCTGGTGCTTACAAAATATCTTTTGCAGATGCAGAAAAATATAAGCGTGATGACAAGAAACATAAAGAATTGCTGCCTGTATTAAGACCCGTGGTAGAAAAGATTTCTTCTATTATTCTCCAGCATATTAAGGGGTTTGACATTAAAGAAATATCTTTGGTCGGTGGAACCTGCTGCTTAGACGGTATCGAAGAAATAATCGAAAAGAAGACAGGTATATTCACTCATAAGCCGAAGAATCCAATGTTTGTCACCCCACTAGGAATAGCACTTAGCTGCAGGAATCAATACAAAGAATAGGCAGGACGTAGATATGGAGTTTCGAATAATTAAATCCCCTTCAGAGGGTACGATCGATATCATAATGCGGCGAATTGGAACAGGTATCACTAAAAAAATGGATTGTATTGATGCTGTTGGTCTGGTACAGGGCAGAATGATTGAAATGATTTTTGCAGCAGATATTGCTGAAAAGGCAGTGGGTGTCACGGTAGCGGATGTTAGAGGCAGTTGTCCTCAAAATATGATTTTAATTGCCATCTTTGGGGATACCTCATCTGTTGAAGCAGCAATGCATGAGATTAAACGCAAGTCGGAGGAAGGTATATGTAAATGATAACCGCAAAACTGATTGATACAGTATGGGCAACAAGAAAAGCAGACTCACTTAACGGATTAAAGTTTATGCTGGCAGAAGTGATCGGGGGCAGCAATGAAGGTAAGCGCCTGGTTGTTGTAGATATTATCAGTGCTGGTATCGGAGATAGGGTTATTGTCACCACAGGCTCATCGGCTCGCAAAATGCTTGGCGATGATGCTATTCCGGTTGACGCAGTTGTTGTCGGTATCATTGATGAAGATTGTAAGTTTAATTGATGTGGGTGATGGAAATTGAGTCTTCTAGATTTGGTAAAAGAAGCCGGTATAGTCGGAGCAGGAGGGGCTGGATTCCCTACTCATGTAAAACTGGCAGCAAAGGCAGATCATATCCTTCTTAACGGTGCTGAATGTGAACCACTATTAAGAGTGGATCAGCAATTAATGGAGCTATTTCCTGAAGAAATCATTAAAGGTTTTGAAGCAGCAGGCAGGCTTGTAGGCGCAAGTAAAGCACTAATAGGAATAAAGAGAAAACATAAAGATGTAGTTTCTATTTTGAAAAAGCGAATCGAAGCGCTCCAGTTTGATAGATTCGTAGAGGTTAAAGAGCTAGAGGACTTTTATCCTGCGGGTGATGAACAGGTTTTGGTGTACGAACTGACGGGTAGAGTGGTTCCCGAGGCAGGGATTCCCATTCAGGTTGGCTGTGTAGTGATAAATTCAGAAACAGCGTTAAATATTTATCGAGCTTCCTTAAATACGCCTGTCACGGAAAAATATATCACTGTTGCTGGCGATATACCTAAGCGCTTGACCGTAAAGGTTCCAGTGGGAACACCTATTATCGAGGTGTTAAAGCTCAGCGGTATTGAGAATTTTGATGAATATGCCGTAATTGATGGCGGTCCAATGATGGGGCCTGTCATGAGAGGGTTAGATGGATATGTTACGAAGAAAACAAAAGGGTTAGTTATTTTAAAAAAGCAGCATTACCTGATTAAAAGAAAAACCCTTGGCCCGGAACAGGCAAGGAGAGTGAATAGAACCTCCTGTGAGCAGTGCCGGATGTGTACTGACATGTGTCCTCGTTACTTGCTTGGTCATGACATGCAGCCACATAAGATGATGAGAGTTTTGAACTATAGTTTGGAGAATGTAGAAGACCAAAAGATTACCTATCTATGCAGCCAGTGTAATTTGTGTGAGTTGTTCTCATGTCCAATTGGACTATATCCAAAGGCTGCAAACATCAATATAAAACAGAAATTAGCTGAAAAAGGTATTCGATATCATTCGGAGCAGACAGAATTTCATGCTCGGAAAAACCGTAAATATCGATTGGTTCCTAGTAAGCGTTTGATAGCTAGATTGGGTCTATATAATTTTGATAAACCGGCTCCAATGACAAATATTTCCCTGGAACCAGAGGTGGTATATATAGCAAAAAGCCAGCATGTTGGTGCACCTGCTATTCCAGTTGTTTCTGTAGGTGATCATGTCAGTTCTGGACAGCTGATTGGAAAAATACCTGAAAATAGTTTAGGGGCTGCAATTCATGCCAGCATTTCTGGAACGGTAGTGGAAATCGGAAATTCTTTTATTGCAGTAAGGAGGGACTGATATGTCGAACGCAATAGGAATGGTTGAATTTACAAGTATTGCTCGTGGTTACTACGCGGCAGATCAGATGGTAAAGATTTCGGATGTAGAAATAGTCACAGCTGGTTCCTCCTGCCCTGGGAAGTTTATTGCCATTGTTCATGGTGACGTTGCAGCCGTTCAGGATTCAGTAAAGATAGGTGAACGGATGGCTGAAGAATACTTTGTGGATTCTATTATTATACCAAATGTAAGTCCAGAGGTATTTCCCGCCATTACAGGATCAACCACTCCTGATAGCATTCAGGCGTTGGGAATATTGGAATCTTTTTCAATGGCAACTATGATTTTAGCAGCGGATGCCATTCTTAAGACGGCCAATGTTCAAGCTTTAGAGCTCCGTTTGGGAAATGGAATAGGCGGAAAGGCGTACTTCACCTTTACCGGTGACGTGGCTGCTGTTCAAACGAGTATTGAAGCGGGAAAGGCAATAGCAGAAGAAAAAGGTTTGTATGTAAATGCAGAGATAATCCCATCGCCGTCCGATAAACTGATACCATGTTTATTCTAAAAATATATTAACCATTTCCTGAAAGGAGGTGAGGATATGAAGAATTTGATTTGCGTGAAAGATGTTGAGGACATGGATAAGCAAGGGAAGAAAGTATTTTATATTGATAGAAATACAATTATTACCCCAGCTGCTAAGGATGCGGCTAAAGTTTGTGGCATGGAGTTTTCGTTAGAGGAGCAGATATCTGAAACTAAATCCCCTGAACCGGTAAAAAGCTGCGGTGGTGAGATCGACAGTAATGTGATCTATACGGTGCTTAAGACGATGATGGAAAAAGGACTTTTAAAAGGAATGTTTGATAACGTTCATGTGCCTCCATATATTGATGAACGCGATAGTGGGGGATTAAAGCTAGTTCGCGGTAATTCAGTTAGGTTTGATGTGTTTGATACAGGTAACCCGAATAATAAAGTGTTCTATCAAGAATTGATTAGCAAAGATGATGCCTCGATGAGCGCTGGATTTTTAACAATAGAAAAATCTAGTTTTGAATGGGAATTGTGTTATGAGGAAATTGATTATGTAATAGAAGGTACTTTGACAATAACCATTAATGGAAAAACCTTTACTGCATATCCTGGAGATGTTCTCTATGTTCCGTCAGGCTCTAAGGTAGTTTGGGGTTCTCCTGACAAGGCGAAAGTATTTTATACTACATATCCAGCCAACTGGTCTGACATGATGCCTAGTTAAGGAGTGGTAAAATGCAAGCACTAGGGTTAATTGAAACAAGAGGACTTACTGTAGCGATTGAAAGTGCAGATGCCATGCTTAAGGCAGCAGAGGTTACCCTTATCGAAAAGACTTACGTAGGGGGAGGTCTTGTTTCAATCGCTGTTACCGGTGAGGTATCTGCTGTAATAGCAGCTGTAGAAGCTGGTGCAGGAGCTGTGAGACAAATAAATAGCGCAATGCTGATTTCTCAACATGTGATTCCCCGCCCTGATAAGGAGCTGGAAGGGTTGATTGTATCAGTGAACCCGCTTGAAAATTCGGATTTGCCAATATCTGATTCAATTAAAGTTGAACCAGAAGAGGAAGCTGTAGTTGGTGATTTAATTGTTGAAGAAAAAAACACAATCTCATTGGAGATGAGTGTAGAAGAAATAGAAAAAAAGACGATTGATTATATTGTTCTTGAATACGGTTTACAAGAAGCCTTAGAGTATCTCGGCAGCCTAAAAGTGTCGAAGCTTCGAAATTTAGCGCGTGAATATCAGGAGATAGGAATAGCAGGAAGAGAGATTTCGAAGGCAGATAAGAAAAAGTTGCTTGCTGAGTTAACTCAATACTATAACCATTTTAATAATAAATTACATGATTAATAGAATAGGAAAAGGAAAGGGGGAATCAGCTAATGGAGAATTTTGATTATGACTTAAGGTCTATACAAGCAGTAAGAGATCTTGCGAATTTAGGGAAAACTGCGGCAGATCAAATTGCTGAATATACCGAAGAGCAAATTGATAGAATTTTACGTAATATGGTAAAAACCGCTAGAGAAAATGCGGTTCTTCTTGCCAAAATGGCAGTCGAAGAAACTGGTTTTGGAAAAGTGGAAGACAAGACATATAAAAATCATTTAGCTTCGACTATTTTGTATGATTCTATTAAGGATATCAAGACTATTGGTGTGATTCGAGAAGATGAAGCAGAGAAAGTAATGGATATTGCGGAACCGGTTGGTTTGATTATGGGGATTATCCCTTCAACCAATCCAACCTCAACCGCTATTTATAAATCAATGATTGCCATTAAGTCACGGAATGCGATTGTATTCTCTCCGCATCCATCTGCAGCCAAATGTACATTGAAGGCAGCTGAACTAATGAATAAGGCTGCCGAAGAAGCCGGTGCTCCGGCAAACACTATCGGATGCATTTCAATGCCTACCATGGGTGCAACAAATGAGCTGATGAAAAACAAAGAAGTCAAAATGATCATTGCAACTGGCGGACCTGGTCTGGTTAAGGCCTCCTATAGTGCAGGTAAGCCTGCTTTGGGTGTTGGTGCCGGTAACTGTCCGACCTATATTGAGAAAACAGCTAATGTTAAGCAAGCTGTTACCAATATTTTAGCGAGTAAGACCTTTGATTATGGAACCATTTGTGCTTCGGAACAATCTATCATTGCAGAAGAAAGTAATCGAGATGAGGTAGTAGCTGAGCTCAAAAGGCAGGGCGGCTATTTTATGAGTCCGGAAGAAACGACAAAGGTCTGTAGATTATTGTTTAAGAATGGTCATGCCATGAATGCTAAGTTTGTTGGAAGGTCACCACAGGTGATCGCAGCTGCTGCAGGATTTTCAATTCCGGATGAAATCAAGGTTTTAATAGGTGAACAGCAGGGCGTCGGAGCTGATTATCCGCTATCATATGAAAAGCTGACAACCGTACTTGCTTTTTATACAGTAAAGGATTGGCAAGAAGCATGTGAACTTTCTATTAAGTTATTACAAAACGGCATTGGCCATAGCATGAGCATTCATACAGAGGATAGAGATATCGTACTGAAGTTTGCCAAGAAACCAGCAGCAAGGATATTGGTTAATACTGGGAGCACACAAGGAGGTACCGGAGCAAGTACTGGACTGATGCCTTCATTTACACTGGGATGCGGAACATGGGGCGGAAGCTCGGTTTCTGAAAATGTCAGCCCGATACACTTGATAAATATTAAGAGAGTTGCTTATGGATTGAAGGATTGCAGCACATTAGCTTCTGCTGATCCAACATTCAACTATCCTGAACTTTCAGTTAACCACTGTAAAGATCAAATTTGTGCTAGTGGAAATACTTCTTCTTCAAATAATTCAAAGTTCAACGACTCTGATAATGAGCAGCTTTTAAAGCTAATCAATGAGTTAGTGTATGCAATGAAGAGGGGGTAGGCTTAATTGGACAAGCATGAAGCGGTACTGAAACTTTTGATGGAGGCTTTGCAGACTAATCTCACTCCAACAGAAGCGCAAGAGGATACATATGAAATACCTGTCGGAGTTTCTAATCGGCATATTCATTTATCCAAAGAAGATTTAAACAGCCTGTTTGGAGAAGGCTATCAGATGGCCAAGTTAAAAGACTTGTCGCAGCCTGGACAGTATGCATGTAAGGAAACGGTAACGATTTGCGGTCCTAAAGGTGCGATTGAAAAGGTTAGAATCCTTGGCCCAGTACGCAGTAAAACACAGGTGGAAATTCTTGAAGGTGATTGCTATAAGCTTGGTGTGGTAACAGAGCCAAGACTTTCAGGCGATTTACAGGGTACACCCGGAATAACCATAATTGGTCCTAAAGGTTCTGTTCAAACTAAGGAAGGTCTGATTGTTGCACAAAGGCATATACACATGACCCCTGAAGATGCCAAGCATCTAGGTGTTCATGATGGACAGGTCGTGTCTATTGAAATTAACGGACCTCGTGGCGGCATTTTCCATAATGTTGCTGTAAGGGCAAATGACACATCCGCGCTTGAGTGCCATATCGATATAGATGAAGCAAACGCAATGAATGTCAATTCATTAACAAAAATTAGATTAATAAAATAAAACCTTTGGAGGTATGAAAAATGAAATACGATGCATTAGGAATGATCGAAACTAAAGGTCTAGTAGGAGCAGTTGAAGCTGCCGATGCAATGGTGAAAGCAGCGAATGTTAACTTGGTCGGTAAAGAACATGTTGGTGGCGGATTGGTAACTGTAATGGTAAGAGGTGACGTAGGTGCAGTAAAAGCAGCAACTGATGCTGGAGCAGCTGCAGCTCAACGGGTTGGCGAACTAATCTCTGTACATGTTATCCCACGTCCACACGCTGAAGTTGAATGTATTCTTCCACAAATAAGGGGAGTAAAAGAACCTGTAACGGTGTGATTTTCACTAAACGTTCAATATTAAACTGCTGCTGTTTAGTTATTGGTAAAAAGTAAAACCTAGGTGGAAAGTAAATTTACAAATAATAATTTTAGAGGTGAGAAAAATGAAATACGATGCATTAGGAATGATTGAGACAAAAGGTTTAGTAGGATCTATTGAGGCTGCGGATGCAATGCTGAAAGCAGCAAATGTCTACATGGTTGGTAAAGAACATGTTGGTGGGGGTCTAGTAACAGTAATGGTAAGAGGTGACGTAGGTGCTGTAAAGGCAGCAACTGACGCTGGAGCAGCTGCTGCTCAGCGTGTTGGCGAACTGATTTCAGTTCATGTCATCCCACGTCCACATGCTGAAGTTGAAGGTGTTCTTCCAACATTTGGGTCAGAAAAGAATCTATAAATTAAAAATCTACGAAATTACTTTCAGAGAACGGCAGAGGAGAAACCTTTGCCGTTCTTTTCATTAATGTTGAAGTGCCATAGAAAGCATAAACCTCATAATAATCAAAAAGTTCGGGATAGGGAAGTGCAATGTTAATAAGAGATAAAATTGTAGTTGGACTATTTTTTAATCCAAAGGTCATGGAAAAACAACCTTTGAACAAAGAAAACGAATTTGAAAGCAGCTTAATATGAAATCTAACCAGGATGACCTAGACTTTGGGCGCATCCTGTTTTTTGCCTATTAGAAATAGTAATTGAGTAAGTACTATACGTTTTGGAAATCAGTTACTAAAATTTCATCCGAATTAAATAGGTCACTAATAGTTACAAGATTGAGAAAGTGTTTTTTTCTTTTTTTAATTTCTGTAATATATGGTTTGACATTTAATACTTGTAGATAAAATATCGCTTTGAAGTAGTTTTTAGCTATCTCTTTCTCCGGAAATTCATCTAGTAATTTTTCTTGTGATTCTGCTAATCTCTCATATAAGTACCCTATTATTTCCATATTATACTCTTCTTTGCATAATTTTATCCCTGCTTTACTAATCTTTATGGATTCATGGTATCTTCCTAAAATATATAGGCATTTTGAGTAATTATTAATTACTTTTGCTTTAAAAATGGGGAATTTTTCCGACTTTACATCAGTATCAAGTATTTGTTTGTAAAAAATGATGGCATCATCGTAACAGCCGCTTTCAGCGAAAATTGTGGCAATACTGTTAATAATTTTTAAATCCAAAAAATCATCGAGAATAAAGGATTGATCATCGTTTATTAATTGCAGCAATATTTCAATGATTTCTGTGTAATTCAATATACCTAATTTAAATTTTGCTACAGTATTTTGCCATATAAGAAAAGTATAGAAATAGTGATTATCTATTTTATTTCTATGATTAAGTTCGCTGTTGGTTAAATCGTAAATATCTTTATACTTAAACAATCTATTTAAGGACATTAAATATTGTATTGTTTCATCGAAATAGTCTGTTCGATCATTAGATAGTGATAAAAAATGTTGCAGGGTAACTCTTAATCTTAATGCGATTTTATGTAAGACATCTATTCGTGGATAAACCTCACCCGCTTCAATACGACTAATTTCCGATTGATGGCAAATCCCTTTTGCAAGCTCTTTTTGCGAAATGCCCAATTTTTTTCTTAGCCATTTTATTTCATTACCTAATTTCTTGTTCAAGACCTGATACCCCTTTAATTAAAATATGCAAAAATGCATGTTTTTTTAGTATTAATGAGTTTTTTCTACTTTATCTCATAAATGTTCGTAATTCAAGTAAAATTCAGAAATTTCAATAGAATAAACTTTCTGATAAACTTGAAAACAGATTATGTTATGTCTTAGTTTTAATATCCATTTTTATAGAAAAGAAAAGGGGGATGTAGAGATGAAAGGAATAAAGAGAAAACTTTTCCAAGTTACAACTGTGCTTGCTTTAGCTAGCAGTAGTATTTTTGGCTCTTCCGTGATTTCCCAAAAGCCAACGTATGCTTTATCTAGTGAGAACATAGCAGAAAATATTATTGGGTCGTTATCCGATGAACAAAGAGCTGCATTGCAAAAATTAGACTCCGCAGATTTAAAGAGTGGACTAAGATTATCAGATGATGTGGACTTAAATAGTGACGATGAGGTATCAGTGATTGTTGAATTCAAAGAACTTCCAGCGAAAGTAGCCCAATTGGTAAAAGCTACAAAAGGAGAATCAATTTCGATCGAGAAAGCGAAAGAAAAAGTTGAAAAGTCACATACTGAATTTAAAAAAGAGTTAAATGAAGAATTAGGAAAAAAAGAGAAATCTAATAAGGAGAATTTTCATATTAAATATACTTATCAGGATGCATTTAACGGTGCTACAGTAACACTTCCAGCAAATCAAATTAAGAAATTGTTGGATTTTGACATGGTTAAAACAGTTTATAGTGATACAACAATACAAATCAAACCACCAATCGAAATAGAGGAAGAGGAAGCGCAGACAAAGGTTGATAGTATACCATTTTTAAAGATTGATAAATTACATAAGGAAGGTTATACCGGAAAAAATATAAAGATTGGTGTAATCGACACAGGTATTGATTATAATCACCCTGATTTAAAGGAAGCATTCAAAGGTGGATATGATTTTGTAGATAATGATAATGACCCAATGGAAGCTACATATGCCCAATGGAAAACTTCCGGAAAATCAGAAAAGATAAACGGAAATACGTATTACACCGATCACGGCACACATGTGTCAGGAACAATTGCCGGTAAAGCTAAAAACAATTCTGATTATAAAGTCACTGGAGTTGCACCTGATTCGGATTTATTTGTATACCGTGTATTGGGCCCATATGGTTCTGGTACTAATTCTGCAGTTATTGCCGGTATTGATAAATCAGTGTCAGATGGAATGAATATAATTAACCTTTCGTTAGGTTCTTCACTAAACAATCCTTTAGAAGCAACAAGCTTAGCTATCGATAATGCAGTATTAAGCGGTGTTACTGCTATAGTAGCAGCAGGTAACTCTGGAGAAAGTGGAATGTACACATTAGGCTCTCCGGGGGCAGCAGCACTAGCATTAACAGTTGGTGCGAGTTCTGCTGGTACTAAGGTAACAACATTTGCGAGTAAATTTGTGTCAGATGGTAATAGCTCTGATAGTACATTACAATTGATGACCAAAAAATGGGTGGATGATTTCACTAACTTGTCTGGAAAAACATTCGAAATTGTAAATGTAGGTGAAGGCGGAGCAAAAGATTATACAGGAAAAAGCGTTCAAGGCAAAATTGCATTTGTCGTTCGCGGCACATATGCCCTTATTGATAAAATGCAATACGCAAAGCAAAATGGAGCTGCAGGTGTCATAATATACAACACCAATTCGACAGAAGGACAAATCCCTTATTATTTGGGAGAAAGCAATGAAAATATTCCAGTATTCTCAATGACAAATAAAGACGGTTTGGCAGTCAATGAGTTATTCGCCTATGGTACCCCGACCGTTACGTTGGGGGAAATTGGAGAAACTGAAATTCCAGGTGATGAACTAGCCAGCTTTAGCTCCAGAGGGCCATCTGGAACATTATATGATATCAAACCGGAAATTACGGCACCGGGGGTTTCTGTCTTATCAACAGTACCTTCATATATTAACAACAAAAATGATTTTTCAGATTATTCCTCTGCATACTTGAGAATGTCGGGTACATCGATGGCAACTCCTCATGTTACTGGGATTGCTGCATTACTATTACAATCACATCCAGATTATACACCAGCAGATATTAAAACAGTCTTAATGAATACAGCAGATCCTTTAAAGGGTCTAAATAGTGTGTTTGAAGTAGGGGCAGGAAGAGTAGACCCTTTTGAAGCGATATATTCTAGTACAGAACTGGCAGTTCAAGATGAAACACCCTATATTGAAAATAATGTAATAAAAATCATTAATGAACAAACAGGTGGCCTTAGCTATGGTTTTATTCCAATAGATAATAATGATATTACGAAAACAACGAATCTACTAATCTCAAATAATAGTGATAAAATGCAGCAGTATAAAATTTCTGTTGAGTACAATGTTGGAGCCCGGGGGTCCTTGGATGCCAAGGAAAACGGTGTGTCTTTAGTTGTGCCCGAATTGATTAAAATTAAAAAAAATAGTCAGGAAACTATACCTGCAAAACTATTCATTCCAAAGACTGCTAAAAAAGGCACATACGAAGGATATATTCATGTGGTGAATAAAAAGGACCCTGATGAAAATTATCAAATTCCATTTGGCCTACGTCTAGTTGAAGAAGGTTTCGAATATTTCAAAGTTCACTCACCAAGTATCTCTACAAATCGTGTAAGGAACCCTTATAGTGTAAAGACTACTGATTTAGATTTCAAACTAAATTCACCTATGCAAACATTAGATTTTATTTTAGTTGATCCGAAAACAAATCAAGATTTGGGTCTAATAAATACAATTAATACTTCTGGGGCAGCAATCGACGTTGATTATTACGTTCAAGATGGTTTTTATGGAAGATATTTTCCGTTTACAGGAAATTCAAATAAACCAATTGGATATACTTCTATACAAGTACCAGAAGGATTGTACAAAATTAAAGTCATTGGTACAAATTTAGACGGTAAACAGTATACAATGACTGATCAAGGATTCATTGATAATAGTAATCCAACCTTCACTTTAGATGATACCAATGCTATTCCTAAAGGGGATCTTCCATTTGTAGAATTAGCCCCTGGTCAAAAAACAGTAACATTATCTGGAAGTGTAATTGATAATGAAGCAAAAATAATGGAAGCTAGCGGCATAAATGTAACGCAAGCCAATAATAAAGTTTGGTACGGACCTAACTCTCCGGCATGGGGTATTCCAGCCGATAAGGATGGCAAGTTTAATAATGAAATTTCAGTCGATTCTCCTAATCCAGTTAATATGCTCCAATTTGTTGGCGCGGATAAAGCTGGTAACACAACGATCTCTAAAGTCATTTATTATGTGAAGCCTGGGACACAATATATTTACGCTAAACCAAATAAACAGTCTTTTACAATGGGGGATCAATTAACGTATACCTTTTATAGTCATGGTTTGCAAAATGCAAAAGATTTAACAATCAAGTTTGATTATACCTCAAAATATTTTAATTCCGTTGTATTAAATAAAAATATGGCTTTATCCGACGATACACAGTTTACAGTTACATCAAGTGGTACTACAAGCAAATCGAATACCATTAATATAAAAGCACCTGGGGATGGTTTAACTGGTGATATTCCATTATTTGATATGCAAGTAGATACGAACGCTAAAGAATTTGTAAATGTAAATAGTATATTTTTTACTGTTACTACATCCTCGTATAAAGATATTAGTGGTAAAACGGTAAGCCCGTATACTCAAATCGGTTTATTGCCAAGCTATCCTGCCTATTCAACAGTACAAGCTAAGATTAATGCTGAAGGGTTATTAAATGCGAACGGCGGTTTTAATTATGCAATCGACTACACGACAATCGGTGCAAAAGTTACAGCGAAAGACTCAAAGGGGCAGGTATACAATGGGGATATTCAAAAAAATGGAAACATTGTTTTTAATAAAATGCCTCTTACTGAACAGTTATATACCGTCATAATTGATGTACCTGGCCATTTTACAACTTACACACCTATGGAAATTGGCCGAAAAGATGGGGATATATATATTGGCGAGAGTATTTCATACCCTTCAGTAAGAGAAAAGTCAGGCGATATTAATAAAGATAATGTAATAGATATTCATGACGTGATTTTGCTTCAAAAATATTGGGGAACAAATTACCGCGATGCAGATATTAACTTTGATGGAACGGTTGATGCAAAGGATTTCAAGCTCCTAGAAGCAAATTATTTAAAACAAAACGATTATGTATTAGATACTCCTACCGCTGAAAAGGAGTCCAATGGGAAAACAATTGAGTCAATTAAGAAAGCACTAGGGATAAATTAAGAAAAAGCAGTTGTAGATTGAAGTTGCCATTAGCTAAACGCACAGTTACAGTACAGGAATGGCTAAACCAATATAAATAAACTTTCTTTAAAAGGTAAACTCAATAACATATTTGGTTTTCCTGTAAGGATTTGTGTAGCAGCTGCCGTTTTTGTCATAGCCTTTGTTCTTGTAAAACAGGAAGATTCAATGTTAGCCATTCGAAATGAGGTTCTTATCCTAATGGAATAAACACAACCGAGCAACAATTTCAATCTAAAGATGTATCAGTTACTTTTTCTAGAGAAGACCAAGAGTTATTCAAAATAATAAACGGTAATAAGGCACTCGTTTTAACAGAAGAAGTAGTCATCCCAACTAAGGAAAACATACCTTCGATTATTGGAGAACCAAAGATTACAGTAACTAAAGATAATAATCGTGTCCTAATGAGTGTATCTTGCCTTGTTAAAGGAGATAAATACTTATCCATTGATACTGCAATTAATAAACAAGGCTCTGCGAAACTTGTATACGATTCGTTAGTAATAAGTTACTCCGGTTTTAAATCTTTAATAACCATTTGGAATCATCAAGCAATCCTTATAAACCCTGTCGAAGCAGGTGGGGTTAATCAGTTAATTATGGTCAGTAATGAATTTATCTATTATATTGCGGGTGGACAAAATAGTGACGACCTTATTAAAATGGCTGAATTAATCAATTTTATTAAATAGTAATAGTAAATTACTACTCTTTAGATAACAATTCTTAGAACTACAATAAACTGTATTAAATAAAAAAGGAACTGTAGGATGAAACTCTACAGTTCTTTTTGTGTTTTCTTCATATCACCCTTTGGCCAAAAACAGCCGATGATTGCTCCAAATAAAGCGGGTATAATCCAACCTAGACCAATGTCGTAAAGTGGCAGATAATCCATGTAGAATGCCTTAATAGAATCGAATAATGGGACAGTTGCAGATGGTAAGTTTACGACTAATGTGCTATAGCCATCGAAGAAGCTTACAAAGAATGATAACAACATGGAAGCTGCATAAACGCTATGTTTATTACTGAATAGTGGCGAGCAAAGCGTCAATAGGATAAGAACAATTGCTAGCGGATATAGTAACATTAACACTGGCACCGCAAATTGAATAATATTGTTTAAACCAAAGTTTGCGATAGTAAATGAAACGAAAGATAGTATTAATACAAACCATCTATAACTAACTTTAGGAAATACATTATGGAAAAATTCACTACAAGATGTAATAAGTCCAATGCTTGTTTTTAGACAAGCAAGTACAATAATAATTGCAAGTAAAATCGTGCCGAATGACCCAAAATAGTGCTGAGCAACTGCTGCAAAAATCTGGCCGCCATTATCAAATGTTCCGATAGCTGATACGCTCGATGACCCCATATACGTAATGAGTCCGTAAATTAGCATCATTAAAGCCATCGCGAAAATACCTGATTTCCATGTTGTTTTGGCTATATCCTTTGTGTTAGTAATGCCTTGTCTCTTAATGGCATTAATGACAACGATACCAAATGCGAGTGATGCTAGGGCATCCATTGTATTATAGCCCTCTTTAAAACCAGTTATGAAAGGAAGCTCAATATAGTCCCCTGAAGGTTCTCCGAAATGACCCATTGGCTTGACTATGGCAGTTACGATTAAAACAAACAGGAAGACTAGAAATGCCGGTGTTAAATATTTTCCAATATAGTCCATAACTTTTGCAGGATGAAGTGAGAAATAGTAAACAATGGCAAAGAATACGAAACTAAAGAGCCCGAGCCATAAGCTAGCGTAACTCGGATTTATGTAAGGTTCAAAACCGACTACAAATGGTACCGTTGCTGTACGTGGAATGGCGAAAAATGGTCCAATTGTTAAGTAAAGAGCCATAGAAAAGACCAAACCAAAAAACGGATGTACTTTATTGGCTATATCACGAAGTCCGTTACTTCCGGATAGACCGATCGCTAATATTCCTAAAAAAGGCAGGCCAATGGCTGTTACTAAAAAGCCAATTAATGCAGGCCAAAAGTTTGTTCCCGCAAGTTGTCCTAATTGGATAGGAAAAATTAAATTTCCCGCACCAAAGAACATTCCGAAAAGCATTGTTCCGATGACTACATAGGTTGAAAACGATATTTTTTGCTGCATCTAAATTGCTCCTTCTAGTTGTAATGCTCTCGATTGAAAGTCATTTTTTTTTTCTCTTTTTTATAGAAATTATGACTCTAACAACTATAAAAAAATTGACATAAACATACTCACTATAAATACTTATTAATAACAAGTCAATTGTAATTTTAAGTACTTTTAAAATTTGGCAGGAGGGTCTTAATATTAGTATATCCATTGTCTTCGCGAAACCGCTGTCATTATAAAAGCAGTGGACTGGATACTGATCAAAAAGATGAAATAGACTTTATTATATATTTGCTTCTCAAAAAAATCCTCCTTTAATACAGATAGGGAACTAACTCGGCCAAAGGACAATATCCAACCTTTATAAAGTATTTTTCAAATTCAGGTGAATTCAAAAAGTAAATCAACAATATATTATAACAATACCAATTACCTAATCATTAGGAAGCTTTTACTATTTCTAAAAACACAATTGTACCTGTAGGGTCCATGTAAGTCTTCACGTTGTCTATCTTTTCCTTTGGTAACTTTTCAACTAAGCGAAGAAGTTGACTTTCATCTCTATAAATCGGCCACCAATCGCAGCATACCTCTAAGTATCCACATAAAAGATGAGTGGGGTGAAAACCTGTTAGAATAAACGCTCCACCTGGTTTTAAATAATTGAAAAAATTTTGGATAAGCTCTTCAGCTGAAGTATCCTTTACATTGTTAAGAAGACCGTTAGACCAAATAAAGTCGAATGGTTGAAGTGGTTTTAGGATTTTTGTGAAATTCAGAAAGGTTATATGGTGTGTTTTTATGCCTCTAAGCCCAAATTCTTTATCGATACGAAACAGGGCCTCTTCATCCCAATCCAAAGCATGTATAGAACTTAAAAATAACTGGGAGTCAAACTTTGTATTCGGAATTTCACGTAGATTGCCGGAGGGAATAGATAAGAAATGGGAATTCTTCTTATGGCATAATACGTACTCTATTTTTCTCTCGATCATATTACGAGCTTTACGGATTCCTATACAGCTAGAGAGGGACATGAGGCTATTAAATAGATTCTTACCACGTGCGGTTTCATATCCTGTAAACGGAGCTTGAACCAATCCATCAACTGAATAAATAAAATCCATTAGAACTGAGCCAACGTTGTCTTTTGATTTGTAAAACGCATGTTGTGTAAAAGGTTCTTGAATAATAAAATCTCGGAGGGGATGATCGAGATATATTTCTTTAATAAATCTAACCCAATCGTTGCGGGAGGTTCTTTTTCGCAGAAGGTTTAATCCCTGACAAAATTGTATAAAGGTTAAGACATCATCCTGTTCGGAATAAAATTGATTTAAAGTATGATCAAGAATTAATGAGGGATTGTTGTTTGTCATAAGTCTCAACTCCCTTTTAAGAAATGGATGATATCACTATATAGGAAAGAATAGGATTTGTGTAGGTCCTTAAGTATACTTGAAGTATATATTATCAATTCATTACTAGCTGGAGGTTATGATGAGTAGCTTTGGTGAAGAGATTCGAAGATTAGAAGAAAGTTTTTTTGTCGGGCGAAAAATGGAATTGATTATCTTCCGTAATTTTGTATACAACAAAGAAAATAAAGAACGTATCCTAAATATCAGTGGCACAGGAGGAATTGGGAAAAGCTCTTTGCTCGATCAGTTTCGGCGAATTTGCGACCAAGAGGGAATTCCTTTTTTTCTCTTGGATTGCTTAGATTTTACCAAGACTCCGCAAGGATTTGCCTTACGATTGCTCGCTATGTTAAATACACAAGTCCCAGAGGAATGGAGTGAGAGCAAGTTATTAGAGGAAGCGGTGAGCCAACTTAATAAACGAGCTCAAACTGGTCGTTTAGTTTTTGCTATAGATACCTATGAAGAAATGAACGAACTTGATGATTGGTTACGGCATTCCTTTTTAGTTGAATTATCCATTAACATTTTGATTGTATTGTCTGGCCGCTTTCCCTTAAAAGGGGGCTGGGTGTTGTCACCGGCTTGGAGAAGATTCATTAAATTTATGCCATTGTCACCATTTGACTATGAAACTTGCAAGCAGTATACATCTATATTTGGGGACTATAATGATAGCTTTGTAAGAAAGTCATATTTTATTACCAAGGGGCACCCTCTTACGTTATCTCTTTTCATGGGCTTGAATGAATTGGAAGGCTTAAAGGGGGAACAAGAACCTGAATTTCTAATGTGGAATGAAACCTTTAAAGAAATTGCTGGACAGTGGCTGCGTGAAATCACTGATTCTACATTAATGGAGTTGTTGGAAGCTGTAACAATGGTCCGTGTATTTAACCATGAAATTCTCGAGAATATTCTTGGAAAAGAGATAAGCAACGAGGAGTTTGAAAATCTCATCCATCTCTCCTTTGTTCGAAAAAGTGAACGTGGGTGGTATTTGCATCAGGTTCTCCGAAAAGCTCTCTATCAGGATTTCAGACTTAAAAAGCCTAATATTTATAATCAGCTCTGGCAGCGAAGCGTTAAATACCACTACGGTCTTTTTTCCTCTCGACATCATTCTATAGAAGAAAGAAATCTTTTCCTTTTAGATTTTATCTATATTGTAGGGGATCCTGGTTTTCGGGCCATGTTTTATGATGATGCGATTGATCAAACCTATTATATTGAAACGGTTAACAAGGATAATTTACAGGAAGCAGAACAGTATTTTAAGGATGTCCTTTCAAATCATCAAGATTATATCCAAGAGATGTACGATCCAGTAACAAATGAAAGACATATATATAATATTCCAAAAGCTGTAAATGAAAAATGGTTTACTTCGATTAAACTTTCCGAAGTGATTCTACTGGGAAGTGAAGTCGTCAGGCTACTTAAAAATGAAAAGCACGAAGCGGTGGGTATTTTTGTATACATTCCCATTCATAGAGGTTCTCTTCAGTTTCTGCAACAAAACCCGATTACTCAGTCTTATTTCCGCACCCTTTCTAAACAGGAGAGGGATAAGTTGATTGTACCACCAGAGTCACCGGCAGGGTGGTTTCAATATTTGATCGATTTTTCAAAGGATGGCAGTTCTGCGGCCAGATTCATGTTCTTTCAAACATATCTTTCCTACTATTTGAAAGGCGGAATAATGGTGTACACTGCTCCAATGAAATATAACCAGGAAGCAGTCAAAGGGGTAGGGTATGTTGAAATACCTGGAACTACCCATTTCGGTTTTGGTCTTCAATTTCCTGCACCGGTATTTGTGCTCGATTTTAGAGAGGATAAAGAGATGAAGAAGTTTGTTGAGAATCTTTATCAGTCAACGGAAGACAATTATGAAGCTTCATCTCTTGATGCAATATTATCAGGACTAACTCCCCGTGAACGCGAAATAGCCCTTTTAACAAGAACTTGTTCGTCTAATCTAGAAATAGCCAAGAAGCTTTACTTATCAGAAATCACTGTAAAAAAGAATCTTAGTCGTATTTATGAGAAACTTGACCTAAAGGGCAAAACAGAATTGGTCAAAAAATTAATGAGCTAATTAATCCATTATTAACACTGAAGACTAAAGGTCTTCAGTGTTTTTATTTTTTGATACCAAAATATACGCTTGAATATACCTCCGTATAATTACCGACTTCCTTTTTCGTCTCTATAATGAAACTATACTACGAACAAGGAGTGAAATAAGGCAAGGTGATCGATAGCTTTTTAATAAAACAAAACCAAAGGAGAGTTGAACATGTTTAATCGTTTTGATCTGTATGCTCCAGTACACAAGGGGATTCGCTTAGCATTAAGTGGTTTATGCCATCAGGCAGGTTCGGTTGATAGTTCTGATGACGAGGGAGTGAAATCATTTGTCAAGGAATTTAGGCGGGTAGCAATTATTCTAGAAGCCCATTCGAGAGATGAGGATGCAAATATTAATGAATCATATGAAAAATTTGCACCTGAGACATTGCATCAATTGGAGGATGAACACGGTGCATTAGAACATTATCTTGAGCAGCTTATTGAACTAGTGGATCAGTTACAATTGAAAGAACAAAATCAAATAGAGCATCAAAAGATCTGGTGGCAAATTGGTAAAGATCTGAACAGTTTTACAGCAGATTACTTTATCCACCTTCAAAGCGAAGAGGGACCAGGCATGAAGGCATTATGGGAGAATCTGACGGATGACCAATTGAAGGTCATCTCAATAAATATTCGTTCCTCTATTCCACCACAAACAATGGCGATATTTATGCACTATATGATACCAGCGATCAGTCATCAGGAGCGGTTAGAGATGTTTAGCGATATGAAAAGATTTGCACCTAAAGAAGCGTACGAAGGTATGTTGAGTTTAGCGAAGTCTCGGTTGGATCAAAAAAGCTGGGAACAACTGCAAACAGCACTATAAGAAATCAATCCGGAAGAGGTTAAGTGATAAGTATGAATATTCTTGTTATCGGAGGTACAGGTACTGTAGGAAGTCAGTTGGTTTCGGAGCTTTTAAATCGCAAAGCATACGTCCGTATCCTTACTAGAGATCAAAGTAAAAATCAGCATAAGAATATGAACTTGGAATGGATCCAAGGGGATTTGGAGGTACCTGAAAGCCTAGTAAGGACATTTGATCAATTGGATGCAGTGTTTCTCTTAACCGGTTTGGCTAAGACAGAAACAATCCAAGGAGTAACAGCTGTTAAGGCTGCTAGAAAAGCTGGTGTACCCAAAATTGTATACTTATCTGCACCAATGAATGAAAATATGTTACACATCCCTCATATAAGAAGTAAAATCGGGATTGAAGAGGAGATTAAGAGGTCGGGCATGGATTATACGATATTACGACCGAATAATTTCTTTCAGAATGATTACTTGTTTCATGATGCAATACTTCAGGATAGGATATATCCTCAACCGCTCGGTTCAGTTGGATTGAATCGAGTCGATGTAGAAGATATCGCCTATGCAGCGGCAAATGCACTCCTTCTCAGCGGATATGAGGGTAAGGAATATCCTATTTATGGATCCGAAGTATTAACAGGGGAAGCAATCGCCGAAACTTACAGTCGTATAACTGGGACTACGGTACGTTATATTGGAGATAATCTGGATGAATGGTATCAACAAGCTATTACTATAATGCCAGAATGGCTTGCTCAAGATTTTCGTATTATGTATGAAAGTTTTCAAAATTTTGGCTGTCTGGGAACATACCAAGACTTCATACTCCAAAAGCAATTGCTACTACGTGAGCCCAAATCATTTGAAGTTTTCGTAGCAGAAACCGTTTCACGTTGGAAAAGTGAATGAATTTCTTAAATTTTTGAACTTATACTCATGAAGAATTTTGCAGACCTTATTTCTACAAAACAAAAAAATGGGTTTACTTTCAGGGGGATTTACTTAAAAGTGTTGCTTTGCTGTCACAAGTAGAATTAGACCGTTTATAAGATAAGGGATGGTCTTTCCAAAAAGTGTGACCGTTTGGAAGATGAAGCTCATATGAAAGAATTTAAGAAATTAATATATAGAGTAATAATCGAATACTCTGGATAAGTTCCAGAGTATTTCAGAGTGTAGACAAAAGGCAAACGAATTGGTCCAATCGTTTGCTTTTTGTCCTTTTTAGTTTATTAATTTCTTAAATCGGACTTCTTAATGGATCAAGATTCATGTGTGGTTTTTCTTGTGCTACTAATTACCTTTTTTTGATAGGTAATCAAAAATACAAAATTTGATAGTTTGTAAATCATTTACCGGTAATGAAAAATATTAATTATTTTGTATAGATATAGAACATTATTAGTTTTTTTATTAAAATATTAATATTGTATTTGATTTTTTGAGGAGTTTGAAAAATGAGTGTCAAAGAACCGAAATATATAACAGAATCAAAGAGAATGTGTAAAGAAAGTGGTATGGATCCAAACATAATACCTAGTCCTAAAAAATTTATGACAAAACAGGAACTTTATAGTAAAAGAAAATCATACAGTGATATACTATCTGTTGTAAGTTATTTTTCTAATAAGCTATTGGATTCATTAAAAGGAACTCCGATATTGATTGTTATTTCCGATTCTGTTGGATATTTGTTAGAAATGGTAGGTGACGAAACAATCAAGACTACCGTAGAACAATTTGGTATTAAACAGGGAAGTCTTTTTACCCAGGAAGATACGGGTACGAATGTCATTAGTTTATCCTTATTGCAAAGACATCCGATTACTTTAATAGGTGAAGATCATTATCATAGATTTCTTTTTGAAATAGCTTGTTATGGTGCGGCGTTTCATTACACGGATGAAGATAATTTACTCGGTAGTGTTTGTATCATGATGCCAATCGTTTTTCAAAATCCGTTATTTTTAACCATGCTTTCTCAAGTTGTAGATTCGATTGAAAGAGAATTGTTACTTAGAAAGCAAAATAAGAAACTTAATATTATGAATCAAATTATGTTAAGCAGGACAAGAAATGGGATTGTCATTACTGATGAAAAAGGTATTACAACAGAGTTTAATGATTTTGCCCAGAAAATATCTAATCGAAATAGAGGGTCTGTTTTAGGAAAGAGAATTTACGAATCTGATTTAACAGGGGATTATTTTAAACGTGTTATTGAGTTTGAAGAAAAATATGAAAATGAAGAACTAAAGTTTATTAACGAAAATGGTGATAAAGTAGTTTGCTTATTTGATGCACAGCCGATTTATGAAGATGATAAGCTTATTGGTGCATTTGGTCAATTTAGGGATATAACCGATCGATATTTAATTGAAGAAAAATATAACTACTTGGCATATCATGATGATTTAACCGGCTTGCCAAACAGGCGTTACATACAAAAAGAAATAGAAACAATTATCAAGAGAACTCATGCCGGAAATAGTCCGAAATTAGCTATTATGTTTTTAGACCTAGATCGATTTAAAATCATAAATGACACCTTTGGGCATTCTAATGGTGATATATTGCTGACAAAAGTGACCAATAGATTAGTTGGGTGTCTTGGAGAAAATGATAAACTGGCTCGTTTGGGTGGGGATGAATTCATTTTTTTATTAAAAGATTTTGAAAATGATCATTATGTCATTGAAATAGCTGACCGCGTGTTAGAGCAATTTAAGCATCCTTTCATCGTGAATTCAAATGAATTTCACACTACTGTTAGCATTGGAATAGCAATTTACCCTAGACACACGATAACTCTTGAAGATTTTATGGTATATGCAGATACTGCTATGTACAAAGCAAAATCTCAAGGCAAAAATGGATATGTTGTCTATACTTCCGACATGTTTAATAATTCAGGTGAGGAATTAAAATTTGAATCTGATATAAGAAAAGCATTGGAGAATAATGAATTTCTCCTGCATTATCAGCCTCAAGTTTGTAATAAAACGGGAAGAATTGTTGGAGTAGAAGCACTGATTAGATGGAATCACCCGAAGTATGGTCTAATTTATCCAGATAAATTTATTAAGTTAGCTGAAGAAACAGGATTAATTACAGAGATTGGGGAATGGGTAATAGAACAAGCTTGTATCCAAAATAAAAGATGGCAAAATTTAGGTATGGAACCAATTTCTGTTGCAGTTAATCTATCTTCTCAACAATTCTTTAAGCTAAATTTAGTTGGTTTTGTGAAAAGAGTATTAGATCAAACCGAACTGAATCCCAAATATTTAATTTTAGAAATTACCGAATCTATGGCTATGGATTTTACTTATTCACTAAAAGTTCTAAGGCAATTGAAGGATATTGGTATCTGCATTAGTATAGATGATTTTGGTACTGGGTATAGTTCTTTAAGTTACCTTAAGAAATTCCCTATTGATTATTTAAAGATAGATAGATCATTCGTTAGAGATATTATGGAAGATAATAACGATGTTAACATAGTTAAAGCGATCATAACTTTAGCTCATAATCTTGGTTTACAAGTTATTGCAGAGGGTGTGGAGACAAAAGAGCAACTAGAGTTTTTAAAGAAAAATAATTGTGATAAAATTCAAGGTTATTTTTTTAGTAAACCTATTGAAGCGGAGCAATTTGAACAAATTTATGCTCCAATGCTGCAAGAAATAAATTATGTTGGAGAGGTATAGCACAATGGAAATGGTAGTAGATAAGGCGGAGTGTTTAATAAGTAAGAGGGAAACCTGTGCATCTATTCTAGCAAAAAATATTAAGCGATGGGGAATTAATCATATTTTTGGAATACCTGGTAAAGCAATTTCGCCAATAATTTATGCTGCAGATCAGCAAGGTATAGAATTTGTATTAAGTAAGCATGAGTCTGGTGGAGGCTTTTCAGCATCTGGATATTCTTTAATGAATAATAAGATAGGAATAGCAATTGGTACTTCAGGTCCTGGTGGAACGAACTTACTTACAGCGGCTGGACAAGCGAAGGCATCAAATATTCCATTGCTCATTATTACAGGCCATCCCGGTATGAAAGATACTGGTAAGCCGATGGGACAGGATTCCACTGTTTTCGGTACGGATTTAGTTGAATTGTTTAAGCATGTAACTAAATTTAGTGTTCGTGTTGATCGAGGCGACATGTTACAAATCTATTTACAACATGCACTTGAAAAAGCAGTTTCTGGTATAAAAGGTCCAGTTCATTTATCTATTCCTTTTGATATTTTAACAGAAGAGATTGCTCCTTTTGAATTAGATTTCCCTTCGTCTCATGAAATGATTTCACCTGACCTTGATAAAGTTGTTGATTTACTAAATTCAGCTAATCGGCCTCTCATGTTTTTAGGAAAAGGAGTTCATTCAAGTAAAGCATATAAAGAGGTTCGTCTACTTGCGGAAAATTGGAAAATCCCAGTCATTACAACCCCTGGTGGAAAAGGAACATTTGTTAATAATCATCTTCTCTCGTTAGGTGGATTCGGGTTAGGTGGTTCTAAGGAAGCGAATGATTATCTCTTGCAGGGAGTTGATCTATTACTAGTTATTGGATCAAAATTGAGTGATATGTCTACTGCGGGTTTTTCTAAAGAAATGTATCCTAAACATATTATTCATTTTGATTATGATCAAACTTTTATCGGTAAAACAATTGATGTCCCTACAACTACTGTGTTAGGTGATATTCGTTCAAATCTAAGTTTTATTTTGAAAGATGTTACGGATAAAGAAAACTCAGAATTTCTAATCCCTAAACAACAACATCAAGTAAAAATAAACGATCGGTATGAACGTATGTCTTCTGAAACTACGGTAAAAGTGATAAGAAATTCACTCCCAGATGATACAATCGTTTTTGGAGATGATGGCAGTCATACTTTCTACGGTATCAAATATTTTGATATTTTTGAACCGGCTACATTCTTTTTTGATGATATTTTTGGAGCAATGGGTCATGCAATAGGTTATTCAATTGGAGCCAAAATAGCAGCACCTGATAAAAAAATTGTTTGCTTAGTCGGGGATGGCTGTATGTTCATGCACGGAAATGAAATTTCAACCGCTTTAAATTATAATTCACCGGTACTTTTTATTGTATTAAATAATGGTATGTTAGATATGGTTGAAAAGGGTATGAGAAAAATGAATGGTAAATCCGTTGGTGCTGTGTATAATACCCCTTTAGATGTATCACTATACGCTCAATCAATGGGATTGGATTCTTTTCAATGCTATACACCTATCGATTTAAAAGAGGCAATAGATCAAGCTTTACATCTAATTGAAATAAAGGAAAAGCCGGTCGTTGTTGAGGTAATAGTCAACCAAGATGAAATTCCACCAACTATGGGGAGGCAATAGGATGGAAAAGAATAATAGATTTGATTCAGGTCTTTCAACAGTTAAGAAGATGGTTTCTCAAGAAGCTTTCGAAAACATATCGGGGATGAAAAATATTTCACCTGATTTTTGGGAGATGATTGTTGCATTTGGCTTTGGAGATGTATATGCAAGGGAAGGATTATCTTTCGATAAGAGAGAAATCATAACAATAACTTCTCTTATCACTCAAGGAGCATTTGATCAACTTGAATTTCACATTCGAGCTGCACTGAATGTAGGACTCACTGAAAATGAAATTAAAGAAATTATTATACAATGTGCAGCATATGTTGGATTTCCAAAAGCTGTTCAAGCTATGTTAATCGCTGGTAATGTTTTTGAAAAGTAGAACTAAAGGTTAATAGAAATATCCTAAGAAAAAATTAATTAACTTCTTAATTAAAAGCACCCGTAAGCGAGCTTACCGGGTGTTTTTCGTATTATTTATAGTGTGAATTCTACTAAGTACAGGTAATTTAGCTTTTAATGCTTTTATAGCTAAAAGTTTGGATATAAAAATATCTACTGCATTTTATTGGAGACGCAAAATCCTGAACGCTAGCAACACAAGGTTTTAATCAATGTAAGGTATCGTTAAAAGGGACGATACCTTTTTTCGTGATTCTTATAAAGGTCGAGAAGTGATACATCGAAACCCTAAGAAAAGTGCAACAAAAGAAGAAAAAGAGCATTCCTGTTAGAGGACCTTAATCGACGTATATTATATGTCTTATTCTCACCAGAGCTTTCAATTGATTTTCTGTCCCTGGTTCAAATGACACTCATGCATTTCCAAACAACAAGGAGATGGTATCCTCCCCGTACCCCTAAAAAAAACTCCATCAAAAGTATTTTCAATAAGTTATAAACTGATACAATGACCATATACTTTTTTGTGGGACGTATCCAGTATAACTGTTGGCGCAGTTATACATAATGGGAGGAAAGTATGGAAATATTGGACAGTGCCAATACATATTATAAAATGGAACAATGCTTGAGAGGAGGAGGAGGCACCGATATGAATTTTTCTGAAGATACGATTATTGATGTAAAAGGACTTGTAAAAAATTATGGATCATTTAAAGCTGTGAAAGGTGTCCATTTTCAAGTACATAATGGAGAGATATTTGGTCTCTTAGGTCCCAATGGTGCAGGGAAAACGACTATACTAGAAATGCTGGTTGGACTGCGTAAGCCAGATGAAGGAACAGCCATAATTGGTACACATGATATATTACGTGAGCTTACAAAAGTAAAGGAAATCATCGGAGTACAGTTACAATCAACTTCGCTTTTTGACCTACTGACTGTAGAGGAAATTCTGCAAATGTACGCAAGCTTTTATCCATCACATATTCCTATTTCACCATTAATAGATGATATGTTACTTACTGAGAAAAGAAAAAGTCGGATAAAAGGGCTTTCAGGTGGTCAAAAGCAACGTTTAGCGATTGCTCTTGCGTTGGTTCACGATCCACAAGTTGTATTTTTGGATGAACCGACAACAGGGCTAGATCCTCAAGCTAGACGAACATTATGGGATATCGTGCTACAATTGAAAAATAAAGGCAAGACAATCGTGCTAACCACTCATTATATGGATGAAGCGCACATTTTATGTGATCGAATTGCCATTATGGATCAAGGCGAACTAATTGCTTTGGATACACCGACTCAATTAGTGAAAGGTCTTCAATCCGATAGCGCCTTGGAATTTAGAGTCTTACAGGAAGAAGAATTCATTGATTTCTCTAGTATTGAAGGTGTAAAAAAAGTTGGAAAGCAATCCGATGTCCACATGCTCTATTCGGATCATTTACAGAAAACTTTGACGAGCTTAATCCATTTTGCAACTGAAAAAAACCTGCAGCTGGTGGATATACAAACAAGGACAGCGACACTAGAGGATGTATTTATACATATGACTGGAAGGAGTTTAAGAGAGGCATGAAGGCTTACTGGCAGTTAACACTTGCGCAGCTACGCATTTTTCTCAGGAATCGCCAAGTGCTGATGTGGACATTGATTTTTCCAATCCTGCTTATGTCCATGCTAGGTTTATTTTTAGGTAAAGGAAATGGAATCTCTTTAACAATCGGAGTAATTGATCATGATCAGACATCGTTCTCAAATGAGTTTGTGAACGCTATTAGCAAAAATGAAGCCATTCATCTTGTGTTACAAAAAGATGAAGAAGATGCACAAACAAGTCTGAAAAATGGTGATTTGCAGCTGGTGGTTACCATTCCTAAGGGCTATGAATCTAGTTTAAAAAATAGTGGATCACAAACATTGCCTTTCACCATCCCAGTTTATTATAATGATACGAATTTTGCTGTATCACAAGTAGGATTGGCGCTTGTCAATGGAGTAATAGATGAAATCAGCAAAAAAAGGGTTTCCTATGTGCCTGTCGTTGAAATGGAATCTCATGGAATCAAAGCTCTGCATTTAAAATATATTGATTTCTTGGTTCCAGGAATTGTCGCGATGATGATTATGAGTAACAACATGAATGGGGTAGCTGGTCAGATTGCTGCATGGAGAGAGCGGGGGATTTTACGGAGGATGCAAGGGACTACACTCAAAGCCTCTACTTTCATTGCAGCACAAATTACTGCAAGGTTGCTAATGAATGGATTGCAAGCGCTGATTGTATTACTCGTTGCCCATCTCCTATTTGGGGTGGAAATTCGAGGTTCTTGGTTCACCTTAATAAGTTTTATCATACTTGGAACACTTTCGTTTATGGCAATAGGTTTTATCATTGCGGGAATTGCCAAAACACCTGAAAGTGCTGCACCTATAGCAGGAGTTTTATCTTTTCCAATGTTGTTTTTAGGGGGGGTTTTCTTCCCAATAAAAAATATGCCGGAGTTTCTTCAGCCTATCGTAAAGCTGCTGCCGATTTCACATTTAAGCACAGCATTGCGTGAAATTATGAATGTAGGGCCAGCCTGGAGCAGCTTAGGGCTGGAAGCAGCCATTCTAGGAGGTTGGGTAATAGCTGCATTTGTGATTGCTAGCTATACATTTAAATGGGAATAAAAAAGCATTTTCAGGAGGGAAAACAAATGAATCAAAATTACAAAAATCACCGAAGATATCATCCACTTTTTCATCTTATCTTATCATTCTTATTATTACTTACATTGGTGGGAGCAATATGGTTCGTCATTAGGAACGGAGTCAGCCTATCAGCTATCCTTTATTTAGCCATCGTAGTGATCTTAGTTATCATGTACCTATTAATTCGACAATATCCGTTAAAGGTGCAGGATCGAGCGATAAGAGCAGAAGAGAATCTTCGTCATTATGTTTTGACAGGAGAATTACTAGATTCAAAACTTACAATAAGTCAAATTACTGCTCTTCGTTTTGCTAGTGATGCTGAGCTACCTGAACTAAGTGTAAGGGCAGCTTCACAAAATTTTAGCCCAGATGATATTAAGAAACAGATTACTAATTGGAAAGCAGATTATTATAGAGTGTAGAATTAAGAAAAATTTACTCTCCCAATTAAATAGAAGTACATGGGTAAAAGTAGTGTGATTTTTTCAGTGAAATCCACCACTTTTATTTTTTTCTTTTTACCTGTTAAACTAAATCTGTCACTTTTCGCCAGGCAAGAAAAGTTAGTAAACTTCCAAACAGATCAAACTGGCATTTTTATTTATGAAAGTTAGCTGAAAATGTCGTCAAGTTCAGATACTGCTTGTTCTTCAATGTTTCGCGTTACATGAGAGTATAAATCATAGTAATTGCAATTTTAGAATGCCTTAATCTTGCACTCTCTACTTTGGGATGTACATTCAATTATTATAAGATAGTGGCATGCGAATGAAGTTGGGACCAAATGAAACCTTTGATTAAGTGTGAAGATTCCCATCATTGGAATTCCATATTATTCTATTCTCCAGATTGTTACCACGACACAAACATTAGCGGTTTAAACCTAAAAATCACCAATCAATGGGGATCTCAAAACGCATATCTTTGTGACGACGGACAGGTTCCAATTTTTAGCCCCATCGATTTCTTCTATATTCTGTGCAGCTGATCCCACGTTTGTAAGTCAATTTAGTTAAAGATCAAGTACTTTTTTGACCTAATCGAACGGAAAAGTCCCCGTTTACTTAACTGTAACGGTGGATCGGAACAGCAATCGGAGTTAAATGTTGGTAGGTATGTCTAACAATTTAAGGTGCAGTTCCAGGGATTAACCCTCTTTTAATAAATTGGGGTTAAGACTGGATCACATATTTTTATTTTTTAATATCCATATATATCCATTCGGAACATATGATAAGATTAGTAAAGATGTTAATATTAGGGGGATGTACTTTATTTTTCCAGCTTTGATATTGGCTCGTAAGCTACTAAAAAGAGGAGCGAGAGATATGCACTGGGGAAAAGTATTGATGCATTGTTTAATCATTGTTTTCTTGTTTTTGGTAGCAGCTATTTTTGTGAATCCTTTGACGGATGGGATAGATAACGGCACCAGTCGGGTTGTTGTTAAAGAACTTATCCGTATTGGAGTTACTGTTGGACTGCTTTGGTTGTATGCACGGCTGTTCTTTAAAAGGTCGAGTTCATATTTTGGTATTTCTAAACTATGTAAGACTGAAAAAATATGGTTCCTTGTTGGTTTTGCATTACCGCTCATAGTAATCGTATTTTATTTACTCACACAATACGTCGTTTTTGAAAAGCAAGACCAACTGCCTCTTAATACTGTACTAACGTTTATCATCGGCTCTTTCATTACGGCATGCTCTGCAGGAGTGATCGAAGAGATTTTGTTCCGCGGCTATTTGTTCAGGCTAATCGAAGATAAATGGAATGCGGCAACGGCAATTTTGGTGACTTCCGTCTTATTTGGTGCGCTTCATTTACTTACGGTCAATGGGCAGCAGTTACTAGATGTGTATTTGATCCTTATCGCAGGTACCTTGGTCGGCATCCTATTTTCGCTTATTGTTTATAAGACGAGAGTTGTCTGGAATGCGGTCGTGGTGCATATAATATGGAACTTTTTCATGAACTCTAAAATTTTACAATTTGTTTCAACAGCCGATCAAAGCCACTCCTCATTTCTGATGTTTAGGTTTACATCGGACAGTATTTGGATTACGGGTGGAACATTTGGTATAGAAGTTGCGGTTCCTGTTGTCGTTATGTATGTACTAACTATCGCTTGGCTCGCCTTTCGCAAACCTTATTTAAATCGTTAAAATTTATGCAGGTTATTAGGCAATCTGGAACAGTTATAGGTGCAATTTTTTTTTTGTGTTTATAGCAACAGAAGAGATCTTGTAGAAACAAGATAAAGGGAAACCAACATTTATTTTTGGGAAATAGGTTTATGTAGGTAATATGGAGTTTTAGCAGAAAAAAGTGGATGGTTAAATTTTAAGGAAATTGGATGGCTTCTATTTGTTATCCATATACTATAATTGTTTAGAAAGATTACTCCCGAAAATACTGTAGAAATTGTACTTGAATGATCTTATTCAATTATTATATATAACTAAATTTTACGTTTTAAGAGGTGTAACATGGGGATTTTAACTGCTTTGGTATTAGTAGTAATAATAATAGCAATTATTTCAACATTATTGTTAGCAGGAAAAGGAGACGAAAAATACGGTAGCTCCACAAAAAGAAACACTACAAATTTAACTTTAATATATGCTATTTTTATTCCTCTACTTTTTATTGCTCTTGGAATTTTTATTGTGTTTTTCACCTAGTAGTCTATAAAAAAACTATTGTCGTAAAGATGATAGGTTTTTTAGAAATTTAAGGTTTTCACTGATTAAAAAAATTTAGACAGAATATAATAATTAGACTACTAAACAAATCAAGATTATAAGGACTGTATTATATGGATTGGAAACCAGAACGGAAAGCAAAAAAAGCTATCTATAAACAACTTGCTGAATATATAGAAAATGGAATTGCAGATGGTACTTATCCTCCTGATAAACCATTACCTTCCGAAAGAAAATTAGCCAAGGACCTTAACATAAACAGAAGTACAGTGGTTGCTGCATATGACGAGTTGGAATCAAATGGTCTTATACAGAGAAATAGAGGAAGCGGGACGACTATAAGTAAAGATATATGGGGGATTACCAAGAAACGTATTCCGAGCTGGAACAGGTATATTGAAGCTGGATCGTTTTTACCTAATCTACCTGTAACCCAAAGGATACGGAAAGAAGCTGTAGATCATAAGCTGATTAATCTTGCTAGCGGGGAACTGTCGGAAGATCTTTTTCCGCTGAAATCCTTAAGAGAGATTACTTCGACTAGATCGTTTATTGGAAGCTTAGGTTATGATCATCCACAGGGTAACGCAATATTTCGAGAGACTATTTCAAAGCATGTCAAGAAATATCGAAGTATTGAAACAAATCCTTCATCTATATTAATTACATCTGGAGCACAACAAGCATTGCACTTGGTTGTTCAATGCCTGTTAAAACCAGGAGATGCAGTTGCCTTGGAAGATCCCTCATATAGCTACAATCTTCCGATTTTTAAATCAGCAGGAATTAAACCGTATTTTTTACCAGTAAATAAAGATGGGATTAACCTGGAAAATTTACTTTCAATACATAAAAAGCATCGAATTAGAATGATATTTTTGAATCCAGCTTTTCAAAATCCAACAGGATCTTTACTTCACGAAAACCAACGGAAAGCTATATTAGAAATATCTTCTGAACATGGTATTCCTGTAGTTGAAGACGATCCATATAGTTTAACGTCTTTTACAGGGCAAAAAATCTCCACACTTAAATCGATGGATGTCCACGGAAATGTATTATATATTAGCTCTTTATCAAAAATCGTTGCTTCTGGGTTAAGAATTGGTTGGATTATTGGTCCTAGACCAGTTATTGAAAGATTATCCGATGCAAAGCAGCAAATTGATTTTGGTCATTCCAGTTTTACTCAATGGATAGCAAATGATTTTTTAGAATCAGAAAATTTTCATTTTCATATTAAAATATTGGTAAAAGAATTAGAAAAAAGAAGAGATAAAATTGTCTCTAGCCTTAGGTATTATTTAAAGGATCAAGTTGAATTTAATATCCCACAGGGTGGGATCCATATATGGTGCAGGATAAATAAAGACTTTAACGAAATGCAATTATTAGAGGAATCAATCAAAAGAGGAGTTATTTTTGTCCCGGGTTCAACTCTGGGTTCTAAAAAGGGCTTTGTCCGTTTTACTTTTGCAAGGGAAGATAAAGAATCAATAGATGAAGGAATTAAAAGGTTTGCGGAAGCACTTAAATTCCTTTAATTCCTTTATACAATTTATCTCTAAAAAGAATCGTGATCGTTTCATGATTCTTTTTTACTTTGTATGACAAGTGGACGGGAAATAATGGTTGATTGGATGGTTAAAAAAATTTAAATCCTTTATTATGGAGAAGTGGATTTTTGTAATATCCATATTCATGGAAAAAATAATATATGAACTAGAAGAACTAGAACTTAATAATCAAGCATTAGGAACATTTGCACCGTTAATGGCGGATCATATGTCACGTGAAGAATGTTATTATTTAAAGAAGTTAGCAGAATCAGTGAAACTTGATCCACCAGACTGTGATCCTGCTATGCCTCGACTTAAGGAATGATATTCTAGAGTAATTTTTATCCCAACTTGAGAAATTTAATTGTTTAATATAAGGAAGAAAATGAAAAAGATGAACCGATTTCTATTGGTTTTATCTTTTTTATTTCTAAAGGTGAGCCCTGCAGCGAATTCATTCTTTTAACTGCAGGTAACTAACCTTAAAGTTCAGACCCCTCGGTATAAACAGCAATTAATACAACAGCAGCCTCATCCCCAATGTTTTTAACAAAGTGGGGGACACTTGCACACCAGCTGAAGGTATCTCCTTCCTCTAAAATAAATGAGTCTTCTCCTTGTTCCGCAAGAACTTTCCCCTTTAGGACCAAATGACATTCTTCACCTTCATGTGCATTTTTTTCACCAGTGGAAGTTCCAGGAGGAAATTCAACTAGTCTAATGCTTAAACCACCTCTTGTACCTAAGTGCTCGACCTTTAAATCCGAGTCTTTAGAGGTTGTGATTTCTCTTTCATTTTTTCTTATTACAGTCATATGTTCATCTTTTTCTAAAAGCAAATAGGGTAAAGGAACCTTTAAGAAAGTGGCTATAGTTTGTAATGTACTTATGGATGGGGATGTGTTGTTGTTTTCAACATTGCTTATAAACCCCTTTGAAAGACCAGTTCCATCGCACATTTGAGCAATCGTTATTTTTTTTCTATTTCTAATCGCACGTATTTTAGAACCAATATCCATATTAATCACCTCGGAAGTTTCTTAATTGTAAACTTAATTTCATATTAACAAAAAAATAATTGACATGCTAGACTTGTCTTGGTATTGTATAGAAAACAAAGATTCATATAAGGAAACTATAGTTGCAAAATTTTTTGTTTTCTTGTTTCTAAATATGAAATATTTATTTATATTTATAAATTTATTCTTTTAAGATTAATATACATTAGTACAAGGAGGATTTTCAAAATGGGAACCCCAATGATTTATGAACTGCGTCGTCCAAAGAACATTGTTACTGGGAAGAACTATCCTGCATTGTTTATTATGCATGGTATTGGCAGTAATGAACACAATGTGCTTTCTTTGGTTGATGGTCTAGAGGAACACTTTTATATCTTTAGTGTAAGGGGTCAGCTTTCCCAAGGCCCGGGTTTTGCTTACTTTACTATTCAGGGCTATGGCAAACCACATCGAGAAGTATTCGATGATGGAATCGACAAATTAACAAATTTTATTACTTATGCATCCGAAAAGTATCCGCTAGATTTAAATAAATTATACCTGTTAGGTTTTAGCCAGGGCGCGAATGTTTCAATGACATTAGCGTTAACGCTTGGTAATAAAATAAAAGGTGTTGTCGCGTTAAGCGGATATATCCCTATATTTGTAAAAGAAGAATATAATATTAATCCTGATAAAAATTTAGCTGTGTATATATCACACGGGGAATTCGATCAGGTTCTGCCATTTGAATGGGGTAAAGAAAATGTCGATTATTTCACTAAGTTAGGTATACCCGTAACGTTTAATACGTATCCTGAAGGGCACACAGTATCCGAAAAAAATCTTCAAGATTTTCAAAAATGGGTTTTAACTGATGTACAAAGATAAATATTTTTTAGAATCAAAAAATTAGGGAGGAAATGAATATGATGCCATCATTATTTGTAGCTCATGGTTCCCCATTGCTTGCACTAGAGAACAATGAGTATACGAAATTTTTAACACAATTAGGTCAAACCATGCCACGGCCAAAGGCGGTTGTTTTGTTTTCCGCTCATTGGGAGTCTAAAGTCCAAAAGGTTAGTGATGTTGACCGATATAACACGATTTATGATTTCGGCGGGTTTGATGAAGCACTTTACAAAATTCAGTACCCGGCTCATGGTGATCATCAAATTGCCAAAGAAATAGAAGGGTTATTTACAAAGAGTAAAATACCTTTTGAAATGGATACACAACGAGGATTAGATCATGGGGCTTGGATTGTTCTCCGTTTACTTTATCCAGATGCAGAAATCCCTGTGATCTCAATGTCGGTCAATTCTAGACTTTCACCAGAGGAGCAATATAAAATTGGTAAGGCGTTGTCGGTATTAAGAGCTAAGGACATATTAATTATTGCTAGTGGTGGTACAGTGCATAATCTTGGAGCAATAAAGTGGATAGACAATGGACAAGCTGATCAATGGGCACTTGAATTTGATAATTGGTTAGCATATCATTTGGAAAAATGGGATTTGCCATCACTTTTTAAATACGATTCCCTGGCCCCAAATGCAGAATTTGCAGTACCTCCATATGGGTCTGAACACTTTATCCCAATTTTTTATGCCATGGGTGCAGCAGACGATCAACAAAAAGCTTCATTATTACACCGTAGCTTTCGGTATGGAAACCTTAGTCATAGCGTATGGCAGTTTGGATAATGTATCGAAAAGGATAAATCATATTAGTTAATCAAAAAAAAATTTTCCGTAAATCTCGATTTAAAGATACTAGAATATGAGATTTAATAAAAAATAATCAGGGAGTGAATAATTAATGCAATTAAAAAATGAGGTTGGTGTAGTTATTTTACGTATTATTCTAGGAGTAATATTCTTCATTCATGGGTTAGTTAAGTTTCAAGGTGGAATTGAAAATATTGCTGGATGGTTTGACAGTATAGGTATACCAGGGTTTATGGCTTATGTCGTTGCAAGTATTGAAGTAATTGGTGGTATCGCCTTAATTATTGGACTTGGAACCCGTATAGTATCATCGCTGTTTGTATTTTTAATGATTGGGGCAATAATCAAGGTAAAACTAGCCGCTGGTTTCTTAGGTAATGGAGAAATTGCGGGGTATGAATTAGAACTAGCATACCTAGCGATGGCATTATTTTTAGCTATTAATGGTAGTAAACAGTTTTCTGTGGGTCAATTTTTAGTTAAAAAAACTGATAATATTTAAACCTATTAATATAGAAATATTTACTTTTCCTAGAAATTAAATAATAAGAAAAATCCCCTTATAGTATTCTTTCTTTATTCTGTCTACCATAAGGGGTCCATTTCACCCATGGAAACAGTATTTAATTCATTTGCTTTCTAAAAATGAAAAGAAGCAACTGCAATACATGCATTTGCTTCTTCAGAGGTAAATATTTATCTGGTGCGGTGGTAATATTATCATATGTACTAGAGCTGAAAAGGTATGGACAAGTGCTGATTAAAAAAAATTTTTTTTGAAAACCATTTTATTTAAAAGGTTGAGTTACTTTTATTATTACCAAGCTGCCTTACTTAATTTAACTTAAAGATTTTTAAAGCAGTAATGACCATTTTTGTGTTAGCGTATAATGGTGACTTTTCAATAGCAATCCTAATCGCTAGGGCTAGTTTTGCCGCTATATTTATGAGAATGAGGATGGGCGCCACTAACTGTAGTTACTCCATGAAAATTATGATAATGTCCACCATTGGGCAAGGGGATTGCAGGTCCAGTAACGCCTCGAATTTCATGTTTATGCCCATCATCCAGGGAAGTAACGGTATAATATTGATGGTTATGAGGCACTCCAGTAGGAGCAGGTTCAGTTGTACCTGCATATCGATGATCATGCCCAGAATTAAAAGAGGTTACTCCTGAAAAATGATGCCTATGAATTGGTCTCCCGTCCCATGAAGTTAGAAACAAAGTATGTGAATGCTCAGAATCCAAATTTGAATCCCCTGAATGAACAACAAATCCGGTAACCTCTATTTTCAAACAATTTACCACCTTTCCCATTCTTTTTTACACCTTATGATAACGGTCCAAAAATAATACCTTCAGATTTTTTCTCGAAAGGATACAAGTAATCAAATATGGCCTTGAAAAGAATTATTTATTTATGTCAAAAAAATGTCTTTTTATTTTTTTATTGACACTGATAATCATTCTCTTTATAATCATGAGTGTAAATGATAATCATTTTCAATAAATGCAAATACATAGCGGGGGCGAAACACCATGTCAATTAAATTTAAAGTTTTAGCATCAATAGCAGCTCTTTCAATTGTTCTTGGAGCTTGCGGAAAAGCAGAAGAAACTGCAAATAAACCAAAGGTGGAAAACAAGAAAGAAGAAAAAAAGCAAGATGAATCAAAAGAAATCAATTATGCCGATGTTTTTAAAGAAGCCACTACAGAGCTAGAAAAAGCAAAAGAGGGCAAAGAAGTCGATTATGATAAAGTTACAGAATTATATAAATCAAATTTACAAGAGTTAGTAAAAAATAGAGACGAAGAATTCAAGGACACAATTGACGAAAAAATTACAGCAGCTCTTGCTGCAGGAAAAGATGGTTCATTAGATAAAGTGGTTGTAAAACAACTCTTTGATAAATTAATGCAAAAGGTTTTTTATACATCCATTAAACATGACTTCACTGAAGTAAGTGAAAAATGGGGAAAAACAGATGAAGTGAAGGCAGAAGTGGAAGAAGCGAAAAAATATTATGCGATTCTAAAGACTACTGTCGAAAAACGTGATGCTGCTTATGGTACGAATCTCGTAAGTGTAATCGATGGGGGATTTAGTGAAATTGAAAAAGCAATAGAAAATAATGATCAGCTAGGATTTAACCTTGGGAAGCAAGTGGTTGATAAATCACTTATGAAGACTTTCTATCTTGCAACTGGTGCATTACCAAATGGATATGCAACAAAAGCATCAAATGAATCAAAAACGGATGCAACTTTGGCAAAAATAGAACAGGCTGAAGGATGGGCTTTCTACCAATCACTTTATAGTTACTTGAACGGCCATGCTCCTGAGGAAGCGGCATTTATCGAAAAACAGTTTAATCTTGAAACTGATGTGACAACTATCGATCCAGCTGCCGTAAATAAAGCATTCATTCGTGGATTTGCGAAAATAGCTATTGATGAGTACGGTGAAAGTAAGGAAACTTTAGGTGAGGACAAAGCAGTTATTACAGGTTTAGAAGGAGCTTTATTCATCGACATCATCGGGGAAGATATTAAGTCCCTAATGGGCGAAGATGCATATAAGACACTAACAGAACAAGCACAGGAATATGTGGAAACTGCAAAAGCAAAAGATAAGGCAGCAGCAGAAGGTCAACTGAACGAACTTATTTCAACTCTGAATACAATTGTTGAAAAAGCGAAATAATGCGGAGGAAAAACCTTGTTAAACAAAAGGCAAGGTTTTTCCCATTTTCAAGGTTGTAAAAAGATTGTAAACAATATGATTCAAATGAATGACTATAGAGGTGTTTTCTATTGAAAATGTTTGTGACGTGCCAAGACGACAAAATGGGCAAAAAAGTATGAATCGGACATTTGTTAAGTGGGGGATCAGACTGACGGGGCTTTTCATCTCTGGAACATTTATATTTTTGTCTTATCGGTATTTTCATTTAGGAGAATTTTGGGACAGCACCCAAAAGTTTTTTTTTGAAAACCCACTTATCCTTTTGGTTGTCACTTTATCATATCTTCTTTCCTTTCTCCTAAGAGCTGAAGCGTGGAGAGTATATCTAGGAAAGTCTGTTCGTTTTTCTAGCTGCTTACAAGGTGTGTTATTAAGTCTTTTCATTAATCATATTAGTCCCTTTAAGGTTGGGGATGCAGTAAGAATTGGAGTCTTATCCTGGAAAGAAAAAAACATCAAACCAGAAATATCAGCACATTCAGTTGTGGTTCTAAGGATATTCGATATGGTGTTTTTAGCGTTGCTCTCATTGATTGGACTTCTTGTCTTTTCCAAAACCTTTATCTTTCGTTGGTCTCTAGGAGTTTTATTGCTCTTACCCTTGCTGGGAATCATATTGATCTTCATACTGTTTAAATATCGACCATCATTCGTAGACAAGCATGTTACATTTTTTAAAGCAGCCTTATCGGGGAGAAATTTAATCACTATTGTCACCCTAATCGCCTTAAGCTGGGGTTTGGAAGGATCGGTCGTTTGGGGTGTAACAAAATCCTTAGGGCATGGGCTCCCACTATATAAGGCAATTTGGGTAAATTCCCTGACTGTCGGGGGACAAGTATTTCAAATTACGCCAGGGGGAATTTCTACATATGAATCCGTTATGACTGCAGCTTTAACGAGCTTTCATTTTCCAGTAAAGGATGGATATATGGTTGCCCTTGTTAGCCATAGCTTTAAATTTATTTTTTCCTACATTGTTGGATTCGTGTTATTAATCCGTTCACCAATCTCAAAAATCAAACAAATAAGAACCTTACTATTAAAAAGGGGAAAACAAGAATGAAAAAAGCATCATCTTTTGAAAAAGTAGCGGCAAGGTGCTGGAACCTTCTGAACGAGGGGAAGCCGTTTACTCCGATATTTACAATTGGCACTATACTTATATATTCTATTTCAAAGCTAGGAAATCTTTCCTATCTTGTGGATCTTTCAATCGGGTTACTAGCTATCCTGCCATTGCTTATTATTTACTACCTGTTTGACTTCCCATTGTTTCTGAGAAATTATTTATGGATTCCTTTTACCGCTTATCTCATTATTTGGAATCAGGTTAATCTTAGTTTGCTGTTTACTGCAATCGGTTTATATTTTTTCTTTACGATCTTTTTCTGGGGTACGTTTTACTATCATTTACGAATCGGTACTACATGGCTTAATTTTACTCGCTTTTGGAAGCTTGTATTGAAAAATAGTGATTCAACAAGTGGAAATGCTCAGGAACAGCTGCCCAAATTTCTTCTATTACTATCTTTATGGAATTGGAGTGCAACGAATGTCACTTGGTCAGGTAGTGAAGTAAGTGTCCTAATTATTTTTTACGCGTGCGTACTCGTGTTTTCATACATACTTCATATAAACCTGTTTGATTGGAAACCTGAGATCATTCCTACTTTTACCTCGAATGTAGAGTCACCTGAATCGCCTATTAATGAAAAAGTAATTGTCATGGTGATTGATGGCATGAGGAAAGAGCGTTTCGAAGAAGCGAATACCCCCTTTCTCGATTATTTGAGAAAAAATGGTACAGAATATAATCGGATGGAAACCGTTTATCCGGCTAGAACGGTTGTTTGTTTTTCTTCGATGTTCTCGGGAACATATCCAGTTGAGCACGGCATTAAATCTAATATGGTTTGGAAACTTGGTATAAAAGTTGAGAGTGTATTCGATTCCTTAAGAAAAGTTGGTAAAAAGGGGTCATTATTAGGGATTGCTCACCTCGTTGATTCCTTTGGAAAAGATGTAGAGACGGTGACAGCGGTCATGCACAATGATGTTGCAGACCGAAATATTATTGAAAGAGCTAAACGGATAATGGATGAACAGGATCCAGATCTTCAAATCATTCAATTAATTGGGACCGATCAAACCGGACATAGTCGAGGAGTTCTTTACAACGAATATATTCAGAAAATCGAAGAAGCAGATGCCTTAGTGAAAGAATATTTTGATTGGTTAAAAGAACGAGGAAAGCTTGAAAATTACACATTTATTGTGTGTGCCGACCATGGACAGGCAGATGGGATAGGAGGTCATGGGCACTTGGACGAAGGGGAAAGATTTGTTCCATTTTTCATGTTCGGCCATGCCATTGAAAAGGGAAAAAGGGTAGAAGAAAAGCACAGTCTCGTTTCTCTCGCCTCGACAATTTCTTATTTACTGGGAGCTCCATTTCCTAGTCATAGTCGAGGGCCGGTGTTAATTGAAGCAGTTAGGAAGGATGTTCAAACAAAATGATTCAACAAAAAGTAATTGTTTTTCTTCCTGCTTATAACGAAGAAGAATCAATCGCGGAAGTAATCAAGAAAATACCTCGCTCATTTCATCAAGATGTTGAGGTTCAAGTTTTGGTGGTTGATGATGGTTCAAGTGATAGGACTGTCAATATAGCTAAAGAAGCAGGAGCAAATTACGTCTATTCAGTTAAAAAGAATAAGGGTTTGGGAGCAGCTGTCCGTAAAGGGTTGGAACTATGTGTCCATTATGGGGCGGATATTGGGGTCATGATCGATGCGGATAATGAATATCCTGCAGATCAGATCCCCGACCTTGTGGATCCCATTTTAAAAGGAAACGCTGATTATGTAATGGGCTCACGTTTCCTAGGATCGATTGATGGGATGAAATGGAACAGGAGATTAGGCAATTATTGTTTCACATTTATTCAATCCCTTTTGTTACGAAAATGGATATATGATGGCCAATCAGGCATGAGAGCATTTTCAAGACAAGCCATGTTAGAAGCAGAAATTATCCATGATTATAATTATGCTCAAGTGGTCACACTTAATCTAATCAGGAAGGGCTTTCGAATGAAGGAAATCCCGATACGTTATCAAGTTCGGAAAACTGGTGAATCCTTTATCAAATTTAAATCATATATGACCTCAGTATTACCTGCCATATTAAAAGAAATGGGAAGGCCAGTCAAAAAAGCGAGTCACAATACCTATATAGATTCAAATCAGATCAGTAGGAAAACAAACTTAGATAATAGCGAATATAAAATGTAAAGATAACGATGGTATATAGGTAAATTCACTTTTTTGTCATTGACAGCGAGGATGATAATCATTATCATTATCAGTGTAGGAGGGAACGTTTCATGAAAAAATTTATAGTTTTGTTTTTTATTATGGCTATTATTATAAATAGCATTTCCATTAGTGGTGCATATGCCTATTCCTATGGTGACCCTAATGAAGAGAAGATTGCTGAAGTACATAAACAAATGTTAGTGAAGCTGGATGAGAACCCTCCGAATTTCGCCTCTGCCCAGAAGCTGTTTGAAACAGTAAAAGAAGAGATTGATATGCACATGGGACCAGAGCCAGCTAAAATAGTACTTCAAAATATGAAAGACAAAGACAAGAAGGCTACTATTGAGAACATGGAAAAACTTCTTGTTTTAAATATTGCAAGACGGCTTACAAGTATCGAAAAGAATTTTTCTGAATATGACACAAGCAAAAGGCTCCTAGCAAAGGGTTTTGCTACATATAATGCCTTATCAGCAAAGGTAGAGGCTGAAAATCCAGAAATTGATAAAAAAATTCAAGAAGACTTCGATCAAGCGCTTGAAGCACTAGGAAATCCAGGTTTGTTTGGAGTTGGGAAAAAAGAACCCGATATAGAGGCATTTAAACAAAATAAGGATGATATCCTAAATTCTTTGAAAAAAGAATTTAACATGAAAAGTCTAGAGGTTGGCCACTTTTCTGAAAATGCAACTGAATCTGAAACTGGAATTCAGAAAAAAGATTGGACGGATATTTCCAATATTCGTAACTGGATTCCCATTGTAATTATTGTTGGAGTATTAATTGCAGTAATCATCTTTGTGATTCGCAGAAGAAGTAAATAGGAGAGAAAGAACACCATTTGGGAGGAGACACGGCTGTGGAAATTCAAGCACTGTTAATTACATTCCGTGAAGTTTTAGAGGCATTGTTAATTGTAGGTATTATTATTACCTATTTAAAAAGAGTAGACCATAAGCAGTTTACAAAATATGTTTGGTTAGGTGCAGGACTTGCTGTTTTAGCAAGCGTGGGTGTAGCTCTCCTCTTCCAATTAGTGTTTACCGGATTTGCAGCAATGGGCAGCGAGATGTATCTGAAAATAGGGATTATGCTCGTTTCTACCGTTTTACTTACGCAAATGGTGTTCTGGATGGCGAGCCACAGCCGTGATTTAAAAGGGAACCTGGAAGGGAAAATGAATCAGTTTATATCTACTGGAAATGTTGTCGGTATGGTCATCCATTCATTTCTAGTTGTCCTTCGTGAGGGTGTGGAGACCGTTTTCTTCTTTGCGGCTATAACAGGCGGTAACATCGGTGCAGCGATGCAAGGGTGGGGTGCCATTACAGGTGTTGTCATTGCAGCTCTTGTCTCATATTTCTTCTTTAAGGGAACGATGAGGGTCCCATTGAGCACGTTCTTTAAATTAACAGGTGCATTCATTATCCTTATTTCGGCTGGATTACTCGTTCAAGCGATTGGAATGATGCAGGATCTCAATATAATTGGAAGTGTGCTTCCTCATGTTTATGACCTTACATGGTTCATGCCCGAGCATCCCATTGATTATGACCATTACCTTCGAGATACAGGTACAGCTCCACTAATATCAGGTGATGTTGGAATATTTTTGAAAGCGTTGTTTGGATATTCTTCCATGCCTTCGATTGAAGAGGTTCTTGCCTATATTGGATACTTTGTAGGAATCCTATTACTTACATCCTCCAAAACAGCAGGCAGTAAGAAGAAAAATGAAAAAACATTCAATGAATCAAAAGTACTAAAGCCACAAGCCAAATAAAGAAATAAAACACATAACAATGAAAGTACAAGGCTTATGCCTTGTACTTTTGTGTGATAAAGGGGCGGAGGTTTTGCTCATACTACCTATTTTATGTTAGGTTTGGGCTTTATTAAATTGCATTACCATAGAAAATGATGACGTGGAAATCGAATATGTTTCGTGCAAAATAAAGGTCGGTGAAAACATGAAAATTTGGACCAAATTGACTAAAGGGCATATAAAAAGTAGGTTATTAATAGGTTTAAGCATTATTTCTATTTTGTTTGTTTTTGTCACACAACTTCAGTTTTTGAATCCATTTGTATCATCTTGGGATCAGGTAGACTTTTCCCTTGCTGTTCATCGCTTTGATTTAATGGCAATGCAGCCACACTTCCCAGGATACCCCTTTTTCATTTTAGGAGGTAAATTCATTCATTTGTTTGTTGCCAATCTTTCAGAGGCACTAACGGTTTTTAATATCCTTTTCTATGCTAGCACTCTTTTCCCTATTTACAAAGTGTGCAGAGCATTTCTATCTCGTTCTTATTCATCGTTGACTACTGCGATAATCTATTCTTCAAGTTATTGTCTCATCATGGTAAACCAGCCGATGTCAGAAGGATCAGCTCTTTCTGCATTTTGGTGGTATGTTTGGAGTCTATTATTTGCTTTAAAAACTAAAAATACGAGAGCAATCTTGTTGCCCTTAGTCCTTTTAAGCCTAATGCTTGGAATTCGCCTGTCATATTTCCCATTTTTGATCGGCATTCTTTTTCTTTATTATTGGAAAGTAAAACATGGTGGACTTTCAATTAAACAGTTAATTTATTACTCTTGCTGGGGCGTTTTTTTTCAAGCTATTTGGATCACTGCTCTTGTTATATCAGAAGGGAGTTTAATGGGATTCATTAAGCTTTCTTTAGCGTTTACGAGTGGTCATTTTAATGATTGGGGGGGATCAATTGAGACATCGCACATAAGCTTCGTGAAGAGATTAATCATTTTTATAGGGGATAACATTTTTTGGACTGGGATGGCAACCAAGTATTTTATGATTGCAGGTATTTATTTGATCTGTTTTTTTATTGTTCTTTCTCGTGTCTTTGTGAAACAACGCGATCAAAGCCCCTTCATGAGACTACTTTATCTGATGTTCATTAGTTATTTTGGGTGGGCACTACTGGGACAAAATATTGATAAGGCCAGACATGCTCTCCCTCTCGTTAGCCTGTTGATTCTTTTCCTTTGTATTCAACTTTTTAAAAATAGAGTAACACTTCTAATTCTAACACTGTCTGGTTTTATTTTAGGGCTGCAGGTTTATTATGATGTCATCTTAATAAGCGAACAGGCAACCGAAAGTCCTGCGGTCTACAAGATGAATGACTTTGTGGAAAGCATGGGTCAACCTGTCATTCTGTATACTTGGGAAGAAACAAGGGTATTACAATATTTAAATGCCCCTTATACACATAAAAGAATAGAAACATATCAATTATTCCAAATTGATTCGAAATATTATGAGAATAGTACCTTGCTTCTTACCGATAAGGTTGTTGAGGGATTTATTTCTCAAGGTGCTTCATTAAAGGGGAAAATCGAAAAAGTAAAAACCTTTCAATCAAATGAGCTTTTTGAACCAGTTTATCATGATATTACCTTATACAAATGGGTTGGAAAATGAGACATATCCATTCTAAGGTGCTCGAGGACATAAAAAAGCTTGTAGACTTCTCTATAATCTAGAAAATGTCTACAAGCTGAAAGCAACTTCCTATAAAATTGGTTTTACTAATTCTTATTTCATTGCATTAAAACTTACAGCTATTTTGGCTCCAACAATGGCATTGTTTTTAACTAAAGCAATGTTTGCATCTAGGCTTTTGCCTTCTGTTAGTTCTTTTACCTTTCCTAGTAAGAATGGCGTTACTTCTTTACCGGAAATGTGTCGTTCTTCAGCTTCTTTTAATGCCGCTTCAATAACACCATTAATGACTTTTTCATCCATGGCATATTCTTCTGGGATTGGGTTGGCAATAACTGCTCCACCTTTCAAGTTTAATTCCCATTTAACTTTTAACGAAGAGGCGATTGTTTCCACATCGTCAGCACGGAAGTTCACAGGGAACTCACTATTACGCGTATAGAAGGCTGGGAGTAAATCGGTTTGATAGCCTATAACCGGTACACCTTTTGTTTCAAGATATTCCATGGTTAACCCTAAATCCAAAATCGATTTGGCACCTGCACAAATGACAGCTACGTTTGTTTGTCCTAATTCTTCTAAGTCTGCTGAAATATCCATGGTTGTCTCAGCGCCTCGGTGAGCACCGCCAATACCACCAGTAACAAAGATATTTATTCCTGCTGCTTCTGCGCAAATCATTGTTGCTGCTACTGTTGTTGCTCCAAGTTTTTTTGTAGCGATTAAATAAGCTAAATCACGTCTAGATGCTTTTGCAACATCTGTGCTTTTACCAAACATTTCTAACTCTTCATCAGATAGACCGATTTTAATTTTTCCATCCACGATGGCAATTGTTGCTGGAACGGCCCCATTGTCTCGGATAATTTGTTCCACTTCACGAGCAGTTTTCACATTCTGTGGATAGGGCATACCATGGGAGATAATCGTAGATTCTAAAGCCACAATTGGTTTACCTTGTTCCTTCGCTACGCGTACTTCTTCTGATAGTGTAATATATTGTTTCATGATATTTCCTCCATGTCTTTTTGTAATTTTTCAGCTGATAAATCTTGCCGAACTGTATAGGGTGATTGCAGTGTTTTGGATGCATTAATATTGCCAGCTTTGGCAATTTCGATTAAAGATTTGCCCTCTAACCATGAGTAAATAACTGCAGAGGAGAAAGCATCACCAGCTCCTGTGACATCTATGATTTCTTTTGTTTCTATCGAAGGAATATGGAAGATTCCTTCTTCTTTATTACCAATCATGGATCCTTTTTTTCCATTCGTAATAACCACATTGGTAATCCCTAGTGATAACCATTTTTCTAAAGCATTTTTCCAATCTTCTTCATTTCTGATTTCAATATTAAAGTAAGTTTCCGTTTCATCTCGGTTCGTAATGAGCCATGTAACGCCGTTTAAATCATCTGGCAAGCGTTTCATTTTTGGTGCTGAAACAGGTACTATGACAATCGGTAAATCATGACTCTTGGCGAAATGACACAAGAATTGAATGGATTCTTTTGGACAATTCAAATCGACCATGATGCATTTTGAGCGACTTAATAATAAATCGTGTTTAAGAAGTAATTCAGGTGTGATCGCTTCATATACTTCCATATCTGCTAAAGCAATTACTAATTCTCCACTAGTATCTAATACGGCAGAGTAGGAGCCAGTTGATTTTTCAGGGAATTGGGTCACAGTTTCTAAGTTCATGTAAAGAGCTGATGATTCTTCTATGAATGACCAGTCCTTATCTGAGCCACTTGTAGAGATAAGTGACACTTCCATCCCAAGCCTTCCAAGATTCTCTGCGATATTTCTTGCAACTCCTCCAGCATTCTGTGTAGAGAAAATTGGATTTGAGGTACCTAGTTGGGCTTTCTCCTTGATATGGAATTTACGATCAATATTAGCGCCGCCAATGCAAATGACATGTTGTGATTCACTCAAAATGTAGGCTCTACCTAAAATACTTCCTTTTCTGATTAAACCAGAAATAATATTTGCAATGGATGGCCGAGATAATCCTAATAGTTCCGCAAGCTCTTGTTGAGAAACATAGGGATTCTTGCGTATTAAATCGAGAATCATTTGTTCTTTCTCAGTCATTCTTTCAGGCACAAACTCACCTCATTTCTTATATTGGTGTGAGAATAAGCTTCATATAAACTTATGTTTAAAACATAAACTTATGTTTGTATTATACTTCTAATTATTTGTTAGGTCAACTTATTCAGGTGAGGTACTGCAGGGAGTTATACAGATCTTTAAGAGCGATCGGAATGCCAAACGTGATAAGAAATAAATACAGGACAGGCAACAGAATCATATAATCTTTTCACTGAAATGATGGGTTAAACATAATATAGTTCATAATAATGGAGAGAATGGGAGGAGAGAGGAATGCCTACAGTCATTAATTTAGGGATAATGAATATTAATTCTCCTCAGCCTAATGCAGCGGTTTTTGTTGGAGAATCCATTGTTACCGGAATGGATGGTAACAGGAAATATAACTTGGGTTTTGGCGGACAATATGGTGCTTTTAATACTATTGCTGGGAATATAAGTAATAATGCCGATAGCTTTGAAGTAATTGATGGGGTTATTTTTGACCAAGATTTTAAACCAAATTTAGGCTCAAATGTATAAGAAATAATATTTTCAAAAATATATCATCTGCTTTTACCATCCTTACTTTCGTTTGGATGGTTTTTATTATAAAAAAAGCAAAAAAAAATTCCTAACTAGGAGCTTCGTTTTTTAATGTGGGTTCCTCTTTTTTTTCTTGATTTATTTGATTCCGTTTCATTGGGCTACTCTCGTAATTTGTTAAGGAAGCGCTCGTATGTGCGAAGTTGTTCCGATCTCCATGAATGTTTCCTAATCCTTGGTTATGTTTTTTGCTGCTTTTAAAGTCTTCGATAAAATTGTTTCCTATGCTTAAGCAAGAAGCTCCTTCAATGCTCCCAATTTTGATTGTGCCAATATGAAAGGTTGGAGATAAGATTGGGGGAGTCATAAATTAATTCTCCTCCCATCTTTCTCTGTTTTTAGTCCAATTATTTTTTCTAACCCTATTTTCATTACCGGATAAAGCTCCCACTACTTCGTTGATGACACTTTCCTTTCGAAAATTTTTATGAGTGTTTTTTTTACCAATGAAAATACCGGATGTATTACTCATTTTCATTACAGATAAATTGTCAAATGTAATTTTAATCATTTCAGAATTGCTCCTTTTCCATTTTTATTTAACTTATTCAATTATTGGGCGATTGACACAATCTTTCTTTAGATGATTAGGCACTTATCACAATCCAGAAACCCATACATAAAATACAATAGCTTAATAAGAAGGAAAGCATGAAGGTGCTCTTACATGACCAAGAAAATAATCCAAACGTGGTGAGCAGATTATGTTAAAAACTTCACATTTACATTTTACAGGTGATATAAATGTCCAAACAATGCAAAGACAAAGTGGGATTTTTATAGGGGAACGAAATAATGCAGTCGGCTGGAGTGCTCACGGGAAAGAAAATAGTGTAATCGGAAGTATTAGTGGCAGGTCTAATCTCCTTATCAACAATATATCAATATTGAATGACCCTGATTTTATTGATACACCAATTGATGACCGTGATATCAATATTTCTTTTGAAAACTTTGGTGATGAAGATCATACCACAAATCTAGATCTTGATAGTTTAAATGTTAATACTATGGATCATAATAGTGCTGTATTTGTTGGGGATGGGCATGTGACTGGAATAGATGGAAACGAAAAGGTGAATTATTCACAGGGGGGGTTATTCGGAAACAATAATCAATTATTAAACAATGTTAATGTTAATAATGACCAAGATGTTATTGATGCAATAATGGAAGATCAAGATATTAAAATTGCTAATATTATTAAGGGAAAAGTCTAGTGTTACTGCTATTTTTTATTAGAGACATTGCTAGAATTTATTTTTGAATCGATATCCCTTTGAAGTTTTCATCATTTTTGTTTCATTAGGAGAAGTTGTGTCAGACATGGCTTCCTCTTTTGCATGTTCCTTATTAATCTTTTGGATAAGTGGTTTAGTTAAGTCCTCTGAACTATAAATATTATTTCCAATACTTAATTTACCGCTCAACTGGTCTATTTCAATATTGTCTAACCGAAAAATGATGTTCTCTAGATGTTCAATATGGACATGATCAAAGTGGAGATTATTTCTTTCAGTTTCCTTTTTTTGTTGTTCTAGTAACTCAATAATTCGATCTAACTTAGTAATAATGAGAGAGTGAACTTTCGTTTCATTATTTGTTTGTTTTTTTCTATTAGAAAAAAATTTAAACATAAACTCACCCCCCTTTGATGATTGCACCAATCCGATAAATATTTTAAACAAGCCCGCCGTAATTACTTATTTTCCCTTCCATTTTACGCAAGTTTCTTTAAAAAAATCTTATGCTAAGAAAATGGGACTTAGTATTAAATACACCTGATACCTATATACAAATTCCTTCTTCTTTAGGTAGATAATTAGCGAATAAAGCTAACAAAGTTGGATGTTTTAATCCATCTCCGTTAGCTTATTTTTTTATTTACATGCCATGACTATTTTTTTCTTCAGATTGGTTTTTAAGAATAGATGTGGATTGCTTTTTAAGGTTTCCTTTATTTTCCCATTTGAAAATTTTATTCAATAGTTGATAAATATTTTTGGATTCTTTCGTTAAAAAGGGCCCGAGAATAGCCAAGATTAGAACATAAACGGCGGTAAATGGTTTTAGGATTGGCATTAAGCCTCCAGCAAGGCCTAAATTAGCAACAATGATCGAAAATTCACCCCTAGAAACGATTGTTAATCCGATATTAGAAGAGGCTTTATGAGAAAGACCAGCCTTTCTTCCGGAAATCATTCCAGCTACAAAGTTGCTAATGATAGTAAGGACAACAGCACCTAGAGCTAACCAAACGGCACCGCCCAAGCTAAAAGGATCAATACTTAAACCGAAACTAAAGAAAAATAGTGCTCCAAAGAAATCTCTAAATGGGATAACTAAATGTTCGATGCGCTCGCGATGTTCAGTTTCAGAAAAGACTAAACCCAATAATAAAGCACCAATGGCTTCAGCAACATGGAGTTTTTCTGAAAAACCTGCAACAAAAAATAGTGAAGCAAAGATAACGAGGATGAAAATCTCATTAGACTTAATGTTTAATAGTTTATTAAGGATAGGAGCGCCTTTTCGGGCGATAATGAAAAACAGAATCATATAGCCAAGTGAAATTAGAACCGAGGTGATTGTACCTAAAATAGTCGTTGACTCACCAAGTAAAAGACCTGACATGATTGAGAGGAATATAGCCAGGAAAATATCATCAAATAAAACAATTCCCAAGATTAATTCTGTTTCTGTATTTGCGGTTCTTTTTAAATCGACTAAAACCTTAGCAACAATGGCAGAAGAGGAAACACTAAGGAGACCAGCAATAATAAACGTTTCCATAACAGGGAAGCCTACAGCAAATCCGTATACTAAACCTAAAATGAAATTAAGAGCTACATAAATAGATCCGCCAATTACAATAGAAGGTCCCGAACGAATTAATTTTCCAACAGAGAATTCAAGCCCAAGATAAAATAGTAAAAACAAAACCCCGATTCGTCCGAAAAATTCAATTATTTCTGAGCTTCCTATGAATCTAAGATCGATTATTCCAAAATGAGGTGCATGTGGACCAACTACCATCCCTAAAAGGATAAGAAAAGGAATGATCGAGAATTTTAACCTTCCTGCTAATAATGCTGCTAGGGCGACTAGAATTAACGCTGTACCTACCTCGAAAACTAAGTGATTTGTCATAGTATCACCCGTCCCTTCTTGAAAGAATTTCTTTTACGATTTTTTTTACTTGATTGCGCTGACCAGATACGATGACTGTATCTCCTACTTCTAAAATGGTTTCAGGACCAGGGGTATGGATTTTTTGATGATTGCGCTTGATAATCGCGACAATATTTACTTCATAGGATTGACGGATATTTAAATTTCCAATGGTTTGGTTAACCGCTAATGCTCCAGGCTCCACCTTAGACCATTCAATCACCAAATCATCAAAAGCCATTTCAATTGTTTCTAAAGCCTTTGGTGCATAAGTCATTCCACCAATTATGGCAGCTATCTTTCTTGCCTCCGAATCATCAAATGTAGTACTGGCAATAGCTTCCTCATAATCCTCTTGATCAAAATAATAAATTTCTCTTCTGCCGTCATCGTGAATAATAATCACTATTTTATCTGCGCTTTTGGTGATGATTTCATACTTTTTCCCAATACCAGGAAGTTCAATTTCGCGAATATTCATTTTCTATTCCTCCTATATAGTTTGTTCATGGATTAAGAAGTTTTTTTAAAAAGTTAAAAAGGGCGCTTCTGCTTTTCTTAGAGGTTGACATCAATTTCAGTTTTAAGTTTTTCTTCTTTTGAAATTCCAAGATATTTAAGCGTTTCAGAAGGGGTGGAATGGTGGAAATGCTTTTGCAATAGTGAAATGGCGATTCCTCGTTTATATGCATGATATCCAAACGTTTTCCGCATGGAGTTGGTACCGATTTTTCCTTCGATGCCAACCGCTTCTGCTGCCTGATGAATAATGCGATAGGCTTGTTGGCGGGTAATCGGTTTATCGGTTTTACTGGACTTAAACAAAAAATTTTCACCTGATAGATGAAGCGTATGAACGTAATGGAGAATTGCCTGTTTTACTTTATGGTTAAGGTAGACTTCCTTCAACGTTTCTTTATGTGATAGCAAGTAGAAGTCCTTAACACAGTTTTCTTTTTCGAATACATCGTTCACTTTTATATCCAGCATTTCGGTAATTTTTAACCCCGTATTAATTCCAAATACAAAGAGAACATAGTCCCGTTCAGAATGCTTTTTTAAATATTTCTTTATTGAATTGATTTGCTTAATATCTCTTAGAGCTTCAACATATTCCATTTATAAACGCCCCTTAATCTATGTTACATAATTATATGGTATCATACTGTTATGTAACATTAAAATTTTTGCTGAAGATGAGCAAATATGTAGAATTACGAATTATGTGAATGCAATATTATTATGGTATTTTTTATTTTGGTTTTATTAAAGGAGTGAATAGTAAGGATTACCGTAGAAGAGGACGATAAAAATGGGTTATTTGAAGAAAAAAATTAGATGGAAGGCGCTAGGGAGAGGTAGGAAATCTCTTTAAAATTGCTATCGCAACAAGCAATTCTATTACTTTTACGGTTTATGTTTGATTTTTTCTAGTTTAATTTTTCTTATTTTGTTCATTGATTATTCATATTTAACAGCTATGATAGGTTTTAAGGAATTTGGTTTCAATCTCATATTTTTAAACGTGCATTTTATTTTGTAATAATTATGTTCTAAAAGGTGGTCAGTAAATGAATAACATTTTTCAAAGAGGTCAAGGTATTTTAAATAAATATATTGGCTTTTTCTTATTATCGGTATTATTCCTATGGATAAAAACATATATCGTTCAATTAACACAATTTGATTTGGGTATAGAAAATACATTGCAGAAATTTCTATTATTTATCAATCCTTTAGGTTCTGCATTACTATTTTTAGGTATATCATTCTTTTTTAAAGGACGGAAAAAGTATATTTCGCTTATTGTGATTGATTTTCTGTTATCCTTTCTTTTATATGCAAATATCTTATATTACCGGTTCTTTAATGATTTTATTACGTTACCAACGATTACACAGACGCAAAATTTTGGAGATGTGAGCAGCAGTGTAATTTCTCTTTTAAAGCCCTATGATATTTTATTCTTTATCGATATCATTATATTGATTGCCTTACTTGGTTTTCGTTTTGCAAAGATTGAGGTCAAGGATATGAGCCGCAGAAAAACGTCAGTTCTATTCGCTATATCATTGGCAATTTCTTGCTTGAATTTATCTTTAGCAGAAATAGACCGCCCTCAATTATTGACAAGAGAATTTGATCGAAATTATATTGTGAAATATTTAGGAGTATACAATTACACTATTTATGATGCTGTTAAAAGTACGACTGCATCTGCACAAAGGGTAATGGCTAACAGTGACGATATGACAGAAGTGATTAACTATACAAAATCGAATTATGCTGAGCCTAATCCCGCCTATTTCGGTGTAGGCAAAGGAATGAATGTGATTTATTTACATCTTGAGTCGATGCAAAACTTCCTGATTAATTACAAGTTAAACGGGGAAGAAGTTACTCCGTTTTTAAATTCATTGATAAATGATAAAAATACTATGTATTTTGATAATTTCTTCCATCAGACTGCACAAGGAAAGACTTCTGATGCTGAATTTATGCTGGAGAATTCATTATTTGGCTTACCACAAGGTTCAGCTTTTACCACAAAAGGTTTAAATACCTACCAGGCTGCTCCAGCGATTTTGGGTCAACAGGGTTATACTTCTGCTGTATTTCACGGAAATTCAGGAAGCTTCTGGAATCGTAATGAGATTTATAAATCGTTTGGATATAACAAGTTTTTTGATTCAAACTACTATCAAATAAGCTCTCAGGACAAAGCAGAATATGGGCTGATGGATAAGCCATTCTATGAGCAATCGATTCCACTACTGGAATCATTGCCGCAGCCATTTTATACAAAATTTATTCCAGTATCGAACCATTATCCGTACCCGATTAATGAAGAGAATGCAACAATAGCGCCGGCTGCAACAGGTGATAAATCTGTCGATCAATACTTCCAGACAGCTCGTTATGCAGATGAAGCATTAAAGCAATTCTTTGATTATTTAAAGCAGTCTGGATTATATGATCATTCGATCATTATTATGTACGGTGACCATTACGGAATTTCAGAAAATCATAATAAAGCAATGGAACAAGTCCTTGGAAAGAAAATTACTCCTTTTGAAAGTGCGGGGTTACAACGAGTACCATTATTCATTCGGGTGCCAGGTATGGAGGGTGGCGTGAACCACGAATATGGTGGTCAGGTCGATCTTCTTCCAACACTACTTCACTTGGTTGGTACCGATACAAAAGATTATGTACAATTTGGAACCGACCTATTATCTGAACAGCATGATGATCTTGTTGCATTCCGAAATGGTGATTATGTGAGTCCGACGATTACATCTGTTGACGGTAAATTCTATGATTCCCATACTGGTATGATATTAGAAGAGGACAAGATGGACGAGGCCAATAAAAATAAGAAAATGGTGCAACAAAAATTAACATATTCTGATAAAGTAGTGAATGGAGATTTATTGCGTTTTTACACACCAGAGAACTTTGTTCCTGTAGACAGGTCAACATTCAACTATAATCCAAATTCCGAAAGTGTTTCAAAAAAATAATAACGAAAGGCTGCTTGAGAAGTAATTCTTGGGCAGCTTTTTTTATGATTTTTCACAGGATATCGAATTCTTTTAGTGGGTTAAATCCGATTCATTACGGGCAGTAACCAAACGCTTTGCACTTTTTTATACACAAAATCAGGTCAATTACATAAGATAATTCAGAAATATCTGGGAGGTGGAACAAATGGATGGTGCAGGCTTCGGAAGCGGCTTTGCTTTAATCGTGGTTTTATTCATCCTGCTAATTATCATCGGTGCAAGCTTTATCGGTTGTGGCAGGTTCTGTTAAAAAACTAGTTGGTTTATTTTTTGAAAAATGGATAGGGATTGCAGCTGCAATCCCTATTTCTTGTTCTGTTTTCGTTCTTTCTAATTTTTGAATTTTTCCATGTAATTGGTGAAAACTAATAGAAATTTTGCTAAGGATGGGGAAAATTGAGAAAAATTTGGCGCATTTACAGAACCGATTGGAAAAATATTTTTAGTGTTCCTTCTGTAGTATTGTTAATAGCGGCACTAATGGTATTGCCTTCTGCCTATGCATGGGTAAATATTAAGGCGATGTGGGATCCATATAGCAATACATCAGGAATCAAAGTGGCCGTCGCAAATGAGGATGAAGGGGCAGAAATACAAGGAAACAAAATCAATGTCGGCAATGATACCGTAAAAAATCTAAAAAAAAACCATAACCTTGGCTGGGTGTTTGTAACCCGAAGTGAAGCTGAAAAGGGAGTTGAAAAAGGCAAATATTATGCGTATCTCATTATTCCAAAAGATTTTTCGAAGAAAATTACAAGCATTTTAGAAATAAACCCGCAAAAACCAAAAATTATTTTTGGAGTAAATGAGAAAATCAATGCCGTTGCACCGAAAATTACAAGTTCAGGTGCATCCAGCGTTACTGCTCAAATAAGTCAGACTTTCGTAAAAACGGTGGGGGATGCAATTTTTTCAGGATTCTTTAAAGCTGGAATTGAATTAGAGAAAGCGCTGCCTTCGATCCATAACGTTGAAAAACAAATCTTTGAACTGGAAAAGGCTCTTCCCCAGTTTGAGGAAATGGGAAAAAAAGCGATTGAATTAGAGGGGAAATTGCCGGAAATACGGGAAAAGGGACAAAAAATTATCGATTTGGAACAAAGAATTCCGGAAATTCAGCAGGCAGGAAGGAGCATCTTGAAGGTAGAAGAAAGTTTACCACAGATAAAAGAAGCAGGAGACATGGTGTTGGCGATCCAAGGGAAGCTTGCAGATTTACAGAGTGTCAATGATATCATTACTGATGTAATTGCAAATTTGATGGAAATAGAATCGAAAATAAAGCAGGCGATTGATTCTGCAAAGGATGCTCAAAATGACCAGACCGATATCGCGGATAATCAGGAGCAGCTAACCCGTCTTTATGAGGAACTAGCAAATATTCATAATCAAGTAAGTCAAACTCGTCTTGATCTTCAACAAAAAATAGATGAAGTGAGAAAAATAATAAACACAGCGGCAGATTTCTTCAAAAATGAAATGCCTGCGGTTGAGCAAAAAATAAAAAAGGCGGCTGATTTTGTTCGAAACGATTTACCTGCTCTTGAAGAAGATATTCGAAAAGCGGCTAATCTTGTTCAAACAAAGCTGCCGGAAGTAGAAAAGACTGTTCATAAAGCTGCCGATATGACTCGAAACGATTTACCAGGATTTGAAGCGAAAATAAGGAGTGCCGCTGATAAAATTCGCAGCTTAGAGAGCAGTGTGAATGTGAATGATTTAATCCAATTTTTGAAGCATGATCCCAAAAAAGAGAGTATTTTTTTAGCAAGCCCTGTTCTTTTGGAAACGAAAAGGATTTTCCCGATTCCCAATTACGGATCTGCGATGACACCTTTTTATACAATGCTGGCACTATGGGTTGGAGCTACCTTCTTAATTGCCTCTCTTCGGGTCGATGTTGAAAACGCCGACAACGAGTACAAGGGGTACCAGGTTTATTTTGGAAGACTATTAACGTTTATTACTATCGGAATTTTTCAAGCAGCCATTGCGTCCTTGGGCGATTTGTATTTTATTCATACGTATGCGGTGGACAAACTATGGTTTGTACTATTTAGTATTTTAATCGGCATGGTGTTTGTCATCATCACCTTTACATTATGCGCGGTATTCGGCAATATCGGAAAGGGTTTAGCGATTATATTCTTAGTGCTGCAAATCTCCAGTTCTGGCGCAACCTTTCCGGTTAGTACGACTTCTACCTTTTTTCAGATGATCTATCCTTTCATGCCATTTAGTTATGCAGTAAGTATGCTTCGTGAGGCGGTAGGAGGGATGGTTGTGGAAGTGGTAATGAAGGATGTATTTTCCTTGCTAGTCTTTGTTGCCGCCAGCTTCATTTTAGCGCTTGTCTTGAAAAAACCTTTAAGTAAGCGGATTCAACAAACAGCAGAAAGAGCAAGATCTACCAAGATCATCCAATAATTGAGTAAAATAGCGAACAGTGACGTACATTGTTCGCTATTTATTTTTAAGTTAATTAATGATAGTTTCTAGAGTTACCTCAATCATATCCTACAATCCCTATTTCTATTTTTTGTTAAAAGGATAACAACATTTTTGTGAACTAGTTAACAAAATAATCGTAATTAAACTAACTGAAATGGAACGCTTTCATTTGTTATCATTAGTTATGGTAAGATTAAACGTTATACCACTTTCGAAGCGCTGGAACCTCTTCGGTTTCACTACAAATTGCTTCCAATTGGCTTTTATCTAATAGGTAAAAATACTTTTCACGTATATCGATGAGCCCTTCATTTTGGAAATCGCCTAGTGTTTTGGAGATAGATTCTCTGGTTACTCCAAGCATATTTGCAAGCAAGGACTGATTAATTTTTAGGTCAATTTTAAAATTATCTCCATCTGGTTTTCCAAAATTATAATAGAGATCCACTAGCAAATTTGCAGCTTTAGTTCTCACATCATAAAAGGTTAAATAACGAATCAAGCGGTTAAGCATCCGTGTCCGTTCAACTAGGACCATATAGGCTTTACGAAGAACAGATGGATACTGATCGACGATTTGAAGGAAATCTTGTTTTGTCATATGCCATACTGAAACATTTTCAAGTGCTTCGATAGAAGAAATTCGATGGCTATCGTTGGATAATGCTTCAACTTCCCCTAAAATATCTCCTGGCATTGAGATACTTAGGACGATTTCTTTTCCTTCGTGAATACGGTATATCTTTAACATACCAGAACGAATGATATATACATCTTCACTTAAATCATTTTCAAACATAAGGACATGATTCTTTTTAAACTTGCGCTCCTTTAGTTTGGAAATAATATGTGGTGCATCAATCTCAGGAATATCGGCGAAGATCGCAATTTCCGAGATTTTGGTTATCATAATCATGCATCCTTTCTAAAATCACATATCGAATCAAATGGTTAATATAAAAATAAGTATACCATGTTTTTGGTCGATTGAACTCGCATAATAAAAGGGGAAATTGGATTGAGTAAACGATTACAGAGGATCTTTCAACTTCAGGAAGCGAATACGAGTATTCGGACAGAGGGAATTGCTGGACTAACCTCATTTATGACGGTTGCCTATATCATCGCGGTGAATGGTGCGATTTTAAGTCAAGTTGGGATGCCGTATGAAGCAGTAACAATCGCCACTTTAATTTGTTGCTTTCTTGGCTGTATGCTGATGGCTCTTTGGGCTAATTCACCATTACTCATCGTCCCGGGTATGGGAGATAATGCTTTTTTTGTTTTTACCCTTGTATTTTCTTTTGGGCTAACTTGGCAGCAAGCACTTGCAGTTGTCTTAATCGCAGGTATTATTTTTACATTGACAACAGTAACAAAAGGAGCGTTCTATTTATCACAATCCATCCCAAATTCGATGATCAATGCCATGACGGCCGGGATCGGTTTATTTATAGCATTTTTAGGGTTGAAAAATGGTAGATTGATTGTTGCGAGTGAGGGGACATTTGTCAAATTAGGTGATCTAGCGGATCCTTATGCCTTAACAACGATTCTGACTTTACTTATTTTAGTCCCACTATTCTTACGCAATGTAAAGGGGAACTTCCTGATAGGAATCATTGTTGGTACCATAATCGGTTCAATGCTAGGAATTGTAGATTTTTCAACATTACGTGATTTTAGTTTCTCTTTTAGCGGGTATGATCAAATATTTTTTGCTTTTGATTTTAGTCAAATTGGTACAATTAATTTCTGGACTGCTGTATTTTCATTATCAATAGTGATAATATTTCAAAATATGGGTGCACAGCTCGGTATGCTGCCAGACAAATCAAAGTTTAGAAAGTCGTTTCAAGCAAACGCATTTTCAATTATTGGTGCAGGATTCTTTGGCTGCAGTCCTACAACGACTGCGGCGGAGTCGGCAACGGGAATTGCAGCAGGCGGGAGAACGGGCTTAACCTCGTTTACAGCAGGATTATTGTTTATTCCAGCACTATTTCTTATTCCACTTTTTAAAGTGATTCCAGATGCTGCTATAGCACCTGTGCTGATTATTGTTGGTTGTCTAATGGTTCAAAACTTAAAAGAAATACCATTTAGCGACTTTACCGAAGCATTTCCAGCTTATTTAATGATGGCAATCATGCCTTTGTCCTTTAGTATTGCCAATGGGATTGCGTTTGGCTTCATTGCTTACCCTATTCTAAAACTGGTCACAGGTCGAAGGAAAGAAATTTCGGTCACAATGTATATCATTGCCTTTTTCTTCCTACTCTATTTTATTTTAGGATCAATTTAGTTAAAGATTTACTTATGAAGTAACTATAGTAAACTTGGAAAAAGTGTATGAAAAAATAGAGCATCCTAACGGGGCTGTTGACAAAATGGGAATGAAACTCCCAATTAGTTAGTCAACAGCCTCGAACGGGTGCTTTTTCTATTTTCTTGACGAAAAAAATTTTATATGTTATTAAAATATTTGTTAGCACTCAATTGAATAGAGTGCTAAAATTTATTTGTAAATTGGAAACTAAAGGAGAGGTCCTAATGGAAACGAAACAGTTTAAAGCCGAATCGAAACGATTATTAGACATGATGATCAACTCCATTTATACTCATCGGGAGATATTTTTAAGAGAGCTACTGTCAAATGCTAGTGACGCTATTGATAAAATTTATTACACAGCATTAACAGATGATGCTTTAACCTTTGACAAGGACAGTTACTTTATTAAAGTAACGGCTGATAAAGAAAATAGAATCTTGAAAATCACTGATACGGGTATTGGAATGTCCAAGGAAGATCTAGAAAATAACCTTGGAACCATAGCCAAAAGCGGCTCATTAGCCTTTAAAAGTGAAAATGAATTAAAAGATGGTCACGATATCATAGGCCAATTTGGTGTCGGATTTTATTCTGCCTTTATGGTCGCTGATGAGGTCACTGTTATTAGTAGAGCTTTAGGCAGTGAGGAAGCATATAAGTGGGAATCTAAGGGGGCGGATGGCTATACAATTTTCCCATTTGAAAAGGATTCAGTCGGTACCGAAATTATTTTGAAAATCAAAGAGAACGTTGAAGATGAGAACTATGATGAGTATCTGGAAGAATACCGCTTAAAGTCCATCATCAAAAAGTATTCTGATTTCATTCGCTACCCTATCAAAATGGATGTCACCGATAGAAGGCATAAAGAAGGCAGTGAAGACGAATACGAGGATGTTCAAGAAGAACAAACGATTAATAGTATGGTACCAATTTGGAGGAAAAATAAAAAGGATCTTACAACAGAGGACTATGATCATTTTTATGCGGAAAAACATTACGGTTTTGACAAGCCGATCAAACATATCCACATCAGTGTGGATGGTGCTGTAAGATATAATTCCATTTTATATATTCCTGAAAAAATACCTTTCGACTATTACTCTCAGGAATATGAAAAAGGGTTAGAGCTATATTCTAATGGTGTGTTAATCATGAACAAATGCTCCGACTTACTTCCTGACTATTTCAGCTTTGTTAAAGGCATGGTGGATTCAGAGGATTTATCTTTAAATATCTCAAGAGAAATGCTGCAGCATGACCGCCAATTAAAACTTATCGCAAAAAATATTAACAAAAAAATTAAGAGTGAATTACTAAACATATTAAAAAATGAACGAGAAAAGTATCAAGAGTTTTATAATTCTTTTGGCAGACAACTCAAATATGGTGTCTACAGTGACTATGGAATGCATAAAGAAGAATTACAAGATTTACTGATGTTCTACTCCTCTAAAGAGAAGAAAATGGTCACTCTAGACGAATATGTATCAAGAATGCCGGAGGATCAAAAATATATTTATTATGCTACTGGAGTAACATACGAAAGAATTGACAAGCTTCCACAGACTGAGCTAGTCGCTGATAAAGGATATGAAATTTTATATTTCACCGATGAAATAGACGAATTCGCTATTAGAATGGTAATGACCTACAAGGAAAAAGAATTCAAATCTGTGGCAAGCGGTGATTTAGGTTTTGAAGTAGATGAAAATCAACAAACTGCTTCTGAAGAGAAAGAGAATAAAGAGCTCTTTGACTATATGAAAAATATTCTGACTAACAAAGTAAAGGATGTAAGAGTATCGAAAAGATTAAAAACACATCCTGTATGCTTAACGACCGATGGGGCAGTATCGATCGAAATGGAAAAAATTCTAAATGCGATGCCAAACAATCAAAATGTTAAAGCAGACAAGGTTTTGGAAATCAATATCCATCACGATATATTTGAATCTTTAAAAGCAGCATTTGAAAAAGATAAAGAAAAATTAACGCTTTATACTTCCCTGTTATATAACCAAGCATTATTAATTGAAGGTTTGCCAATCGAGGACCCAGTCGAGTTTACCAATAATATTTGCAAAATCATGGCTTAATTAGTAAAGCGGGGCGCGACGAATAGACCGGAGCGCTTTGACTGAGATCAAGGAAAATCGAAGAGCGAAATTGTCTCGCCGCTGGGCTATGGAACTGGGCATTTCAAAAACAAAGGGGGTTACAACTGACCTTAAAGGGTTCAGTTTTCGAGGGTATAAGTATTAAGTGACACATAAAATAGCGTGAGTCAATTCTCACGCTATTTTTATTTTTAACAAAGGAATATACCAACTTTTAGGCTTATTGGTTAATAGGATCTTAAGCCAAGCATTCGGACAAAAGAAGGCAATATCCAGCTGGACCTGTCCGAATAAGCCTGGCATTTGGACAAGAACAGGAAAATTCCTGCTAGACCTGTCCGAATAAACCTTCCATTCAGACAAGAGAAGGCAATTTCCAGCTAGACCTGTCCGAATAAGCCTCGCATTCGGACAAACAAAGGCAATATCCTGCTAGACCTGTCCGAATAAGCCTAGGATTCGAACAAGAACAGGAAAATTCCTGCAAGACCTGTCCGAATAAGCCTAGGATTCGGACAAGAACAGGAAACTTCCTGCTAGACCTGTCCGAATAAGCCTGGCATTCGGACAAGAATAGGAAATTTCCTGCAAGACCTGTCCGAATAAGCCTTCCATTCAGACAAGAGAAGGCAATTTCCAGCTAGACCTGTCCGAATAAGCCTGGCATTCGGACAAGAATAGGAAATATCCTGCTAGACCTGTCCGAATAAGCCTGGCATTCGGACAAGAATAGGAAATTTCCTGCAAGACCTGTCCGAATAAGCCTAGCATCGGACTATCCACAGGCAAATCCACATAATGATCAGCTGCCATTATCGGCGTATTTTCTTATTTGCAATATCGGGTGCTTCAGTTGAAAATAGGAATTTGAATGTCAATAAGTCCATATGACTTTTAAAAATTGCGTGCTAAAACTGAAAGCAGTTTAATACGCCATTTTCTATGTCATTTAACTGTTTCGCACCTATAAACGAAACCATTTAAACTGGGCTTCCAATCCTTTTTTTAAAAGTGAATATGAACTCGAGTTCATTTTTTAATAAAAATATGATATAGTAATATAAACGTGATAATAAAATTCATTTCTGAAAAGAAAAATAATCATAAATATAAATCAATAAAAAGGTGTGGTTCAATGACAGAATTAACAAAAGAAAACATTAAACATCGCAAGCTGCCCCTCAGCAAGGTTATTTTTCGAGTAATTGCTATCACCATCGGAGCGATTTTTATGGCAACAGGATTAGAAATATTCTTAGTCCCAAACCATGTAATTGATGGAGGCATAACAGGTATTTCGATCATGCTTTCACATATTACGGGTTGGGAATTAGGAATCTTTCTATTTATTTTAAACTTGCCGTTTGTATATATGGGATACAAGCAAATGGGAAAAACCTTTGCTTTTTCTACAGTATATGGGATTATTGTTTTATCCATCTTTACTTCGTTCTTTCACCCAATCCCCGCGTTTACTGATGATATTCTCTTAGCGACCCTTTTTGGTGGAATGATATTAGGGATAGGGGTTGGATTGGTTATTCGTAATGGCGGTGCTTTAGATGGAACAGAAATATTAGCACTAGTAATTAATAAAAAGGTTCCTTTTTCAGTAGGGCAAATCATTATGATTATGAACGTATTTATTTTAGGTGCAGCAGGCTTTGTCTTTAGTTGGGATCGAGCGATGTATTCGCTGCTAGCATATGTTGTTGCCTCTAAAGCCATTGATGCTGTAGTAGCAGGTCTAGAAGAAACAAAATCTGTTTGGATTATTAGTGACGAGGCCGAAGAAATTGGAAATGCAGTTAATGATCGTTTAGGCCGTGGAGTAACATATCTAAATGGACAAGGTGCCTATACAGGAGATAATAAAAAAGTAATTTTTAGTATCATTTCCAGATTGGAAGAATCTAAATTGACGACAATAGTGGAGGAGATTGATCCATCGGCATTTCTGGCGATTGCGGACATATCCGAAGTACGTGGTGGACGTTTTAAGAAGCGAGATATCCATTAGTTGAAATGATAATTAGAAAAATAAAAGGATCTGGACTTGAACTGCACCTCCAATTGTTAGTTGGTGTCTAACAATTGGGGTGGAGATCAACTCAAGACAGATCATATAAAGAAATATTAATGACCTATTTCAGCATCATCAACATGCATTACGTGTTTATTATTGATTAAGATAAATAGAACGGAAATAAGTACAAAAACTCCTCCGACAATAAAAGGAACGGAAGGATTATAAATCTCTGCAAGCTTTCCGGCCATAAAGGGTGCAATTGCACCGCCGATAAAGCGGAGGAAGCTGTAGGCAGCCGATGCTGTAGAACGTTCGACAGGAGCTGCGTTCATTACCGCGGTTGTAATTAACGTATTATTATTACCCAGCAGTGCCCCGGCAACAATAACGGCAGTGATGATAACCCATTGCGTTGAAGTCCATATCCCCATCGCAAAAAGGAGCAGGGCGAACATAATTAACATGGCACACATTGATTTAATTGTTCCAAACCATTGTTGGAGTTTAGGAGCCATGAAAACAGAAGTAATGGCCAACAATATTCCCCAGCCAAGGAATACAAAACCTAAACCATGCTCATCTAATCCCATGACAAAAGGGGCATAAGCGAGAAGGGTGAAAAAGCCAAAGTTATAGAGGGCTGCCGTGATACCGAAAACAAGCAGAGAGCGGTGTTTTAAGGCACGGAATGGGTCCAATAATGATGTTTTTTTAACTCCCGTATTTAGATGGGTCGCCTTTGGCATTAATAAAAATAACCCGATAAAAGCTATAACCATCAGTGTAGCGACGCCAAGAAAAGGACCTCTCCATGACATGGCACCTAACCAGCCGCCAAGAAGCGGCCCGACAGATATACCCAGTCCAATGGCAGCCTCATATAAAATAATCGCTTTTGCAGTACCGCTATTCGAAAGGGAGACAATAGCTGCTAATGCTGTTGCAACAAACAAAGCGTTGCCAAGTCCCCATCCGCCTCGAAGACCGACGAGTGTCCAAATGCCGTTTGATAATCCTCCAAGTGCAGAAAATACTGCAATAATAACAATGCCAGTAAGGAGTGTCCACTTAATTCCAAGTCTTGATGAAATCATCCCAGTTATGAGCATCGCTACTGCCATCACAGCATTATAGCTGGTGAAAAGTAATGTAACTTGACTATGGGATGCGTGCAATTGGTCGGCAATTGCCGGTAAAATCGGGTCTACAAGACCAAGCCCCATAAATGCAATGATAGATGCAAAAAATACTGCCCATATTGCCTTTGGTTGTGTTAATAAACTTCCTTTTACTTCTGTAGCCGAATTCATTTTAGATGATGATGACGCAACAGATGTTGGTGTTGATGACATTCACATTTCTCCTTTTTTAATTGAAATTTCCCCCTGTCAAAAGCTGGGTTTAGCATTGTGACAATAAAGTGTTAAAGGGCATTGCTACCTAAATCCCAATTATAATAATTCAAACTAATACCTCATTTAAAAAATAGTTGTATAATGAAAGTATATGATTGTATTATACAACTATTTTCCGTAAGGTCAATAGTGTTTTCTTCCAGGGGATATTTAATCGTGGTTATTAATGCATGGATGAGTGTGTTATTATAGTTTTAGGAAATAGTTTAACAGTGAGGTAATAAAGAAATGCATGAACAATCTTTGGAAATGATTGAACTTGAACTGGCTATTCTTATAAGACGATCTACATCAAATACAAATAAAAAACTTTGGAATCTTGACCGATCTGCATATTTATTACTCCGTCGGATCGCCACAAAAGGGGCTGTTGGTGTAAAAGTACTAGCTGGGGAGTTCCAGTTAGATATTTCAACTGTAAGCAGGCAAGCAGCCACTTTAGAGCACAAGGGTTATTTATATAAAATTCCTGATCCATTAGATGGAAGGGCATATTCTTTTCAAATAACGGAACTGGGATTAAAGGAATTAAATGAGTATAAGCAGGCACGATTGGAAAGAATAGCAGAGCTATTAATTGATTGGCCGGATGAGGAATGTAAAGTATTCGGACAGTTATTACAAAAATTTAATCAATCTTTACTTAAATAATTTTTTTCTTATTGTTGGAAAAAGGGGTGATCGAAAAGTCGTGAAAAACACGGATTTTTAATCACCTTTATTTTTTTAATATAAATAGCGCCTTTAATAAAGTTAAATATCGGAATGGATTGTAAAAAATATCATTTTATTAATCATGAAAGGTAAATATTATGTTTCACGTGTAGTTCTCTTCTGTTTTCTAATATTAATAACGAATTAACAGTGAAAAGGGAGACAGAAGATCATTTAACTGGTATTATTTTGTGTGAGAATCAGTTTTTTGATTAGATTCTTCGTTAATAAAAAGGTGGGAGACAAAAGCTCATGGACACAAAAAGAATCGAACAAGACTTTTTAGGAAAGAAGGAAATACCGACAGATGTGTATTATGGAATCCAAACACTTAGGGCGGTTGAAAATTTTCCGATTACAGGTTATCGAATTCATAAAGAGTTAATAATAGCACTAGCAATGGTAAAAAAAGCGGCGGCAATTGCCAATATGAATACAAAACGCTTATATAGCGGACTTGGAAATGTAATATGTCAGGCAGCCGATGAAATTATTGAAGGAAAGTGGCATGATCAATTTATTGTTGATCCTATTCAAGGTGGAGCAGGGACTTCAATGAACATGAATGCTAATGAAGTAATTGCGAACCGTGCTCTTGAATTGCTCGGACACGATAAAGGAGCCTATATCCATTTAAGTCCAAATAGTCATGTAAATATGTCGCAATCGACAAATGATGTATTTCCTACAGCTATTCACATTGCTACACTGAAGTTGCTTGAAAAGTTGCTTGAAACTATGAAAGATATGCATAAGGTTTTTAAGGATAAGGCAAAGCGGTTTGAAAACGTTATCAAAATGGGGCGTACACATCTTCAAGATGCTGTGCCGATTCGCCTTGGCCAAGAATTTGAAGCATACTCACGTGTACTTGAACGGGATATGAAGCGTATTTCGCAATCTCAAACACATTTATATGAAGTGAATATGGGGGCAACAGCTGTTGGAACCGGATTAAATGCAGATCCAAAATATATTAAAGATGTCGTGAAACGCCTTGCGGAAATTACTGGGCTGCCATTAGTGAATGCTGATCATCTTGTAGATGCTACGCAAAATACGGATGCTTATACCGAAGTGTCTGCCGCATTAAAGGTTTGTATGATGAACATGTCAAAAATAGCTAATGACCTCCGATTGATGGCATCAGGTCCTCGTGCAGGGCTAGCTGAGATAACTTTACCGGCTCGTCAGCCAGGTTCTTCCATCATGCCGGGTAAAGTGAATCCTGTTATGCCTGAGCTGATCAATCAAATTGCCTTTCAGGTAATTGGAAATGATCATACCATCTGTCTGGCTTCAGAAGCCGGTCAGCTGGAATTGAACGTTATGGAGCCAGTGTTAGTCTTTAACTTGCTTCAGTCAATCAGCATTATGAACAATGGTTTCCGAACGTTTACCGACCATTGTCTCTCTGGTATTGAAGCAAATGAGGCCCGCTTAAAGGAATATGTAGAAAAAAGCGTTGGCATTATCACAGCCGTAAATCCTCATTTGGGATACGAAGTGGCGGCACGCATTGCAAGAGAGGCAACAATAACTGGAAAGTCAGTTCGTGAGTTATGCTTGAAGTATGATGTGTTAACTGAAGAAGAATTAGATCTTATTTTGAATATTTATGAAATGACCAAACCTGGTATTGCAGGTGCAGCTCTTTTAGATAAAGATTAAGCCTGAACACCAAAGCCCGAAGCTGTTATCTTTAACGGTAAAGGTATTACAGGACAATTATAACAATTGAAAAGAAGCTCAATGTCATGAGCTTCTTTTGTTTTAAAAAAATCCCGTACTATTTCTTCTAGTTCATACAACTAAAGGGGGAGGATAATTTTGGAAAACAATTCCTTGAATGCACAACTTATTCAAACTAGTGAATATGGTGATGTACCATCTGTGAAACAGTTATTACAAGAGGGGGCATGTATTGATTATAAGGATGATAACGGCCGAACCGCATTAATGGCAGCTACCCAAAAAAATCAAATTGCTGTGGTAAAATTGCTGCTTGAAGCTGGCAGCGACGTAAACCAAAGAGATATAACCCAATTAACTCCTTTTATTTGTTCTGGTGCGAACGGATTTCATGAAATTTTAACTTTGATGCTCGATTATGGTGCCGATCTAAATAGTGTAAATCGCTTTGGTGGTACGGCATTGTTACCTTCTAGTGAGAAAGGTTACCTGAAAACTGTACAAGTTTGCTTAGATGCTGGAGTTCCGGTAAACCATGTGAACAATTTAGGCTGGTCTGCTCTACTTGAGGCTGTCATTTTAGGAAATGGCGGTCGGCTTTACTCTAATGTTATTCAAGAGCTTGTTAAAGCAGGTGCAGATGTGAATTTTCCAGATAGAGACGGAAAGTCGTCACTTCAACATGCGAAAGAAATGGAGCAGGAAAAGGTTGTAAGCATTCTGAACAAAGAATATGTAGAAAATAATGCATTTATTAAAAAAGCAAAAACACTTGCCAGAATCGATGAGTATGACCAAGCTATTTCAGAGATTGAAAAAGGTCTTGAAATTGATAATCAAAACCTTGATTTCATTTATTATAAAGGCTTTTTCTTACAAGAATTAAAAAGCTATGAAGAAGCTCTTGAGCAGTACAACAAAGCTTTAACCATAAATCCCAATGATTTAGACTTCTATTTTTATACAGCTAATTGTTTACGTTCCATGAGGAAACCAAATGAAGCACTTTTAGAATATGATAAAGCCAGTGCTAAAAACCCTGAAGAGACTTTTTATCGTTATCATAAATCAAATTACTTGAGAGAACTAGGAAGACATGAAGAAGCTGTGGTTGAAATGAATAAACTATTAGAATTAAAGCCAAATCGCTATGATTTTTCTTTTCATAAGGCAAACAGTCTCAGATCTCTTGGTAAACATCAAGAAGCAATTGAAGCGATTGAGAATGCGATTAAACATGACCCGACAAATCCATTATATCAACAGCATAAAAACCAATCTCTTGAATTGGTTGGAAAGTAAGAAAAATTATGAGGTTACGGAATGAGAAATATTGTAAAGGTAGGGCAAAGAGATAATTGTGACAATCTATTTGAACATTTTCACAAATTAAATTAGAGGTAGGATTTCGACCCTGCTTTAAACCAAATGAAAAGCAGTCAATCTCATACATGGTTGGCTGCTTTTTTTCATTTTTTAGATTAGGTAAATCAATCAAACCTTATTCTACATAGTAAATTTGTAGAAATTCAATTGATCCTTAGGCATTTTTTGATTTCATGGAATGGTCAGGCGCTAAAATTGATTAGTGCCAGTTTTTATTTTGTATCACTCATGGTTCGATAAATTTGTGTGTACATACTCCCTTCAACAATGTTTTCAAGGAAAAAGGGACCAATTAGCTCTAAATATTTATCGTCTTCAAACATTTTTTTGTTTTGTAATTCCATTTCGGCTAAGCCCTCATAGATCGAGAGCAAAGCGTAAGTATGATCCTCCCCGGAAATAGGTGTCAATATCTCCACTCTATGTGCATAATTCTCATTTCTGAATGTTTTCAGTTCTTTTAGATTTTCAATTCCTTCCTTAAATTTCTCCTGCCTTATGATAAACGTCTGATAAACATAAACAGACATTTCTAGCACCTCCAACAATGACAAACTTATTTATTACTATTTACTTATTTCTTTTAAATATTCTTTGTTCTTAACGTCTATTTTATTGTTTTCATAAATTTATTAAAATAAATTATTTTATTATCATGACAAAGTGATAAAATAATCAAATGTTGTGGTTTATAATATATTTGCAGGATTTATAGTAATAAATAATGAAATAGAATAGGAGAATTTATGAAACAAAATTCCTGTTAAAAACGTCAAATAGTATATCAATAGATTATTAAATATTATTATAAATATTTTAGAAAAGTTGGGGAAAATTAATGTTTACTAGATTTTTAACCATTTTATTAGCAGGTAGTTTAATTGGGTTAACCGGGTGTGCAGAACAAACGACGAAAGAAAAGGAAGCAAAAGCATCCGAACAGAACCAGAAAATTGAAAAAGAAAAAAAATTACAGGAAGAAAAGAAAAAAGAAGAGGAAAAGAAAAGAGAAGAGGAAAAGCGGCCCATATTTGTAAACATTATTGATCCAAATACAAAAAACATTATCAAAACTTTTAATACCAAGGATTTGGGGTTTGTAACGGATAAAGAAAAATACAAAGCAGAAATAGCAAAATTGACTAAGGAACTGGCGAGAGGTACAAATGAAACCCCAGGTTATGACAAGAGAATGATTCTTGATAAGCTAGATGCAAATGGTCAGGTTATAAAAGGAACACCGCAAACGGTTCTAGATGAATCGGAATTATCTGAAAAGATTATTCAGGCTTCTGCCAAAGGTGGAGATGTTGAGCTGCCATTATATGTTACCGAAAGTGGATACAAGCCAGAAGAGGCAACTCAATTAGGGGAAGTAGTCGTAGCTTCATATACGACCTATTTTAATAGCGGAGTTGTTGGCCGAAATAAAAATATAGCTCTATCTGCTGAGGCGATAGATAATATTATTATCGGTACACAGGATTCTTTTTCCTTTAACACGACTGTTGGACCAAGTGATGCTCAGCATGGGTACCAGCCAGCACAAGAAATTGTTGATGGTAAATTGGTCGATGGAATTGGAGGAGGGATTTGCCAGACATCTTCTACATTATATAATTCTATAGATCAGTTAAGTGTCAGTTATATTGAAAAGCATAATCACTCACTTCATGTTGGATACGTGCCAACTGGAAGAGATGCGACCGTTTCGTATGGTGGAAAGGATTTTAGGTTTAAAAATACTGCCGGTGTTCCGTTACTCTTAAACACAATTGTGAAAAAAGGATCCCTGACAATAGAGGTAAGAACAGCTAAAGTCTATCAAAGTCAAATCAAAAAGCGTATTTAATCATTCAAGGAAAAATCCCTTCACAGAAAGGGATTTTTTTAAACAAAAAGGAAATTATCACCTTTTTTAAGCACCATAGCACCTAGGAAATCTTTGTTAGAATAAGCCTCCCAGTTGAAAAGCTGTGTTTTTCAAACGAACAATGCCACTGCCTTTGCACTTAGGGCTCCCCAATCAGCAAGTTTTCTTTATTGCATTTCTTCCCAATCTGTATAATGTCCACTGCCTTGACATCCCGGACATTCAAACGAATTAAAGTAGGCAAATTCATTATACGGATACACAGTATATCCCCGACCATGACAATCAGGGCATTTACCTTGATCCTTCATATTGGACAAATGATTTTGATACCGTGTCTCTTTCCATTGATAAAATGAGTTGAGTAGTCCCATTTTCTTCACCTCATCTTTTTATTTAGTATGGGGGAAAAATGGAATATTTATGCTTGAATGGTTAATTAATATAAAGGGAAACGCTTAATTGATTCGTTCCATTTATTGATTCATTCCTAGTATATTTTATGTAAAAACCTTTATTTTAGTGAAGGTTTTTTAGATTAAATCTGATAGAATCCTTCTTTTATATATTTTAAATTACTATAAAAAAGAAGAATTATTATGTAGAGTAGTTTTCAGCTTAATGAGCAAAATAGGAAAAAGTGAAACATCATTCAATAGGAGGGTTTTTTCATATCTCACTGATAAATAGTAGAATCAATCGGGCATTTACGGATAGTTTATCCCATTTTCTTTTTAGTTCTTTCATAATCTTGAAGTAGGGCTTGTTCTGCCCGTTAATGCTGGATAAAAAGGGGAAATAAAATGCAGCGACCAGAAAACAACACAACAAATGAATTAAAAAGAACCATGAAGGCTCGACATTTATTTATGATCTCACTTGGAGGAGTCATTGGGTCCGGTCTTTTTTTGGGGTCAGGTTATACCATAAGCCAGGCGGGGCCAACTGGGGCTATCCTATCATATCTCGTAGGCGGCTTCATTATGTTTTTGACGATGCTTTGTCTTGGAGAATTGTCTGTTGCCATGCCTGTATCTGGATCTTTCCAGACCTATACCACCAAATTTATTGGCCCTGGAACAGGGTTTGCGCTTGGATGGCTCTATTGGTTTGGCTGGGCTGTAACGGTTGCATTAGAATTACTATCAAGTGGGCAGCTTATGCAAAGATGGTTTCCACATTCACCTGTTTGGATTTGGTGTGCACTTTTTGCTGTAGTCTTATTTATCTTAAACGCTTTATCTGCACGTGCGTTTGGAGAAACTGAATTTTGGTTTTCAAGTATCAAAATTGCAGCTATTATCATGTTCATTGTTCTTGGCGGAGCAGCTATGTTTGGATTAATCGACATGAAAGGCGGTCAAAATGCACCTTATTTATCGAATTTTACGGCGCATGGACTTCTGCCGAATGGGTTAAGGGCATTGATTATTACGATGATTGCGGTTAATTTTTCGTTTCAGGGCACAGAATTAATTGGGATTGCTGCCGGTGAAAGTGAGGAACCTGAAAAAACAATCCCTAAATCGATTAGACAAACTGTTTGGCGTACTCTATTTTTCTTTGTGTTAGCGATTTTTGTTTTAGCAGGTTTAATTCCAATGAATAAAGCAGGAGTGATTGAAAGTCCATTTGTGGTTGTTTTTGACAGTATAGGAATTCCATATTCAGCGGATTTGATGAATTTTGTTATCTTGACTGCTTTGCTTTCTGTTGCAAATTCCGGCCTCTATGCAGCAACCCGGATGTTGTACGCAATGTCAAGAGAAAAAATGGCCAGCCCGGGTCTAACTAAAGTAAATAAACAAGGTGTTCCGATCAACGCACTTCTTTTAACTATGGGGATAGCGTTACTGTCATTATTGTCAGGATTTTTCGCAGAAAAAACCGTCTTTGTTTGGCTGCTTTCAGTGGCAGGATTAACTGCTCAAGTGGGCTGGATTTCGATAACCGCTTCGCAAATTGCCTTCCGTAGAAAATTTATTCGTGAAGGCGGAAACGTGGATAATCTTAAATTTAAAACACCACTTTATCCAATACTGCCAAGCATTGCATTAACGTTAAACATCATCGTGTTAGCAAGTTTAGCATTTGACGCTGAACAAAGATTAGCATTGTATCTAGGCGTCCCATTTGTAGTTGCCTGTTATTTAATTTATCATTTCAGAATAAAAAAGAATCGAGAAAATGACAGTGCAAGTGAGTAAGAACTGTATTTAATAAAATGATTGTCTAGTTTTTAGCGATACGACATTCAAGCGTTTTTTGGATAAACAAAGATAAACAACTAGATACTAATAATAAAGAGGTGATATTAATGGATAAATGGAATGAACAGGCTGCACCAAACAATAATTTGCCGCCGAAAACGATCAAAACTGGAGAATTAGTAGGTCATACAGCAAAACATGAATTTTCAGAGGAACTATCTGATGGAGGTGAAAGGGACCAATTCATAGAGAGACAAAAAAACAATCTAAAAATGAAATAATGAGGGTAGGAAGTGGCGATTATGTAGTCGTCACTATTTTTTATAAAAAAATATCCACTTTTGCTTTACAAAGAAATTAAATCGATGTAGAATTTCTTTGTACCTAATATATCTAGGTAGGTGAGAAAATGTTTAATCGTGAATTGGTCAAAGGAAGTACATCGTTAATTTTACTCCAATTATTAAACGAGCGAGATATGTATGGCTATGAATTAGTAAAAGAGCTTGAACAGCGCAGCGATAATGGTTTGAGTGTAAAAGAGGGAACCTTGTATCCGGCCCTTCATAAACTTGAGAAGCAAGAGTACATTGAATGTTATTGGCAGGAGCAGGAGAAGGGCCCTGCACGTAAATATTACCGAATTACAAATGCCGGGAAAGAACTATTAGGTGAAAAAACCCGTGAATGGCAGGACTTCGTCCAAGTAATGAACAAGGTGATTGGGAGATCGAAGCATGGAACGGCAGAAGAATAGATTTCTTGAAGAACTGGCAAAAGGACTTGGTAATCATCAAGATAAAGAGGATATCCTTCTTGAATACGAATCGCATATTGATGAAATTCTGATTGAATCCTTTGATTGTTCTACCGAGGATGAAATGATGAAAAGAATTGTATCAAGGCTTGGGAGTCCGAAAGAGATAGCGGAATTGTGGAAAGAAGAACTTTCCGTTACACCGAGTAACATGAAATGGCTATTTATTCTATTGAATATTCTTTTTTTTGGCGGAGGAAGTTTATTAACGCTGGCCCATAATCTTTTTCAATGGGAATGGTTAGCAGCTATCTGGGGTTATTTAACGGCAATCCCAACGTTAATCGCGTTTTTGTATATGTTCTTTTGGGCATTGCTTGGTTATGAAATAGGGAAAGGTTTTGGACATAAGGGACGAACACTTCTCAAAAATACGTTCCTGCTGTCACTCATCCCAAACTTAATCTTGATGTTCTTAACGGTTTTTCACATTATTCCGCATTCATGGTTCGCACCTTTACTAACAAAAACGTTTATTATTGCTTGTATCATTTTTACTATTTTCCTTTACCCAGTAAGTTGGATTGGCTATCGCTGGGGGCGAAAAGGGTCGATATGAGCAGTTTTTTTTGCAACCATACCTAGTACAACTATATATATAGAAAATCTATATAAAAGAGGGATGAAAGATGGAAACAAAAATTAACAAAATGGATTGGCTTTTTTTATTCATATGTCTGCTGCTCGGGATTCTCGCAGAAGAATCATTTTTCCGTGGACAAATTGGAATCTCCTATATAGTATTTGTCATGGTATTTTATTCGGTATTTTATTGGCGATTCCGCCGCTTCTCCTTTTCCCATCAACGCTTTGGGTATCTTGTACTTTGCTGTATTTGGCTCTTGACAGTAAGTTATTTTTTAAATGATAACATCCTGTTTTATGCTCTAAATATTATCGTAATTCCTTCCTTGGTAATTTTCCACATTGTGTTAATTACGAGCCCAAAAAGTTTTCGATGGAGTCAATTAGCGTTTGTGAGCTACTTATTTTCAAGGATGTTAAACGCATTTAAGTATAATGCCTTTTTTGCAACCTATTTGGGAAAAGGTTTAAGACGAGGTGTGGACGAAGATCGATTAATCATTTGGAAAAAGGTTTTGATTGGGGTGGTCATCTCTATTCCCGTACTTGCCGTTGTCTTAAGGCTTTTAGTCTCGGCTGATTCGCAGTTTGAAAGAATAATTGGAGGCTTTCCTGATTGGTTTCGAGTGGTCGACGCAGAAAGTGTTTTTAGATTATTCGCGATCATTATCTTTACTGCAGCTTTTTTTGGTCTAATGCAAGTCCTTTTTCAAAAACATATTAAAGTCATCAAGCAGGAGGCGAATGTTACTCAATTCCAGAAGCTTGACTCTATAATAATAATAACAGTACTGATCTTAATCAATGCAGTCTATGTCTTATTTACAATTGTACAATTCAAGTATTTCTTTAGCGGAACATTACATGGAAATATGACGTACGCAGAATATGCTAGGAAAGGATTCTTTGAACTCTTGTTTGTCACGATGATTAATTTGTCGATTACAATCATAGTGTTAACTTTCGGAGACCGTGGGAAAAATGGTGTTCGACGGTTGACAAAATTGATGCTTACCATTCTCGTCTTATCTAGTGGAGTGATGCTAAGTTCTGCATTTTTAAGGTTGAGTATGTATGAGGAAGCCTATGGATTTACCTTTACGAGAGTGCTTGCACATTCATTCATGATATTCCTTGTGGTTGTTTTTACCTATACGTTAGTGAAAATTTGGGTTGAAAAACTGTCGCTATTCCATTTTTATTTTATTACATCATTAATTTACTATACAGCTATTGCAGTTATAGATTTAGATAATATAGTCGTTAAGGAAAATATGAATCGTTATGAGCACAGCGGGAAAATCGATGTCCATTATCTTAACAGTTTATCTGCAACAGGTGTAAGTGGATTAATTGACCTTTATGAAAAGGATCAAAATATACCGGAATTACAAACCATCTTACTCGAAAGGCAAAAGGAAGCAAGAACAAATAGCCTGCCATGGCAATCGTATAATCTAAAACGAGAGAAAGTAACAAAAAAATTACAAAATCTAAAAATAAATTAGTTTAAAAAGATTGCATATGAAAGCATATGGTCTAACTTAAAAGAGGGTGTCCTAAAAGTTATACTTTTGGGAAACCCTCTTTTCTAATATTAATTGTAATTAGTCACCGCTAAACATATCAAAGATACCTTTGGCTAAACTGCCTTCATCTTTTGCTCCACCGCGAGAAGGCGCAGCGGCAAATACACGGCTGGCTAGCCTGCTAAACGGCAGTGATTGAATCCAAACGGAACCAGGTCCGCGCAATGTTGCAAAGAACAGGCCCTCTCCTCCGAATAACGCAGTTTTTACCCCTTTTACAAATTCAATATCATATTGAACATTGCTCGTCATCGCGACTAAACAACCCGTATCCACCCGTAAGGTCTGGCCTGGAAGGAGTTCTTTTCTCGTAATCGTTCCGCCAGCGTGGACAAAGCACATTCCGTCTCCTTCAAGCTTTTGCATGATAAAGCCTTCGCCGCCGAAGAAGCCTGCCCCAATTTTTCGTTGGAACTCAATGCCCACCTGTACTCCTTTTGCAGCAGCAAGAAATGCATCCTTTTGACAGATGATTTTTCCGCCAAGCACACTTAAATCCATCGGAATGATTTTACCAGGGTAGGGAGAGGCAAACGATACGTGTTTCTTACCCATTCCGGTATTCGTAAATGTCGTCATAAATAAGCTTTCACCGGTAACTATCCGCTTGCCGGCACTGAATAATTTGCCCATTAATCCGCCGCCATCGCTGCCAGATGCGTCACCAAAGATGGTCTCCATATGTATATCATCTTCCATCATCATAAAGCTTCCTGCCTCGGCAATAACCGTCTCCTGCGGATCAAGTTCCACCTCAACAAACTGCATATCATCGCCAAAAATCTTGTAATCGATTTCGTGATTATTCACTTTAATCCCTCCACTATTTTAAAAAATATATCACCTAAATATTATAAAAAATTTACGTGAAAAGTGCTAATTTTAATAAAAAAGACGCCTGATTAATCAGACGTCTTTTGCGTATTGAGGCGAAGAACCACACTCCACATTGTGTGTTCCATTAAGGAATGTTCCTCGGCTTACACAATTCAGCTCATCGCTCGATTATTATAACACTAAGATAGAAAAAAGTACAAGTGTATTTTTTTAAAAAAACACTTGATTATTCTTCTTTATTATCCTATATTCAAATAATCAGATATATAAAGAAAACTCGTCGATTGGCATGCCGTTAGGCGAAGACAGAGGCGTAATTGCACTTATGCCTGATAGGATATTTCAACATTCCTATCGACCAAAAATCATAAGATAAGAAGGGTTAATATGTTTACTGACAAAAGATTCCATAATTATTCCTTAAGTAGCCTGCCAAAGGATCTCCTTTCAGGGGTGATTGTTGGGGTCATTGCGATTCCACTTGGCATGGCTTTCGCCATTGCTTCAGGGGTGAAGCCAGAGTATGGAATCTATACGACCATTGTTGCCGGGATTCTCATCTCCTTATGTGGAGGTTCGAAGTATCAAATTGGTGGGCCGACTGGGGCATTCATCCCAATTTTGTTCGGAATTGTGATGACGTACGGCTATGAAAATTTACTCATTGCCGGAATGATGGCTGGGGTTATTCTTCTATTAATGGGGATATTTAAACTGGGCTCATTGATTAAATATATTCCTAGACCGGTTACAATTGGGTTCACAACCGGCATAGCTGTCACGATTTTTACAGGCCAATTAGATAGTTTCCTAGGTTTAGAGGGTATTCAGAAGCATGAGGAATTTATTAGAAACATCGCTGAGATTTTTATTCACATTAACACAACTAACATTTTTAGTGTATTAACGGCAGCACTTTGTTTAGTAACCGTAATCCTAACACCGAAAATCGCTCCAAAGGTTCCAGGACCACTTATTGGTATAATTGTATCTACCCTGGCTGCGACATTGTTTTTCCCGAGTCAGGTGGCAACAATCGGGACTGCATACGGTGAAATCCCAAGTACAATACCGCAAATTCATATTCCGGACATAAATATGGAGATAATTATAAAATTAATAAAGCCGGCCTTTGTTATTGCTATGCTAGGCGGAATTGAATCCCTTCTTTCTGCAGTCGTGGCAGATGGGATGACCAATAGTAAGCATAACAGTAACAAAGAGTTAGTTGGTCAGGGGATAGCCAACATAATTACACCATTATTTGGCGGAATTCCAGCGACCGGTGCCATTGCCCGAACGGCAACCAATATTAAGAATGGCGCAGTTTCGCCTTTTTCAGGAATTATTCATGGGGTAGTGGTATTACTCGTTCTGCTGTTTTTTGCGCCATATGCCTCCTATATTCCATTAGCAAGTATGGCACCAATTCTGATGGTGGTTGCATGGAACATGAGTGAAAGAAAGGTATTCGCCCATATATTAAAAACAAGAACAACCGATTCAATTGTGCTTGTCGTTACATTTTTATTAACTGTTTTTGTCAATTTGACCATGGCAGTCGAGGTGGGTTTGATCATGTCAGCCATTCTTTTTGCCAAGAGGATGAGTGATGTGATGGTGACACAAAAGGCATTGCCAAACCCTGAAACCAAACAAGAAAAGTTGGAGACAGGAATGGTTACAGACACACATGACTGTCCGCAAATCAGTATTTTTAATGTAGAAGGCCCATTGTTTTTTGGAGCCGCCCTTACATTTGAAGAAACCATCATGAAGACAATTAATTATTGTCCGAAAATACTTTTATTAAGAATGGGTAAAGTTCCATTTATCGATACAACCGGGGAAGCGAATCTATCACGGATTGTACACCATTTTTCGAAAAATGGTATAGTATTGATATCGGGTTTAAATCCGCAACCGGATAATGTTATGAAAAAAACAGGCCTATATCAAGTGATTGGAGAGGAACATTTCTTTGAACACACCGGAGAGGCCATCCAATATGCACTATCTCATATTAATAAAAATAAATGTTTCGGTTGTAAACATTTTGCCTTTAGAGAGTGCAAACAACTCTCGCCGTCAGAGGCAGTGGAGGCGAGCAAAAGAAGCTTACCGCTACCTTCTAGGCCGATAAGAAAGATAAAGTTTCCTATCGGATAAGGACAATTACGCCTCTGTCTTCGCCCTAAGGGGCTTGCCGATCGGCGAGTTATCTTTATTGTAGAAAGGTGATGATGAATTGAATTTGGAAATGCAGCGATTTAAAGCAGAATTTTTTAAAGCATTAGCCCATCCATTACGAATCCGGATATTAGAGCTGCTGGCAGAAGGGGATAAGAATGTTAACGAAATTCAAACCCTTGTAGGCAGCGAAGGGTCGGCTGTTTCACAGCAGCTTACCATTCTAAGAGCGAAGAATATTGTTTCTGGTACGAAGGAAGGAAATAAAGTTATTTACACATTGAAGGACCCGATGATTATTGAATTGTTGGCCGTGGCAAAACAGATTTTTAACAATCATCTAGTTGATACGATAACGATTTTAGATAAATTTAAAGAGGATGAAGAGTTGCCTGAAACGTCGAAGAATTAACTTCTTTGGCGTTTTTGGTTAATTAGGATTATTTTTTAAATAAAAAAGATAGTTCAGCTATGATTAAGATCCACCCATAGTTAGTGTGTCTTATTTTGGGATTTTAGTAGCATTACAATTCACATTAATTCAAGTATTTACTTGTCATGGGAGAATGGAACTATAAATAGTCTTAATAGTGGATATTTTTGATCCTATCGTTGTATAGACAACTATACAACAATTTGTTATTTTTGTCTTGTCTATACTATGTTGATGGAAGGGGGATGTCATTGGGATATTTAAAATCTTAGTTTTCTTATACCACTGTTTCATTTGAACCTCTCCTTAGAATTTGCTTTTCATACTTCAAATTGTCATGTTTCATTTCTTTAATCCATTCTTTCGCTGCAAAAGTTCTTACATTAACCTCAATTGTTGCATTTAAATTAGTTTCTTTTATTGTAATAGGCTTCAAAATTTAATAGAAAAATGTAAATTCCATATTCATAGAAGGTGGGGATTTTTATTTATGGGGATTGGTAAAAAACTGTGGTTTTCCTTTCTGCTTTTAATATCATTCACATTTTTGAATGGATCAAATGGTTACGCGATGGGTGAATTTGCACAGGGGCGAGAGGTTAATGTCAAAGTTATGACCTATAATATCCAAGCTGGCGCAGGTTCAGACGGAAAGTATGACATTAAACGAACTGCCGAAACGATTCGCCAGTCTGGAGCAGATATTATTGCACTCCAAGAGGTTGATGTACATTGGGGAGCTCGAAGCCTATTTGAAAACGATATTGAAATACTTGCTAATGAGCTTGATATGTATTATTTCTTTACTCCAATTTACAGTTTAGATCCTTTAACACCGGGTGATCCAAGAAGAGAATTCGGGGTAGCAGTACTCAGCAAGTACCCAATCCTTGAAGCCAACAATAGGGAGATTACAAGACTTTCAACACAAGAGGCCAATCCGGTACCTAAACCTGCTCCTGGTTTTCTTGAAGCCCTTATCAATGTAAAAGGAGCTAAGGTTTGGTTTTATGTAACACATTTAGATTACCGAGCAGACCCAACTGTACGTAAAATGCAGGTCGCTGATATGCTGAACATCGCTGGACAACACGAATACAGCATATTAGCAGGTGATATGAACGCTGGTCCTAATGCTCCGGAATTACAGCCTCTTTTTGAAAAATACAACGATGCTTGGGCATTAACAAACGCTGGACCTGGACTAACTTACCCAGCCAACAATCCTTCTAAAAGGATAGATTATATTTTACTATCGCCGCAAATTGAGGCTAAAACTTCTAAAGTTCTTGAAACTCTTGCTTCTGATCATCGTCCAGTTACAGCAGAGATAACATTAAAACGAGGAAATAAGCAATAAAGAAGGAGGGATAAACATGAAAATTAACCGATTGTTTTCAATTGTAGTAATGATGTCACTTCTAGTCCTTAGCTTACCTTTATACACTCTTGCTGGGTGGGAGGATCCAACGAGACCTGGCTGGAAAGATGGTGAAGCGAAACGAGGCTGGATTCAAAGCAAGCTCCAGCACATGACGCTCGAAGAGAAAATTGGACAGCTTTTCATTGTCCATGTTTATGGAAAAACACCAACTGATCCCAATTACGAAACTACTAATCTCAATTCAAATCGCGGCGGGAAAAACTTTAAAGAGGTTATTGAGAAGTACCATGTCGGGGGTGTCATATATTTTAACTGGACGGATAACGTTCTATCTCCGCTTGATGCTGCCCAAACAAATGCTTTATCTAATGGAATACAAAAAATAGCAATGGATCAGCGAATGCCTATTCCACTTTTTGTTTCAACTGATCAAGAGGGTGGAATTGTGCAAAGATTAGTAAGTCCAGGAACAGTTTTTCCAGGCAATATGGCTCTTGGAGCGACCCGTTCAACAGATTATGCAGCAAAAACGGCAGCTATTTTAGGAACAGAATTAAAAAGTATTGGAGTCAATATGAATTTTGCACCAGTTGCTGATGTAAACGTAAATCCCGCAAATCCAGTTATTGGTGTTCGTTCCTTTAGTGAAGACCCAGGTCTTGTATCTGATATGACTGTTGCACAAGTTGGGGCATATCAAAATGAAAATTTGATTGCAACGGCAAAGCATTTTCCTGGTCATGGCGACACTGCTACTGACTCTCATTATGGCCTTCCAATTATTACTCATGATCTAGAGACCTTGCATAAAATTGACTTAAAACCATTTAAAGCAGCAATAGATTCGGGAATTGATGCGATTATGACCGCTCATATTGTTGTTCCGGCTTTGGATGATTCAGGTCTGCCGGCGACACTTTCAAAACCGATTCTTACTGGATTACTTCGAGAAGAACTAGGGTTTAATGGACTAATTATTACAGACAGCCTGGGCATGTCGGGTGCAAATGTCGTTCCTCCAGAGCGAGTGGCTGTAGAAGCTTTTAAAGCAGGAGCCGATATTCTGCTTAACCCGCCAAACGTTGAGGTGGCTTATAATGGCATGCTCGAAGCTGCCAAGAGTGGAGAAATTAGTAAAAATCGGATTGATGAATCTGTTTATCGTATTCTGGAAGCAAAACTAAAACGAGGATTGTTTGAAAATCCTTATACAGATGAGACTGCCATTTCAAATATTGGAACTGCTGATCATTTAGCAGCAGCAGATGAAATTGCCAATAAAAGTATTACACTAGTAAAAAATGAGAACAGTCTTCTCCCAATCAAACAAACAGAAAAGATTTTTGTAACCGGACCATCAACTGGAAAGCCTGAGATGCTGTCTAATCTAATTAAAACGAAAGGCTTTAACAGTTATTTCTATTCTACAGGGGCGTCTCCAACTACGGCGCAAATCAATTCTGCAGTATCACAAGCACAACAGGCGGATAAAATAATCGTTACGACCTATACTGCTAACACCAATACAGCGCAGCAAAACCTTGTAAACGCTTTGCTTAAAACTGGAAAGCCAGTGATTGTTACAGCAATTCGTAATCCATATGATTTAATGGCTTTTCCTAATGTTAATGCTTATTTAGCAACATACGGAGATCGTGACGTTTCAGTAAAAGCATTGGCGAGAGTACTGACCGGTGAAATCAATCCATCCGGTAAGCTTCCGGTAACCATTCCAGGTTTATATGGATTTGGCTCAGGTTTAAGCTACTAAACTTAAAGCAGGAAGAGGTCTTTAATCGGATCTTTCGAATCGCCTCAGGAAAACCGAAGAATAACCTTCTTCGGTTTTTTCTATATCTATAGTGAAAAAGAGGTTATTCCTATATTTTGGGAATTATCGGTTTTTTGTAATATTTATACGAGATTATTACAAAAAAATAGATTACTATAAGGTAGTAGAAATAGATATTTAGGAAGGTGATTGAATATGTATGATTTGGTATTGCTGCATCCACCTACTGTTTATGATTTCCGTAAAGAGATGCTGTTTACTGGTCCAATCAGTGATGTGGTTCCTTCTTCCCCTGTGTTTGAAATGTACCCGATTGGCTTAACCAGCATTGGGGATTATTTAGAACGTTTTGGATTAAAAGTGAAGATAATTAATATCGCCAATCGGATGCTTCTAAATCCCAATTTTGATGTAGAAAAGAAAATCAGAAAAATAAAGACTAAAGCGTTTGGAATTGATCTTCATTGGCTGCCGCACGCTCATGGCAGTGTAGAACTTGCAAAGATTATAAAGAAGTATCATCCAGATACCCCAGTTATGTTCGGAGGACTTTCCAGCACTTATTTTCACAAGGAGCTTATTGAATATCCTTGTATTGATTTCGTGATGCGGGGTGATACAACTGAAAAGCTAATTCTCATGCTTCTTAATAAATTGGAGAAAAACGAGGAGAGTTTTTTTGATATACCCAATCTTACATGGAAAAAAGAGGGTTTATATCATTTCAATGAAATGTCCTATGTCCCAGATAGTCTAGATGATTATAATTTACCTGGCTACCGTTATATCATTAGATCTGTTTTTAAGTATTTTAATCTATTAGACCCACTGCCATACAAGGGGTGGCTGCATTATCCGAATACAGCAATTTTAACTTCTAAAGGTTGTACATATAATTGTTTAATATGCGGCGGTTCAAAAGATGCTTACGCTCTTAACTGTAATAGGAAAAAGCTTGTGATGCGCTCTCCTAAGAAAATGCTTGAAGATATTGCGTTAATTCAACGATTTACCCGGGCACCCATTTTCCTGTTAAATGATATCAGGCAAGGCGGAAAAGATTACGTTGATGAATTCTTAACTGGTTTAGAAAAAATGGACTTGAAGAATGAAATCGTTTTTGAATTATTCAATTATGCAGATGAGGAATTTTTCAAACGGTTAAACAAGGCTATGCCTAAATATAGTATTGAACTTACGCTTGAATCAGCCGATGAAGATATTCGAAAATATAATGGAAAGCTGCCTTGTACAAATGATAAGGTTATCGAAATGCTGCAATATGCCCTAAAACATGACTGTGCTAAGATTGATTTATTCTTTATGACGGGAATACCTAATCAAGATTATGAAAGTGCTATGAGGAATGTGGATTTTTGTGAAATTATTCACAAAGAGTGTGGTGGAAATGCAGGTATTTCTTACTTTGTCGCACCGCTTTCACCATTTCTTGATCCAGGAAGTCCAGCTTTTGAAAATCCGGAAAAATATGGCTATAAAAAATTCTGCCATAAACTTGAGGACTTCCGTGCGGCAATGAAGCAGCCTTCATGGAAGAATATGCTGAGCTATGAAACGAACAAAATGACAAGGGAAGACATTGTCCGAGCAACATATGATTCTGCCTTAAAATTAAATGAATTTAAATACAAAAATAACATTATTACAAAAGATGTTTATGATGAAGTGGCAGTTAAAATCAAAAAATCGGTCGAATTCCTCAAACGATTGGACGAACTGGCACTTTTACCAGTAGATGAGCAAAAGATTGAAATGGCAAAGATTAAGGAAGAGGTAGACAAAATCAATCGTCATAGCATCTGTGGAAAGAATGAACTTAAGTGGGAGGTTAAAAAGCTATTTGCCGATTTTCCATCGTTAACGTTGATTGGCTTGGAATTACTAGTGAAGGACATTATTAAAGGAGTAAGGTGCCGGTTTGGAAAAATCGACAGAAATATTGTTGTAATGCCAAACACACAGAGTGGGAATATTGAGAAGTAATTAATTTAAATACCCTTTATAACAATGTAGGAGGATTTTTTATAATATATTTTTCTGCAAAATCTGACAATTAGATTGGGGGAGTATACGTAAGAAGATGTAATAATGAATATATTCTCCCTGTTTATTGTATAGAATGTAGAATTGTGTAGGTCTTTGTCGTTCGTTCATTCCTTGACTTTTAGGCCTAATAATGTTAAATTTTATTCAGCCGTTGCACGAGATTAAATTTATATTTCAAGCTTGTTCAAAGTTTAACCGATGTTTGGATGAGAAAATGAAGGTAAAGCTATCACGTTGTAATTTGGTGAATTTTACACATGGCTTAGCTTTAAGCCAATAGGAGGATTTTTTTACATGAAAAACGGTAAAGTAAAATGGTTTAACTCAGAAAAAGGTTTCGGATTTATCGAAGCTGAAGATGGTAACGACGTATTCGTTCATTATTCTGCAATCCAAACAGAAGGTTTCAAAACTTTAGAAGAAGGTCAAGAAGTTTCTTTCGAAGTTGTTGAAGGAGCTCGTGGACCACAAGCTGCTAACGTAACTAAGAAATAATTTTAACAATACTAATTATAACAGCCCGGACAATGTGCCGAGCTGTTTTTTGTTGTTTATTGTGCTAGAATAATATACCCAATCGTAAGGATTTCCATCCTCAAGGAAAATCATATTTTGCTATAATAGTAGTATTGAATGACGCAGATAAAAAAGTTGGGGTGATACAGATGAAATTTATCCATACAGCCGACTGGCATTTAGGCAAGCTGGTTCATGGTGTCTATATGACGGAAATTCAACGGGAAGTTCTCGAGCAATTCGTAGCAATTGTTGCTGAAGAGAAGCCGGATGCGGTGGTTATTGCAGGTGATCTATATGATCGTTCCGTACCGCCGACAGATGCTGTTGAGTTACTTGATGAAATCCTTTTTAAAATTAATGTTGAGCTAAAAACGCCAGTTGTGGCGATTGCCGGAAATCATGATAGTGCCGAGCGGCTCTCGTTTGGCAGTTCTTGGTACAAATATAACCATTTTTATCTTTCGGGTAAATTATCGAATAGCTTTAAGCCCATACAAATAGCTGGAGTAAATTTCTTTCTTGTACCATATGCTGAACCCGGAGTCGTCCGCCAGCTCCTCGAGGATGATTCTATCCATTCCCATCAAGATGCGATGAAGGCCATTATCGGTAAAATGGAAGATTCCATTAATCCGAATGAACCTAACATATTGGTCGGTCATGCATTTGTATTAGGCGGTCAAACCTCTGATTCTGAACGGGTATTATCTGTCGGGGGTTCAGGGTGCGTAGGTGCTCAAATTTTCGACCCTTTCTCCTACACGGCACTTGGCCATTTACACAGTCCTGATGCTATCAGGCATAACAAAGTAAAATATTCAGGCTCTCTCTTAAAATATTCTTTTTCCGAAGCAAAACAAAATAAGTCGATCTCGATTATTGAAATGGATGAAAAAGGAAATTTCACCCATCGATACCGGTCGCTTACACCAAAACATGACATGCGGGAGCTAGAAGGGCATTTGGAGGAGCTGCTTGATCCCTATTTTTATGAAAAAGAACGAATCGATGACTATTTAAAAATTACTTTACTCGATGAAGGTGCGTTAATCGATCCAATTAATAAATTGCGGCAGATTTACCCGAACGTTCTCCATCTAGAGCGGAAAATTGATATCACTGATCTGAAGAAAAAACAGTCTTTTAATGCTCTCCGAAGTGAGAAAAAGTCGGATATTGAGTTGTTTGAACAATTTTATTCAGAAATGACAACTTCTGAATTTACGAGTGAAAAAAGAGAAGTAATGACTGATATTATTGAAAAAGTGCTGAAGGAGAGGAACGCACTATGAAACCGTTAAAACTGATGATGCAAGCGTTTGGACCTTATGCAGGCAGGGAGGAGATTGACTTTACCCAGCTTGGAAGTAGAACGATGTTTGTAATTTCAGGAAAAACTGGTGCAGGAAAGACGACGATTTTTGATGCCATTAGTTATGCAATTTACGGAAAAGCAAGCGGTGAGGATCGCAATGGCCCTGAACTTCGAAGTCAATTTGCAGCCGATGATTTATTAACGGAGGTTTCTCTTGATTTTTCTCTTCGTAACAAGGTTTATTCTATTACTAGGTCACCACAACAATTGAAGAAAAAGGAAAAGGGTGACGGTCATACCTCAATAGGTGCTAAAGCAGAGTTGTTTATATGGGATGAACATGGCGAGAAAAAGCTGTTGGCTTCGAAAATCAGTGATGTCGAGGAAAAAATAAAGGAGATCATGTTGATCGATGCCAACCAGTTCCGCCAAATCTTAATGATTCCCCAAGGAGAATTCCGAAAGCTGTTAACATCTGATAGCAAGGATAAGGAAGTTATCCTTCAGCGGCTTTTCCATACACAGCTTTATAAAATGGTAGAAGAAAAGCTGAAGCTAGAGGCGACTGAGCTGAAGAAATCTGTTGAAGATCAGGTACAGGCTCGTAATGAGGCGATACACCGTATTCATGCAGTGACAAATGAAGGGCTCCTCGAATATATGAATGCGGACAGTGTAAATGACACCATTATCATGCCGCTCTTACAAGCAGAAATTGCCGGAATGGGTGAAATGTTAGAACAGTTTATCAATCAAATAAATGAAAAGGGTCAAACACATGACAAACTTAAGGTGAAGCTTTTTGAAGCTGAATCGATTTTGAAACAGCTGCAAACAAAAGAGGTCTTGAAGGAGCAGAAAACCCGTCTTGTCGCTCAGGAGGAAATGTTTACTGAAAAAGAAAAACAGGTTCAACGAGCACAAAAAGCTGCACTTTTAGCAAAACAAGAGGAGCTTTGCCACCGTTTAAAGCGCGAAGTTGACCAATTCCAGGAAAATGTGAATTCAATAAAAATAGAAATTGAAAAATTAGTCGGACTATCCAAACAGTATGAACAACAGCTGCAAAATGAAATGGAGCGTGAGGGCGAGCGGCAGGCTGTCCTTGATGAAATAAATCGATTAGGGAATATGAAAGAGGATGTTTATTCATTTACATCATTACAGAAAGAAACTGCGATTAAGGATGCTGAACTTAAATCTATAAAAGAAAAACAGTTTCAATTTGAAAAAAATCTTAAACAATTGGAAGAAAGAATAACAACCCTTATACAGCAAAAAGAAGAAATTGAAAAAGGGAAGATAATCTTTTTTGAAAATGAAAGTAAAATTGAAAAGTTGAAGGTTGAGCTAGAGCGCTTTGAAAAATATGAATTTTTGCTTGTGCGTCATCAAAAGGAGGAGCAAAAGCTTAAAGCAATAACCGGCCGTTATGAAAATACTGCTGCTAGATTTCGGGATGCTAGAGTCCTAGTTGAAGATTTAGAGAAGAATTGGATGCATGGGCAAGCCACCATTTTAGCGGCAAAACTACAAGCGGGAGAAGCTTGTCCTGTCTGCGGCTCAGAGCATCATCCGTCACCAGCCATTCAACATTCTGGTCATATACCGACTGAAGAGGAGTTGAAAGCTGCTAAGGAGCAAGCAGCAAAATGGGAACAAGAAAAGTCAAATGATGAAGCGAAATTTTACCAATGTCAATCAGATGAGAGAGCACAAAAACAAGCTGTTCTTGAATTACTTCAAGAAATCCGAAATTACCGAGCAGATTTTATTGAAGATAATTTATCAATAGTAAAAAGTGAGACAGTATTAGCTAAGGACCATCTAGTTCAAATTCAAAGAAAGCTTTCAGAACAGATTAAAAAGCTTGAGAATGTGACGGTTGAATTAGAAAAAAGTAAGTCTGAAAAGATAAATTTACAAAATGCTATTCAACAACTAGCGGCTAATGTGAACGATTTAACGGTTCAATTTACCGAAAAGAAAACCAATCTTACTAGGATGATGAACATCATTCCTGAAAACCTTCGGTCAGAAGCAGAATATGAAAAAACACTGGCAGCTTCTCGAAGCCGCCATGAAATATTGGTGAAACAATTAGAGGATGCACAGCAGCGCCTTCAAGTAGTTAAAGAAAAGCTTTCAAATGAAACAGCGAGATTACAAGATGCAAAAGCGCATCTTGCTGGGAAACAACAGGAGCTCGACATAGAACGTGAAGTTTTTTTAAATAAATTGTCAGAGCAGGGATTTGAAAAATATGGCATGTATGCAGCCTCTAAAAGGACAGAGGGAGAAATTCGCAGTCTTGAGTCTGAAATCCGCAGCTATAGGGAAGAATTGCGTTCTGTTTCAGACCGATTGAAAGAACTAACGGATCTATTGGCAGATGTGAAAACGCCAGATGTTGAGGGATTAAAGCTTTCGCTCGGTGAACTTACAAGTGAAATTGAAGTACTGAATCATCAGCGTACGGATGTATTCGTTAAGAAGCGGGATAACGAAGAAATTTATAGCAGGGTTGAAAGCTTGAATGAACAGATGAAGATGTTAGAAGAAAGGTACAAGCTAATTGGTCATCTATATGAGATTACTAAGGGACAAAATAACTTCCGAATTACCTTTGAACGGTACGTGCTTGCCGCCTTCCTTGATGATATTTTGCGAGAAGCTAATATCCGATTGAGAAAAATGACATCAGGACGTTTTCAATTATTAAGAAAAACAGACCGATCAAAAGGGAATGCACAAAGCGGCCTGGAATTACTTGTCTTTGATCAATACACAGGACAGGAACGCCATGTCAAAACCTTATCGGGCGGTGAAAGCTTCAAAGCCTCATTATCTTTAGCGTTAGGTCTTGCGGATGTGGTGCAAAATTATGCCGGAGGAGTATCGCTGGAGACGATGTTTATCGATGAAGGATTTGGTACGCTTGACCCTGAATCGCTTGATCATGCAATTGAAGCATTAATGGATATCCAGAGCAGCGGGCGTTTGGTCGGTATTATTTCACACGTGCCAGAACTTAAAGAACGGATTGATATCCGACTAGAGGTTATCGCAGGCCAGACTGGAAGTAGGACGGAATTTATGTTTACAAATTAAATGCTATAAAAAATAAAGCAGTGGAGTTTCATCGATATGAAAATTCACTGCTTTTGAATTTTTATAGAATATCTGGCCGAGAAACTGAACAAAGCCTTACACTAGTCGTAAAAAATGCAATAGTGACCAGGAATTGAAAAAAAGCGCTTTACTGGTCACAAAAAATAGTAATTGTGCCCGGGAACCGAAAAAAAGCGCTTCATCTGTCACAAAAATTTTTTTGTTAGTCTGAAGAGGATTAAATGGTTATGATTCTAAATCCTTTGCAAGTGCACGCCCGGCTTGCCTTCCTGTAAACAGGCAGCCGCCGACGAATGTTCCCTCCAGTGAACGATATCCATGAATGCCACCCCCGCCAAACCCGGAAACCTCACCAGCAGCAAATAGACCCGGGACTGGGTTTCCAGATGAATCTAGAACTCTGCCAGATAAATCAGTTTGAAGCCCGCCAAGCGTTTTTCGACTAACCATGTTTAAACGGACAGCAATTAATGGACCCATTTTTGCATCAAGAATTTTATGGGGTGAAGCAACCCTAATAAGTTTATCACCAAGATAATTCCGTGCACCGCGCATCGCGGTTATTTGCAGATCTTTCGTAAATTTATTATCAATTTCTCTGTCTCTAGCAACAATCTGCCGTTCGATATCTTCCAGGTTTAACAAGTTATCCCCGGTAAGTTTGTTCATCCCGGCAACAAGTTCCGGCAAAGTATTGGCGATAACAAAATCCTCACCTTTATCCATAAATGCTTTTACAGGAGATGTCGGCCCTGGCAGCACACGAGCTAATACCTTTTTAATACTCTTTCCAGTCAAATCCGGATTTTGCTCCGACCCTGACAAGGCAAACTCTTTTTCAATGATTTTCTGCGTTAAAATGAACCATGAATAATCATAACCAGTCTTCATAATGGCATCAAGGGTTCCTAAAGTGTCGAAGCCTGGGAAGTTTGGTGCAGGGAAACGCTTCCCTGTGGCATCGAGCCATAAAGAGGACGGACCAGGAAGAATCCGGATACCATGCATTGGCCAAACCGGGTCCCAGTTTTTTATGCCTTCTGTATAATGCCACATTCTATCTCGATTGACGATACGACCGCCAGCCTTCTCTGTTATTGCTAGCATTCGTCCGTCAACATGCTGTGGAACACCTGAAATCATATTTTTTGGAGCCTCGCCAAGTCGCGCCGGCCAATTTTTTCTAATCAGTTCATGGTTGCCTCCAATACCTCCACTAGTGACCATCACAGCTTTCGCATGGAATTCAAAATCTCCAGCCACATCGCGGGAACTTGATTCGCCGCGAGGAACCGAACTTGGAACAAGTATTTCCCCGCGTGCCCCGATGACGGCACCTTTTTCCGTCAATAATTCATTCACTCGATGGCGTGGGCGATAATCAACAAGACCATTAGCCATTGCTTTTCGGACTCTATCTTCAAATGGTTTAACAAGACCAGGACCTGTTCCCCAAACGATGTGAAACCGCGGAACAGAGTTGCCGTGTCCTTCTGCAAGATAGCCCCCGCGTTCAGCCCAGCCTACTACTGGAAAGAAACGAACCCCCAAATCATATAGCCATTTGCGCTTTTCACCTGATGCGAAGTCAACATAGGCCTTTGCCCACTGTTTTCCCCAGTAATCCTCGTCTTCTTCCCGATCAAAACCTGCTGCTCCTAACCAGTCCTGCCAGGCAAGTTCACGCGAATCCTTAATCCCCATCCTTCGCTGTTCCGGTGAATCGACGAGAAATAACCCGCCAAAGGACCACCATGCCTGTCCGCCAAGAGATGCTTCCGGTTCTTGGTCTAAAAGGAGTACTTTCTTATCTGCATCCGCAAGCTCAGACGCTGCCACTAAACCAGCGAGTCCAGCACCCACAACGATTACATCATAATTCAAACTTCTTCCCCCATTCGTAAGAATTATTTAAATTACAGTTTTTTTTGAAAAATCAATATTTAAGATTATACCACGACTACTGGTCCAATGTTACGATTTCAATACTAATCATTAGACTAATTGATACGTATCAACTGTCATGAATATTTTGGAAAAAAACATATTGAAGTCTATGTCACGACGTGATATAGTCATGATGAGACATATTTACTTGCGACATAGTTTCAAAAGATTATTCACAATATAACACCAAACTTGTGAGGTGAGAATTTTGGATATTGATAAAGTCATAAAAAAGTATGTACCGATGACAGAAACGGCGTTCTACATTCTTCTATCTCTGACGGAACCGCGTCATGGTTACGGTATTGTTAAACATGTAGAGGACATTACAAACGGAAGAATTGCTTTAGGATCTGGAACCGTTTACGGAACGTTAACGAAAATGCAAAAAGATGGAATCATAACGGTATTCGCTGATGAGGAAAGAAAAACGGTATATGAGGTAACGGAAACAGGAAGAAAATTAATTACAGCCGAGATTAACAGACTTAAGGAACTGTACCAGAATGCATTGAAATATGAGGGGGATTTTTTGTGATCAAAAAAATTTGCAGGCCTTTCTGGAGTTATGATGTACAAAAAACAGAAAAATGGCTCTCGTCTATGGCGGAAAATGGGTATTTTTTAATCAAGATCAATCGAGTATCACGGTGTTTTTTCTTTCAACAAGGTAAGCCTAAAAAGCTAACGTACCGAATTGGATTTGATAAAATGCAAGGGGAGACACTATCAAGAGGGTTAATGGCAGAGGGATGGACCAAGGTCTTACGTACGGGTAACTGGTTTGTCACGTCTAATGAAAAGTCACCGGAGCAAATTAAAACCTCTTCTGTCCGGGAAGGAATAATTAAACATAATCGAATCGTAAAGTATATTTTTGGAGGTGTAGTATTTTATTTTTTGATTATGGCAGTATTCTTTCTAAGCATCTCTGGGCTAATTTTATTTTCAGCAGATTCCCAAGTTGAGGTAGTAGAAAGTCCATATTGGATATTCACCTATTTATATTTTTGTGTTTTAATAGCTATTTTCATTCTTGGACTATATTCAGTGGTTAAAATTAATCGGACAAATAAAAAATTACTGAATGAAAAAATAAATAGAGATGAACTTTTCAGGAAGACTCAAGGTAAAGGCAAACTAAACAAAGCGGAAGAAAAGAAATTAAAGCGATCAGGGCAATTGGTTATTAAAAGAAAACTAGGCTGGATGTATGCTCCTGATAAGTTAGAACAGTGGCTCGAGAAAATGGAGGAACAAGGATTTAATCTCTACCGCGTTAGTAGGGCGGGAACAACCTTCCATTTCTTTGTAGGGCATCCGCGAAAGGTAAGTTATTGTGCAGATTATCAAAACATTGCTGATGAGAGCTACTTTGATATCCACAGGGATGCAGGCTGGTATAATGTATTTCAGTCCTATGGATCATTGCAAAAATGGTCGATCTGGAGCCGCGAATATTCTGAAGGCGAAGCCCGCCTACAAATTTACAGTGATAAAACCAATCAATTAAAACATGCAAGAAAGATCGGTATCGCCTATACATGCTTGTTCCTCCCTTTAATCATTGCCTATTTGTTTAATATAGGGTTGGGATTAGAAATGATTAGTCATAACAAACTAGATAAATTGCAAATTTTTAGTATGGTTATTATGTTTATAGCAATTCTGTCTTTTGGGAGCTATTCAATCAGGACATGGATGTATTACTGGAGATTAAAAAAGCAGGTTGGTTGAAAATAAAGGGCAAAGAGCAGAGTGGAGATTCCACTCTTTTTGCTCATAATGGTACCGGAAAATTCTAGTAATAAAAAGGTAATCCTTTCCTTATTGGAGAATACATTTATAGTGCACCGTAGGAAAGGAGTATTTTATGAAAGTTTTTTTCAAAAATGCCTTAAAGGTTTCATTTACATCACTGATTGCAACGATTATTGTAACAATTTTATTATTGGGTTTGCTGAGATTGGCTGGTTTTGATTCAAAAATACTTCATATGATTGGAAAGGTTTATATTGCAATTGCCTTACCGTTTTTAATCTTGAATCCAGTATTTGGTTTAATCTACGCGTTTTATGTCAAAGGAAAAATGAAAATCCTATTTATATTTTTACACTTTGCTTCAATTTGTACGATTTCAGTATTTGCGTTTATAATCTTTATGTTTAGATATTTTGTCCCTTTTGCTCCTTAAATCGTAACACAAGGAAAATTATGATAAATCGGAAAACAATTTTCGAAGTATAGGTTGTTAGAATTGTTTCGTATATATCATTCCATAATGCAGAATAATATGTTCATACATTATTAGGGGTGTCTTATTAAATGAAAAAAACTACAATTATTATTTCGGTCCTATTCGTATTGCTTTCCATTAATTCAGTGAAAGTCCAGGCAAATGAACTACCGAGATTATCCACTGAATGCCTTGAAAAAATGAAAACTCGAAATGTCCAATATAATAAAGCAATCATGAAGGATATTATTTCTGTCCTCGATTTGGACATTGATGATCAAAGCTATATTGAGGTAACAGATAGAGGGTTAGACGCTGCCAATCTAATCTATGGTGGGAAAGAAGTAGATGAATATTATCAATCCTTACATAAACAATTTATTGTTGCCTCACGCGGTGTACCGACATTGTTTGTTAAACCTGGCGAATCCTATTTGCTTTATAAGCAGCCGGATAACACGAATGTCGCGGTGCATTTAAAGCTTAACAATTTTAAATGGGAAGTAATTGAAGAGAAAAAGGAAAAAGGAAACGCCATTGACTATAAGTTGTTAAAATGTGAAAAGGAATACATGAAGGAAAAAAGAGAGTATTACAACAAGGATTATTAAAAATGCCAAGGCTTTCTCCTCTATTTAAGGTGAGGCCTTTTTTTATTTTGAGGCATCATTTCTACCATTCAGTAATAAAAAATATTTGATTCAAACCAATCACTATTTTTGTTTAGTCATAAGAGGATTGAAAATTGTTACTAAGCATTTACATCGAATACACGATAATTAGCGATTCAAAAGGTATAGATTTTTTATATTTGCGAATAAAAAAAAAAGGATTCAAAATATAGGAATAGAAAGGTTAAAGGGGGAAAGTGGACATGATCAAGGCTGTAATTTTCGATCTTGATGGAACTTTATTAAATCGAGATGCTACCGTTCAGAAATTTATCGATGATCAATATGAGCGATTAAACAATTGGCTTGGTCATATTCCCAAAGAATTGTATACATCAAGATTTATAGAATTGGATTGTCGTGGTTACACCTGGAAGGATAAAGTATATCAACAACTGATCAATGAATTTATTATTAAGGGAATTACTTGGGACAGGCTGCTTCAAGACTATTTAGAAAAATTTAAGAATCATTGTATTCCATTTCCGAATCTAATAAGTATGTTAGAAGATTTAAAAAAGAAATCATACGTTATGGGAATCATTACGAACGGAAAAGGACAGTTCCAGATGGACAATATTGAGGCTTTAGGTATTGAAAGGTATTTTAAAACAATTCTTATTTCCGAATGGGAGGGCATCAAAAAACCTAACCCTGAAATATTTGTAAAAGCATTAAAGCAACTTAATGTTTTTGCAAATGAGAGTGCCTATGTTGGTGACCATCCTGAAAACGATGTAATAGCTGCAGGTAAAGTTGGAATGAAAACAATCTGGAAAAGAGATATTCAATATGAGGGTAGCAAAGGGGATTTCATTATTGAGGATTTAAGGGAAATTCCATTCATTATCGAAAAACTGAAAGGTGAAATATATGTTCAGTAGAGCAACTCCTAATATAGTAAATAAAAACGCAGTGTCTGAATTAAAAAAAATAAACATTGGCGGAGTTAGGCAATGGCTTTTAATTAGAGGTGAAAATAAAAATAATCCTATCTTGTTAATGATTCACGGTGGACCTGGCGCGGCACAGATTGGTTTTAATCGCGAATACCAACAGGAACTTGAAAAACACTTCATTGTCGTGAATTGGGACCAACGGGGAGCAGGTTTATCTTATTCTAAAAAAATTCCAAAAGAAACGATGAATGTTGAGCAATTTTTAAATGATTCGATTGAGGTAACCACCTACTTAAAAAAGGAATATCAAAAAGAGAGGATTTTTTTAGTGGGGCATTCCTGGGGAAGTATTCTAGGTATGTTGGCGATCAACAAACATCCGGAACACTTTATACACTATTTTGGCGTTTCTCAGATTGTAAGTATGAGAATGACAGAGGAATTGTCATATGATTTAGTTCTGGAGATGGCAAGTGAACTTAATAATCAAAAAGCGATTAAGGAGCTATCTGAAATAGGAAAGCCGCCATGGAGCAGTTCAAAGCATGATCGAATTCATCAGAAATACCTCGAGTTATTTGGGGGCGGAATCTCTCATGATAGGAAATTAATCAATGAATTTGCAAAAAAAATCCTAAAGAGTAAAGAATATACTCTTTTTGATACAGTAAGACATTTAAAGGGACAGCTCTTCAGCAAGAAAGCGATGATCACTGAATTAAGAGAAATAGATTTGAAAAATGTCATTAAAAAAGTAGAAGTTCCCGTAACTTTGATAATGGGTAAATATGATTTAATGGTTCCACACACACCGTCACAAGCATTCTTTGACGAACTGGAAGCACCGATAAAAGAATGGATTTCTTTTGATAAATCAGCCCATTCGCCTAACTATGAAGAACTGGAAAAATTTACGCAAATAGTAGTAGAAAGATTGAAGTGGTCTTAAGCACTTTTGTGTACAAAAGGTAGAACGAGGTTGAATAAGATTAGTAATATAAACAATATGGAGAAGTTTAGAAAATATGAGAGGGGAAACAGGATGGACGAGTCCAAATTATATGCTTATTGTCTGCAAGGGGATGTATCTTCTGCTTTAGAGTACCTTCGTTCGATTCCGAATAAAAGTAAAAAATATCAGGAACTAGAATCCAAGTATGATCACCGTTTTTTTGGAGAAAAGCCGGTTTATCGGTTTAAAACAGATGATCCCTGGATTAGAAAAGTTTTATTAGCATATTATCAATATTTTACTTCCGTATTAACCGGAAAGAAAGTCGAAGATGCAGAAACCCAGTTGGTACAGTCGTTAGCACTATTAATTTCGGATAATGATTTAACTGACAACCTTGATGTAATCGAAGAAAAATTAAAAATCATTTTTGAGGAAAAGGGCTATCGTTTTTTAGGGGGTGTCACGTCACCGTTTAGAGGGCCCTATATTTGGAAGACAACGAAAAAAACGGATTTTACGGTTGAGTTGCCACATCAAACACAGAAGGTTACAGTTTACTTCATGAGTGATTTTATAATGCAAAGCTGGATTCATTTTGCCACCTTTGGTGAAAAGTTTGCTAGAGGGTGGGCAAAAGCTGAAGGACTATATTATGTTGATGAAGGTCCAAAGAAAAAGAGAGTAAAACTAGATAGTAATGAATTTCAAGTTAGTTATTTGAAGCATGAAGCTCAGCATCTTAGTGATTATTTACGTTTTCCATATTTGCACCCAAAAGATTTGGAATACCGTGCCAAACTGGTTGAACTAATTTATGAATCAAAATCGTTTAGATTGCTAAAGAAATTCTACTACGAAGCTAAAAATGACCCGGAATTTTCACATCCCTATTCATCCTATGTGCTTATGACAAGATTGTCTGCCTTGGCATTTGGAATAGATGAGATTCAGAATCTTGAAAAATGGAAATCTGTAGATTGTGCAACAATTCAAGATTGGGCTAGGAATTTATATGATGAGCATACAGAACAGCTTTATGTGAGTGGAAAAGAAACAAAAGGTGTCATTTAGTTCCGTTATGCCGTTATCAAAATGAAATATTGTTTGGAAGTATGATGCTAATATATTATCACCAATAATGTTTTATTTTTATTCTGTCGATATTAACCAATCATAATCCCCATCTTTTTACCTAAAATAATATAGTTCACTTATTCAAACAAAGGGGTTGTTGGAGTTGAGATGGCATAAAACAATACTTTCCATGATTCAACAGCGGCAAGATAAAAAAGTTGCCTTGGTTGTAGATACATCCACAAATGAAGCACCAAGCCTTTTGATAAATAACATAGTTAAACTGTTTGAACAACTGAAACCAGATACCATACTAGTTCAAGCAGATTTTAAAATTAGAAGTATTACTCCTATTCAAAACAATACGATTAAATATCAGACACATGGGAAATCTTCCTATACATTAGTGCTGGAGTGGGCGGAAGAAGAAAAAATTGATACGCTCTTTTACATTACAGATGTAACAGGCTATTTTGCAGAAGACATGGATAACGTAGATTTTGAACTATTTTGGCTCGTACCTGATGCTTTTTTACCGAGAGTTCCATTTGGAAAAGCAATAAAAATTGCATAAAAAGGAGCAAATCCCTCACTTTTTTGTGGGGGATATTTTATTTATTTTTAGATAAACATTCTCGGTTGTAAAGAAAAGAGGAATTTCATTGCTAATGGTGAAATGTATTAGTGGTCGATAATAAGCATAAAGGAGTTCTACAGTATGATAAAAAATCTTGATTTAAGTAATGTAGGTCTCGTCAAAGAGTTGTATGAGCTGCAGAGAGCATCCTATCTTGTCGAGGCAAAGTTAATAAATTTTTTTGAGATCCCGCCATTAAAAGAGACGCTGGAAGAATTAACAGTATGTGGAGAATCCTTTCTAGGATATTTTGAGGAAGAGAATCTTGCTGGAGCAATTTCGTACACAATTGATGATGAAGTGTTGACAATTTGCCGGATGGTTGTTCATCCTAATCATTTTCGTAAAGGTATTGCCCAAAAACTATTAATGACTGTCGAGGAAATAAATAAGGAAAATACTGTATTTAACGTATCAACTGGCAAAGAAAATAATCCGGCTAAAAGACTATATCTAAAAAATGGCTATAAATTTGAAGGAGATCTCGAGGTTGTACCAGGGTTATTTATTAGTAATTTTGAAAAAAGAAGGAGTTAGCCTTATAAGCGACCGAACTCACAGGATTTCCACGAATACGTCGTTAATAGCCTCATTAACCGGCCAAACTTTTTTTTCCACATTCTAAAATAAATAAAAATAGAGTGCTAAATCTATTCGGATCCGCACTCTTTTTATTATTAACAATGGAAACAATTTATAAAATTTGTTTTTTGTTATCCCACAATCATCTGAACAACTAACCAAACATTTAATCCCAGGATGATAACGGCAAAAATCGTGGAAAGTATGGTTGTGATCTGTTTATTGGTCAGCACGCCCATCAATTCTCTTTTTTGCGTATAGTAGATTAACGCAATAATTGGGAATGGTAATACGATGCTAAGCACCACCTGGCTGATAATTAGTGTTTTGGTTGGGTCTACGCCGATGGCTACAATGATCACAGTTGGTAGCATCGTGACTAAACGGCGGATCCATAATGGAATGGAAAATCCCACAAATCCCTGCATAATAACTTGACCGGCCATTGTCCCAACAACAGAACTTGAAATACCTGAAGCAAGCAATGATAGCAAGAAAACACTGGCTGCAGCGGAGCCGAGCAGCGGTGTAAGTGTGTGATAGGCCGTGGTCAGGTCGGCAATATGACTTTGACCGGATGTATTAAAAACGGAAGCAGCCATATACATCATCGCGAGATTTACAAATCCGGCAAGTGTCATCGCAATCATAATTTCTTTTGTACTAAATTTTTGAATCTTTATTTTTTCCATATCATTTCTTGGAACAATACGATTCTGTGTTAAGCTTGAGTGCAAATAAATCGCATGCGGCATGACGGTTGCACCGATTACTCCGACTGCAAGCATAATGCTTTCACTGTTACCCAGCCACGGAACAACACTATGATAAGCAATTTGTGAAATATCGGGCTTTGAAAGGATTGTTTCTACTAAATAACATAACCCGATAAGCAAAGCAAAAGCGGCAATGAATTTTTCCAACGGCCGGAAACCGAATTTTTCGAGCATCAAAATCAGATAGGTAACCACACCCGTAATGATAGTGGCAAACAGCATTGGAATGCCGGCAAGTAAGTTTAATGCAAGTGTTGCCCCTAAAAATTCGGCAAGGTCAGTCGCCATTGCAGCAAGCTCAGAAACTACCCACATAATGATTGTAAGCCATTTTGGCATATGATCCCTGCAAATTTCGGGTAGGCTTTTTCCTGTGGCGATTCCAAGTTTGGCTGACATGTTTTGTAAAAGCATCGCCATTAAATTGGCTAAAACGATTACCCAAAGCATTTTATACCCAAAGCGTGCACCACTTTGAATGTTAGTTGCAAAATTTCCAGGATCTATATAAGCAATTGAGGCGATGAAAGCAGGACCAAGAAACGGCAGTAATGCCCGTATCCCTTTTACTTTTCCATTTATGGCATCTCTTGCAGCAGAAACTGTTCGTTGTTCCGCTGCACGAGCCTTATCAACTGCAAGTGAATTTGTATAGCTCATCGGATACCATCCTCTCTTTTACTTTTTTCGTAGATGCAAGGTTTGTTCGCTAATGAACAAAAGTTGCATTGGTGCAAATTTATAAATCTATTATATATAATTTCGAAAAATTTGTGAATGTTTTTGCTTGAAAATTAAATATTTCTTGAGAGAGAAATTGAAATGAAAATGTTCGCTTGAACAAAAGTACTTTAAAGGCTACAGTAGAATGGAAGAACGATTAAGAAGGTGGCAATCTTGGAAAAACGATATTTTACAATTGGGATGGCGGGACATATTGACCATGGGAAGACGTCCTTAACAAAAGCGTTAACTAATGTCGATACAGACCGTCTAAAAGAGGAGAAGGAACGACAAATTTCGATAGAACTCGGGTTTGCTCCATTATATGAAGACAATGAAATCCAAATTTCAGTTATTGATGTACCTGGACATGAGCGCTTTATCCGGCAAATGATAGCAGGAGTTGCTGGGATTGATTTAGTGGTGCTTGTCGTAGCAGCTGATGAAGGTGTGATGCCGCAGACGAGGGAACATCTTGATATCTTAAAATTCTTAGGTGTAAAAAATGGTGTAATCGCCATTTCAAAAATTGACAGGGTTGAGGAAGAATTTATTGAACTGGTTAAAGACGATATTTTAGAAGAGCTTACCGGGACCGTTTTTGAGGATGCCCCATTTGTTCTTGTTGATAGCTTATCAAAAATAGGTATTGAAGAGATAAAAGAATTAATCAGAAAAATATTAATGGATCAAGAAATGCGTGATGCAAAAGGGGCATTTCGTTTGCCGATTGATCAAGTATTTACGGTAAAAGGTCAAGGGACGGTTGTTCGTGGAACTGTATATGAAGGTACAGTTGAGGAAGGACAAGCACTAAAAATTATGCCAAAAGGAATTGAAGTAAGAGCAAGGCAGATTCAAGTGCATCATAAACAGGCTGGGAAAGCGTATGCAGGACAACGGACGGCCATCAACTTATCAAATGTATCAAAGGAAGATTTGGAACGTGGTGATGTCCTCGTATCATCCGAACATTTTATTGTGACGAAAACAGTTGATGTTGCTATTCGAATGGTTGAGGATTTAGAACATATGGTCAAGCAGCGGATGCCAATCAAGCTTCATATAGGAACCACAGAGGTAATGGGTCGCATTGTTTTTTTTGACCGCAACGAGATTAAGGAAGAAAATGGGGAGATTCTTTGTCAGCTGCGCCTTGAGGAGGAAATTTTGACAAAACGCGGAGACAGATTTATTTTACGCAGGCCAAGCCCTCAGGAAACCATCGGCGGTGGCTGGGTGATTGACCCCCGTGGAAATAAGTATCGCTTCGGGAATCAAACAATTGAAGAGCTTGAGAAAAAAAAGGTTGGAACGCCTAAGGAGCGCATTACAGCGGCTTTAATCGAAGCGAAAAGTCTTCCATTAAATGAATTAATTAAACGGACAGCACTTGATGAAGAAACATTAACAGAACATTTAACTGAAGCCGAATTTGTTTTATATAATAGAAAAGAGTATACACTCAAGTTAATAATCCATTCGATTGAGGAAGACATTTTTGATAGGTTGCAGGAATTTCATCAGGCCCATTCAATGAAGACTGGGGTAAATAAGGCTGAGCTATTGCACACTCTTCAAACAAGGTTTCCTAAAACCTTACTGGAATTTGTGGTGGAAAAAGGAATCGAAAATGGAATCTTTAAACGGAAAGAACAATTTGTTTCCTTATCATCCTTTGTACCGCATGTTCCTAAAAGCTGGGAGAAACGAACAGAAAATTTACTTGTGGAATTAAAGAGGGACGGACTAAAGGTTCGTTACTTAAAGGATTATTTTTCAACTGCCGGGATTCCTGAAATGTTGGAATTTGATTTAAAGAGATTTCTTGAAGATCAGGAGTTAATTGTACTACTAGATGAGCAATTTGCCTATCACGGGGAAGTGTTTAAGGAAGCAGTTGGAAAACTTCGCAGCCAAACAGGTTCTGAATTTGAAGTAGGCGACGCAAAGGATGTTCTTGACCTATCAAGGAAATACATGATTCCATTTTTAGAAAGATTGGATGCAAAAGGTTTTACAAAAAGGGTAGAGAATAAACGAGTTTGGCAACTATAAACGAAAAGCCTCATTTCCTAGCCGGAAATGGGGCTTTTAATTATTACGACAGAAATTCAGCTGGATTTAAACCAAGCTCTCGGCAGATGTCTGCAACCATTTGTTGTTCATTGTGATCGAAGTTTCCATCAGCATAACCGATGGCAATACAATAGCGGGCAACTAACCGGGAAATTTCCGGCTTTGATCTTATTTTTCCAAGGGCACGAAATGCCTCTGCACGCCCCATCATGCGGTCATTTTCCATTCTAGAAATAAATAAATTAAATTTTTGTATCACTTTATTCGTTTCAAATACTCGCAATTCCTCACTTTGATGGATAAATTCCATCATCTTTTGCCGTTCTGATGCGTCTAAATAGCCGTCTGCCATCGCTACTAAGGCACATGATGCAACAACAGCATCAAGAACGTCCTGGCTTTTATATCGATTGAATAAATCCTGTGCTTTTCGCTTTTGATTGTTTGCCCATTCGGCATAATCCGTTTGCGAAGGGGACCATGTGCTGCCACAGCTATTACATGTTAGCTTTAGCTGGTTTTTCCCTATAAAACCGCCCAGTAAGCCGACAGGACCAAGGATTAACCCGCCGATAGCTGCTTTACCTAAACCAAATCCTTTTTTCCCAGTTCGGACATTCGTTGAATGGCAACGCGGGCACATGATATCGTCTCCACCATAGGTTTGACGTGAGCTAGAGGTCGTTGGGTATGTTGTCTGTGCTGGATACCCATACGCAGGCTGCTGGTATGACGATTCCGGTTGAAGATGTACGGGCTGCTGGTATGAAGGGTTATTCATTTGGCTTTGTTGGTACGGATTATGGCTAGTTTGGTTTTGCAGATACGGATCATATTGATTCGGATTATTTTGCTGGTAAGGATTATTTTGTTGAGAAGAGTTAAAACTACTTTGATTCTGTTGATAATTTGACTGCTGTGTTGGTGGTGTTGATGGTGCGCTCACAGGAGGGTCATCAACCGTAATGCCAAAGTTGCGGCATAATGCAGCTAATCCACCTTGAAAACCGCTTGCAATCGCATTGAATTTCCATTCTCTGTTATGGCGATATAACTCCGCCGCAACAATCGCTGTTTCAACTGTAAAGTTCCTGCCTAAGTTAAATCTTAATAATTCTTCGTTAGTAAGCTCATTAAAAATACGGACATAAGACTCCGATACTTGTCCGAAATTTTGCCGGTTCACCTGTGCATCGTGAATGGTAATCGTAAAGGCGATTCGATGGATATGGGATGGAACATTGTTTAAATTGATTCTGATTTGTTCATCATCTCTTACACCCGTACCAATGCGGTTATCGCCGCTGTATATGATTGATCCATTTCCACCTAAAGGGTTGTTATAAAAAACAAAGTCCTGATCACTGTTGACTTTGCCAGTTTCACCTAATAAAAATGCCGAAGCATCCAAATCAAAGTTAGAATTAAGATTGCTGCCATTCCATCCCAAACCTACCACGACTTTTTGCAGACCGGGGTGTGATTTCGTTAAATCAACCTTTTGCCCCTTACTAAGTGTAACACCCACACTTTTCACTCCTCATCCTTTATTGTTTATGTACATTATAAATCTATTTTTGAAAAAGGGAAAAACTTCTAGCTGCAGTACTTTTGCCTACTCTTAAATTGTACGAGAGAAGGGACAAAAAGTTTCACTTTTATCCAATAGTTAAAAAGAAATAAGGACTAACTCATAAAAGTTAGCCCCTTACCTCATATTTTACAAACATCATCCTGTTTTTTCTTCTTCAACTGGCTGAGAATACTCATGCTCCCAGAAGTCAGCATCTTTAATTCCAAGTTTTACAGGGTCAAAAACAGGATCCTTTCCATCTTTCAGCTGTGCTTCATAGTCTTTAAGAACTTTTAATGCTGGTTTAGTCAAAAGGAGAATGGCGATAATATTTAACCAAGCCATACTTCCCACACCAATGTCACCTAATGTCCAGGCGAGGCCCGCTGTTTTCACACATCCGAAGAATACCATTCCTAAAATAGCTACTCTAAGAATATATTCTGACCATACACGCCTTACTTTTTTATTAATATAGGCAAGGTTGGTCTCTGCCATATAATAATAGGCCATGATCGTCGTAAATGCGAAGAATAATAAGGCAATCGCGACAAAAGGAGCACCAAATCCAGGTAGTACTGATTCAACGGCGGCTTGTGTATAGCCAGGACCTGGTTCTACATCCGCGAGATTTTTAACAATCGTTTTTCCGCCTTCAGGAGTAACATTGTACATTCCAGTAATCAGAATCATGAACGCTGTTGCAGAACAGACGAATAACGTATCAACATAGACTGAAAACGCTTGAACAATTCCCTGTTTGGCAGGGTGGGATACCTCGGCTGCAGCAGCTGCATGCGGGGCAGTACCTTGTCCTGCTTCGTTGGAATAAATACCTCGTTTAACCCCCCAAGAAATGGCAGCACCAAGAATTCCACCAAAGGCAGCATCAGCGCCGAATGCACTTGAGAAAATTAATTTTAATACACCAGGTAGTTCAGAAATGTTCAAAATTGTAATAAGAAGAGCCACGATGATGTAGCCCAGAGCCATAAATGGGACAACGAATTCAGCAACTCGAGCAATCCGTTTTACTCCCCCAAAGATGATGATTCCAAGGCATAAAGCTAAAACCACTCCTGTAATGGCAGGGGGAATATGGAAAGCATTTTCAACGCTTAATGCAATACTATTTGCTTGTACACCTGGTAAAAGGACTCCTGTTGCAATGACAGTTACAACCGCAAATAAAACGGCATACCACTTCATTTTTAAGCCTTTTTCTATGTAGTAGGCAGGGCCGCCACGGAATTGCCCATTTTGTTTTACTTTATATACCTGACCTAAAGCTGCCTCAACAAAAGCTGATCCTGCACCTAAAAATGCAATTGCCCACATCCAGAAAACAGCACCTGGTCCGCCATAAGCAATCGCTGTTGCAACACCGGCAATGTTACCAGTCCCAACCCGTCCTGATAATGCAAGGGTTAATGCCTGGAATGAGGAAATACCCGCATCTGATTTACCACCTTTAAACATCAAAGGAATAATGTCTTTCATGTGCCTTACTTGAAGAAATCTTGTTGCAAGAGAATAAAATAAACCTACCCCTAAACATAAATAAATAAGTGCTGGGCTCCAGATAATCCCACTAAGCCAATTTACAAACTGTTCCATCAAATTCCCCCTTTGTACGTTACTGTTTATTATTATATAACAGATTATTATGCAAATAAAAGAATTTTTTTAATCTTTTAATTATTCTAATATATTAACGTATTAGAATAGTAAAGATAATTATTCAAAAATAAAAAAAGATGCACACTGCCCAATTTATCAGCGTGCATCTTAAAATCAATTTGTATGATTGATATCATTATTTTTTCTAAATGGCCACCAGTTGGCTTCTCCAAATGTTTTTACCATTACTGGTACAAATAATGGAAGGATGACAAGTGCGTATAGGGCTAAACCAATAAGGAGAATCGTAGCAATTTCAAGCAAAGATAAGACGCCGGATGGCATCATCGCTGCGAATGTACCGCCAAGAATTACGGCTGCTGAGATGATGACTGTACCCATCTTTTTCATAGAGAGTAAGATTGCTTGTTGAACTGGCATGTTCCGGTATTCGTTGAAACGATCCATTAAGAAGATGCTATAGTCGATACCAAGTGCCAGTAAAATAACGAACGAAAAGAATGGAACGGCCCAGCTGATCCCTGTGTAACCTAACATATGAACAAAAATGGCTTCTGAAATGGACATCGAAGTAAAGTAGGTAAGGATTAAGGAACCAATTAGATAGAGCGGCATTATAAACGAGCGAAGTAAAATAATTAGTATAATAGTAATACCCGTAAGCATTAATATAACAGTACGTGAATAATCGGCCTTAGAAATGGTGTCAAGATCGTTATGCATGCTAGATACACCACCAACAGCCACTTTTGCATTTTCGAGCTTTGTTTCCTTAACTGCTCGTTTTACCGCCTGTTTAAGTTCCGGGATCCGATCTATGGTTTCATTAGAGTATGGATTTTTATTAAAGACAACATCAATTGTCATCACTTTACGATCCTTAGACATATAAGCATTGAGAGCCTGCTCGAAATCCTTACTGTCTAAGACGTCCTGTGGAATATAAAAACCATTTTGTTTTTGCTTCGATACATCTGTAAGATAATCTTGGGCAGAGTTAAGTCCATTTGATACTTGATTTAAGCCATCTACGCTTTGTGTCAAACCGTCTGAAAGCTGGGTGATTTGGCTACTCATGTCTTCAAAACCCGTGAGGATTTGTTCCTGACCGTCCTTAAGGTCATTTAAACCACTTGAAAAGTGCGGAATGCCTTCGATAGCTTTTTCTTGGCCAGATTGCATTTGATAAAGTCCTGTCTCAATCTTATTTAATCCTGGTAAAAGCTGTTCCATACCGTAAATAAGTTTTTCTTGGCCAGTAATTGCTTCCGCAAATTGACTATTAGCATAATTGATTCCTTCCTGTACACTTTTTAGTTTTATATTTAATTGCTGTAACCCTGAATCCAGTTCTTTTGCTGCTGCCTGGGAGCCCTGAATGGTCATTTTGATAGCTTGATAGTTTTGGTTTCCTTGTATATCACTATATTCATTTTCAAGATTAGTAAAATATTGATTTGTTGATAATAAGACTTGGTGTAAAGTAGTCAATCCATTTGCAGTTTTCTTATAATTTTCATTAAGCGTGGCTAATCCGGCATTTGTCATCTGATAACCAGCAAGCAATTGTTTGCTTCCTGCTAAAATCTCCGCAGATTTAGTCTTGATCTGTTCAAATCCTTTTCTAATCTCAGTAGAACCAATAGAACTATCTTTAAGCCCGTTCTCAATTTTTGTAAGTCCTCCTTGAAGTTCTCCCATTTTTGTTTTTATTGTGTTAGTACCAATAATTAGTTGATTAATCCCATCAGTTGCTTCCTGCATCTTCGGCTGATTCGCTGTCATCTGGCCGCCTGCTTCAGCAAGGCCATCACTGATTTTTTTAATCCCATCATTTCCCTGACCGAGACCATCACTAAGGCTTACTACTTGTTGTGACAGATAAAAATCATCAATGGGCGTACCAGTAGGGCGGGTCACGGAACGGACGGTGTCAACATTATTAACCTTTTCCAGCTCCTGACTGATTTTTTCCGTTAGAGCAATATATTCTGATGTGTTCATTTTATCATCGTTTTTAATCACAATTTGTGTTGGCATCGATTCACCGGGACCGAATGAATCTGCGATGATATTGAAGCCTTTTATGGAAGGATAATCATCACTTATTTCTTCAAGTGAGTTAAAGGATAATTGATCCTTATAGGTGAATAAGAATGGTACAGAAACGATGGCAACAAGGATAAAGGCAATCAACGGGCGCTTTAGGGCAAATTTGCCCATCATACCCCAGATTTTGCTGTCACCATGTTCAAGCTTTCCTTTGGATGGCCAAAATAGCTTTTTTCCAAGCAAAGCCATAAAAAATGGAACCACGGTGAAAAGTGCTAGTAACAAAATCGCAACCCCAACAGCAACGGCTGAAGCAGATTTGTAAAGCTGAAAGGTAGAAAAACCGATTGATGCAAACCCTATTAGAACTGCGATACCGCTATATATTACCGTTTTCCCGGCAGTACGATAGGTTGTAATAATCGCTTCAGTTACATCTCCATCTCTTGATAATTCTTCTTTAAAACGGCTAAGGAGTAAGATACAATAGTCTGTTCCAATCCCGAAAAGAACCGCGACTAAGAAAATCTGGGTAAAGGTTGATAAGGGGAAGTTAACGTGATCTACTAAAAGCCCGACAATGGATTGAGCAGTTAGATAACTGAAACCTACTGTTACCAACGGAATAATCGGTGCAACCGCGGATCTAAATACAAGAAGCAGCACAATTAGAATAAATCCTACGGTAATACCTTCTGTTTTTTTCAAGCCTTCCTGTGAGTTAGTGACAAGGTCCTCGTTAATGACCCAGCTTCCGGTATAGTAATAATCGAGATTGACATTATTAATCGCATGATATAAATTTTCGGTAATATCTTTTGCTTCCCGGCCATTTGCTGTCACTTTAAGTGAGACCAGGATGGTTTTTTCGTCTTCTGAAACTAGCTGATCCTTTAATTCCTCCTGATTGAAATGGGTGAGGATATCAGTAATGCCAAGTTTCTTTTTATTTTTTTCAAGTTGATTAACAGCTTTTTCAGCATTCGAAAAATCTTCTTTCGTTAACTTTTTATCACTATGGAAGACGAGAGCAGTTTGTAAATGACTGCCTTTATTTTCACTGGATTGAACATCTCTGAGAATATTATCGGCAATGGTTGACGAATAGCCTTCAGGAACGGTAATTTGCCCTTTTTCTCGAACAAGAGCCTCCATATTCGGTGCCACCATAAAAAGTGCAGTAATAACAGCAATCCAGGCGATTAAGATGAACCACTTTCCTTTGAGTATTGCTCTCACTTTTTCATTCCCCCAGTTCTTCCTTTTTCTTGGCTGATATGAAAAAAAAACTTTCCTATCAGGCATAATTGTAACTATGCCTTTGTCTTCGCATTTGTGGGTTTACCAATCGGCAGGTTTTCTTTATTGGCTAATATTCCGGCGAGTTTCTCAAACGTATTGATAAAATTCCTGATTTCTGACTCTTCGAATTGTGTAATGATTGATTCAACGAGAAATTGAATTTTTTCTTGGCAATTATGATAAAGTGTTTTTCCTTCCTCCGTTAAGGTTAAATAAACTACTCTCCTGTCGTTTTCATCACGTGTTCTTTTAATTAGGCCTTTGTCGGCCATCCTGTTAATAATTGCCGTGATTGCACTTTTATTTACTTCAAATGCATCTGCCAATTCAGAGGAAGTGCATTCTCCGGACTGAGAGATGTATCTTAATACGTAGTGCTGGTCATTGGTTAAATCGTCACCAATTTGCCCCTTGATTAATGACTCCGCTTTTTTATGAACTTGAAAAGAAACTGTCGTATAACGGTCGATTAACTCCTGAATGATATGCTTATCCATGAAATTTTACACCTCTTAAAATTAGTTAAACTGTTTAACTGTTCACTTGTTTAACTATAAATCATATGAAATTTAACGTCAATATTTTCCTTTAAGGAAAAGTTAAGGAACAAACTTAATAATAGGCTTATTCTAAATTGCGTCCTGGCAAAATATCCAGGATTGAAAAGGAGTAAGTATTTATGAAAAAATGGATTTTTATAGCAGTGGGTGTACTTGTAGTCGGTTTTGTCGGATACCAATGGTACTCAGCGCAAACAAGTGCACAATCAGTAACGGAACAAGTACGAACAGCTGTTGTTCAAAAAGGTAAATTTGAAGTAAAAATAAGTGGATCCGGATCGGTACAGCCTGTTACAAGTGAAGACATAAAGTCAATTATCAATAATGACGAAATTGATGAAGTGTTAGTAGCTACGGGAGAGGAAGTAAAAAAAGGGGATGAATTAATCACCTTTACAGATGGCAGTGATCCGATTATAGCTCCTGCAGATGGTAGGATTACAACTTTATCTGTTGCTGCAGGCGAACGGGTCACATCTGGACAAGTTGTTGCACATGTAACAAACTATCAAGATCTACAAACATCGGTTCAAATTGATGAGCTTGATATTAGCAAAATTAAAGAAGGACAAGCTGTTAATTTGAAAGTAAATGCCTTCCCAGATCAAACGTACACAGGAAAAGTAACGACAGTAGCGGCTGAAGGCTCGTCCTCTAATGGGGTGTCTACCTTTGATGTTACGATTCATCTAGATAAATCTGAGAATTTAAAAGTAGGAATGAGTATGGAAGCAAGCATTTTAACAGCAAGTAAAGACGATGCCCTCTATGTACCATTGGACGCTATTCATACTGCTAATGGTGAAAAATATGTTATCGCGGTTTCATCTGGTTCAGATAATCAATCATCTGGAAACGAGCAAAAAACAGTGAAAACTGGCTTAGCGAATGAGGATTATGTTGAAATAACAGAAGGTATTTCAGAAGGAGAAACCGTTCAATTACCACAATTGGCATCTGGAAACTCCTCCAATAATACTCGAAGAATGCTACAAGGCGGTGGTTTTGGCGGCGGTATGGGTGGTATGGGTACCATGGGAGGCATGAATCGTAATGGAGGTGCACCTGTACAAGCGGGTGGAAGGAGCGGAAACTGATGGGTACACCAATTATTCAAATAAGTAACCTCATGAAGACCTACAAGCTCGGCGGTGAAACTGTACATGCCTTAAATAATGTTTCAATTGATATTGAAAAAGGTGAATTTCTAGCGATTATCGGTCCTTCCGGATCGGGAAAATCGACACTTATGAATATGATCGGGTGCCTAGATAGGCCGCAATCAGGAAAATACTTGCTTGATGGAAAGGATATCGGGAGAATGAACGATAATCAATTAGCCATCATCAGAAATCAAAAAATAGGTTTTATTTTTCAAAACTTTAACCTGCTAACGAAATTAACAGCCTTAGAAAATGTCGAGCTGCCTATGTTATACAGCGGTGTACCGGCGAAGATGAGGCGTGAACGGGCTTTAGAGGGCTTGAACAAAGTCGGCCTAAAGGATAGGGCAGGTCATTTACCGACGCAGCTTTCAGGCGGTCAGCAGCAAAGGGTTGCAATTGCGAGAGCACTTGTCAGCAACCCCGCTATCCTCCTTGCCGATGAACCAACAGGTGCACTTGATAGCAAAACAAGTAAAGAAATCTTGCAGGTAATGAAAGAACTAAATGAAGTAGGACATACGATTATTTTAATTACCCACGATTTAGCGATTGCCAAACAAGCGAATCGTATGGTCAGTATTCAAGATGGACAATTGTTGGAGAATGGAGGTGAACTCATTGGGAATGCTACAATCTATTAAAATGGCCCTCCGCAGTATTAAGGGGAATAAACTTAGGTCTGCCTTAACAATGCTAGGGATGATTATCGGGGTATCGTCTGTGATCATTCTAGTTTCCATTGCCCAGGGCTCTGCCAAAAATGTGACAAGCCAAATAAATCAACTGGGAACGAATCTATTAACGATCAATACCTTTGGTACTGATTTAGCCTTAACAGAGGATAAAATTAGTAAGCTGAGTAACCTAAATGGGGTAAAAGCTGTGTCGCCAGTCATTACGGGACGTGTAAATGTTAAGAAAGATCGAACAACTTCACAGGTTACGTTGACTGGAACAAATGCATCTCAAAATACAGGTAAATTCGAAGGGAGTACTATTAATATGAAGAAAATGAGAAGAGCGCATTTATGGATTGGTTTAATAGCTTCTATTTTAATTTTTATGGAGTCTATTACCGGATTGCTGATAAATGAGCCGTGGTTAATTGGGCAATCACAAGTGGAAGGTGGGAGAGGAAACTTCCAACCGGGACAATTTAACCAAGGACAATTTTATCAGAGACAAGGAGGACAAGGGATCACCTCAGATTCAGGTCAGACGCAGGGTCAAACAGGTTCAAATGAAAATGGACAATTCCAAGGCCCTCCAGGATTTGGCCGTAATAATAATTTTGCTGGGGGTCCACGTGGGGATGGAATGGGTCAGGGAACGTTACTAAGCACGATTCGAGGTCTTCACGAAGGTAGAATTGGTAATACAAACGTCAAGTGGTTAATTGACTTAACTGCACTTGCGATGATGTTCCTTACTGGTTCAGGTATCTATTTATCTATTAAAGTCCTCCGTGCCGAAAGTAAGAGTAAGAAACGCCAGAATGAGGACCTAGACATATTAGCAAACTAAAATCAAAAAAAGTGAATGGATATCATAAAAAACGGCAAACCAAATAGGTTTGCCATTTTTTTACTCAACTATTATTGTACCCTTATACATCTTCATACCACAGCTGAAGGTATATTCGCCTGTTTTCTCAGGTGTGAATGAGAGTTTTGTTGTACCTGCCTTTAGATCCACGTTGTTTATCCCTAAATCTGGAATCATAAAGGTAGATAGACAACTATTATTTTTAAGTGGATTTTCAATTTCAAGTTCCACCGGTACACCTTTCTTTACGCGGATCACCCTAGGAGAATATCCCTTATTAGTCACAAGCATTTTTATTTTTGGAGTGCTATCATCTGTGACATCAATTTCCGTTTTAGTTGCTGCCTGATTGCTTGATTCTTGTTTAGCTTGTGTTTGGAGATCTTCATTTTTTACTGGGATTTTCACCAAATCACCGCTATACATAAACAAAAACAGGGATACAAGTACGACTCCACCTGCAATAATTGTAAATGGGGATAGTTCTTGTGTATTTATTGAAAATTTGTTATTAGCAGCCACGTGAATATATACAATAACAAACCCGATTATGACAAAATAGAATCCTAATAAAATTCCAATCAAAATCGCAGGGTTAAGGTATTGCAGAAAAACTCCAAGAATGGCGCCACTAATACCACCCATTAACCCGGAAATGGATCCCATCAATATGGCTAATATCCCAACAGGGTGCCCGGCTAAGAAACCAATGACGAATCCAATAATCATGCTGACGCCAACAACAAGAAATGTCTCACCAGAGATAATTCCTATAATACTGCCGGAAAGCAGCCCCGTTATAACAGCAATGACCATGCTAATCATTATTCCTGGAGTGTTTGTCAGTTTGTCTTTATTACGGTAAACAAGATAAATAGAATAGCCGGATCCCGCTGCTACAAAAGCAGCTGAAATAATCGAAAAAATAGTCATGTTTAGTCTCCTCTTATGCGGCCTTTAGAAATAAACAACATAAGAGTATTATAAAGGCAAATTATGTCTTAGGAGGATTGGGCAATATGAACGTTTTATGAATATTGGATAACGAAAGAGGATTATGGGGAAATTTATTTTTCTTTATCTTTTTCAAGGCTATTTTTGTAAATGCGTTTTAGGACCTCATTTTGCATTTGAATATATTCAAGTAAAATTTCTTTTTCTTCCTCCTCTCGGTCAAGTTCATCTTTATCCTCATTTTTCATGTAAATCACCTACTTTTTCTAATAAGTGCATTTTACTCCATTTATTAATTAGATTAAAGGGGAAACGATAGAAAACAATATTGAATGAAAAATATTCCTATATAGCAATTGACATTTTGTATCGGGACAGATATAATTTTGAAAAAATACTATTGAAACAATGACGGGGATTAGTAAAATGAAGTGGTCTTACCAAGAGAGGGAACCAATGGTGCGAGGTTTCTTAAGACAGTCATTTGAACCTGCCTCCGAGTTCTGTATCGGATTTTATTGAAGATACAAGCGGATAAACTCCGTTATCATGGAAAGAGCATAAAGCATTTGCTTTATGAATTTAGGGTGGTACCGCCAGGCCTTGGTCCCTTTTTAGGATCTAGGTCTTTTTGTATTGAGAAAAGCGGAAGTACAATAGCCGCTGGTTGCTGGAGCTGGACAATTCTCAAAGTCGAATACTTTTTTCTTTTTTATAAAAAAATTAATGAGGTGTCAAAAATGGCAAAGGAATTTGTAAAAGATGTTACCAGTATGGACGAGGATTTCGCCCAGTGGTATACAGATGTGGTAACGAAAGCAGATTTAATTGACTATTCAAGCGTTCGCGGTTCGATGATTATTCGACCTTATGGTTATGCGCTTTGGGATAATATTAAAAATGAATTAGACCGCCGTATAAAGGAAACAGGACATGAAAATGTCTATATGCCATTATTTATTCCAGAAAGCCTGCTCCAAAAAGAAAAGGACCATGTTGAAGGATTTGCTCCAGAAGTGGCTTGGGTTACCCATGGTGGTTCTGAACCATTAGCAGAGAGATTGGTTGTCCGCCCAACATCAGAAGTTCTTTTTTGTGAGCATTATAGTAATATCATTCATTCTTATCGTGATTTACCAAAGCTATATAACCAATGGGCAAATGTTGTCCGCTGGGAAAAAACAACCCGTCCATTCCTTCGCACATTAGAGTTTTTATGGCAGGAGGGACATACAGCCCATGCGACTGATGAGGATGCGATGGAAGAAACCATTCAGATGCTGAATGTTTATGCCGAACTTTGTGAAACGATTCTAGCGATTCCAGTCGTAAAAGGGCAAAAGACTGAGAAGGAGAAATTTGCCGGTGCAAAGGCTACTTTCACAATTGAAAGTTTAATGCATGATGGGAAAGCACTGCAATCAGGAACTTCTCACCATTTTGGCACAGGATTTGCCGAAGCTTTCGGAATTCAATACACCGACAAGGAAGGAAAGCTGCAATATGTCCATCAAACATCATGGGGCTTCACAACAAGGATTATTGGTGCCTTGATTATGGTCCATGGTGATGACCGTGGTCTTGTCATTCCACCAAAAGCAGCACCAACACAAGTCATGATTGTACCTATTGCTCAGCACAAAGAAGGAGTGCTTGACTTTGCTTATGAATTGAAAAAGTCACTTGGTCAAGTTGCCCGTGTTGATATCGATGCCAGTGATAAAAAGCCAGGCTGGAAGTTTAATGAGTACGAAATGAAGGGCATTCCAGTACGTCTTGAAGTAGGACCAAAGGACATTGAAAATAAGCAAGTTGTTTTAGTAAGACGGGATACATTAGAAAAAGTAATTGTTCCTTTGGCCGAGTTAGAAACAAAGCTTGTTGAATTACTCGATGACATTCAAACCAATTTATATAACAAAGCACTTAAGCATCGAGAAGAAAGAACATCGGTTGCTTTAACCCTTCCTGAATTAAAGGAATCGCTAGAAGCAAAACCAGGATTCATAAAAGCCATGTGGTGCGGTGAACTAGCCTGTGAAGAAAAAATCAAAGAAGAAACAGGGGCAACATCACGTTGTATTCCATTTGAACAAGAGCAGCTATCAGAAACTTGCGTTTGCTGCGGAAAAGAAGCAAAACAGATGGTTTATTGGGCAAAAGCTTATTAAAAAAAGCAAAATTAGAGACTCTTCCAAACAGGAAGGGTCTTTTTTAGCATTAAACTGTCTTTAAAAGTAATACTTTTGTAAGCCTAACATCATTCATTGGCGAATCAAATTATTAGCTCAAAAAGGGAAATCAAATAATTATAACGAATTCTAAATACACAAAGGGAGGAGAAATAAATGAAACCAATACTAATAGATTTTCCAGACGAGTTTTATACGGAAAGATTGTTAATCCGAAAGCCAATTCCCGGAGACGGAAAAGCGGTTTATGCTGCAATGCAGGCCTCATTAAATGAACTAAAACCTTGGATGCCCTGGGCTCATCGAGAACAAACTGAACTGGATGTGGAGGCAAATATGCGAGATGCTCATGCGAAGTTTTTAACTCGGGAGGATTTACGACTTCATATTTTTCATAAAGAAACAGGAGAATTTATCGGTTCATCAGGTTTACATAGAATTAACTGGGATGTACCAAAATTTGAAATCGGATATTGGATTAATACCCGTTATAGCGGGAATGGTTATATTACGGAAGCCGCTAAAGCAATAACGGAATTTGCCTTTAAAGAGTTAAAAGCAAGACGAGTTGAAATTCGTTGTGACTATAAAAATAGTAAAAGCCGCGCTATCCCAGAGAAATTAGGATTTACATTAGAAGGTATATTAAAAAATGATGGAATTTCGGCAGACACAAAAGAACTGCGCGATACTTGTATTTATGCAAAAATACAATAATGAACAAATGAAAAACTCGACCGTTAATGTCGAGTTTTCATGCTTATCAATCTAGTATATAACTTTTCAAGTAGAATTTAGTAATCGCCAAGTATTCGCGCGTATACGATTTTATAACGGCCTTCCAAGGGGTCTTTGCAGGGAGACCTTGCACATCTAATCCCTGGTCTCTGGCTATGGAAATGGCACGGTAGAGATGAAAATTATTCGTAACCACCAGACCAACCTTTGCATTCGAGGGAATAAGCTTTTTCGAAAAATTAATATTTTCATATGTATCTGTGGAGTGATCCTCTAAAATAATCCTTGTTTCGTTTATTCCTTGTTTTACAAGCTCTCTCTTAATGCATTCTGCTTCAGAAATATCTTCACCGGTGCCTTGTCCCCCTGATGCAATAACGATTGTATCCTTGTTTTCTTTTAAATATTTCGCCGCAGCATTAATTCTGCTTGCAAATGCCAGTGAGGGGACGGTGCTTTTTACTCTTGCCCCTAACACGATTAAATAATCAGCGTTTTTTGGTGCCTCCACACGGCTATACTGGATTATCTTAAATTGCAGAAAACCAACATAAATTAGGCCTAAAATCACGAGAATACCTAATATGGATACCATTCTTTTCTTTTTCTTCATCTTTTCAAGTCCATTTCTATAAATTAATCATAACTATTAGTAATGTTATTATTCTGATAGTACCATAATATGACAGTTTTTGATATTTTAAATTATTTTAATAATAAAAGGTGCAGGAAATTTCCTGCACCATCTAACTATTCAAGGAATGTAATCGAGTCCTTTATTCGCATACCCATGACAGTCCAAGTGTTCCAACACCCGTATGAACACCTGCAACTGGAATAAGCATCAATATTTCTGTTTCAATCGCTGGGACCGTTTCGTTGATATATTTTTCAAGCTCGGTTGCTTTTTTAATGTCATTCGCATGGACGATGACCACTTTCCGAACAGATTTAGTTTCAAGGTCCTCAGTCAATTTGTTTACCAGCCAAGCGATAGCCTTTTTTTCGGTTCGGACTTTATCTTTTATTTTTGCAGCGCCATCTTCAATCGCTAAGATTGGTTTAATATTAAATAGAGAGGCTAATAATTTTTGGCTGCCTGATACGCGGCCGCTTTTATGAAGCTGGTCCAGATTTGAAGGAACTAAATACAAACGTGTATATTCCCGTAATGCATTTAATTGTGTTACCACTTCACCTGCGTCAAGCCCTCGATCTACTAGTTCAATTCCTTTTTTTATTAAATATGAAAGAGGATAGGAACCAGTTTGTGAATCAATTGCAAACAGTTTAAAATTTTCCATGCCTGCTGCAATTACCGATGCTTGATAGGTACCAGTTAATATACTGGAAGCATGAATAGCTATTCCACAGTCATATTCTTCCTTTAACTTGTTATAAAGCTCTACAAAATCATTGATGGATGGTTGGGATGTTTGAAATTTCCCATCCTCGTTTTGCATTCGCTCATAAAATTCCTGTTCAGAAATATCGATCGTTTCTTTGTAGAATTCATCGTTAATAACAACGTGCAGGGGAATAACATGTATATGATTCTGCTCAATAAATTCCTTACTAAGAGAGGCAGTTGTGTCGGTGATCCACGCAATTTTTGTTTTGTTCATATAATCCCCATCCTTTAGCGATCATCTTTAATATATTGATATAAAATCCAATTTTACTAGCTAGGGTCAACATTACAAAAATAGATAGTATATGGCTAGTTACATTTGTCATGCTCACAAGTGAACAATTTGTGAATTCTCCATGTATAAAGGATTCAAAAATAATAAAGTGTGATTAAAATCACTTAGTCGTTGTGAATTTATTTATATAATCACTATGGAAATAGTGAAAATGTTCGAGGAGTGATTAATGTGCTAGATCAAAAAACAATTGAAATTATTAAATCTACTGTACCAGTCTTAGAAAAACACGGAGAAACTATTACAACCCGCTTTTATCAATTGATGTTTGGGAACCATCCTGAATTATTAAATATCTTTAATCATGCCAATCAAAAACAAGGGAGACAACAAAAAGCACTTGCTGGTACTGTTTATGCAGCTGCCATGTATATTGACAATCTCGAAGCCATCCTTCCTGTTGTTCAACAAATTGCTCATAAACATAGAAGTCTCGGCGTTAAGCCTGAACATTATCCAATTGTTGGGAAGCATCTTTTATTAGCGATAAAGGATGTACTAGGCGAAGCGGCAACAGACGAAATAATCAAAGCATGGGCCGATGCCTATAACGTAATTGCAGATGCGTTTATCGGAGTAGAAGCTGAAATGTATGATGCAGCAATAAATCAAGAGGGGGGCTGGGATGGATTCCGCAACTTTATTGTTGACCGCAAAGTAATCGAAAGTGATGTTATTACTTCTTTCTACTTGAGACCGGAAGATAACAACGGAATAGCAAGATTTATCCCTGGTCAATATATTAGCATTAAATTAGAAATTAACGGAGAAGAGTACACACACATTCGTCAATATAGCCTTTCGGATGCTCCAGGAAAAGACTATTACCGGATTAGCGTTAAGCGTGAAGCGGGAACGGCAAATCCAGATGGAATGGTGTCTAATTATTTGCATGATACAGTGAGCGAAGGGGATATCCTTAAAGTTAGTGCACCTGCTGGTGATTTTGTGCTTGATACGAAAAAAACTACTCCTGTTGTATTGCTTAGCGGTGGTGTTGGTTTAACACCAATGATGAGTATGTTAAAAACTATTGTCGAAGTACAGCCTAGTCGTAAGGTAACGTTCGTACACGCTGCAGTAAATGGAAATGTCCATGCACTACGAAATGAGGTTGATGAATTAGCAGCTCTTGATCATGTGAATTCATTTATTTTTTATGATTCTCCAACAGAAGAGGATCGCTTGAACAATCGATTTGATGTTGAAGGTTATATAACACATGATTGGATAAAGGACAATATCTCCTTCGAGGATGCTGACTTTTATTTCTGCGGACCCGTTCCTTTTATGAGAGCAATAAACCGCTCATTAAGAAGTTTAGGAGTAAACGAAGATAGAATTCACTTTGAGTTCTTTGGACCAAAAGGGAATTTAGAAGAATAAAAAAAGAGCAAGCCGGTTTCCAATTAGGAAGCCGGCTTTTTTTAGGGGTCCTACGATGGATTCCTTTTCAGTTTTTGAGGAAAAATTAAGATTTATTGAATCTTTTCAGCAATTAAATTGAAATAACCGCATTGAAAGTTTGATTCATATCACAACTATGATTAAATAATAGAAAAGGGCCGAAAAGGATGTTTTATCATGAATAAAAATGTCATTCGTTCGATTACTGTAATAGCGGTATTATTTTGCCTTCTCTGGCTGATTGGGCTTGGCTGGGCAGTGGGGGAGTATTATGCCGGTAAACCGGAAAAAGTTCCGGAATTAACCACTGTTAATAAGAAAGTGGAGAACAAAAAAGGATTGAACATAGTAGCACTTGGTGACTCTTTAACTAGAGGCACAGGTGATGAGTCTGGAAAAGGCTATGTGGGAGTCTTGACAGATGAAATTAAAGAAAAGACAAAGCAGCCGGTTCAGCTAACTAATCTTGGCATCAACGGTCAAAGATCTGATCAGCTGCGCGAACAGGTTCAGGAAACGGAAGTCGGGCGACAAATTCAAAAAGCAGATATGGTATTGGTGACGATTGGGGGGAACGATTTGTTCCGCGGTGGTCAAGGATTAGCGGATTTAAAAGCAGAAGACATTGCGGCGATTGAAAAAAAATATCTTGATAACCTGAATTTTATTTTTAATCAAATTCGAAAAAATAACAGTGACGCCAATGTGTTTTTTATTGGTCTATATAATCCCTTTATTGAGTTAGATCAAGGAAAAGAGATCTCCAAAGTCATTCGCCATTGGAATTATGACAGCGCGGAAGTAAGTGCCGTCTATCCAAAAATCGTGTTTGTGCCAACGTTTGACTTGTTTGAGTTAAAGGTAAACGACTATCTTTATTCGGACAAGTTTCATCCAAATTCAAAAGGGTACCGTTTAATTGCTGAACGAGTAGCCTCATTGCTCACCTGGTAAGGAGAGGAAAACAATGGAGAAAAAAATCACATTGTCAGTTAAGAAATTAAAAAAAGTAATTGGGAAAAGAGAAATCATCAAGGGGCTAACGTTTGATTTATGTGAAGGAGAAGTGTTCGGGTTCTTGGGACCAAATGGTGCCGGCAAAACAACTACCATCCGAATGCTTGTTGGTTTGATTAAACCGACATCTGGCAGTGTTCACATTTGTGGTTACAGTATCGAGGATCAATTCCAGGAGGCAGTGCGTAATCTTGGCTGCATTGTTGAAAATCCGGAGCTTTATCCGTACCTTTCGGGATATAATAATCTACTCCATTTTGCAAGGATGCTTAATAAAATTGGCGAGGATCGGATTAAAGAAGTTACTGAGCTTGTTGGGTTAACGGAAAGAATTCATGACAAAGTAAAAACTTATTCACTTGGAATGCGACAGCGCCTCGGAATTGCCCAAGCACTTTTAGGAGAACCAAAAGTGTTGATTCTCGATGAACCGACTAATGGATTGGATCCGGCAGGGATTCGTGAAATGAGACAATTTATTAGGTTTCTGGCCGAAAAAGAAGGTCTAAGCGTCCTTGTGTCAAGCCATCTATTGAGTGAAATTCAATTATTATGTGATCGGGTAGCAATCATATCAAAAGGGACGATTATTCGAGTCGATACCGTTTCTAAGTTGCTTGCGAATCGTGAAAGAGTGGTTTGGCGTATAGCGCCATTTGATAAGGGAAAACAAGTATTAAGTTCCTTAACAAGCATTGAAGCAAAAGAAGACGGTACCATCCTAACAATGTTTGATGAACAGAAGACACCAGAATGGAATAGGCAGCTTGTTGAAGCGGGTGTAGCTGTAACAGAAATGAATCGGAAAATGCCAGTGCTTGAAGATTTATTCCTCGAACTAACGGGGGGTGACAGCATTGAATAAATTGATTCAAAATGAAATGATGAAGCTGATTGCCAAAAAGCGGTTGGTTGTGATTGCGATCATTATAGGTGTTCTAGTTATGTTATTTACATATGCACAATATAAGCAAGTACAAACACAACATGAAAAATTAGGAACGAGTGATTGGCGTACGATTTTACAGCAGCAAATTGTTGATACGACAAACCGATTGAGCAGCAGTAGAATTTCTGACGAATGGAAGAAACAACTGCAAATATCCTTACAGCAGCAACAATATTATCTAGATCATGATATTAATCCAGCAGAGCCGGGTGCACCTACATTCATGAGAATCTTTTTGGAAAACTCGATTGATCTTTTTATTCCATTAATGGTTATGGTCATTGCAAGTGATTTGGTTTCTTCTGAACACAGTTTAGGTTCGATCAAGCTTTTATTGACTAGACCGGTGAAAAGGTGGAAGGTACTGTTAAGTAAATATATCACCCTTTGTTTAGCTATTTCATTAATCATTGCGATTGCTGGTATCCTCTCCTATTTAATTTCCGGAGCAGTATTTGGCTATAAAGGCTGGGGGGCACCAATCTTAACAGGTTTTAATGTGACGGATACAGGGTTAAACACCTCAGAGGTCAGACTCTTAAGTTTGTGGAAGTTTTTATTAATGGATTTTGGATTGGTTTGGTTTGTCGCGATTGTAGTAGGGACATTATCATTTATGCTTTCTGTTTTAATCCGAAGTACAGCAGCCGGAATGGGCGTGATGCTTGCGGCGTTAATCTCTGGAGCAATTTTGAATAATATGGTATCCTCTTGGGAATCTGCTAAATACTTTTTTATGGTTAATTTAAGGTTAACAGACTATATGAAAGGAACTGCTCCGCCAATTGAGGGAATGAATCTCTCATTCTCTATGCTGGTTCTGTTCGTTTGGTGGGCCGCTGCTTTATTCGTCTCATTTTTTGCCTTTACGAAAAAGGATGTTTATTAATGACAAGCTATCCCTAATAATGGGGGTAGCTTTTGTTAATGTCAAAATAAGTAAAAAAATTTGAGGGAAAATTAAAAATTTTATAAAATGGTTGTGTAAATATATAAAGGGAAATGGGGAAATTATTATGTCATTCGTGATAAAAAAAATCGATCATGTCCAGCTTGCTGCACCAAAAGGCTGTGAAGTGGAGGCAAGAGCATTTTTTGCTGGAATCCTTGGGTTAACAGAGGTAGAAAAGCCGGAGGAATTGAAAAAGCGAGGTGGAGTATGGTTTGAGTTTGGAACGTTTCAAATTCACATTGGAGTAGAAGAACCATTTACTCCCGCTAAAAAGGCGCACCCTGCCTTCGTTGTGGAAAATATAGAAGAATTAAAAACGCATCTTAGTAAAAATCGTGTTGCTTTTTCGGCGGACGACAATCTCCCTGGAGCAAGTAGAATTCATGTCCATGACCCGTTTGGCAATCGTCTTGAATTTTTAGAGTGGCTATAAATTTAACATTAAAATAGCCCCACTCCAAATGATAGGAATGGGGCAGTTCGCCTTAAAGTTGGGGGATTTAAGGCCATTTGGGATTATTCTATTCAAATGGCTGTCAGGGGGGAGGGGATTCCTGCAGCCAAGGAAAAAAGCAATGTGAATTAGTTATAATTATTGCTTCGCTGTTATTTTTACAGGCTCACGGTTAACACCAATGTGCTGCTTGATAATCAGAGATGGACCGCCAAGATTAAACAAGTAGCGAGCCTCAATAACTTGTTTCATAAATGCTCCAAAAAGCCCGGATAAGCGGAAATTACCTACTTTACCAACTGCGGCCATGAGACCGATTGATGCTACAGATCCTTTGTGGTGATATTCAAACGATGTTAATGATTCACCTCGTAGCGCAGCAACAATATTTTTCGCACAGACCGGTGCTTGTTGTAAGGCTACTTGTGCAGTCGGAGGAAGTGCAGACTTCTCATCCTTCATAAATAACGAACAGTCTCCAATACTAAAGACATTTTTCATGTTTTTAACACGAAGATAAGAATCCACCGCAATCTTGCCTTTTTCAATTGGTAATCCCCAATTGTGAACAATCGTATTCCCTTTTACACCACAAGACCAGATTAATGTTTTTGTTGGAACTTCTCGATTATTTTCAAGGACCACTTTTTCTGGTGTACATTCCAGTATTTTTGTAGAAGTGATTAATTCAATATTACGCTTTTCTAAAACTTCAGTTGTGTATTGAATGGATTCCTTAGGGAAAAATGGAATGACAGATGGAGCAGCCTCAATACCAACAATTTTTATTTTTTCAAACGGTATATTATGTTCTTTACAAAGTTTTGGTAGTGCATCTGCCAGTTCTCCAAGCATCTCGATTCCGGTAAAGCCTCCGCCAGCTACAGCAAAGGTTAAACGAGAAGGATCATGGTCTTCTTTATAAAGATTTAATTGTTTGATGATTTGGTGGTAAATGGTTTTTGAGCTTCTAAAGCTGCGAATCTCAAAAGCATTTTCTTTAACACCTTTAGTACCATATGTTTCAACCTCAAATCCAAGAGCAATTATTAAATAATCATATTTAACAGTATCTCCACCTTCAAGGTGAACTTCTTGTGTATTGATATTAACAGAGGATACTGCAGCTTTTAAGAACCGAGTCTTGTTTGGATTAATTAGTTCAGGTATAGACATGGCAATTTGGCGGTCTGCTGCGGTGCCAACTCCTGTCTTATGTAGTTGTGTTGAAAGGTAATGATATTCATGTTTATTAATGAGCGTAACATCTGCTTCGCCAGACTTTAATAATTTTTCTAATTTTTTACTTGTAATAATACCGCCATAGCCTCCACCTAGGATTACGATTTTTGGTTTTGACATATTTCCCCACTCCTAATATCCATCTTTATATGGTTTTCTATAAATATTTTTGTGAAAAGATTCACAATTAAAGTGTAAAAAATTTGAGCTAATGCCCAATTTTTAAATGTGAAATATTTCACATATCTTCTATATTCATAGAATACGACAATTTAATAAACATCTCAAGTTTTTTTTTACTAAATTTATGTCCAATTGGTAAATTTTTTTCGACTAACTGGGAATGATAATTTCGTGCTGAAAAAATTAGGTTAAATTTCTAAGAAGAATGGAAGGGGATATTTATGAAACTTAAACTGCTATTTTTAACAATGGCATTATTATTATCAGTGCCAGGTTTGACTGCTGCAAATGATTCTTTACCAGCAGATCATGAGGAAAAACCTTGCGATTGCAAGGAAGGCAAGCAGCACCAAATGATGCATAAAGACTGGCAGGCATTGATGAAGGAGAGAGAGCAAAAGCTCCTTACATGGGTAGACCAATATACACCAAGCAAAAAGGAAGAATGGACCCAAGTTCTTACGGAAAAAAAGACACTTCGCAAACAATGGATGAGTCCTGAAAATGCTGCTAAACGTGAGAAATGGAAAAAAGATAAAATGGTCAAAATGGAGGAACTTAAAAAGCAGTTTAATGAAGGAAAGATAACGAAAGAAGAATTTATGAAGCAGGTACATGGTGGTAAAAAGATGCAACACTGGCAAACGTTCCGAGAATTAAATATGGCGATTGAAAATAAGGATGATAAAAAGGCAGTTGTACTTCTTAATCACCTTTTAAATCAAATGAAAGAGCATAACAAAATAATGAAAGATATGTTGAAAAAGTAATAATCAGTTTTAAAAAAAGTCAATTCTAAAACCGAATTGACTTTTTTTGTTGTAGGTTCCCGATATAGAATGGAAATTATTTGATGTATTTGTTAATAATTATGAGTGCTAAAATGCAGACCTTGAGGGAATATTGAAGAGGTAGAAAGTCTCAGAAGGAGGATTTCAATGGTTAGAAAAAAATTAATGATGACGACAATTGGATTGGGTGCTGTGTATTTACTTCGCAATCAAAAATCACGCAAAAAATTAATGAATCAATTTCAAGCATTTGCCGAAAAGTCCAAAAGGTAAAAATGAAAAGCTGCAGCGCCTTGACCCCGAGCCCCTAGGCGCTGCAGCTAGACAATAAGAGAAGTCTTCTTTTTCTTTTAAAAAAGCATCCCCTAAAAAAGATCAGGGGATGCTTTAATTTACATTACATTATTTTTTTAAGGTAATTTGGTCTTGTTTAACCTCTTTGATATCTTCTTTTAATTCTGATTTTATATCGTCAGTGATTCCCTCAGTTGCTTTTTTAAATTCACGAATTGACTTACCAAAAGCACGTCCAATTTCAGGGAGCTTATTCGGTCCAAAAATGACTAATGCAACAATAAGGATCAAAATTAATCCAGGAACACCAATATTTGAAAACATTTTTCTCAACTCCCAAAATGAATTAAATTATCAAGTATATTATAACTTTTAGTTTAACATTATTCTACTTTGATTAAGAAAAAGTGGCGTGTATCATAAATAGAGTAAAGAAGCCAATTCCTAATAAAAATGCCGATTATTAACAGTTCAATGATTATTACACAAATATAGATTAAAACTGGTCAAACTACATTGCCTGAACGACATCAACATTAATTTTACTTCCATTATAAAAATCCTTTATTACTTTATCGATATATACCCAGCCTTTCCAGCCAATATGAATAGTATCCTTCATGAAGTATGGATCATATTCATGATTGGAAAAATCGGCAATTTGAAAGCCCTCTGACTCAATTTGTTTCTTAATACGTTCATAATACACGGTTCGTCCTTCTTTTGGGAATCCGGTGTAGTCGTACCATTTACCATTTACTGGAACAGAAATAAATAGTGGTTCTGCTCCTGACTGCTTTAAAAGGTCAAGTACCAGTTGGAAATCCTGATATTCAGGGGATTCTCCGTAGGATGCTCCAATTTTATTATCCCTTAAAGAAGGAACCAATTTTCGAATTTTATTATATTGGCTGTTAATTACATAAAACTGATTATTCGTAGATCTTCTTTCGCCGAAACGAGTTGCTTGAACCGCTAATTCATCCCAAGATTTATTCTTTACCTTTGGACTGAGATCTCTTTTTCGAGATATACCGCCTGCCAAAGAATAATAAAGATCCTTTTTTATCAACAATTCACGATAGGTAAAGGCAAAAGGGCGAATCAATTTACTAGCTCTTTTAGTCCATGGATTATCCGTTATCTCTGCCTTATACATGATAGAAAGAAAAGGGTCGTTTTGAACTGGCGAAAATGTTAACAGCCGTTTTATTGCCTTTTTCTTAACTGTTGGATCTATTTTTTTGTTAAAAGCCAAATCATAGCCTTGTAAGGAAGAGTAATTAGGAACAAAATGGGATTCGTCTGTCCCTTTTGGCTGAAACCATTGCGGCGACAAGACGAAAACAAGTTTCTTCCCCTTCAGCTGATTTATATGCTCAGAAAAATTTAAAAAATGAGTCAATGATACAGTTCCGCCGCGGCCAATTAAAAATGGAGTAAAGTCTGCTCCTGTTACTTGGAAATAATTGGACGGATGGTAACGGTCAAGTCTAGCCAGTTCAGAAGATCCATAAATGGGTAAATAATGATCATCTTTGAGCATTTTATGTTGAACATATTTACCTTGAAACATAAATGGATTTAATTCTGTTGCAGCCTGAGAAATTTTCGATTTTGGAATCATTTTCTCAATCCATCGATTTGGTATCACTACCAAAATAATCAAAACGAGAAAAGCTAAGATAATGGGTGAGAATATAGCTTTTTTCATTGCATATCAGCCAACTGAATGGCGATATTGTTAGGTGTATTCCAAGTATCACGATCGAACTCAGTAATCGGAACAAGAATTCCAAAACGCTCTTCTACTTGAACGAGTAATTCAACTGTCCCAAATGAGTCCAATAATCCGGCATCAAATAAATCGATATCCGGATTTTCCTTAATAATATCGTCCTGGCAAATTTCAGATAATAATGTAATAACCTCATTTTTGAAATCCATCTTAATCAAACTCCTTTATGAAATAATTGTCCTGAGAAAATATAAAAACCAAAGCAGATTACATGGAAGGTAATAATAATGGCAACAATATGTGTAAACTTGTTTTGCGGCCACCACTTGTGCTTTTTATTAAACCGTTCAAATGAATTGTAAACAACCATTAATGCAGCGTGGTACATTCCATAAATAAGATATTGAATTTCTAGTCCGTGCCATACTCCCATTAATAAAAACAGTAATATATAACCAAGGTTTGAGAGGAGGTTGCGGTTTTTAATCCACTTTTTCTTGGTCATCCAAAAGACAAATCGCATATACACATAGTCTCTGAACCAAAAGGAAAGGCTCATATGCCAGCGATTCCAGAAATCTTTTATGTTCCTGCTAAGGAAAGGTTTATTAAAGTTTTCCGGAGATTTAATCCCCATAATATAACTAACACCGATCGCAAAAGCACTATAGCCCGCAAAATCGAAAAATAGATAGAGGCTGTACGCGTACATATAATAGAGATGATGCTCAAAATGGCTTTGAGCAATAAATCTTAGATTCGTGATGAAAAAGTGATTGATCGAATAGCCGATAATGTACTTATATAAAAATCCACGAAAAATTTTGTTGATTCCTTCATAAAGCAATAATTTGTATTGTTCCCTTGAAATCTCAAGTTCCAAATCTTTATCAAAGCGACGATAACGGTCGATTGGACCCGATGAAATGGTCGGGAAAAATAAAATGAAATAAAGTAATCTGGGTAGGGGCAGGTCTTTTTTTATCAACCCATCTCGTGTCTCCATGATGATTTGTGTACCTTTAAACGTTAAATAAGAAATACCAAGGAAGCCTATTAAGTTTACATCTGAAAAATATGGCAGCAGCTTCGAAAGAATCAGCGGTAGAATCGAAAGAATGACTGCCAAATAAAAGATAGTATTCTTATTGCTCTTTTTTCGGTAGGTGATGTATGCCTTTATTAAAACGACTTGCCAGATAGTAAATACGATTAAGGCAACAGCTTGTTTAAGAGATGAAGAGAAGATTATGCCAAGGGCGATAATCGACACAAACATATTATAAGTATGAAACCTTTTTCCACGTAAACCGAGAATAACTGTTGGTGCTAAAAGAATTGCCAAGATGAAAAAGAAAGTAAAAGAACCATATGGTGTCATTGTAAAACCAATTCCTTAAATTTTTTTCGGTCCATTTTTCCGTTCGCTGTCATTGGAAGCTCCTCATAGTAGGTGAACTTTCTTGGAATCATATATGCAGGAATTTCCTCGCTAAGTTCTTTTTTGATAGCACTTGTTAATTGATATTCTTTTTCAAAATCATGGCTGGATGGGATGATTGCCGCTAGTAAATAGTCAATTTTGTCATTTTGATAGATTGGGATGACAGCAGCTGATTTCACATATTTGCAATTGGCAATATGGTATTCAATCTCCTCTAACTCCATCCTGTAGCCGTGCAGTTTTATCTGAAAATCAATCCGGCCTTTGTAAAAAATCAGCCCATTCTGATCAAAATAGCCAGCATCACCAGTTCGATAAGCGGGTTCACCTTTATAATGAAAAAATGATTTTTCTGTTAGATCCTGTTGCCCTAAATAGCCTTTACTTACACTTGGGCCAACAATAATCATTTCACCTTTTTCCCCGGGCTGTACTGGCATGCCATTTTCATCAACCAACACAATACGTGTGTCTCCTTTTGGTTTGCCGATTGGGAGATTCGGATATGCTTCTAGTATTTCAGCTGTTACTTCAATAGAAGTGACGGCTACTGTTGCTTCTGTCGGGCCATAAGTGTTGAATATTCTTGCTTTAGGAAACCGCTCCCTTAATTGCCGGCAAATTGAAACTGGCAAAATTTCACCGCAAAATAAAAATAGGCTGAGTTCAGGCAGAAGTTCTTCTGTAAACGATGGATCCATTAAACACATCTGTACGAAAGAAGGAGTTGAGGTCCATATCTGTGTCTTTGATTTTTCTAATGCTTCAAATAACAGTTTTGGTCTCGCAATCATCTCTTTTGTTATTGCAAAAATAGTTCCACCACTAGCAAGAGCGGGATAAAGATCCATGACTGATAAATCAAATGAATATGGTGCTTGATTTAAAAAGCGAAAATTCCTCTTGATTGGAAAATCCTCAACCATCCAATCAACAAAGCTTTGCAGGTTATTAGCAGAAATCTGCACACCCTTTGGATTTCCTGTACTTCCGGACGTATAAATAATATAGAAATTATCTTCCCCAGATACCCAATTTGACGGGTCCATTGGCACATCAGAAACTTGTTCTGCCAGGATTTTATCATAATTCGCTATAGTGACTGTGAAATTGTCCAACACCAATTCCTGCCGGGAAGCATTAATGACCAATTCAGCTTGGGAACTAGTAATAATTTTTAATACTCTTTCGATTGGAATCGAAGTATCAACCGGAATATATGGAATTCCTGCTTTTACACAGCCTAAAAACGATCCAATCATTGAAGCATCCATATGACCATATACTAATACAGGTAGATGTTTTTGGGGGGATTGTTTTAATAGAAAAGCTGATACGTGTTCAGATTGTCTCCAGAGTTCACCATAAGTCATTTTTTCCGTGGGGGAGATATATGCTATTGTATCTGGATGAGTTTGTGAAAAGTTTTTAATTGTGTTTAACATTTTCATTTTTGTTGCCTACCTTTAAAAATCATTGTAAATATAGGAACCTGAGCTTGCATCGTTAAATCCGTACATAAAAAATAATAATAGGAGAATCAGCAAATAGTATGCAAACCGGCCCAACCACTTCACCTTTTGGCTGGTAAAGAAAATTTGTAATCTTTCAAACATCAGTTGTGCCCCCAATTTAAATTGATAACTGCCATTTTCTATTTAATGGAGAAAATTGGTCGAATTCTTATGACAAAAGGACTGATTTTTTTCCTTTTCTCTAACAATCATAATCCCTTTTTTGCTTGTAACAATTAATAACCTATTAATATATAATTAAAAAATTATTAATTTTTTACATGATAAAGAAACTCGCCGGCGGGCGAGCACATAAGAGCGAAGCTTATGCATACGAAGCTTTCCTTATTGCACTTATGCCTGATGGGAAGGTTAGTTTTCCTATCGGGTGAACAAAGACCGGCTGGGTTTCCAATCGGCCTTTGTTATTTCTATATTTCCATTTCGTAAGGTGTACGAGCAGATCTTATAGAATTAAATCAGACTGAAGATAGTGGTATAATAGCTTGGCTGTATTTTCAATTGATGATTGGTGTGTACGCTCAAACGCGTGTGATGAATCGATCCCAGGTCCAATTAAACCATGAACGATGTCATGACCAGAACGGATAGCTGCTGATGCATCAGAACCATAATATGGATAAATATCTAGCTTATATTCAATATTATTTTCTTCGGCAAGACGTACTAGATTTTTGCGTAATTCATAATGGTAGGGACCGCTTGCATCCTTGACACATATGGAAACGGTATATTCATCAGTAGACTGTCCATCACCCATAGCTCCCATATCGACAGCTACGTATTCAACCGTCTCCGGCGTAATATTTGAATTTCCGCCATACCCAATTTCTTCATTGTTCGAAATCAAGAAATGGGTTGTATATGGCAATGCAAGGTTTTCGGTTTTTATTTGTTTTATTAATTGAAGAAGAATGGCCACACTTGCTTTATCATCTAAGTGTCGGGATTTAATATATCCGCTTGGAGTCACTTCTACTCTCGGGTCAAATGAAACAAAATCACCAACCTCGATTCCTAGTGCCCTGACTTCTTCCGCATTATGTACTTTTTCATCAATCCGAATCTCCATATTTTCCTGATTTCGCTCGGCTTTGCCTGCATCCTTATAAACATGGACAGATGTCTGATGCATAAGAATAGTTCCTGTATATTTCTTGCCGCTGCTCGTTTCGATTTGGCAGTATTCTCCTTCTATGGAATTATATTTAAATCCGCCAATTAAGTCAATCTTTAACCTGCCGTTTACCTTTACTTCTTTCACCATCGCGCCGAGCGTATCTACATGTGCCGTAAGCATTCGATGTTTACTTGGATCTTTTCCCTCAATTGTCGCAATTAAGCCGCCTTTACGGTTGCAATATGTTTTGATTTGTAACTCTGAAAGGAAATTTTCGACAAAAGTTATGACTTCATTTGTATTACCGGAAGGACTCGGTATTGATACTAGCTCGCTAATTAATTTCATTGTTTCTGCAGAATATGTAAGATTACCCATTGCAAGTACCCCTTTCTGAATTTTCATTCCTTACTATAATACATAAAAATCAAATATTCCATGTAATAAATCGAAATTATTATCAACTTTTTAAGAAATCATGCATAGGTTAAATGTGTTTACTATTTCTCAAAACGGATAAATATTGGAATAATTGGGTATAAATGGGACTATTCGGACTATTTGAAAAACGTTCTTGCAACTCTTCATAATCCGGAATAATACTAATGGGAGGAGAAAAATGTTGACCAGAGTAGAATTATATAATCACAAGCCGAAGCAATCTTCCTGGAAGGGTCTGTTTTTTTTCATAGCTGCCTGCATCATTTTAACTGCTGGTTTCTTTATTTTTCGCTATTACTATCAAAGTACCATAAAAATTGAAGCACCGAATGAGGATTTGGGACAAAAGGTCGTCATACATCTTCCAAATGGCCAAAAGGTTTATACGTATGACAATTTAATTATTGAAAAGGATGGGAAGACCTATTATAAAGGTGAGCGTAATACGATTGACCTAACAGGTGGAACATTTGAATATGAAGATTGGGATTTGGGATCAAAAGACTAGCCAGATTGTCAGGCTAGTCTTTTCGCTACTTAAACCATCCTTTTTTCATAAACCATACTGTCATACCCACTGCGATGACAACCATGATAATCAGTGCGCCTAAATAGCCGTATTTCCAAGTAAGCTCAGGCATGTATTGAAAGTTCATTCCATATACACCCACGATAAAGGTCAAAGGCATAAAAATGGTCGTGATAACTGTTAAGACCTTCATGACATGGTTTGTTTCATTCGAATTGATGGAAATATAGCTATCACGTATATCTGTGGCAAGCTCCCTGCTGGCTTCAATCATTTCTGTTAATTTTAGCAAATGATCGTAAATATCTGAGAAATATGCTATTTTCCCTTCCATACTGGTTAATCGCTGTGAATTAATAATCCTATACAAAAGATCTCTCATTGGTGAGATAGTATGCCGTAATGATAAAAGATCATGTCTCGTATCAAATAAGTCCTTAAGTAAGGACTCCATTGACCTGCCTTTTGAATTTTCATCAATTTCATTTAAGATATCATCAATTTGATTAACTAAAGGAAAATAATTATCGACCATTTTATCAAGAACATGATAAAAGACATGGGAAGGATCCCATTGAGCTAAGCTGGTCGATTGACTCAAACGATTCCACACTTCATCAATTTCTACAGAGGATTTATGATGAAAAGTGACGATATAATTCCTGCTAAGAAAAAAGTTCACTTCTTCTCTTTCAATCATTTTTTTGCTCAATGCCTGTGTCACAAAAAAGGTATAATTCTCATAATAATCAAGCTTTGGTCTTTGTAAATGATGAATACAGTCCTCAATCGCTAATGGATGGAAGGAAAGAGGTGTTCTTAATAATTCGATTTCCTCTTTGCTTGGATGGTGAAAATCAATCCAGTACCATAGATATTCTCCATGAACAAGTTGTGAGATTTCTATGTCCTTGACCATTTCTTGATTTTGATTAATTGCAATTGTTTTAATCATAAAATCTCCTTATCGTCTTTTTACTACATTCACTATAAAGGATAATATGAAAAAAAACAGCCAATATCGGTGTTATGTCATTGTTTTTTTGATGTTTTTACGGATTCTTGAACCCGTTTTTTACGTCTTATTTGATCCTGGACAGCTTGGTATAAACTTTGAAACCCGAGAATAGCTACCACGATTATTCCGCTTAATACGATCCCTACAGCAAAGTACTCGAAAGGATTATAATATTTAAAGTGAGACCAATTAATTTTCCCCTCTAAATCATGTGTAAAAAGATTCATACTAAAGATTCCGCAAATTACCGTATATAGAGTTAATACTAGTAATACCAAGCTGTCTCTTTTCATCATGTTGTTTTCATCATATTTAAACAAGCTATAAAGTATATCTTTTGTATTGCTATATAAATTGTCAATAGTAAAGCTTTTTCGTAAATGATTAAAAAGTTCTTGGCCTTCAGTTGATGCAGGATATTCAGCAAAAAAGTAGTTAGAAGTAAATGAGTTTATTGTATAAATTAACTTATCGACTTCTTTTTTATCTTGACTGATATTTGTGACAGTAAAGTCGTCAGATATTTTCAAAAATACTAATTTATGAAATAGATTTATTAAAACAGCATAGTAAAATGGGCCGTAAAACTGTTTTATAAGAAAACTTAATTCAATTTCTTTTTCAATCGTAATACATGAAAAGGATTGGTCATCAATAAAATAGGATGTGGATGGGGCCCAGCGGTTATAACTATAGTCATTTATATAATTAGAGATATATTCTAAGTTATTTGCACGAACATATGGGTTTCCAGCTGAATTTAACCCGCACAAGGTTCCTGTACGGTATACATCAACAGTATCAATGAGTTCTTCACCACTTATTGAAAGCAAAGATTGGACATATATTTTTTGCCTAGTAAGAAATGTAACTGCCTCATTATTCAAATAGTTCGATAATTGAGGGACTAAAAAATCAAACAAAAAATCTATTATTAGAGGATAAACCTTTCCACTATATTCGATTTGAGATTTTTGAAGTTGTGGCTCATGGATTCGTAAACAATCGGCAAATTCTATTGTCTGTGATAATGGAAGGTTGTTAATTTCTGTTCTAATCGTTAAATAAACGAGGTCATAGGGACAAATAAATAGATCGACAGAATGAATGTGAAATGGGATGCTAACATTCCTTGCTGTTAATAGGCTATTTATGTCAAGCTTCTTTGTATATCTTTGAAATCCATTTTGTTGTTCTGATGTCGGAAAAAGAATTTTATTTGTTAATGGAAGGAAAAATGCTTCTAAGTCATGGTGGGACACGTGATAACTACCATAATAGGCCTGTTCCATTTGCACATCACTTAATTGGAATAGGGTAAAATCTTGCTCTTCTAAATAGTGGGACAAGTTTTGATCGGTACCTGCTTTTAATGAAAAAGGAATGATAAATTGAAAAAGTGCTGTCGACACGTGCTTTTCTTTTAATTCGATGGGCTGCATACATTTTGATCCTTTCAAATAAAAAAGATTTCTAACAACAACTTTCCCAATATGAAGGCAATTTAACCAGCGAAAATATCATTTTCAAAACACCGTTTAATAATAAAGAGGCATTCCAGGATGTGGAGTGCCTCAATCAAAAAATTTAAACAGTTGGTTCAGTTTCTTTATTGCGCATTGCCTGAGGAATATAAACGCAGAATGGCTCACTTTCTAAATAATCACCTGTTACGGCATACGTTCTTGAACGAGAGCCGCCGCAAATTTTGTTATATTCACAAACGCCGCATTTACCCTTATAGTTGTCAGGTTGTCTTAGCTCTTTAAAGACCTTAGAGTTACGATAAATTTCTGCAAGCGGGGTGTCACGGACGTTTCCACCGACTATTGGAAGTAGTCCGCTTGGCATAACGTCGCCAATATGGGAAACAAAGGCAAAGCCATTACCATCGTTTACTCCTTTTGGTGCACGCTTTAAGCCGTCATGCATCGATGCGAAATCTGTTGTTATCGTATCCTCGTAATGAATTTCACCTTTATCGATTAAATGATCACGTATTTTCTGTTGCAGTACCACGCGCCGATAATGCTGTGCTGCGGTGGTTTTGATGTCATATGGAGCTGTTTTACTTAATTCATATAACCAGCGGAAGACTTTTTCATGCTCTGCGGGTGTAATACAGGCATCTAGTTGTCCACGGCCTGTTGGAACAAGCAGGAAGATGTACCACATAACTGCACCAAGTTCAGCCACAAGCTTTGACATTTCTTCAAGGGAATCATAATTGTAGCGAGAAATAACCGTATTGATTTGCAGCGGCATTTCAAGTTCATTTAAGTATTTAATTTTTTCAAGTGTTAAATCAAAGGATCCAGGAGTTCCACGGAAATGGTCATGAATTTCCGGTGTTGGTCCGTCAAGACTGAAGCCCCAGCGGGATAGCCCGACTTCTTTTGCCTGTTTCATTTTCTCGATTGTTACATTTGGCGTAGCACTAGGAGTCATTGACACACGCATTCCTTTTTTAATTGCATAATCTGCAAGCTCGAAAAGGTCTTCTCTCATCATACAATCGCCGCCAGTGAAGACAAGCATTGGATTATCCATTTCATAGATTTGATCGATTAGATTAATACCTTCTTCGTGTGTAAGCTCTCGAGGGTCTGGTGTCAGTTGCGCATCTGCCCGGCAGTGAACACACTTCAGTTGGCATGCTCTTGTTACCTCCCAAATGACAATGAATGGATTAATGTCATAATCTATTCCCTTTCCCGCTCCATGTGGATGTCCTTTACTTATACCATGCATCTTCATCACCAAATTCTTTGTTTATTTTTTAACCATTAAAATTGTTTCTATAGGTTAATTATAATTTTGTCCTCATGATGTGGATGGATGGTTTGTTACAATATTTCTACATTCCATTAAAGATATGACAATTTCCTATTGGATATCAAATGATTTAGCAAGCATTTCTATTCATGAAAAATCAGAAAATTAATACTTTAAGAAATGAAATTTAAGTTTTATACTAAGTAAAGTAACTTCTTTTCTCTTACACTACCATTTGGCTGCCATATGAAAGGAGCAGCAGATGATTAAACGAATCATAAGTTTATGTATCCTACTTTTTATCATTTCCATTGGTTTCCTACAAAAGGATGAATTGCTTCACCTTGTCAAATTAGGAGGAACGGTATCACTCTTTATCAGTATACTGCTAGTAGCCATTTGTGTTTTTTTTCCTGTCATTCCCTTTCCCGTTTTGGCGGGGGTTATTGGAGCAGTATTTGGTGCCGCAGAAGGAGTATTTATTTCTTTAGCAGGAGCAATGGTCGGAACAATGGGATTCTTCATTTTAAGCAGATATGGCTTTCGGGATTTGGCTGAAGAAAACTTAACCAAATACCCAAAGGTTAGGGAATATGAGCATTTTCTAAATCGAAACTCTTTTGTTGCGATTCTCACTTGCCGTTTAATTCCCATTATTCCGGCACCGGTTGTAAATATCATTTGCGGTTTAAGCCATGTTAAATGGATTACCTTTTTGATCGCATCGACATTAGGGAAAATCCCCAATATTCTAATATTGTCTTACGCAGGGTCTATATTTAGTAACAATAAGCTTTATTCCTTTGGAATTTATGGCTGTTATTTGGTAATCATTTTCTTGATAAATTTTGCAATCATTTATCGGAGAACGTCGCAAAAGTCTCTTGATTAAAGAGCTTTTTGGACATTCAAATCGTTTTGTTTTTCTACAATGATGATTTCTTTAAAAAAGCTTTTTAAGATGAGCCATTTTGCGGGATAAGTGTAAATAAAATCCTCTAGTGTTTGAAGTGAGAAATAAATAAAACAGTCAAACCCGCTTTTCACTTTTTTTAAATCGTATAAAAGTGCATGGGGAATGGTGTAATAGTCATTTAATTGGTAAGGGTTAAGTCTTACAATTTGAATGTTTTGGTTGGACAGATAGTTTTTTATCGATTGTTCCTGTAGTGAAATACTATCTTCCTTCGAGAGTCCATTTAAACTGATGCGATCATTAATATAATATATTCCCTTCATTTCATTACACCCTCTCAAATAACGTAATTTTTATTGTTATTGACAGTGTTTTAAAGAAGTATACTCAGCTTAAAAAAAGGTCTTGGAAATAAATAATAATAATTATGATCGTATGTATCCTTGTCTCATGGATGTGGTTTTTTGCTCTTTCTCTTGCTGGGAGATTTATTGGGAAGCTTTATCGATCTGGAAGAGTTATTCTTTATCAAAATAAAATATCCGCATTAATTATGTGGGGAACTGCCTTTTATCTTGTTTTTTCACTTTAACAAAAAAAATTACCCGGCAATTTTGCCGGGCATTTTCCAAATCTATATTAAAAGGGGGCGGAGGTTAAAGGTTCTTCGTGAACCTGTTTTTATAATAACGGATAAATATGAACAAAATATGAAGGAAAGATTAATAGTTTGAGAAAGGTTAAGTATTCTTCAACTTCTCTAATTTCATCCTTCCCCGTGAAAACCACAAGCTCATAAAAAAACTGATGATTCCAGTTATGATTAAAACTCCGCCAATGATTTTCATGTTATTCGCAGAAATCTCAGCTCCAAATATTAATCCTAAAATAATAGAGGATAAAATGGAGCCTAAATATCTGCAAGTTTGAAACAACCCTGAGGTTGTTCCTATAATTTCCTTAGGACTTTCCTTCAACATGGCGACTTGAAGAACAACATTTCCGATTCCATAGCTTAATCCCAAAATCGATAATATGATTCCTATTACTAAATAAGAAGCATCTACAAAAAACAAGGTAAAAATCAGTGCCCCAATGATTGAGATAAACGAGCCGATCATAATTGGCTGATATACACCAGCTCGGTCAATCCATTTTCCTGAAATGGATGAAATAATAATACTGATTCCTGACATAAATAGCATTAATAAACCGCTTTGTTCTACACTTAAACCCAACACCTCTTGAAAGTAGCTCGGGAGACCGAAAAATAAACAATAAAAAAAGATGTTTAAAAAGATAAACTGGACATATACCATTGAAAGCTTTGAATGTGATTTAAAAATACGAATATCGATAAACGGCTCTTTTACTCTCAATTCCCTCCAGGCAAAAAGGGCGAAAAGAAGTATCCCCACCATACCGGAAAGATAATTTGCATTAGCTTCAAACGATAATAGAAATGATAAAAAGAAGACCATTCCTCCGGCAAAAAAAATAATGCCAAGAAAATCAAGGTTGAAAAACAATTCTTTCCTATGAGCTATATCCTGTTTAACATCCTTTGGAAATATATACAAACCTAGCAGAAAACTGATGATAATAAACGGGATATTCACCCAAAATATAGCCGGCCAGCCTCCATAAACAATGGAGAAACCACCAATTGTTGGTCCAAGTGCCACCATTGCAGAGGCAAAAATCGAGAGGACAGCCAGTGCAGAAGCTTGCAGGTCTTTTATATTGTCGCGAATTAATGCCATTCCCGATGGATAGATAGCACTGCTGCCAATTGATTGAATCATTCTCATCACAAGTAACATAAGAAATGTTGAAGAAAGGGGTGCACCAAACGCGGAAAGGGCAACAAGCACAAGACCGAACAAAAAGGTTTTTTTTCGTCCGAAAATATCAGCAATCTTTCCTGTTACCGGCTGTGCTACGGCACTAGCTAAATAAAAGCTGGAAATCAACCAGGAAACGGTTGTAAAGGAGAGCTGAAAATCCTTTTGAATACTATGTAATGCCAGGGCAATCATCGAAGAGTTAAGAGGATTTAACATCGTACCGGAAGCAACTGCAGTTAAAAACAATGCTCGATTTTTTTTCATGAGTAACATCCTTTTTGATAACATTAGATATAACTAAGTGTTCCCCAACAATAAAAATCTAGTATTTTAGGAATAAATTCGAATGGATAATGAGATATAAAATTGAAGTTATACTTAAAGGAACTAGTTTTTGGAGGCATAACGGACAAAAAAAGCTATCTTTGGATAGCTTTTATATTCTTAGAGTGCATTATTGTGTCGGAAGTATTCTATAGGGCCGCATCATTTCATAATCCTCATGTTCTAGCATATGGCAATGCCAAACATATTGACCGGTATTTGGGAAAAACGGGATGATGACGCTAGTAATATGACCTGGCGGACACCTGACTGTATCCTTCCATCCACGCTCACATGGCTCTGGACGAAGCCTCGGCCCCGAGAATCTCACTTGCTTTGTTTTTTTATAATAATCTACATCGAAGGCCTGCCTTTTAAGAATTTGAAATTGAACAAGGTGAACGTGGATGGGATGGTCGTCGTCATTCGTGTTGATAAAATTCCATATTTCAATTGAGCCAAGACGAGGATTCTCTGAAATAGGATCATCCCACCTTTTCTTATCTAGCAGAAATAGCGACCTTCCATATTGATCCTTTTCCTCGCTTAATTCGAGAAATCTTTGCATATGGGCAGAATTTGGCTGCAGCCACTTTATGGGGCCCATATAGAAAGGGATTGTGCTCGTATCAATTCCTGAAAGCGGCTGCGTTACGCGAAACTCCATAACGATACCTGTGGTTTCGGGGTTAACTGGATCACCAATCGGAAAGTGTGTCGGTGCATTATTTTTCAAAATTATTGATTTACCTACCATATTCGAGAAATCAATGATGACATCGAGTCGTTCAGCTGGTGCGAGCAATAAAGATTTTACTCCAATTGGTCGCTCCAGAAACCCGCTTTCCGTGCCGATTTGAAAAAATAGTTGACCTGAATCCAGGGTTAGTCGAAAAAAGCGGGCATTTGCTGCATTTAAGATGCGAAATCGATATTTTCGGGGTTCTACCTCATGATAGGGCCATATCTTCCCATTTACAACTATCGTATTGCCGAAAAAGGAAGGGATAATCGAAGGATAAATGGAGGAAGTATTGTTTTCCGGCTGTACTGGATAAGACAATGAGCCATCCTCATGAAAGGTACGATCTTGAAGCAATAATGGAACCTCAAATGGTCCACTAGGAAGATTCAATAAATGTTCATGCCGGTCTCTGATTAAATAAAATCCGGCAAGGCCTGCATAAATATTCAATCGCGTCAGCCCGATCGCGTGGTCGTGGTACCAGAGTGTCCGTGCAGTTTGCTGATTAGCATATTCATAAATTTCTTTTTGAAAATAAGGACCCTTTTCAGTAAATCCTTTCGTGAACCATGCATCCGGGTACCCATCACTCGCTGGCTCTGTTCTCCCTCCATGTAGATGGACAACAGTCCGGACATCCGGTTTCTCCTTCTCAGCGCCATGAACCGTATGATCAATCGGCAATAAATGATTGTCAGGTAGTTCATTCTTCCATTTTACAAATAGTCTTTCACCTGAATTTACCTCAATGGTTGGTCCCGGGTAAATTCCCTCATATCCCCATAGCATTGTTGCGAGTAAATCGCTATGGAGTGATTGCTTCGATTCCTTCATGCTTACTTCATAATACGTATAATCATCCGATTTCCACTTTGGTTTTAATACAGGAGGAATCGGAAGCAGATCTTTAAATTTTCCCAGCTTCATGTGTAGCTCTCCTTCATGCGATTGTTACTAATTCATATGAAAGCAGCTAGAGAAAAATTAATCATTCTAGGAATAGCATAGGTCTTAATATAAATAAGATAGAAATTCATGTGTCAGAAGTGGGGGAAAAGTTTGGAGGATATATATCAAATTTTAGATGTCCTTGATCAGCCTGAGGCTTGTGTTTTAGCGACGATCGTTCGTGTAAAGGGTTCTGCATATAAAAAAGAAGGTTCTTCTATGCTTTTTTTGGCGGATGGTACACAAATCGGCATGTTAACAGCAGGTTGCTTGGAAACAGACCTTGCTATTCAAGTAAAGGAAGTTTTTGAGAAACAAAAGGCCATTATAGTGCAATATGAATTGTTTGATGAGGACGATTTAAGCTGGGGACAAGGTGCAGGCTGTAATGGCACCATTGATATATTATTCGAGCCAGTAACGGAAAAAGTAAAAGAGCATTTTCAAATTGTTAGAACACTTCTAAATTATCAAAAGCCGGTCATTGCATTAAAAAAGCTGGATGTACTGGGGGAATATGTTTTTATTGAGGAGGAAGGTGATCCGTTTGGAAACTGGTCAGGACCGATTCCGGTAATTGAGTTCACCACGAAAATCGGTGTTATGTCAGGGGTTCCAACTGTTTTTCAGCAAACGTATCAACCAAAGCCAAGGCTTATCGTATTTGGAGCAGGACCAGATGCAATCCCGCTTGTATCTTTTGCAGCAGATATAGGTTTTTCAGTGGTGGTCTGTGATTGGCGGGAAACTTTTTGCCAGAAAAAAAACTTCCCGCGGGCAGAAGAGCTGTTAGTGGGCTTCCCATCTAATCTTTTAAAACAAATCTCTTTTTCACCTTTTGATTTTGTTGTTGTGATGACACACCATTTTCAGAGAGATCAAGAAATAGTAATGAAGGTACTAAATCAAAATATAAAGTACTTAGGGGTATTAGGTCCGAGGGAGAGAACAAATAGACTGTTAAAAGGTGATGATGTTCCAATTCAGATCCACTCTCCAATAGGTGCTGCGATTGGAGCAAAAGGACCCGTTGAAATCGCAGTAAGTATAGTTGCTGAAATGATTGAAGTATGGAGAAAACCTGCATATGAACGAGTGGACCATTTATGGACCATACCGGATTAGTGGGGGTCTATCTTGCCGCAGGCAAGAGCAGCAGAATGGGCAGTAATAAGTTGAATTTACCGCTTGGGAATCAGTTTTTGGGAGGCATAGCGCTTCGAGCGGCGCTGGAATCGAAGCTTGACGTTACCTTCGCCGTCACTCGACAGGGAGATCGCTTCTTTGGTTAGCTCCTTTTGCAAAAGATAAAGGTTTGAGAATTCTAGAATGCAAGGATGCAGACAATGGCCAGATGCTTTGCTAAAAGCGGGGGTAAAAGCTGCGCAAGAATATGGAGGAGAAGGGGTTGTCGTTTTGCTTGCAGATCAGCCGTTTGTGACAACGGGAATGATTAATCGGTTAATTGATGAATTCCAAGGGTCCGAGGATTTTATTTCCTATTTGCATAATGGAGTGATGACCCCCCCCCCGTTCTTCTACCTAGAAGTCTTTTTTCAAGAATTATGAAATTATCTGAGGACCGAGGGGCAAGGAGTTTGCTTCGCGATGATTGTGAGAATCGTAGGAAACGAATAGAAATGGATAAGAGTGTTTATTTTTTTGATGTTGATACGATTGAAGATTACCATTTCCTATTGAACAATGGACCATTCCTATAGATTAGGAGGAATGTATGTGGAGGTTATTGGGAAAAGTGTCATTCGTAAGGAAGCGATTGATAAGGTGATGGGACGAGCAAATTTTACGGATGACTTTCATACGGTTCGGATGTTATCAGGGAAAATGGTCATCAGTCCCTATGGTCATGCTAAAATTGTCAGCATTGATACTATGGAGGCTTGGCAGGTTCCTGGTGTCAGGGCGATTCTCGCCGGCGAACGCTTTCCGCTGACAGGTGAAGCAATCCGTGACCGCCCGCCGATTGCTGTTGACAAAGTTCGGTATCACGGTGAACCTGTTGCCCTTGTTGTAGCTGATACTCCTGTGCAAGCAAGGAAAGCAGCTGACTTAATTAAGGTGCAATATGAATTGCTGTCGGTTGTAAATTCACCAACTCAGGCATTTCAAAAGGGCGCACCCTTAGTTCATGAACATTTAGGAGAATATAAAAAAGAGGAAGATTCCTTCTCGGTTCCTGGCACCAATATCGCCACCCATATTAAAATTCGAAAGGGAAATATGGAAAAGGGCTGGGCGGATAGTGTGACGGTGGTGGAAGCAAGCTTCTCATTTGCCCCTTCTGATCATGTTGCAATGGAAACACGGTGTGCAACCGCAGAAATCATGCCGGATGGAACGATCACAATTATGACGTCCTCACAAGCGCCGTTTATGGTCAAAAGATTACTCTCTGATTATTTCGGTATAGATCTGGGGAAAATTATTGTCCATACCCCACTTGTGGGCGGTGCGTACGGTGGCAAGGCCCCGGTGCAGCTGGAAGTGCTTGCATATTTAGCATCAAAGGCTGTCGGCGGGAAGCCAGTAAAGATTTTCAATACGAGAGAAGAAGATATCATAACTTCCCCATGTCATATTGGTTTGGATGCATTCGTAAAGTTGGGCGCTGGGTTAAATGGGAAGATCTATGTGGCAGAAATCCGCTATTTATGGGATGGTGGAGCCTATTCTGATAAAGCCATTGATGTCACTAGGTCTGGTGCGGTTGATTGTACAGGGCCTTATAATATTGAAAATGTCTGGTGTGATTCGTATTGTATGTATACAAATCATCCATACGCCTCACCATACAGGGGCTTCAGCCATGCAGAGCTTTCTTTTGCCATTGAACGGACAATGGATTTACTCGCGCAAAAATTAAACATGGATCCGCTTGAACTCAGATATATCAATGCGATTATGCCGGGTGATACAACACCGACAAGAGTCCTTTTAAATAAAAGTAATGTCGGGAATCTAAGGAAATGTATTGAAAAGGTTAGGGAACTCATTCATTGGGATGAGGGGGCGGTTAAAGAAATAAACAATCGCTTGATTCGAGTAAAAGGAGTCGGCTGCAGTTGGAAAACGTCGACGATTGACATCGATGCCCCTTCAGGAGTAATCCTGACGTTTAATCGAGATGGAACGATTAATTTAATGTCTGGAGTAATTGAAATTGGAACAGGAACAAAAACCATCCTCGCTCAAATTCTTGCCGAACGTTTGAAAATGGATGTGGATAACATTTATGTAAAGATGGAAGTGGATACACAAACGACACCAGAGCATTGGAAGACAGTTGCAAGCAGGGGAACTTTCATGGCAGGAAGGGCTGTGTTGAAGGCAGCAGACGATGTTCTTGATCAGTTGAAAGAGGTTGCGTCATGTGTTCTAAGGGCACCAAAGGAGGATCTGGAAGTTGCGGGCAGCCGTGTTTTTTTAAGGGATGACCCATCCATTGGCCTGCATTTTAAAGATATCGGTCATGGCTATAAGTATCCAAATGGCAATTCTATTGGCGGACAAATTATCGGCAGGGGAAGTTATATTTTACGGCATCTAACCCATTTAGATCCGGATACAGGAGCTGGAAAGCCTGGTCCGGAGTGGACGGTTGCTGCTTATGGGGTTGAGATTGAGCTTGACCGGCGGGATTATACGTACCGGCTAGTAAAAGCATGTACGGTTGTAGATATTGGCAGGGTGATGAATGAAAAAGCAGCACTCGGTCAAGTCATGGGGGCAATGAGTATGGGGCTCGCGTTTGCAGGTAGAGAGACGTTTTATTTTGATGAGCTGGGGCGTGTTTTGAATCCTCAGCTTCGGACATACCGGCCGCTAAGGTACGGGGAAAATCCTGAATACTTGGTGGGGTTTGTTGAAACTCCTCAGCTTGATGGACCATACGGGGCGCGAGGTGTCGGGGAGCATGGCTTAATGGGGATGCCCGGGGCACTAGGCAATGCCTTATCGATTGCGGCGGGTGTTTCACTTAATAACCTGCCGTTAATTCCAGAGTTAATCTGGAAGGCAAAGGAGGCTTTGATGTAATGCTTCCCTTTGATTTTGATTATTATCGGCCGGAAACGTTAAACGAAGCTGTAGATTTATTTCAATTTTTGGATCAACAGGGCAAGCAGCCGATGTTTTTTTCAGGAGGAACAGAATTAATTACACTTGGGAGAATTAACCTAGCCTACACGGAAGCAGTCATTGATATTAAGGACATTGCTGAAAGCAAGATTATGCAAGTAAGCGGGGATCAGGTACTTCTTGGCAGCACGCTTTCGCTAACAAAAATTGAAGAAGCGAATCTTTTTCCATTGTTAACAAAAACAGCGAGTGAAGTTGCCGACCATACTGCCCGAGGAAAAATTACCTTGGGTGGTAATATTTGTGCACGAATTTTTTATCGGGAAGCAGTTCTGCCATTTTTACTTGCAGACAGTCAAGTATTACTGATTGGACCTAATGGAAAAAAAATCATCCCTATTAATGATATCTTTCAAGGACAATTAGGATTAGAAAAAGGCGAATTTTTGGTTCAAATCGCAACGGAGAATAGGTTTATCAGAGCACCGTTTTTTAGTGTCAAACGCCGCCAGCAGTGGGATACCGGTTACCCCTTGATTACAATTGCAGCTTTAAAAGTGAATCAACAAATTCGTGTTGGTATTAGCGGGTTATGTCCCTTTCCTTTTCGCTCTACGGAGGTTGAAGGTGCATTAAATAATATAGGACAATCGGCTGAAGCAAGAGTGGCCGGAGCAATTGCAGTTTTACCACAACCGATTTTAGATGATGTCGAGGGATCTGCTGAATACCGTTTATTTGTTTTACGGAATTTGTTCTTTGATTTATTGGCTGCTCTTGATAGAGTGCAGGTTTAATCACTTATTCTAAGCTGGGAGAGTGGAACCTTGAAAACCTATACGGGTACCTTAAACGTAAATGGAGAAAGTCGGATGGTTACAGTAAGGTCAGCTGATACCCTTTTATATGTCTTAAGGAGGATGCTAGGTCTGACAGGATCGAAGCCAGGATGTTTAAACGGCGACTGTGGGGCATGTACCGTGAATGTCGACGGATGGCCAATGAAATCTTGTTTAATGTTAGCCGTGGAAGCGGTTGGGAAAGAAGTGACAACAATTGAAGGGCTGGCTGACACCCCAATTCAGAGAGCCTTTGTCGAGCACTTCGCGTTTCAATGCGGTTATTGCACACCAGGGTTTATTATGAACTGCCACTCTTTAATCGAACGGCATCCGGATGCCGATGATCATACCATTAAAGAATGGCTTGAATCGAATATTTGCCGTTGCACGAGTTATTTCGAGATTGAGCATGCTGTGAAATCGGTGTTAAAGAAGGAATGAAAAACGCCAGTACTGGGCGTTTTTCACTTTTTATCAATTTTTTTGTATGAACTACGAATAGGTGAAATTTCTTGCGAGATTGTCGATAAGAAGTTTCATAAACGGCCTAACGGTTAGATCTTCTTGCGAAATTATTTTTCATTTGAAAATACGTATCCAAAACCCGCTTGCCTATTTTGAGGTTTGCACGGTTATCAACGCTTCCTTCGTAAGCCCATGGAACTAAAACGGCCATGGCAACCTCAGGATTCGTGCTTGGAGCGTAGCACACCAGGCTTAAGTTCATAACAGGAGGCGGCTCTTTTCCATAATTACTGCGAAATGGTCCGTCGTAAAAGGCTTCGGCAGTACCGGTTTTACCTGCAGGTGAATAGGTAACACCCTGAAAAAAGTTATATGCAGTTCCGCCCGGCTCCTGCATGACCTTTTTAAATCCAGTTTGGACACGACTCATCCATTCCTTTTTTACATCAATTGTGTTCAGGACAGTTGGAGTGATTTCTTGTATGACTGGCCCGAATTCATCCGATTCACTTGCGGGTTCACGAATTTGTTTTACCACATGGGGCTGCATTCGGTAGCCGCCATTTGCAATCGTAGACACATATTGTGCCAGCTGCATGGTAGAATATGTATCATATTGACCAATAACAAGATCGAGTAAATAACCAGGCAGCTTGCTTTGTCCTTTAAAACCTGTTTGTTCATTTGGTAGATCAATCCCTGTTCTTGTTCCAAGGCCAAAGGAAGCAAAAGAGTTTCTTATTGTTTCGAAAGAAAGCTTGTTAGTAAAATTTAATGGTTTGTCGTATTCATAATGTCCTTTACCGATATTAATAGCTGTATGGAACATATAAACGTTTGAAGATTTTTTTAAGGCATCAATATCATTTATTCTACCTAAATAGGCATACGATTTTTTTAAAGGGGTATCTTTAATTTTGATCCCAGTATCATCAAAAGAAGTACCAGGAGAAATTGCGCCTGATTTATAGCCGGTTAAAATCGTTGCTCCTTTTACAGCGGAACCGACGTTATATGTGGTAGTAAAGGTCCCCAGGGCATCATCAATCATTTCGTCATTTCCGGTATCTTTGTCATTAACAATTTTTTTTCCTGACATCGTTAATACCTCTCCAGTCCAGGGATCCATTAAGACGACGTAAGCACGATCGGTTAAACCAGTACCTGGTGATGTCTTTGCAGCCCAAAGTTCTTCTTCAAGAATCTTATCAATAGCCATTTGGAGTTCCATATCAATCGTTAAAATAAGATCTTTTCCTTTTTTTCCAGTGTAGACGGAGTGGATTTCAATGACATTGCCCGCATTATCTGTTATATTTTTCACCTTTGATTTGTAACCGTGAAGTACATCTTCATATTGGAATTCTAATTGACTTTTGCCGACACGGTCATTACGGCTATAGCCCTTTGCTAAAAAATAATCTAATTGATCAGCAGGAAGGCCTTCATCGGATTTTGTCACCTTTCCTAAAACAGATCTCAATGTATTTTCGAAAGCATACGATCGGTCCCAATCTGTTGTCGTTTCAACCCCAGGGAGTGATTGAAGATTTTCACTTACTACGGCAAATTCCTTTTCGGTAACGTCTTCGTTCTTTACCATTTGCGGGGTAAATTTATATCCGCTGGTAAATTCCCGGTAAATCGCCAGCACTTCAAGGTCGGTATCTGTTATTTCTTTCAATTCTTCCTCAGTGATACGATCCAATTTTAATTTATAGATCTCTTTGTCCGTTAATTTTTTTGCATTGTATAAGTCTTTTTCTGTTTTTGTGATTTTGGCATCCGCCCACTTTTGATTTTTTATGAACCAGAAATCCCGCTTGTCTCTTTCAGTGACCTTGTCTGTTTTTTTATCAATCAGCAGCGCTAACTTTTTAGCGGTTTCTAGCATCTCTTTTTGACTAAACCCTTCATTTGTATAGATGATAGCACTTTTTGGAACATTATCGACAACCACCCGAAAATCACGATCGAGCATTTTTCCTCTAGGCACTAAATTACTAACCGTAATATCTTCTTTCCTTTCTAAATCTCTTTTGTAATTTTCTCCATACACAATTTGTACAAAGCCAAGACGAAGTATAAGGACTGAAAATAATAAAAATACACTAAAAAAAAGTAAATTTAAGCGAAAAGGGAAATGAGACTTTTTCTTTGTCAGCTTCTCCAAAATGGTTACACATCCTTTTTACCTAATTTAATCCTTTTACTCATTATGCCTAATTGAAAAAGAAGAAACAACAGAAAATGGTAAATATGTATTTAAAGTGGATAAAGATTTTATAAGTTGTACAGTGACATAGATGGAAGCTTCAAATTTTTCTATTAAAAAGATTTTCAAATATTTTTCTTTATTTGAATTTTTTAATTTATAATAAAATGGGGAAGTGGCAGGTTCACATCCTTTAGGGAATAGAATAATGAAAAGGGGGGCTGCATATGGAACAGAAAGTAGCTAATCTAACATTACAGAAGGCATTAGAACAATTTAAACTGTTAGATGAAAAAATAACTCATTTTTCAAGTATTATTGGTTTAGCAGACTGGGATCAAAAAGTTATGGCACCGAAAAAAGGCAGGAATGTTTTTGCTAAGGCAACTGGAACATTACGGACGGAAGTATTTAAGCTATCTGTATCTAAGGAAATGGGCGACTTATTAGAAAAACTTACTTCTGCTGAAAATGGAGAAAAATTAGATGAAGTCACCAAGGCAAGGGTAAGGGAGTATAAAGAATACTACCAGAAATCCAAAAGTATACCGGCCGACCTTTTTCAGGAGTACAGTATCTTAACGGCACAAGCAAATGATGCATGGGAAGAAGCGCGAGAAAACAACGATTTTGCCCGCTACCTTCCTTCATTGGAGAAAATTGTTGAATTTAAGCGGAAATTCGCTGAAATTTATGGCTATGAGGAGCATCCATACGATGCCTTGCTTGATGAATTTGAGCCGGGCTTAACAGTGAAGAGACTAGATCCTTTATTTGCTAAATTAAGAGAATCAAGTGTAAATTTATTAGAACGAATTAAGAAAAATGGAAAGCTGACACAAGTTGGAGTGTTTGAGCAATCATTTGATATCGAGAAACAAAAAGAATTTAATCGTTTCATCCTGCCGATCATTGGTTTTGATATGGAGGCAGGGCGCCTTGACGAAACCGTGCATCCATTTGCCCAAACAGTGAACATTGGGGATGTTCGCTTGACAACCCGCTATTTAGAAAGAAATGTTCGTTCTGCCCTTTTTGGAACAATTCATGAAGCAGGGCATGGAATATATGAGCAGCACATAAATCCGGAATATGAGGAATCAGTTCTTCAGAGTGGTACTTCATTTGGGATACATGAATCACAATCAAGATTTTTGGAAAATATGGTCGGACGCAGCAAGGAATTCTGGAAGTTCTTTTTCCCTAAGCTGCAAGAATATTTTCCCGCACAATTAGCAAATGTTTCAGTTGAGGAATTTTATCGTGCGGTAAATACGGTTGAGCCTTCTTTTATCCGTGTGGAGGCAGATGAGTTAACCTACAATTTGCATATTATGCTAAGATATGAAATTGAAAAAGCATTAATTGGCGGTGAGATTGATGCTAAGGACTTGCCTGAAATTTGGAACCAGAAAATGCAAGATTATCTTGGAATTACACCAAGTACGGATACTGAAGGTGTTCTTCAGGATGTACACTGGTCCTTTGGCGGCATCGGCTATTTCCCATCCTATTCATTAGGAAATCTCTATGCAGCCCAAATTCTACGAACAATACAAAATGATCTTCCTGATTTCTATAGCTATATTGAAAATGGCCAGTTTGAGCTGATCCAAGCATGGTTAAAGGAAAAAATCCACCGGTTCGGTAAACTTTATACACCGAATGAATTAATCGTTAAGGTCACTGGTGAGGAATTAAACGCAGATTATCTTGTTGAATATCTCGAGAAAAAATATTCAGAGATATATGAACTATAAAGTGAAACATCAATTAGTTTTTTTTTTCTAGCCCACTAATCATCCTTTTTTGTAACATCAAAGTCTTGAAGAGGAGTCTTACTGCCTGTTAATGTAGGATAAATCTTTCAAACTAACATTGACATCTGATAAAAAGTATAATATATTGTAAGTAATTAAATATTTCCTTTTTAAAGGGGAGTAGCTGCTACAATAAAGTCGTCATTTCGAGAATTGATTTCTCCGGCTTTATTGGCAACATTACGTTGTTAGCAAGACCTTTACTTTACTGTAAAGGTCTTTTATGTGTTTTTTAGGCCTTTACTGTAAACAGTAAAGGCCTATTTTTATGGCAATAAGGGAGTATTTTTGAAAAATATCAAATTTTTTAGGAGGAATAATTAATGGATTTTGCTCTTTTACTGGAATACGGATGGGTTTTATTGATCTTGGTGGCATTAGAAGGTCTTTTAGCAGCAGATAATGCATTGGTACTTGCGATTATGGTGAAACATTTACCTGAAGAAGATCGAAAAAAGGCGTTGTTTTACGGTCTTGCTGGAGCATTTATCTTCCGCTTTGCGTCATTGTTTGCGATTTCCTTCCTTGTTGATGTGTGGCAAGTTCAAGCTATAGGGGCTATATATTTATTATTCATGGCAGGTAATCATATTTTCAGGAAGGTTGTGAAAGGAAAAACAGAGCAGAAGGAGGAAAAGAAAGATCGCAAAAAAAGCGGCTTTTGGACGACGGTATTCAAGGTTGAATTAGCTGATATTGCCTTTGCGGTTGACTCTATTCTTGCAGCCGTAGCGATGGCGGTTGTACTTCCAGACACACCGCTTCCAAACATCGGCGGGCTTGATGGCGGTAAGTTCTTAGTTATATTTGCAGGCGGTATTATTGGATTAATCATTATGCGTTTTGCAGCTAACCAGTTTGTTAAGCTGCTTGAGAGAAGACCTGGTCTAGAAATCGCTGCTTTTACAATTGTCGGCTGGGTTGGTGTTAAACTAGCAGTTTATACACTTTCACATCCTTCGTTAGGGATTCTAAGTGAGGAATTTGCTCATTCAACCGCATGGAAAATAACCTTTTACGTCGTGCTGGTTGGCATAGCAGCAGCTGGCTGGTTTTTCTCAAAAGACAAAACGGATGAATCAGTGGAAAATAAAGCGAGAGTTTCATAATCTTTATGGATTTTATTATAAGCAATTCTTCCTAAGAGGGAGGATTGCTTTTTCAATATAATAAACATTAGGTACAACCACAACTCAAAACTTTTACCAAAGCTTCCGATTTAAGAAATTATTAATATTTCATTAATAGTATGTTTAGTTTGATTGTCTATTCTTATCATATAACAACAAAATGCTTAGAAGAAGGAAGAAAATGAATAAGAAAGTGCTAGATGCTATTGAAGTTAGTGGTATATTATTTACAGGAGGTGTTTTATCAGCTTCTGTATCCTCATCTGAATATGAACTATTCTAAACAACTGTTAAGGAAACGAAACCTTTTCAACTGAATCATTAGGGGCCAAGTACTCAAAGTAGCGGGTGACTAACTCTTATATAAGAAATATCATTCAAACATTTAAACTTCAATCAGCAACAAGAGAAATTCTTCAAAAAGGTAGGTAGATTATGTCACATTTTATTCAGTCCATCTTTGATTTGCTTTCAGGCCTTGGTTATCTTGGCATTACCCTAGGCTTAATGATCGAAATTATTCCAAGTGAGATCGTCTTGGCCTACGGTGGTTATTTAGTTTCTATCGGAAAAATTTCATTCATCGGGGCAGTGGTCGCAGGAACAATAGGGGGGATTATCGCCCAGTGGTTTCTGTATTGGTTAGGGAAATATGGTGGAAGACCAATCCTCGATAAATACGGAAAGTATTTGTTGATCAAACCACATCATATGGATCTTGCCCAACAATGGTTCAGCAAATATGGGTCAGGCGTTATTTTTACGGCACGCTTTATCCCTTTTGTAAGACATGCGATTTCCATTCCTGCTGGTATTGCCCGGATGCCTTTTTCAAAGTTTAGCATTTATACCATTGCCGCAATTATTCCATGGTCGATTCTCTTTTTATATCTAGGGATGACCTTGGGAACGAAATGGGATCAAATCAATCAAGCTGCAAAACCGTTTGTTACACCTGCAATAATAATTGCCATCATTTTTACACTTTGCTACCTCGTTTATAAATGGAAATTTAAAAAAATGAAAACAAAAAGCTAATGTATTGAAAGAACATTCGGTTATCAAATTCAGATACTGATATAGCTTAAATAAACCTACTGTCAAATACCTAACTAAGACGATAGGGACATGCTCCGTTGGTCAACAAATAAATAATTTTATTATCAAGACTTGCTTAAAAATGTCCAGACCCTCAGCAAAATCACATAATACAGTTATAAACAAACATTATTACTGTAATCTTGGCTGAAGGGTGGAATGCTTTTTTAGCAAGTCTTTTTTTGATTTAGGGAAGTAAGGAGATGGTAGAGAATTTATTGTTATATTAAGGTACTATATGGTATGTTTTTAAAGACGCTTTAAATTCACCTTGAGAGGATCTTGTTATGAATCTTAAATTAAATCTAATTATCGCTTTCATCATAAGTTTAGTCTGCGTTCTCAGCTTCGGCTTAATCACGTTGTTAATAAGTGACAATACTATCATAGATTTTGATAGGGATGTAATAGCAGCTATCCAAGGACTGGAATCGCCATTTTTAACAAAAGTGATGAAATTTTTTACCTTTATTGGTTCTACTCCATTTGTTATCATTTTATGTATCGTTTTAATATTTTTCCTTTATAAAGTATTACATCATCGTTCAGAATTAATATTATTCATTTCTGCGATTATCGGTTCAGCAGTATTAAACCAAATTTTAAAACAGGTTTTCCACCGTGCTCGTCCTAATTTCCATCGTTTAATTGATATTTCAGGGTATAGTTATCCAAGTGGACATGCTATGAATGCATTTACCGTTTATGTGATTATTACGTTTTTGCTTTGGCGCCATATTTCAACTAAGTGGGGAAGAAGCATCCTGATTATTTTTAGTGCTTTTATGATATTGGCGATTGGAACGAGCAGGATCTATTTAGGTGTCCACTATCCAAGTGATATTATTGGAGGATATTTAGCGAGTGGATTTTGGTTAACAGTTGCAATTTGGTTTTTCCAATTTTACCAAGAAAAGCGTTATAATAAGAAATATAAAAGCGGAAACTAATGGTTGGTATCTTATTGACCTTTGCTCTGCTAATTGAAAACTGGAGTGATACATATTATTAGAAACAGTATTCCTAACCTTTTTACCCTTGCTAATTTATTTTCTGGCTTTTTATCGGTCATGTATTCAGCGCAAGGGGATTACAAGAATGCCGCTATTTTAATCTTAATTGGAATGATGCTCGACAGCATGGATGGCCGCATTGCCAGAATGCTTCGTGTGGAAAGTGATTTGGGAAAAGAACTTGACTCTCTGGCAGATATCGTCACCTTTGGTGTAGCACCGGCAATGATGGCCTATTATTCCTATTATTCCTCTTTTGGTGCAGTCGGAATGGCGGTCGCTGGACTTTTTCCATTATTTGGGGCGTACCGACTGGCACGGTTCAACATTAATGCCGTGAAATCTTCGTTAAAGTATTTTACAGGCGTTCCGATTACAGCTGCGGGTGGCTTGTTAACACTCTTGACTCTGTTTCATGGAAAGATGCCTGGTTTCATCTTTGTCATCGCGTTTTTCTTACTTTGCTATTTGATGGTAAGTACAATAAAAATTCCTAGCCTAAAGGATATCCCTCTCCCGAAATATGGCATTATTATTACACTTTTTTTAGGATACGCAATTTATCTTGTCTTTAAAAAGGAACAGCTTCGATTTCCATATTTCATCTATGTAGCTATACCGCTGTATGTCGCCTTCATAGGATACCAATTAGTACGGACAAAAAGGAAAAATAGTACAAAATAAATAGGTGTCAGGCACCATGTGAAATTTTCACATGGTGCCTGACACCTTTATTACTACTATCACTATTTTTATGTGAATTCTAATTGATATGACCCAAATGGATCAGGGCGACTGTTATGCTGCGATAAAGAAGCTGTAAATTATGTTTAGTATATGTGATATTCCGTCTTCACCATCGTTCAAGTGCTTAAGTAAAAAGAGTTGAAGTGAAAGCCAACGAACCATTATTTCATTGCTTAAAATTGTCTATTTTAATATAATCGTGGGATAATAATGAGGAATACATAGAAAGAGGAGAGCACAAAATGAAGGTAAAAATCAATCGAAATGCTGCAAAAGCATTGAAAAAAATGATGGAACAAGAAGAGGCACAAGGGAAGCTATTCCGTGTTTACGTTACAAGCATCCACGGGGATCATGCACACTATGATTTGAGACTTGATACGCCAACTGAAAATGATGAAGTAGTCAAAACCGATAAGGAAATTGACTTTATTCTCGATAAAAACGACGAGTATCTTGATGGTGTGTGGATTCAGCTTTTTCATGTCCCAAAAGAGGAATGGCTGATTACCAATCCTTCAAAAGGCGGACACCACCATCATCATCATTAATTTGAAAACACTTGGGGCGATTGCTCCCAAGTGTTTTATTTTCAAGTATTATTTTCAAAATACTTGAAATTATTCATATATATTTCATATAATCCTATTATTGCTATCATTGAAAAAAGGAGATTACTAATGATTCGACGTTTCTTTTCGTATTACCGCCCGCACAAACGGCTTTTCATATTAGACTTCAGCAGTGCAGTTATAGTTGCTGTTCTTGAATTAGCCTTCCCGCTGGCGGTTAGTTGGTTTATTGATGAATTGCTGCCTGGTGGCGATTGGCAGGCGATAGTCTCAGTGAGTATCGGACTTTTCCTTGTTTACTTATTAAGTACCTTCCTACAATTTATTGTGAATTATTGGGGCCATAAGCTTGGGATTAATATTGAAACCGATATGAGGCAAGAACTGTTTGAACATGTCCAAAAGCAATCGTTTCGCTTTTTTGACAATACGAAAACGGGGCATATCATGAGCAGAATTACCAATGATCTGTTTGATTTAGGCGAGCTTGCCCACCATGGACCAGAAGATGTCTTTATCGCCATGATGACCTTTATCGGTGCATTCTGGATTATGCTGACGATCAATGTGAAGCTCTCTCTTGTTGCCGTTCTAATCTTGCCATTTTTAATTCTTCTAGTAATTGTCTGTAATTTAAAAATGAACAAGGCTTGGGGTCAAATGTATTCGAGCATTGCAGACGTAAACGCACGTGTAGAGGATAGTGTTTCCGGAAGTCGCGTGGTTCAATCCTTCACAAATGAAGAGTTTGAGATAGCCAGATTTAAAAAGAATAATCAAAGATACCGTGGCGCGAAACTAAGTGGATATCGTGTCATGTCCTACAGTCTCTCGGGGATCTATATGATGACAAGGCTAATCACGATTGTCGTCCTTGTCTATGGAGCTTGGTTAAGCTTCACTGGACAGCTAACCTATGGTGAATTAGTTGGTTTTATCCTATATGTCAATGTCCTCTTTAAACCAATTGATAAAATCAGTGCGATAATGGAGTTATATCCAAAAGGAATGGCTGGGTTCAAACGGTTTATAGAGCTGATTGATTCAGATCCGGAAGTAAAGGATACAGAGGATGCAGTAGAAATAGCATCACTTAAAGGAAATATCATATTTAAAGACGTATCCTTCTGTTACGACAGGCATAAATCTGTCTTGGAAAATATAAATATAGATATTCGGTCAGGTGAGACTGTAGCATTTGTAGGACCGTCAGGAGCAGGCAAAACAACGATTTGCTCCTTGATTCCGAGATTTTATGATGTTAGTGACGGCGGCATCTATATTGATGGCCTCGATATCCGAAATATGACGAAAAAATCATTACGTTCTCAAATCGGCATTGTTCAACAGGATGTGTTTCTGTTTACAGGAACACTTCGTGAAAATATCGCTTATGGCAAACAGGATGCAACTGATAAGGAAATTGCCGAGGCTGCTCGTCGTGCCCATCTCGAAAAATTTATTGCTTCATTGCCGGACGGTTATGAGACCCAAATTGGGGAACGTGGCTTAAAGCTTTCCGGTGGTCAAAAACAGCGGATTGCAATTGCCAGAATGTTTTTAAAAAACCCACCAATCTTAATTTTGGATGAAGCTACTTCGGCTCTTGACACGGAAACGGAAATGGTGATTCAAGAAGCGTTGACAGAGCTTGCTCAAAACAGAACCACCCTTATAATTGCCCACAGGCTGGCGACCATTCGTAATGCTGACCGGATTGTCGTTGTAACAGAGCAGGGAATTGCCGAAGAAGGACGTCATGATGAATTAATCGAACAGGGCGGTATTTTTGCCAACCTTCACCGTGTGCAATATCAGCAGCAATAATGGAATATTAGGATCCTGCAACTAATAATTCAGGGTCTTTTTTCATTTTATATAAATGTATTATGCTAACTGATTGTAGATGGTATCTTTGAAAAATGAAAATTAAAAGTGTACTCTTAATTAGATAATGTAAGAAAGGAGCTTTTTTTTACATATGGATAATTTCAAAAATGATCTTGATATCAAATTAGTTGCACTTGATATGGATGGAACACTTTTAAATTATAAAGGACAGATATCTGAAGCGAATCGGCAGGCTATCAAAGCTGCCCAGGATAAGGGGATATATGTCGTATTAAGTACCGGACGATCTTTAACGACCTGTCGAGAACATGCTGATGCACTGGAGCTCACATCGTATTTGGTAACGGTAAATGGCAGTGAGATCTGGGATGAAAAACGGGAACTGGTAGAAAGGAATTTTGTGAAAGCGGAATTAATAGAGTGGATGTGGGAACTTACAAAACAGCATAAAACAAAGTTTTGGGCGATCAGCACGGAGCGGAATTGGCATGATGAAATGCCAGAGGACATCCATAATATCGAATGGTTAAAATTTGGATTTAATATAGATGATGATGCAACTCGAGAGCTTATATTAAAAGAATTAGAGGCAAAGGCTGAATTTGAGCTAAGTAATTCTACTTTGAAGAATATAGAGGTCAATCCGCTTGGAATTAATAAAGCGAAGGGGCTGGGTGTTGTCTGCAGCCGACTCGGAATTGAAATGAAAAATGTTATGGCCGTGGGAGACAGTCGAAACGATTTAATGATGATTAAATCAGCAGGACTTGGTGTAGCAATGGGAAATGCTCAAGATGTAGTGAAGGCGGCTGCAGACTGGGTTACAGCAACTAATGAAGAGGATGGTGTGGCAAAAGCAATCCACACATGGGTTCTTTGAAGTCTCAACTAAAAGAGAAAAAATAACGAATTGAAATGGTATATGACAATAACATATTGGTAAAAATAATTGAGCAAGAATATTTTGCAAAATAATGTAATTGTTACATGCTAGGAGGATACAAAGTAATGGAACATGGTAAAGTAAAATGGTTTAACGGTGAGAAAGGGTTTGGATTCATTGAGCGTGAAGGCGGAGATGATGTATTCGTTCATTTCTCAGCTATTCAAGGCGAAGGATATAAAACCTTAGATGAAGGTCAAGAGGTTACATTTGAAATTGAAAATGGACAACGTGGACCACAAGCGGTAAACGTTCGTAAATCATAAGACCTGCCAAAAAAACAGACTCTAACACTTGTTAGGGTCTGTTTTTTTGTGGCAAAAGAGGAAACGCAAAAGGGTCATACCTCTTTGTGTCATCCTCTTGAAAGTTTATTAAACACCCATTTTTCTCCGTGTATTGCTTACTTTTTTGGTCTGCTGGCTTTTCATCTTTTTACCACTTTGTGTGTTGCTTGAAGTGGAAATCCCTGAAGCGGTCTTATTTTTTTTATTTTCAAGCTGCTGTTTCATCGCTTCTTGTAAACTAATTTTCTTTTTTGGCTCTTCATTTAGGTTTGATTGATTAGATTCACTCATATTAATCCTCCTATAAATTGTGTTACATACAGTATAATCTATTTTTTTAGTTTGGAAAAATCACTTCTCTTAAGTATATAGAAATTTTTAGGATGTTATTTCTTAATTTTGGAATAACGTCCCAATTTTTTAATACCTATGTAATAGTGGTTTCAGGTTTTATTATTAACATTCAATATTAAATTAAAATAATTATAATTTAGTATTGATTTTAATGAGGTTTATATTATAATTTAGGTAAAGTTTTAAAAAATAGTTTACGAGGTGATCGAATGAGTAATAGTAACAAACATTTAACAACAGGAAACGGAGCACCAGTCGGTGATAATCAAAATTCAATGACCGCTGGTTCTAGGGGCCCAACTTTAATTCAAGATGTCCATTTACTAGAAAAATTGGCGCACTTTAACCGAGAGCGGGTGCCGGAGCGGGTAGTACACGCAAAGGGTGCCGGAGCACATGGTTATTTCGAAGTGACCAATGATATGTCCAAATATACGAAGGCAAAATTATTTAGTGGGGTTGGTAAACGCACCCCAATGTTTATTCGCTTTTCAACAGTAGCAGGGGAACTTGGTTCTGCTGATACGGTTCGTGATCCTCGGGGCTTTGCAGTGAAGTTTTATACTGAAGAAGGCAACTATGATTTGGTTGGAAATAACACCCCAATTTTCTTTATACGTGATGCGATTAAATTCCCGGATTTCATCCATACTCAAAAAAGAGATCCAAAAACCCATTTAAAAAATCCAACTGCTGTTTGGGATTTTTGGTCCTTATCACCTGAATCCTTGCACCAAGTGACTTATTTAATGGGGGACCGCGGGCTTCCAGCGACATTTCGCCATATGAATGGCTACGGCAGTCATACTTTCAAATGGGTGAACGAAGACGGTGAAGCGGTTTGGGTAAAATATCACTTTAAGACCGAGCAAGGTGTTAAAAACATGTCACCGGATCTTGCCGCTAAGCTAGCGGGAGAGAATCCAGATTATCATACAGAAGATTTATTTAATGCAATTGAGAATGGTGACTTCCCAGTCTGGAAGCTTCACGTGCAAATTATGCCATTTGAAGATGCCAATTCGTATCGATTTGATCCATTTGATGTGACAAAAATCTGGTCACATAAGGATTACCCATTAATTGAGGTAGGTAGAATGGTTTTGAATCGCAATCCTGAAAACTATTTTGCAGAGGTAGAGCAGGCAACATTCTCACCTGGAACTATGGTACCAGGTGTTGAGGCATCACCGGATAAAATGCTCCAAGGGAGACTTTTCGCATATTCCGATGCACACCGGTATCGTGTAGGCGCTAATCATAACTTGCTCCCAATTAACCGTCCAAAAGTTGAAGTAAACAATTATCAACGTGATGGTGCGATGCGATCTGATAATAATGGCGGCGGATCGGTTTACTATGAACCAAACAGTTTTGATGGTCCAAAGGAAGCGCCTGAGCATAAACAAACAGCCTTCCAGGTTACCGGTACAGCAGAGCAGGCTTCATATGACCAGCATGATCATTATACACAAACGGGTGACCTTTACCGATTGATGACAGAGGAAGAACGTACACGTTTGGTGGAGACCATCGTTGGTGCCATGGAGCCGGTGGAGAGAGAGGATATCAAGCTTCGTCAAATCCAGCATTTCTACAAAGCTGACCCAGAGTATGGCGAGCGAGTAGCAAAAGGCTTGAATTTAGCAATTCCTCAGGAAGTTAAATAAACAAACAAAGGCCGTTCGATTCTTCGAACGGCTTTTTTCTATCTCTTAAGAAGTGACTAGAGTTTGGAACAACGGAAAATGCTCCTCTGTTATTTTTTATCTGTAAAGTTATTTAGGAATAAAAATTTCCACCTATTTCGTCGAATAATTTTAGAAGGAATCTCAGTGATACTATTAGAATATTAGAAATATGATTGTATAAAAGGGGGGATTTGCTTGGGTATCCGAGTAATTGAAAGAGAAGAAATAAAAGTAATCGGCATTTCTTGGAATGGTACACATTCACAAATGGATTGTATTCCAAGTCTTTTTAGTAGATTTAAAGGACGTCTTTATGAGGTTCCATTTCAAACTCAGGAATCGATATTGATTGCACCATTTCATACGAGGGAAACCGAGATCACCTACTATGTTACTACTCCAGTAGAAGTTATTGATGATATCCCAGAAGGTATGGTTGGTTTTACGATTCCACGTAAAAACTATGTTTTCAGTACTCATAAAGGCAGGATAGAGGATGTCGAAAATACATACAATAAAATGTTCGCATGGATGAAAGAATACGGCTATGATCAGGATCAAAATGCATTAAGTATGGAAATCTTTACAGAAGGGGAGAAGGATCAAAATGCTGAGGGAAATCTTTATTTTGAAATATATTTACCTGTAAAGACTTATCAGAATTAGACAAATGTAAGTTAAATGGGGTAAAGTGATAAGGAGAAATAGGTTCTTTTTATCACTAATGATTAAATATGAATTCACGAAAAAAATTTCTAGTGGGATAAAAGAAAACAATAGGTGTTTTTTTCTTTACTGTTAGAATTAATTGTATTATTATATTAACAACATAATTGAATACTTCCTTCGGGGTCAGGTGAAATTCCTAACCGGCGGTGATGAAGCAATGCTTCTTAGTCCGTGACCCGGGTAACATTTTTGTTAAACGGTGGATCTGGTGAAACTCCAGGGCCGACAGTTAAAGTCTGGATGGGAGAAGGAAAACAAGGGTTAATGATAGGGTGAAGTTTGCCTATTTTTAAACCTTTATTTACTATTGTCTTTTTTGAAGACCCTGAAGAGAAATATTCTTTAGGGTCTTTTTTAATTCCTTTTAAAAAGGAGAATAATCGATGAATGATAGTTTATATATGAATTTAGCGTTAAACCTAGCCAGAGGAACTCTTGGACAAACGTCACCTAACCCTGTTGTCGGTGCTGTGGTGGTAAAGGATGGTCAAATAATCGGCATGGGAGCACATTTAAGAGCTGGCGAACCACATGCTGAGGTACATGCCATTCAAATGGCTGGCGATCAAGTAAAAGGGTCTACTTTATATGTAACCCTAGAGCCGTGCAGTCATTATGGAAAAACTCCACCTTGTTCTGATTTGATAATTAAGTCAGGTGTAAAGAAGGTATTTGTAGCTACAACAGATCCAAATCCTAAAGTTGCCGGGACAGGGATTGAGCGTATGACAAAAGCTGGAATTGAAGTGAAGGTGGGCATATTACAAGAGGAAGCCCGTGATTTGAATAAGGTCTTTTTTTATAACATCCAATCAGGTTTACCCTATGTCACCTTAAAATCAGCCGCAAGTTTAGACGGAAAAACGGCAACAGTAATTGGTGAAAGCAAATGGATTACGAATGAAGAATCAAGAGCAGACGTTCATCATTTTCGTCACCAACATGACGGAATCATGGTTGGGGTCAACACGGTATTGAAAGATAATCCATCCTTGACAACAAGGCTCGTAGAAGGTGGTAAAAACCCGATTCGCATAATACTGGATACTCATTTAAGGACTCCGCTTGACGCCCAAGTTATTATCGATCAACAGGCACCAACCTGGATTGTCACTGGAGCAGAAGTTGACAAAAACCGAGTTAGCCAATTTTCTGAATTAGATATTGAAGTAATAAAAATGGAGAGTCAGAAGGTTTCGATAAAAGAGATGCTCGTCCTCCTTGGCAAAAAGGGAATTACATCTCTTTTTGTTGAAGGCGGCGCAGAAGTGCATGGCAGTTTTTTAAAGGAACATGCTTTTCAGCAAATCATTACCTATATCGCTCCGAAACTAATCGGTGGAAAAAATGCACCTACATCCTTCGGAGGGCAGGGAATTGAACACATAGCAGAAGCTGTTTCTTTGAACATTAAACAGGTGGATCGAATTGGCAGTGATATAAGAATTATTGCTGAACCTAGGTAAGGAGAAGAAATTATTATGTTTACTGGAATAATTGAAGAAATCGGCATACTCTCGAATATTCAGCGGACTGGAAACTCGTTTGTATTAACAATTGAAGCCAAAAAAATTCTTGACGATGTTCATCTCGGCGACAGTATTGCCGTCAACGGAATATGTTTGACAGTTACTTCTTATACAGGTAAGCAATTCACGGTAGACGTAATGCCTGAAACAGTCAAAGCTACCAGTTTAAATACAGTTAAGCGGGGATCAAAAGTTAATTTAGAAAGAGCTATGGCTGCAGGTGGAAGATTCGGAGGTCATTTTGTTTCGGGACATATAGATGGCACAGGAGTTATAAAAAGTAAACAGGCCTTTGAAAATGCGGTTTATTATGAAATTGATGCGGACTCAAATTTATTAAAAGATGTAATTTTGAAGGGATCTGTTGCTGTCGATGGGACAAGCCTAACTGTTTTCGGAGTAACAGAAAATAGTTTTACAATATCTTTAATTCCACATACATTGTCGGAAACCATATTGGGGCATAAGGGTTCAGGGGATATAGTAAATTTGGAATGCGATATGATTGGTAAATACGTCGGTCATTTTATCAAAAAGCTTACAAATGACCAAGAGCAAAAGAGCAGGTCAGGGATAACGGAAAAATTTTTAGAAGAGAATGGATTTTTTTAACCAATACTTCTGGAACGTCTCGTACCGCCATGGTGTTGAACTATAACAGGGAGTGATAGATGTGTTTAATTCAATTGATGAAGCTTTAACTGATTTAAAAGAAGGAAAGGTTATTATTGTTTGCGACGATGAGGAGAGGGAAAATGAAGGGGACTTTATCGCTTTAGCTGAAAAAGCTACTCCAACTGTGATTAATTTTATGGCGACACACGGTAGAGGACTCGTCTGTGTTCCAATTGAGGAAGATTTGGCGCAAAAATTGGACTTAATCCCAATGGTTTCTAAAAACACAGACCCTCATGGTACTGCCTTTACAGTTAGTATTGACCATAAATTTTCGACAACAGGAATTTCGGCATTTGAACGTTCAGCCACAATCTTAAGTTTGCTTGACCCAGAGTCAAAAGCTGCAGATTTTAAACGTCCTGGACACATTTTTCCGCTAATTGCTAAAAAAGGCGGTGTTTTAAGGAGAACAGGGCATACGGAAGCGGCAGTAGACCTTGCCAAATTATGCGGTGCCAAACCAGCTGGAGTTATTTGTGAAATCATGAATGAGGACGGAACAATGGCACGTGTCCCTCAGTTGCAAAAAATTGCAGTTGACCTGAATGTAAAAATGATTACGATTAAAGATCTGATTGAATATAGAAACAAAAAGGATAACCTAATAAAACGTGAGGTAGAAATAAATTTACCTACTGAATTTGGTGCTTTTAAAGCAGTCGGTTATTCGAATCTTGTTGATGAGAAAGAGCATGTAGCCTTAGTGAAAGGTGAAATTAATCCTGAAACACCTGTCCTTGTCCGAGTACATTCTGAATGCCTGACAGGGGACGTGTTCGGATCATACCGTTGTGATTGCGGTCCCCAGCTTCATGCTGCATTAAACCAGATCAATCAGGCGGGTAACGGAGTTCTGTTATATATGCGTCAAGAAGGCCGGGGTATTGGACTTCTCAATAAACTAAAAGCCTATAAACTACAAGAAGAGGGCTATGATACCGTTGAAGCAAATGAAAAACTCGGCTTTGGTGCTGATTTAAGAGAGTATGGAATTGGTGCCCAAATTTTAAAGGATTTAGGGATTAAAAAAATGCTGTTATTAACGAATAATCCTCGAAAAATTAAAGGTCTCAAAGGCTATGATCTTGAAGTAGTGGAACGGGTACCGCTGCAAATGGACATTCGAAAGGAAAATGCCAATTATTTAAGAACAAAGCATGACAAACTCGGGCATTTGTTACATTACTAGAAATTAGTTAGCAAAAATTATCATATGGAGGCATAATCATGGGAAATATTTTTGAAGGAAATTTAGTTGGATCTGGGTTAAAAGTAGGAATTGTTGTTGGAAGGTTTAATGAATTAATTACAAGTAAATTATTAGGCGGTGCACAGGATGCCCTAAAAAGGCATGGAGTCAGTGAATCAGACGTAGATGTCGCTTGGGTTCCAGGTGCGTTTGAAATCCCTTTGATTGCCCAAAAAATGGCAAATAGTAAAAAGTATGATGCTGTCATCACACTTGGAACCGTTATTCGCGGTTCTACTCCACATTTTGATTATGTTTGTAATGAAGCGGCTAAAGGTGTTTCATCAGTAGGATTAAATAGCGGTATTCCGGTTATTTTTGGAGTATTAACGACGGATTCTATTGAACAGGCAATCGAGCGTGCAGGCACAAAAGCCGGCAATAAAGGCTGGGATGCGGCAACTGCAGCAATTGAAATGGCCAATTTATGCAGAAATATTGAGCAATAATTTAAATTGTTGAAATTAAATCCAAAACAAACTTATAAAAAACAAAATTTATTATTAGTTTGAAAATCTAAAAAACATATACAAATCAATTTAGTTTTTTTATAATAAAAATAACAAAATATATTTTATTAAATTAGGTGCTAGAATCATCTTGAATGATTTTAAGCTTAAAAGGGAAGTTTGGTGTAAAACCAACGCGGTCCCGCCACTGTAAATGAGAGCAACCTATAATTTGTCACTGTCTAATTGGATGGGAAGGCATAGGAAGCGATGATCATGAGCCAGGAAACCTGCCTAATTCTTGCACGCTGATAAACCTACGAGGATAGGAAGGTGTTGAAGGCTAGACTCCTTTTACTTTATTTAGTAAATGCAATCTAATCGCACCAACATCTTCATGTCATATGGAGATGTTTTTTTATTGGCAGAAGCAGGACTTATTTTTTGTTACTATCATTTTATCTAAACAGAAAGCAGGGAGAAGAAACATGAAGAAATTGTATTCACTATTGTTGATCGTATTATTAACAATAGGCGCTTTAGCAGGTTGTACTGAAAAGAAAGAACAAGTAAAAGAAGATAATAAAGCAAGTGTTGGCAGCAAAACGGAAGCTGCGTTTCCAGTTACCATAAAAGATGCATTAGGGAATAAGGTGGTTATAGAGAAGAAGCCGGAGAAGATTGTTTCATTGATGCCAAGTAATACGGAAATTGCCTATTCATTAGGTCTTGGAAAAGAAGTGGTTGGTGTTTCTGATTTTGATAATTATCCTGAAGATGTTTTGAAAAAAGAGAAAGTAGGCGGACAAGATATTAATTTGGAAAAAATCATCTCTTTAAAGCCTAATTTAGTATTAGCACATGCCTCTTCTGCTCATAATTCGACAGAAGGGTTACAGCAGTTAAAAGATGCCGGAATTTCCGTCCTAGTTGTAAATGATGCGGAAAATTTTGACCAAGTGTATGATTCCATTCGTATGATTGGGAAAGCTACTGGTGAAACAAAGAAAGCAGACGAAATCATTAAAGGGATGAAAGACGATTTAGCAAAGATTATTGCTAAGACGAAAGATATAAAAATGAAGAAAAAGGTATTTGTTGAAGTATCTCCTGCCCCAGAGATTTATACATCAGGAAAGAATACTTTTATGGATGAAATGTTAAGCGTTATTAATGCGGAAAATATCGCAAATGATCAGGAAGGCTGGGTCAAAATTGATCAAGAAGCTATGATCAAACGAAATCCTGATGTCGTGATCACTACATATGGGTACTATGTGAAAAATCCGACTGAGCAAGTATTAAGCAGACAAGGCTGGGAATCGGTTAACGCTGTAAAAAATAAGCAGGTAATCGATGTAGATTCTGATCGTGTTACTCGCTCAGGTCCTAGGATTGTTGAAGGAGTAGAGGAACTTGCAAAGGCTGTCTATCCAGAAGTTTTTAAATAATAAATTCTTAGCCTTTTTTCTTGCATCAATTTTCCTTATTATTGCAATTTTATTAGGTATTTCAATAGGAACTGTTTATGTACCAATAGAAACGATTATTCAAATTATCTTTGTTAAGTTATTTGGGGTAGGGTCAATTGATCCGATGCATGAGAGTATTATTATGAATATTCGCTTACCTAGAGTGATATTAGCAGGCCTTGTGGGTGCTGCTCTTGCTATTGCAGGAGCGGCTTTCCAAGGTCTGCTAAGAAATCCGTTAGCAGATCCCTATACATTGGGTGTTTCATCTGGAGCATCTGTGGGTGCGGTCTTAACACTGTTTTTTCATCTATCGATCCCATTTGTTGGGATGTTCACATTACCCTTACTTAGTATTCTATTTTCTTTTATTACCATTTTTTTCGTTCTTGCTTTTGCCCGGAAAATAGACCGCTCAATGAAAGTGGAAACAATTATCTTAACAGGTATTATTTTTAGCTCCTTTTTAGGAGCAGTTATTTCCCTCATGATTGCACTAACCGGCGATGAGCTGAGGCAAATTATTGGCTGGCTCTTAGGAAGTGTATCGATGAGAGGATGGGATTACATAAAAATTATTTTGCCATTTTTCATTATTGGTTCTGCCATATTAATCTTTAATGCAAAAGAATTAAATGCCATGTCGTTTGGGGAAGAAAGAGCACAGCATTTAGGGGTCAATGTGCAAAAAAGAAAGCTAATTATTTTATCGGCTGGTTCCATATTAACAGGAGCAGCCGTTGCAGTTTCAGGGACAATTGGTTTTGTTGGTCTGGTAATTCCCCACCTTTCAAGAATATTGTGGGGACCCGATCATCGGTACCTTCTTCCGCTATCCATTTTAACCGGAAGCGGTTTTTTAATTCTAGCTGACCTCCTATCCCGTACCATTATTTCACCAACTGAATTGCCAATTGGGGTTATTACCGCTTTAATTGGCGCACCTGTATTTGCAATTATTCTGCTACAGAGAAAAAGGAAGGAAAGAAGTGGATAGACCATGCTAAGCGTTCAACATGTTTCAGGTGGTTACGCAGATGAATCTGTTTTAAAGGACATTTCTTTTGAAGTAAATCAAGGGGAATTGTTCGGGGTTTTAGGCCCAAATGGAAGTGGAAAAACGACTCTGTTAAAAATGATTAGTGGTATTTTACCGACAAAACAAGGTGAGATATTAATTAGTGGAAAGAGGCTACAGGAATATGGTATTAAGCAGCTTGCACAAATTGTTGCGGTTCTTTCACAGCATTCTTCACAGTCTTTTTCTTATACGGTTAAGGAAACCGTTTCACTTGGAAGATATGCACATCAAACAGGCTGGTTTCAGACTTGGTCTAATGAGGATGAGGAAATTGTCCATAGAGTAATGAACCAGACTGGAATATCCTCATTTCAACATAAGAATATTCAGGAGTTATCTGGCGGTGAAAAACAAAGGGTATTTCTTGCCCAGGCATTGGCCCAAGAGCCGAAAATTCTACTTTTAGATGAACCAACAAATCACTTAGATTTATCCTATCAGAAAGAACTACTTGACCTTTTAAAGCAATGGACGACAGAACAAGGGTTGACGGTTATCTCAATATTCCATGATATAAATCTTGCTGGCCTATACTGTGATCGCTTGTTGCTGCTTGAAAAAGGAACCATCAATAGTAACCATATTCCGAACGAAGTCCTTAAAGAGGATAGAATAAGAAGCGTTTATCGTACAAAAATTCAGAAACATCCCCATCCAAAGGTGGCTGCTCCACAAATGGTGTTACTGCCGGAAGTAACTCGGGACACAAAAAATATTGAAATTAATGAAGCATTGTTACGTGTGACAAGCGAGTTCATCGAGATAAAATCCCCAGCCCCATTAAGAACAATGTCTTCGGGTGTGGTAGGTTCAGGAACGGGCTGGCATCAAGCTTTTGTCAATCGTCATGTAAGCAAGGACTACAATTGTGATAATCATCGGGAGGAAATGGTTTCTTTTTTGAAAGCAAAGGGGTTTGAACCATCGGATACAGTTGGCATGATGACAGCGGTACGGCTTGAGGACATGTCTTGCCAACGCCTTGAACAGGATGGCTTCTCGATCTTTGTTGTGGTCACCGCCGGGGTTGGAAATGCGATTGATGTTTCGAAAAGTGAGAGGGACACTCTGGAAATGTCGCCTGGGACAATTAATATATGGATTTTCGTTAACGGCGAGATAACTGAGGAAGCCTTTATACAAAGCATTATGACAGCAACGGAAGCAAAGGTAAAGGCGATGCATGATCAAAAGGTGTTGGATAAAGTCACGGGAACCATTGCAACCGGTACCTCAACAGATAGTATTTTAATTGCTGCGACCCAAACCGGAAAAGTGTTAGAATATGCCGGAACCATTACTCCTCTTGGAAAGCTTATTAGTAAAGCTGTTTATCAGTGCACGAAAAAAGCCATTCAAAAGTCGCAAAAAAGGAAACAACCATGATTGTCAATCACTTAATTTCGATTACATTTGCTTATGTTATTGATATGGTTGTCGGCGATCCTCCCAATTGGCCACATCCCGTAAGATGGATTGGATCGATGATATCTTTTTTTGAAAAGCGTTGGAATCATGGTGAGTCTAAACGGTTGAAAGGAATCGCAATGCTCCTTTCTGTTTTACTGTTTGTTTCTTCTATCGTTTTGTTGGTGGTATTAATAGGATATATGCTTCATCCGGTAGTGGGTATTTTAGTGGAAAGTATCATTATTTCTACAACGATTGCTCAAAGAAGCTTGAAGGAAGCTTCCCTTGAAGTTTATTACCCTTTAATTTCGGGGGACCTGGTTGAATCAAGAAGAAAACTTTCTTATATTGTTGGCCGTGATACGAATGATCTTGAAGAAAGTGAAATAGCAAGGGGGACGATTGAGACTGTTGCGGAAAATACAAGTGACGGGGTAACAGCTCCCTTATTTTGGGCATTGATTGGTGGAGCGCCGCTTGCAATGATTTACCGGGCAACGAATACTTGTGATTCGATGGTTGGACATATGAATGAAAGATATAAAGAGTTTGGCTGGGCATCAGCTAAATGGGATGATGTGATGAACTGGATTCCAAGTCGCTTAACAGGCATCATCATGCTGATCGGAAAACATCCGGAAAGTATGGCTTATCGAAAGGCATGGACTATATTGTTCCACGATGCTAAAAAGCATCCCAGCCCAAACAGCGGCTGGGGTGAAGCTGCTGTTGCCGCGATTTTAGGAATTCAGCTTGGCGGCAGGAATTACTACAAAGGAATTGTTTCAAACCGTGCAAAGATGGGAGAACAGCTTAATCCGATTCAAGCAGAACATATAGTAAAGGCGAACTCTATTTTAGCAAAAACAGTATTTTTATTTTTACTTTTATTATGGATGGGAGGTATGCTCTTTGATTTGGCCGTCACATGGTTCCAATCCTCAATACCTATATGAGGCAATGGGGCTTTCGCTCCCTGCACAATATCATGATTTTAGCGCAAATATAAATCCACTTGGTCCGCCTCCTGCATTAAAGGAAAAATGGCAGGATTTGTATCAAGAAATTTTCACTTATCCAGATCCATTTGCTACTAAGCTTAAAAAAAGGATTGAAAACCAAGAACAGATTCCGGGACAATCTATTCTGATTGGAAATGGGGGAGCAGAGCTTATTACCTTGGTTGCCCGGATGCTTACCGGAAAAAAAGTATTATTGGTGCAGCCAACTTTTTCAGAATATGAAAAAGCCTGCCGGGCAAACAAATGTGAGTTTCTATATCATCAACTAAGGGAGCCTCACTTTGAATTAAAACTTGATGAATTGCGTGCCAAACTAGTGTATGCCGATGCAATATTCCTTTGTAATCCAAATAATCCAACAGGGATTCAGTATTCTAGTTCTACAATTATTTCCTTATTCGAGGCATGTGAAAAGGAAAATTGCTTGGTTATTTTAGATGAAGCATTTTTTGATTTTTTACTAGAGTATGACTCATTCATTCCATACATAAACAGGTTTCCTAATTTACTTATTATTCGATCGATGACAAAGATGTATTCGATTCCAGGAATTCGCTTAGGATATTTAGTGGCGCAGCCTGCAATTGTCTCAGAACTTAGTGAACTGCAATCACATTGGAGTACCAATACAATTGCCTTATTAGCTGGTGAACTATGTTTGCAAAATAAAACTTTTATTCAAGAGACACAGAACTATATAAGTAATGAACGGAATAGGTTGTTCCATTTTTTTAAACATCAAGAATATATTTCTTCATTCTCAAAAGTAAATTTCTATTTATTACAAGATCCCTTATTGGAAAATCAATTACCGTTGTTTAAGTTTCTGCTTAATCACGGGATTGTCCCTCGACATACGATGAATTTTCCCGGACTGGACGGAAGATGGCTCCGTTTTGCAATAAAGGGAGTTGAAGAAAACAATCATCTAATGGAGGTGTTAACCATTTGGAGGCATCATCATTAATTTTTATAACCGGTGGAGTAAGAAGTGGGAAGAGCAGCTTTGCTGAAAGTAAAGCAATAGAAATTGCTAGTAATAAAGAGAGACAGCTTATCTACCTAGCAACGGGAGTTTCTTCTGATTCGGAAATGAAGGAACGAATTGAAATACATCAGCGTGATAGAAATATGGGACCGTATAAATGGAAAACAATTGAACGACCGGTGCAAATAGGCGGGATTGTAGATGTTTTCAATAATCAAGATATTATTTTGTTAGATTGTGTTACAACACTTTTAAATAATGAACTATTTTCTACTGATCGAACCTGGGATGATTCTTTTTTTAAAACGGTCAAAGAAAATATTATTACTGGAATTATTTCGATAAAAGATCGAGCAGGAACAATGATTGTTGTTAGTAATGAGGTATTATTTGAGTCATTACTAGCTACAGACATCGTTTTTTCATATGGTCTCTTGCTGGGACAAATCCATCAAGAATTAGTAAAAATGGCGGATCAAGTTTTTTTAGTGGAAGCAGGGATTCCGATCGTTATGAAAGGAGCAAGTCAATGAAAGGAGTCATGATTCAAGGCACTGCTTCAGATGTAGGCAAAAGTTTAATTGTTACGGCGTTGTGCAGGATGTTAGCAAATGAGGGAATAAAAGCAGCACCGTTCAAATCACAAAATATGTCAAATAACTCCTATGTAACACTTGACGGAAGAGAGATTGGCAGAGCACAAGGTATCCAAGCTGAAGCAGCTAGACTTGAGCCAACAGTTTGGATGAATCCTATATTATTAAAACCGAGATCTGACCAGCACTCTGAGGTGGTGTTTTTAGGAAAGGCTATCGAGACTTTTTCGGGATATGCCTATCGCGAACAGTTTTATGAAAAGGGCATAGAAGTTATTAAGAAATCTCTTGATCATCTTAAGGAAAATTTTGATGCTGTAGTCATTGAGGGTGCTGGAAGCCCTGTTGAAATAAACTTAAAGGATCGAGAAATTGTCAATATGAGGGTAGCTGAACTGGCGGATGTACCGGTTGTGCTTGTAGCTGATATTGATCGGGGTGGAGTCTTTGCTACTATTGTGGGCACACTTGACTTGATGGAGCCTCAAGAAAGACAAAGAGTCGCAGGTTTGATTATCAATAAGTTCCGTGGGGATATCACACTTTTTGAGGATGGAATCCAATGGCTGGAGGAGAGAACAGGTGTCCCTGTATTAGGTGTTTTGCCATTTGTGGAGAATCATATGATCGATGCTGAAGATTCACTTTCTCTCCATACTCAATTTTCAAATACAAAAAAAGGGATCCTTGATATCGTAGTGATTCAGCTGCCTTTTATTTCAAATTACAATGATTTGGAGCCATTTTTGTTTGAAGAAGATGTTTCATTGCGCTGGGTTAAGCATGCAAGTGAATTTGGACGACCAGATGCCATCATTATTCCTGGTACAAAAAGTACAATCAGTGATTTAGAAAATTTAAAAGAGAAGGGGTTAGATCGCCTCATCCAAAATCATGTAGATCATGGCGGATTAGTAGTAGGTATTTGTGGCGGATATCAAATACTTTGTGAGGAATTGGTAGATGAAGCTGGTTCAGATACAGGTGCACTGAACTTCACACAAAAGGGACTAGGATGTATTCCCGCGATAACCACTTTTTATAAAGAAAAAAAAGTAAACCGAGTCATTGGCAAGTATCACAAATGTACAGGATTGCCTGCAAACCAGCAGGTAGTGGGGTATGAAATCCACTTAGGTAAAACTGTTGTATCTAAAAAGGAATTCCCATTTCTAACCTTAGAAAATGGGGTAGAAGAAGGCTACTTTGCAAATGACGGCCAAATCATTGGGACATATCTTCACCATTTATTTCATAATGATGAGTGGAGAAATCACTGGTTAAACATGATTCGAAAACGAAAAGGGATTCAACTTCAAGAACCTACTTTTATTAGAAACTTTAAAGATAATAAATATGAGATTCTTGCTTCCAAAATCAAAAGCCATCTAAAATGGGATTTACTTAAAGAAATAATCAATCAAGGGAGTACAAGATGATTAAATTCATGAAAGGATTCTTGATAAACCTTCAATTTTTTACAGCATTGCCTATCCCACTTGAATTACCGATGGACAAGGAACATCTAAGAAAGGCAGTACAAGCTTTTCCACTATTAGGATTATTTCAAGGGATAATCTATTCATGTCTATTTTATGTGTTTCATGAATTTACTCCTTTTTCTCATTTAGCTGTTGCGTTCATGCTTTGGCTGGCAACGATACTCGTGACAGGAGGAATCCATCTAGATGGCTGGATGGATGCGAGTGATGCTTATTTTTCCTACCAAGATCCTGAAAAAAGACTTGAAATTATGAAGGATCCAAGAACGGGTGCATTTGGTGTTTTATCTATTATTGTATTATTAGGCTGTAAGTTTCTATTTATTTATGAGAGTACTTTGAACGTCGAACAAGCCACATATTTCTTTATTGCAGCTATACCGTTTTTGAGTAAAAGTGTAATGGGCGTTCTTTTGTTAACAATTAAGTCGGCTAAAAATAATGGGCTAGGCTCGTTATTCCAAAGTGCCGCAAAGCCTCGGGTGTTATGGATCTATCCAGTGTACTTAATGAGTTTTTTATTTCTCGTATTGCTTATTAGTAAGGACTACTTCCTTGTCGGTTTATTGATTTTAACCGCTGTCTGTTGTTTATTTTTATGCCGTCGTAAAGCTGTAAAATGGTTTGGCGGGATTACAGGAGATGTATTAGGAGCTTCAGTAGAAGGGACTGAGTTAATACTGTGGATGACCGTGTGGTTATTGCATTATTTCGTCATGGGGTAACAGAAGCTAACAAACGGAAAGAGTATTTAGGATGGAATGATTCTCCAATAACTGCTGAATCAAAAGCAATATCGACAACAAAAAGCTTTGAGTGCTATTTTTCTAGTGATTTACAAAGATGTATTGATACAACAAAAATATTGTTTCCAAATAGTAATCCGTTTTTATTAGAAGATTTACGAGAAATGAATTTCGGCAAATGGGAAGGGAAGACCTATGATAATCTGAGAGAAGATATGCTCTATCGACAATGGCTGACAGATCCTGTTAATAATTGTCCGCCGGAGGGGGAATCTTTTGATACTTTTACAAAGAGAGTTCAAGTCGGCTGGAACAAGATTATCCATCAGGTTCTTTCCAAAAGTAGTCAGAGTTGTGCGGTCATCACCCACGGTGGAGTCATCAGGTATCTTTTATCTAAATTTGCACCTGAAAAGAAAGACTTTTGGGATTGGCAGGCAAGGCATAGTCAAGGGTTCGAGCTCATTTTTGATAGAGAAGCACTAAGGAGGGGTGAACGTTGCACTTTATTACTGGAGGTGCCTTTAACGGCAAAAGAGCATGGGTGAAAAAAATATATCATGTAAACAGACATGATTATTGGTTGTCAGCGTACGATAACTGTCCTCTTCCTATAAATTTTAAGGATATCGACCAAGACGTGATTATTCTAGAGGGTGTAGAATTTTGGTTGAAAGATTTAACGAAGAAATATGATTCAAAGGAGTCTCGAAGAATTTGGAATAGTTGTTTAGAAAATTGGCATACATGGGAAAAGGCAAGGGTAAATCGCAAGTTGATCGTAATAGGGACCGATATAACAAAAGGAATTGTCCCATTGGAAAAAGAAAATAGAGTATGGCGAGATGTAACAGGATGGGCCTATCAAGATATTGCAGCAAAATCAGAAAAAGTAGATGTCATTTGGTATGGATTAAACCAAAATATAAAATAAAGGGAAGATTTTAAATGAGAATTTATACGAGGACAGGTGACAAAGGAAAAACAAGTATTATTGGCGGCAGGGTAGACAAAGATGACATCCGGGTAGAGGCATACGGAACAGTTGATGAAGTTAATTGCTTTGTTGGGCAAGCGATTCAAGAACTTGACCAAGATAGTTTTTTGGACGTGCTTAATGATCTTGAAAAAATTCAACATGAATTATTTGACTGTGGCGGTGATCTTGCGAATGTGTCGGAAAAGCGAGAAATAAAGCTTCATCAAGAATCGATCGATTACCTGGAGAAGAAAATAGACGAATATATTGAAGAGGCTCCGGAGCTAGAAAGATTTATTTTACCTGGGGGAACAAAACCTTCAGCATCGATTCATATTGCAAGAACGGTTACAAGGCGAGCGGAAAGATTGGTTGTATCGCTATTGAAGGCGGACCCGAAAACACCTGAAATAGCATTACAATACTTAAATCGATTATCGGATTATTTCTTTGCCTTGGCTAGGGTAATAAACAGCCGCCTTAATGTTCGTGACGTAGAATATGTTCGCAGTGCGAAAGTCTTTAGAGATGGGAAGCGTAAAGATGATAAGTAAAATGAAGATGCAAATGGTAAGCTGGCTGGCAATGTTTACAGCATTGTCTGCTGTTGGAGCGGCTATAAAGATCCCAGCTGTTGTTGGCAGTGTAGCGTTGGATGTCTTTCCATCCCTATTGGCTGCGGCTCTACTTGGCAGCGGTGCTGGAGCGATCGTGGCTGCATTTGGGCATTTATTATCCGCAATTTTAGGGGGCTTTCCATTAGGACCAAGCCATTTTTTTATTGCAGTCGAAATGGCTGTGCTAGTTTGGCTGTTTGGAATCCTGTATAAAAAGGGCAAGAAAGCATCAGCTATTGTGTTTTTTATCATTGGGAATGCAATTGTTGCACCCTTACCATTTATTTTTTTAATGAGTAAAGAATTCTATTTAGCAATCGTCCCTTCATTGCTAATCGGTTCAATCATAAATACAGTAATCGCTTTCGTTGCTATTCCACGTCTTTCTTCCTTGGTTACATATGGAGGAGAGAGAAAGGCAAAAAGATGAGGGATATTATAACGATTCCCTTTAATGGTGAGGTATCTCTCATTCTCTCTTGTGATAATAGCGGAGCGATTGGGATGAAAGCGCAGGATACCGTTCATGTACCATACGAAACTGTTGCCTACTATTCGTTAAGAGTTGCGGTCATGGAATGTATCGCAGCGGGTGGAAAGCCTATTTCCATAGTGCTCCACAACTTTTGTGGAAATGGACCATGGGAAGAGCTTTTAAGAGGCATCAAAAAAGGGTTATTAGAACTTGGTTTGAAGGATGTTCCCATAACGGGGAGTACGGAAAGTAATTTTCCTTTACTGCAATCTGCCGTTGGATTAATTGTACTTGGCATAAAGCCAAATGGAAAAATAACGGATTTCATGTTCTCTGATAAATTGAAATTTGCCGTAATAGGGTCACCTTTAGTTGGTAATGAAGTATTGGACCAAAGTGATGATATTGTACCTCTTTCAATTTTTCAAGAGATAAATAAAGCGAATGACGTGATGATTTTGCCTGTTGGCTCAAAAGGAATCTTATTTGAGTTGAATCAAATGTTTGCAAATGAAAAATTTACGCGGGATATGGTTATCACAAACTTGGATATTTTAAAATCATCAGGTCCATCAACATGTTTTATCGCCGTTTATCATACTGAACAAGAAGAAGAACTAATAAGGATTGCAGGGGGCTTTTTCCATTCCATTCAAATAGAAAGAAAATAAATAATAAGTGTCAAACTTGGAAAGTACCAAAATAAAGAATAGCACGCCATGATGGCGTGCTATTCTCCTATACTTTTCGCTTTTTCAACTAAAGAATCGATTCCTTTTCCGATGGTATAAAACACCTTATCCAAGCTTTTTTTCCACTCTGGTGCTTTTTCTTTTATCGTAGACCCGATTTTTTTTGCATTTTCATTCAATTCTTTGCCAATTTCCTTCGCCTGTTCATTAATGCTTTTCTTTGTTGCTTCCTCACCTGCAAGCTGGGCATTAATTGAAGTTACTTCAAAATTTTCTTTTGGGAGATATGGCAAGGACTCCTTCATAATTTCTTTAAAAAGCGGTACCACATTAGCTGAACTTGAGCTAGGCAGGTAATGCTCTCGGTCAGTTTGGTCATAGCCAATCCAAATAGCACCGACGATGTTAGGGGTATAACCGACCATCCATTGATCCTTTGTGCCGCTAACGCCACTAAATGGAAGCTGTGTTGACCCTGTTTTTCCAGCAATTTGAACACCTGGGATATGAGCAAGTTTCCCTGTACCCGATTCCACTACATTCAATAGCATGGATGTCATTTCGTCGGCTACCTTTTTGGAAGTTACCTTTGTTGTTTTTGCTTCCCGTTCTGCGATTGTGTTACCTGTCGGTCCGACAATTTTGGTAATTAAGTGACTATCCTGACGCTTTCCGCCATTCGGGAAAGTAGTAAAAGCATTCGCCATTTGCAGAGGCGATACACCTTTACTCATTCCGCCGAGAGCGATGGCCAGATTTTTATCTTCTTTTTCTACAGGGATGCCAAATCGTTTTAACGAATCCAAACCCTTATCTAAGCCAATCTCATTTAACAGCCAAACAGCCGGAATATTCAACGAGTCTTCAAGGGCCTTGTACATTGGAACCTTTCCCTGGTATGTTTTCGAAAAGTTTTCAGGTTTGTAATCTCCGAAAGATGTTGGTTCATCAACAAGTTCGGACGAATAGTTATAGCCATTTTCAAGGGCAGGCGTATAGACAGCCAAAGGTTTTATCGTTGATCCGGGTTGTACCTGTAATTGTGTAGCCCGATTAAAGCCGCGGAACACATGCTCACCTCTGCCTCCGACAAGTGCGCTAACACCGCCTGAGGCTGGATCCATTAGGACAGACCCGCTTTGGACTAAAGTATTCCCTTTACCTTTCGGGAACAAGTAGTTTTTACTATAAACTTTTTCAAGACCCGCTTGCAGGTTTTGATCCATTTCTGTATAAATACGGTATCCTCTAGTCAAAATTTCTTCCTGGGTTACTCCATATTTAGAAATAGCCTCATTTAATACAGCATCTACATAATAAGGATATTTTCGCTCAACAAAGCTGCCACCGCCATCTTGAAGGCGAATTTTTTCTTTCTTCGCCGTGTTGTACTCTGCGGCAGTAATAAACTCGAGCTCCTTCATTTTCCCTAAGACGACATTTCGCCTTTTTATTGCTGAATCATAGTTTTTATAAGGGTCAAGGTAATTCGGTGAATGCAGGAGACCAGCAAGCAAAGCTGCCTCACTTATGCTTACATCCTTGATATCTTTATTAAAATATTTCTTAGAAGCATTGGCGATTCCCCAGGCACCGCTTCCAAAGTATACTTGGTTGAGATACATTTGCATGATCTCATCTTTTGTATAAACCTTTTCAATTTTAACCGCTAAAAATAATTCCTCGGCTTTTCGTTTATAGGTGCGTTCAGGTGATAAGAGGGCGTTTTTTGTCAACTGCTGTGTTAACGTACTGCCGCCGCCAGTAATCCTTCCTGCAAACAAATTGCTGAAAAAGGCACGGGCAATTCCCTTCACATCAAAACCGCTATGTTCATAAAAACGTTCGTCCTCAATCGCGACAACTGCATTCGGAACATATTTAGGTAATTCCTCGACTTTTACTCCTTGTGTCCGATTGGTGGCAACATTGGTGGCAACTTTACCATTTTTATCATAAATGACGGTTGGTTGGCTTAAGCCCTCCTTCAACGATTCCACATTTGCCCTTGATGCGAGCCAGCCGAAATAAAGAATGGTACCTAAGACAACCACGAGGATTATTAGTAATATTATTTGTGTTAAATGTTTCTTTTTCCAGAAACGCACGACCATATCTCGAAATGGGTGTAATTTATCCATATTATCTCCTAACTTTCAAAACGGAATTGTCGATTCATTTATTATAAATTTTCTAGGAGAAAAAGACCAACAAAAGTGTTTTTTCAATAGTATTACCGATAATTTTAATGAACTAAACGACAAATATGTATTAAGGCATAGAGTAATAAAAAAAGCAGTAAACACGTGATAATCGTGGACAACCCTTTCAGAACTGAGCATATGTTAATAGAAAGAATAATTAATATATAGGAAGGGGATGAGAGCATGATTAACTGGAGAGTCCGCTTCAGAAATCGGAAATGGGTGATCGCATTTATTTCACAAACCTTACTTGTAGTACAAATGCTATTATCAGGGTTACATTCATTAGGTCTAGTTGATTTTCAAATAACTGATGCAATCCAAAATTCAATTTTATCGTTCGTAAATGCTGTATTTGTTTTGTTGTCTATGTTAGGGTTCGTACAGGATCCAACCACCAAAGGTTATGGTGACAGTGAACGGGCGTTAAAATACAAGGATCCAAATTAGAAGTAAAGAAGTCAGTTCCCTATGGGTGCTGGCTTTTTTACTGGTTTGAACACGGAAATAAGTTTCTTAATAATATTGGATAAATCTTAATGCTAAGAAAATTCTTTACATTATTCACACAAATTGGTTTACTAGAGAAATAAACTTTACTATTGTGAGGCATTACATATGACTAAGGTTAAAAACTATTTTGTCCAATTCCATCCAATTGTGTGGGTTTTGTTAATCGGAACGGTTTTAACAAGGGGATCCGCTTTTATGACGTTGCCTTTTCTATCAATCTATTTATCAAGGCAAATGGATCTTTCACCTATTATAATTGGTTTAACAGTAGGAATGAGTCCGTTAATGGCAACAGTTGGTGGATTTATTGGCGGCCATTTATCAGATCGGTTTGGCAGGAAACCGGTTATGCTTGCCGCTTTGTTTACGTTAGCGTTGGTTTATTATGGATTCACTATGGCAGCAGGACAAGGCTGGTTTATCGTGTTAAATGCTCTAAACGGACTTTGCACATCATTTTTTGAACCAACATCCCAAGCCTTAATGGCTGATGTAACCGATAAGAACAAGAGAATGAAAGTATATTCTTTACGCTATACAGCGATAAATATTGGTGCCTCTGTTGGACCGCTCCTAGGGGCATATTTGGCAAATTCATCAGCTAAGCTATCCTTCGCCATCACCGGTTCAACTTATTTGCTTTATGGAATTGTCTTGTCAGTATTTATGAAAAAACTTGTAATATCTAAAGAAGATACAATCAAGAAAGTCGTTACATTTGCAGGAGCTTTTCGAATATTAAAAACGGATAAGGCATTGCGGAATCTTATAATTGGGATTATTTTAATAAATATCGGCTATGTGCAAATTGATTCCAATTTGCCACAAGTATTAGAAGGAACACTAGAGAATGGAGTAGCTATTTTCTCGGTTCTGCTGACCATTAATGCTGTGATGGTTGTATTATTACAGATACCGCTTAGCCATCTTGCTGAAAGATTCAGCTTATTGCAGGGTATGTCTGCTGGTTCGCTCTTTATTGCAGCCGGTCTAATTGGATTTAGTTTTGTTAACGGTTGGTTAACAGCGATTTTGGCAATGGTTTTATTAACAATCGGCGAGATATTTATCTTCCCTTCTAACAGCATGATGATGGATGAGCTTGCCCCAGAACATATGCGTGGAACTTATTTTGGAGCCGGACAGTTTCGAAAAATTGGGAACTTTTTAGGGCCGATCATTGGGGGTTACCTCCTAAGTCATTTTAGCGGGCAAATCATGTTTTGGGTTATTGCGATTTTATCGTTGGGAAGTATCATTTTCTTCATTGCTGGTAACCGAACTTTTTTAAAAACAAGAATATCAAGGCAGGAAAAAGTAATGTAAATATGCATCTTCCAACATTGTCAGTACTTCTTTAGCGGGTAATCGAATAGGATGAATTATCATTTGAAAAGGGGTCATTGATATGTGGGTTGGGCTTACTTTTTGCATTATAATTTTTTGCATATTCGTGATCATTGAAGAATCCATCTATTATTTTTGGAACCGTTATGTGTATGGGCCAAATGTAGAAACAAAAATGAAATGGAAGAAAAGAGTCAAGCGCCTGCAATCAATCTTAATAAAGAAACCCGCTGTCGAAAGTCGTGAATCGAATCAGGAAAAAAGCTCGCTTTAAGTGGGCTTTTTACAATTAGTAGATTGTATTTCACTGAACATTTATAATTGTTTAGCCGCAGCGCATTTTAATTGGAGGATGAATTGCTGTTATCACGTTTTTTTAGAAATAACCACATTCTTCTGCTGAGAAAAAGGAAGAAAAGGAGAAATAAAATGAGATATTCTGCCGATTCCATTACTCTAAAAGGATTTACAGCTTTCCAAATAATCTCCGGAAATTTTACTCCCATTATCATGTCCATAGAAATAATCATCATCAATAAACCGCCAGCTAATAAAATGGTTACCATAAAAAGTTTCAACCGCTTCACCTACAACGAATAATACTATTATAATTTCACTCATTTTAGTTATTATGCAGGGATAACTCTAGTTTCTTTGGGCAATCTATCCAATAGTAATAAGGAATTTTTGTTTACTTAAAGTGAGGCGGGGATTGTGTCGATTTTGTCTAAAATTTTGAAAAAAGAGCAAAAAAGACGACAGGATGATAATTACAGACAGCAGCAAGATCCGCTAAAACCGGAAGACCAAACCATTCTTAGGAATTATCAAGACAATATAGCCCGGATAAAAGAAGAATTTGGAAACAGTACAGATTTATGCTTACGTGAGTTTTCTATATCAAACCATAAAGGCATTGTCGTCTATATTGATGGATTGGCTGATAATAAAATGATCAGTGAATTTTTTCTTGAATCTCTGACTGAAGAAATCATCGATCATTCACAGGATTCTTTTCAAAAATTGATGGAAAGAGCCGTTGGTTTAGGTAATTATAAAATTATTTCAAATTGGAATCAAGTATTTGATGCGTTTCTTTCAGGAAATACACTGTTCTTCTTGGACGGTTATGATAAAGCGATTGACGTAGAAACAAAGGGTTGGAATATGCGTGCGATCACAGAACCTTCAACCCAATTATCAATCCGCGGTCCAAAAGATTCTTTTACAGAAACAATGCGAACCAATACAGCTTTAATCCGAAGGCGGATAAAAAGTCCAAATTTATGGCTAGAAACGATAAAGGTGGGCAAAGTCTCGCAAACTGATGTAGCAATTATGTATATGAAGGGAATTGCCAATGAAAAAATCGTCACGGAAGTTAAAGAACGGTTAAACAGGATCAATGTTGATTCTATCATTGAATCTGGCCATGTTGAGCAATTGATTGAGGACCAAGTTTGGACTACCTTTCCGACTACCTTTCATTCAGAGAGACCGGATGTAATAGCTTCACAGTTACTTGAGGGAAGAATCGCGATAATTGTGGACGGGACGCCGTTTGTCATTACCGTCCCTGCGATATTTATTCAATTTTTCCAGGCACCTGATGATTATTATTTTCGTTTTGATATTTCAACTGGAATTCGTCTTTTAAGAATATTGGCTTTTTATATTGCCCTTATAGGACCTGCCATCTATATCGCCGGTACAACCTTTCATCAGGAGATGATCCCAACAACGATGGCGATTGCGATTGCATCACAACGTGAAAATGTGCCTTTTCCCGCATTTGTTGAGGCGTTAATTATGGAAGTAACCTTTGAAATATTAAGGGAGGCTGGACTAAGGCTTCCTCGGGCAGTCGGTCAAGCAGTTTCAATCGTTGGCGCGCTTGTCATAGGTCAAGCGGCAGTCCAGGCTGGAATTGTATCTCCCGTAATGGTCATAGTTGTTTCGATAACCGCATTAGCCAATTTTTCTACACCTAGTTTTGGCATGGCAATTGCGGCAAGGTTAATTCGTTTTTTAATGATGGCCTTATCCACTATTTTAGGTGTTTATGGGATCATGTTAGGTCTTATATTTTTGTCTATCCATTTATGCTCATTACGTTCATTTGGTATCCCCTATATGATGCCGCTTGCGCCGTTTAACATACGAAATCAGGAGGATGTATTCGCTCGTCTTCCAATTTGGGCGATGAAAAATAGGCCTAAGTTTATTAGTAAAGACAATATGGTAAGAGAAGGAGAAAATCAAAAACCTGGTCCGCCATCAGAAGAGGATGATCCATCATCAAAGGGTGGATCATAATGAGAAAAATAACTGTAGTAATTTTACTTGTTATAATATGTTCTTCTTTTCTTAGTGCCTGCTGGAATCAAAAAGAATTAACAGATTTAGCTTTTGTGATGGCGGTGGGAATTGACAAAGGCGAAGACAAAAGGTTTTCCGTTTCCTTCCAAATTGTAAACCCTGCGAATGTTAACTTAGGACAGGGGAGTGGAGGAGGACAGGGTTTGCCGATAGCTGTTTATTCAAGTTCCGGGGATACTATAACAGAAGCCGCCAGAAACGCAACCAAACAAATTTCGCGGCGATTATATTATGCACACACCAATTTAGTCGCCATAAGTGAAGAAGTCGCTAAGGATGGATTCCTTAATATAATGGATGTGCTCGACCGCGATCCTGAATTTAGAACAACAACCCAACTTGTGATAACGCGGGGTACCCCTGCGAATGTATTGGTTTCCTCTTTAGCAAATCTCGATAAACTGCCAGTTAATAAGATTACAAAGGAGATTAAGGCGACAGAAGATATGTTAGGTGAAAATATGCAAATTACTATCGATGATTTCCTTAGCGGGGTAGTCAGCAATGGAAAAGAGCCTATTGTCAATGGTTATAAAGTGACTGGTGACGTTGAAATGGCAGGGAGAGCAGGGGACTTGCTTGAAACAAAAACAAAAGCAATTCTTTCTGCTGATGGTTTAGCTGTTTTTAAAAAAGGAAAATTAATTGGGTGGATTGAACACGAAAAGGCACGAGGAGTAATTTGGATATTAGATAAAGTAAAAAGTACAGCGGTAAATGTGGATTGGGGAGAAAAAAAGGAAGCAATTACAATGGCTCCATTGCGCACAAAAACGAAAGTGGCTGTAAAAATCAAGCATGGGAAACCTGTTATCGACATTTCGATTAAAGATGAAGGCTGGATTACCGAAGTAAATACGGCAATAGACTTAACCGATCCAAATGAGATCGAGAAAATTGATAAGCTTGTCGAAAAAGAAATAAAAAGACAAATTATGGCAACAGTAAAAGAAGCTCAAAAAATGAAGAGTGATATTTTTGGTTTTGGTGAGAAGGTTCACAAAAAGGATCCGAAACTTTGGAAGAAGCTAAAAGGAAATTGGGACGAGCACTTTGCTGAACTTGAAGTGAATGTGAAGGTAGATTCCTATAGCCGCAGGGAAGGAATCCGGACAAAACCGTTTTGGTCAAATTTTAATCAATAAACCCTTAGTGAGGGGATTAGGCATGGAAAAGGCAAAAATAAAAGCTTCCCAGCTGTTTATACTAGTTGTCTTGTTCGAAATGGGCAGTGCAATACTTTTAGGTCTTGGGGTCTCGGCAAAACAGGATGCATGGCTGGCTATGTTGTTAGGCTTAGCAGGGGGCTTACTGCTTTTTCTTGTTTATTATCAGCTATATAAATATTATCCATCATTGCCATTTACAAGTTATGTTCAAAAAATTACCGGTAAATGGATGGGAAGACTGCTTGGTTATTTATATGTCGTATATTTCATCGATATGTCTACACGAGTTTTGCGTGATTTTGGTGAACTATTAACAAATACCGTTTATGTTAATACCCCTCTCATTGTTATTAATTCCTTGATGATACTGATCATCATTTATGCGATTAATAAAGGTATTGAAGTAATTGCGAGAGTGGGGGAACTATTTTTTGGGGCAATCTATCTAATGGCACTGGCTGGTTTTCTCCTCATTTTATTTTCTGGATTAATACATCTGGAAAATCTTCAACCAGTTTTAGAATATGGATGGAAGCCTGTGTTCATAACATTTATTAAGGGAACACTCACCTTTCCATTTGGAGAAATGGTTGTCTTTACCATGCTACTACCTTTGATAAACAATTATAAAAAAGTAAAACTTGCATGTATGGGTGGGATGATTTTAGCTGGAATAAATATTTCGCTTACTATTGCCATCAATATAGCTACACTTGGGATAGATCTTTATGAGCGCTCAAATTTCCCGTTGCTTACGACTATAGGTAAAATTCAATTGGCTAATTTTATAGAACGATTGGATGTATTTTTTTTGATTTATTTAATGATTGGGTGTTTCTTTAAAATTTCACTGTTTTTCTATGCAGCGGTTGTTGGAGCAACAGATCTTTTTCAATTTAAAAACCACCAGAAGTTAACTTTTCCAATAGGTTTAATGATCCTTCTTGCATCAGTAACGATTGCTTCGAATTATGCGGAACATATTGAAGAAGGGTTAAGGGTTGTACCTGTTTATGTGCAATGGCCTTTTCAAATAATCATTCCCACCATATTACTAATCATTGCCTTTTTCCGGAACCGGAAGAACAAGGCAACAAGCTCTCCATAGAAAGCTTGTTGCTTTTTTAGTTTCGTTTGTCTTTCTGATTGAGAGGCAGGGTCATATGAACCGTAGTTCCTTGATTCTTTTGACTGGCAAATCGTATGGTTCCTTTGTGTGACTGAACAATTTTATAGCTGACTGTTAATCCTAAGCCAGTTCCTTTTTCTTTGGAAGAATAGAATGGTTCACCAATTTTGCCTAATAAATCCTTGGAAATCCCGCATCCATCGTCTTTGACCGTAATGAAAACTTGATCATTCTCATATAGTTCAAGGCCAATCACTACTTTCCCGCAATTTACCGAAGCTTCAATTGCATTTTTAATAATATTGATAAACAATTGCTTAAGCTGGTTTGGTTCACATTCAAGGTAAATCTCTTGTTCCGGAAAAACGGATTCAATTTGAACATTATTATAATTGGCTTCAGTGCTTAATAATGAGATGACATCATACAATATCTTTTGAATTGCAGCGTTTGTAAATTTAAGATGCTGCGGCTTAGCTAATAGAAGGAGTTCACCAACTATGTGATTAATTCTGTTTAATTCATCTAACATGATTTGATAATAAAATTGATGCTTCCCGTCTTCTACTTGTAAAATCTGTACAAAACCCTTTAAGGAGGTAAGAGGATTACGGATTTCATGGGCAACACTAGCAGCTAATTCTCCAACAACAGAAAGTTTTTCCGTTATTCTTAAACGCTCTTCTGTTTTTCTTAAGGTGGTTACATCCTTGCCATATCCAATGATTCCCGTAATTTCTCCATTGATAATGATGGGAACCGATGTACATTGTAAAGCAATCATATTTCCATTTACCTGCGGGATTTTTATTTCATACACGAGCGGCTTTATTTCCTCTACAACAGAGGAAATAAAATGCTTTAGGAATCTTTTATACTTTTTAGGTAATAGAACTTTTACATTTTTCCCAATCATCTTTTCACGGTTGAAGCCTGTAATGACTTCAAATTGGGGATTTAGGTTAGTAATCTTCCCATCCAAATCTAACATATAAACGATATCCGGGCTGTATTCAAATAATGATTTATATTGCTGCTGGCTTTCAGCCAATTGCCTTGCCATTTCCTTTTTGTCTGTAATATCCCGTCCAATAATTACTAAACCTTGTCTTGAGCCATCAGAATGGAAAAGAGGGACTTTGATGGTATCAAATATTTTTAATGAACCGTTAGGTATGGGGATAACTTCTTCAATACGGGTAATTTCCCCATTTTCCCAGGTTTCCTCATCAGAAATCTCACAGTACCTGAGGGCATCCGCATAAAAAGCAGTATATTCAGCTAATTCTGAGTCCTTTTTTCCACGATATTCTATATTTTCAAGCTGGAACAATTTCAAGCCAAAATCATTTGCTTCAATCCATCTTCCTTCGCCATCTTTGAAGTTAACAAAGTCAACCATTGAATTGATTAACGTTGATAGACGTTTTTGATCCTCACGGGAAACAGTTAATTCTTGTTTCTTGTTGAGAAAAAAATAAAAGAAACCACCTGTGACGAGCACATAAAAAAATTCTTTGGACCTTTCAACTAAAGGAATAATGGAAGGAGGTACAAATTGTTGAATTAAATAGTTTGATCCATAAATCCAAATAAAACTAGTAATGAAGTAAAGGATGACTAGCTTTTTTTTGTTCATAAAATCTCCATTTCTTTCAAGGAAACAAAGTGTCCAAGAATGGTAGAAAAAATTTTCTTCTATTGGATATAGTACTAGATGAAGAATATTTTTGAAATAATGCATTTCTGGAAATTACTTTTGGAAAGATATAAAAAAGGGATAAAAAAAAATAAAGCAGTAATTGTTTGAACACCACCACTGCTTTATTTATGTGGTTAAACTATTCTTTTGCCAAGGATAAGCAAGTCTCTTTCAATTCCATCCAGTTCTGCAACATTCGGCAGATGTGCCCACTTTTCAAACCCAAAGCAATTAAAAAGTTTAATACTTGGTTGATTATGACCAAAAATAAAACCAAGAAGAGTCTTGATTCCAAGCTTTGGACAAGCATCGATAGCCTGTTGAATGAGAAATTTCCCTAGCTTCTTGCCGCGGAAATTTTGATCAATATAAATACTGATTTCTGCTGTGTTATTATATGCAGGTCTGCCATAAAATGATTGAAAGCTTACCCACCCGCAAATCTTGTCGTGCATCTCTAAAACCCATAATGGACGAAAAGCAGGAGAATGATCATTGAACCATTGCATCCGGCTTTCTACTGAAACTGGCTCTAAATCAGCTGTTACCAATCTTCCGGGAATGGTTGAATTGTAAATATCTACTATGACTGGTAAATCATTTATTTCCGCATCTCTAATTGTGAAATCTTCAAACATAGTCCTACCAACTCCCGTAAATAATTATGTATTTAGAATTTATAATATAGGTAGGAAGGTTCAAATTCAATAAGAAGTTTAGTCAGATTATAAAAGCACAAGTGTTCGTTTAGTGTAGTTGTCCCGACGCATGACGCTCCTCGAAAAAGCTAACGCTTTTCCTTTGTGAGAAGTATTGCTTCCGAAGATTTTTTCTTATGAAGTCGGAAATATCTCAAAGTCAAATTTATATTTTCTTTTAAAAAAGAAAGACCCTTGCACAAATTTTTTTTGAGAAGGGCCTTTTCTCTTAACAGCAGTATATTTCAATAACTGCCGTTTTTCGTTTCGATACCAAGTCGTTACCAGCGATGTGCCTTGGTATTGCTCCTTAAGATGATCGCATCATGCGTCAATTGAGTTTGTCCATTTACCTGTGACCTGGCAAACTTTGGACGCGTCGTATGGTGGTGAAAGAGTTCTGAGTGCGGATCCAAACGATCTTTATAGCCCATCAAAAATCACCTCATCAAAGGATACTTTGAAACGATGATATTCTTAATGAATATCATTCTTATTATTTGTAAATAGACAGGAAAATAAACTAGAAAGATAAAACTAATTAAATTCCACCTTGTATTAACTGAACTTTCGGAATAAAATGAAGATAACATACCAACCGGTAGGTATGCTTCCGGTGAATCTTGCATATTCTTTTAATAGTAAAAAGATAGAGTTTAAGAATAAAAGTTAAAATGTATGCATAATCCAATAGGAATTATTATTTTTTAGTTCAGGAGGAAAAGATATGACAGGCAGATTTGCAGGGAGAGTTGCATTGGTGACAGGCGGAAGCCGCGGAATTGGAAAAGGGATAGTTGACCTTTTTGCACAGGAAGGCGCAAAAGTGGCCTTTATCGATTTAAATGAAGAGGCATTAGGCACGACAACGAGCGAGTTAAAAGAAAAAGGTCATGATGTCTATTCAAAGATCGCTAATGTTGTCGATGCCGAGCAGGTGGAAAACGCCGTCAAGGAGGTTTACGAGACATTTGGGTCTGTTGATATTCTTGTCAATAATGCAGGAGTTATCCGAGATAATCTATTATTTAAAATGACTGATTTAGATTGGCAAACCGTTATGGATGTACATTTAAAGGGATCCTTTAATGCTGCTCGTGCCGTGCAAAAATATATGGTTGAACAAAAATATGGCCGAATCATCAATATTTCTTCAACATCTGCTCTTGGAAATCGCGGGCAGGCAAATTATGCTGCGGCAAAAGCAGGCTTGCAAGGCTTTACGAAAACATTAGCGATAGAATTAGGTAAATATGGAATCACAGCAAACTCAGTTGCACCTGGATTTATAGAAACTGAAATGACGAAGGAGACAGCTGCAAGAATCGGGGTTTCTTTCGAGCAATTTATTCAGGCAAGCGTTGCCGCAATCCCGGTTGGCCGCACTGGAAAGCCGGAGGATATCGCCAATGCTGTTGCCTTCTTTGCTGATGAAAAGTCATCATTCGTTAATGGTCAAGTTATATACGTAGCCGGAGGGCCAAAAAATTAATTGAAGATGAGGGGATGGTCAATTGTTCAAGGATCAAATAGGCAAACAATCGAACAAGGTAAAAAATGTTGTTGAAAGAGGAGCGGTAAAGAAATTTGCGGAAGCAATTGACGACCTTCATCCTATCTATTTTGATGAGGTAACAGGAAGACTTTCTAGATATAAAAATAATATTGCACCGCCCACTTTCCCAAGGGTATTTGATTATGGTGCCATTGAAGGATTAAATCTCCCAGATAAAGGCTTGATTCACGGGGAGCAAACATTCCATTATGTACGGCCTTTATTTGTTGGGGAAGAGGTTTACTGTTACTCAATCGTGAAAAAGTATTTTGAGAAAAAAGGGACATTTGGTCAAATGGGGTTCCTCGTGCTTGAAAGCTTCGGTGAAGATTCGAAGGGAACTACAATTTTCAGTTCAACCTCTACAATTGTCATATCTGAAGCAGTGAGGAAGGTGTTGACTAGATGAGTATGGTGGCGGAATTACAAGTCGGTGAATTGCTAAAGGAAATTCAGCTTAAGCCCGTCTCTAGGTTGGACTTGATTAAGTATGCCGGTGCTTCTGGCGATTTTAATCCGATTCACACGATTGATGATGAGGCGGAAAAAGCGGGTTTGCCAGGAATTATTGCCCATGGCATGTGGACGATGGGAAATTTGGCGAAGCTATTTACCGAGTATTATGAGGATGGGTTTATTCTAGACTACTCTATCCGTTTTAAAGGCATGGTGTTTTTAAATGATGTTATTACTCTTAAAGCCACTTTAAAAGAAAAACAGGAGCATGTGCTGCGCTTTAATGTCCAAGCAGTAAACCAACAGGGGAATGATGTTTTAAAGGGTGAGGTAGTGTTCCACCACTATTAAATGGATGAATGATTTGTACCTAGCAACAATAAGGACTTCCTTTTTGCTGCTGGGGTTTATTTTTGTGATGGTGGGATCTCTTTTTCCAGACATGACAGGATTACGAGAATCTATAAAGGAGGAAATAAAATGAATTTTAGCTATTCCGAAAAAGTAATAGAGTTGCAAAATAGACTGACAGTATTTATGGATGAATACATCTATCCAAATGAAAGTGTATACGCTGATCAAATTGATAAAAAAGAGCCTTTTTCAAAGGTTCCACCGATTATGGAAGAACTAAAAGAAAAAGCAAAACAAAAGGGATTATGGAATTTGTTTTTACCAGAAAGTGAATTTGGGGCTGGCTTAACTAATACAGAATATGCACCACTTTGCGAGGTAATGGGCCGGTCGGCGATGGCCCCGGAGGTATTCAATTGTGCTGCGCCTGACACGGGAAATATGGAGGTTCTTGTTCGTTATGGAACAGAAGAGCAAAAAGAAAAATGGCTCAGGCCTTTATTAGATGGTGAAATACGTTCGTGTTTTTCGATGACGGAACCGGATGTGGCCTCATCAGATGCTACTAATATTCAGGCAAGTATCATTCGCGATGGTGACGAATACGTCATAAATGGAACAAAGTGGTGGTCTTCAGGTGCAGGGGATCCTCGCTGTAAAATTGCCATTGTCATGGGGAAAAATGATCCATTTGCTCCCACTCATGAACAGCAATCGATGATCCTTGTTCCTCTTGATGCACCTGGAGTAACCATTAAAAGAATACTGCCTGTTTTCGGATATGATCATGCTCCACATGGCCACGCGGAAATTGAATATAACAATGTCCGGGTACCGGCCTCTAATATGTTATGGGATGAGGGAAAAGGGTTTGCGATTGCGCAAGGTCGGCTTGGACCAGGAAGAATTCATCATTGTATGAGATCGATTGGCGCCGCAGAACGTGCTTTAGAGGAATTGTGTAAGCGTGTTCAGAGCCGGATTGCCTTTGGAAAAAAACTTTCCGAGCAAGGTGTTATCCAGGAATGGATTGCGGAGGCAAGAATTCAAATTGAACAAGCTAGATTACTTACGCTCAAAGCAGCGTACATGATGGATACCGTTGGAAATAAAGAAGCAAAGGCTGAAATCGCAATGATTAAAGTGGTTGCTCCCAATATGGCATTAAAGGTTATCGATCATGCGATTCAAGCGTTTGGGGCTGCTGGGGTCAGTGAAGATACACCACTTGCAGCAAGCTGGGCCAATATTCGTACACTCAGACTGGCAGATGGTCCAGATGAAGTTCACAAGCGGGCAATTGCCAGATACGAATTAAAAAAATATCGATGATTCTTTTTATAAGGGGGAAGTACGATGCATGTGAAACAGCTATTTGATTTAACTGGAAAAGTAGCAATTGTAACAGGAGGCGGCAGGGGTCTTGGGCAGCAAATTGCTGAAGGATTTGCTGAAGCAGGGGCAAATGTGGTGATTTGTTCGAGAAGACTTGAAGCATGTTATGAAGTATGTGAAGGTCTGAAAAAGCTAGGGGTTGAGAGCTTTGCTATAAAATGTGACGTAACAAACCCGGAGGACGTTAGAAATGTTGTTGAACTGACAATGGAGAAATTTGGTCGAATTGATATTCTTGTTAACAACAGCGGTGCCTCTTGGGGCGCTCCAGTTGAGGAGATGCCGCTGGAGGCTTGGCAAAAGGTGATGGATGTCAATGTTACTGGTACCTTCTTAATGTCACAAGCTGTTGGAAAAGTGATGCTCGAACAAAAATCGGGTAAAATTATCAATATTGCTTCGGTTGCCGGTTTAAATGGTATCAATCCTAATGTGATGAATGCGATTGGTTATAATGCCAGTAAGGGTGCAGTTATTACATTTACAAAGGATTTAGCCGTAAAATGGGGGCCGTACGGTATCCATGTTAACGCGATTGCTCCAGGATTTTTTCCGACGAAAATGTCTAAAGCTATCATAGATCAAGGTGGCGAGGCCATACTTGAAAGTACCCCGTTAAGAAAATTTGGCTCATATACCGACCTTAAGGGGGTTGCGTTATTTTTAGCGGCACCTGCATCGGACTTTGTAACTGGTGACGTGTTGATTGTTGATGGCGGGGGACATGCGATGTAGGGGAGAAGGGTAAATGTAAAAAAACAATAAGGGGACCAAGACCCATTATTTTTAGAGTTTCTTATAAGGGGCTTTCCTAACTTTGATAGCTCCTTCAGATTTTTCAAAGTTAAAAATCATTAAAGGAGTAATTTTATGAAAATTACATTTAAAAAATTATTCGAATGTACAATCGAAGATATACTCATTGCCTGGAATAAGGGATTTGAAGGTTATTTTGTTCAAATGGACATGACTGCTGAACTATTCTTTAACCGCATTGTAAATGAAGGATTATCCTTAAAGCATTCCATAGTTGCGTTCGACCGAGAAGAACCGATCGCCATTGTATTAAATGGATTTCGCATGATTGACGGGAAGAAGATAGCTTGGAATGGCGGAACTGGAATTGCAACAAACTATCGCGGAAAAGGTGTTTCGAAATTGTTAATGGAAGAGGTTCTAAAAATTTATGCTGAGGAAGATATCGAAATGGCTACCTTAGAGGCTATAAAGGAAAATGTACGAGCTATTCGCTTATATGAAAAGTTTGGTTATAGTATAACGGATTCGCTCGTATTTTTAAGTGGTTATCCCGAGAAGAGATTACCATGGAACACCAGTATCCAAACCAAGATCATTCGTCCGGAACAACTTGCAACATTTTCTTTTTATAAAGATAATGTTCCTTGGCAATGTCAGTGGCAAAGTGTAAAATCTGGTGAAGCTCAAATCTATCTAGACAAGGAGCAGAACACTTTAGGCTATTCTTTGTTTAAAAGAGTTTGGGGTCAAGAAGGAAATTTGGAGAAGGTATATTTATATCAATCTGAAATTTGTGGTGATGTATCTGAAGAAATTATTCAAGGCGTTATCTCTTCCATTTCTGAAGGGGAAAGTAGTCCTATTAATTTTATAACGATTAACGGATCACTTTCAAATCCAGTCATTCAATACCTATTAAACCATGGGTTTAAGGTAACCACTGAGCAGGTTCAAATGGTGAAAAAAATATAAATAAAAGTCAGCTCCCATAAGAGGGGGGAGCTGACTTTTTTAATTAATGACTATCAAAAAAACTATTAGTATTTTCGTAAGATAATAATATTTACACGCCTATTTGCCTGTTTATGTTCTGCTGTATCATTTGGATAAAGAGGTTGAAATTCTCCATATCCAACAAATTGCAGTCGATTTTTTGCAATATCTTTTGCTTCAAAATAATGAAGGACACTAACAGCTCTAGCAGATGAAAGTTCCCAGTTTGATGCAAACTTCGCAGTTTTAATCGGAACATTATCCGTATGGCCCTCAATGCTAATTGGATTTGATACGGTATTCATTAACCCTACAAAAGCATCTAACATGTTTAAAGAACTATCCTTTAAATCTGCGCTGCCAGTATCAAAAAGAATGATATCTTTTAAGGAAATCTCAACCCCTCGCTTTGTATCAGTAAGAGTTATCATAGTTTCCAAGTGGTTGTCAACAATATACTTATTTAATTGCTCCATTAACTGATTGAGTTCTATTTCTTCTTTACTTAGTCCAGGTTCAGGTTCTTGAACAGGAGCAGGTTTATCAGGCGGCTTAACGGGAGTATTAATTGAGAGACCTGCTTCTTTACTGTCAATTTTTGTACCAGTTAATTCAGATTTGAAAGCTTCCATAATTGATTGGTATTTTGCTTTATCAAGGTTACTTGAAGCAAATAATACAATAAATAATGCTAATAAAAGTGTTAGGATATCTGCATATGGTATCAACCAAGATTCATTAATATGCTCTTCCTGCTCTACTTCAAATCTTTCACGCCGTTTTCTCATGTATTTTTTCCTCGATTTTCTGCTCGTACTTAATGCGTTCCTTTGGTGAAATATAAACGGTTAGTTTCTTTTCTAAAGAACTAGGTGAAATCCCTTTATAAATAGCTAACAAGCCGTCAATCATTAAAAGCTTTAATTCTTGTTCTTTTTTTGAAAGTCGTTTTAATTTATTTGCTATTGGGTGCCACAGCACGTAGCCTGAAAAAATACCAAGCAATGTTGCAATAAAAGCAGCTGAAATTGAATGTCCTATTTTATCTACATCAGTAATATTCCCTAGTGATGCAATGAGTCCAATAACAGCTCCGAGTACACCTAACGTTGGGGCATAAGTGCCTGCTTGAGTAAAAATAAGTGCACCTGTTTTGTGTCGCATCTCGATGGCTGCTACCTCATCTAATAAGACCTCTTCAATGAACGCAATATCATAACCATCAATAATTAGTTCAAGTCCTTTTTTGAAAAAGGGGTCAGACATATTAGAGGAAATTTCCTCAAGCGAAAGAATGCCTTCTTTCCTTGCAATTTCCGCACATGCTACTAACATTGAAATTTGCTCAGCTTTTGAAGGCAGTTTTTGTTCAAACATGGCAATTTTAAGCAATTTAGGAAACTGTTTAATTTCACTAAATGGGAAAGCTACCAAGATTGCAGCAGCCGTTCCTCCAAAAATAATTAGGTATGCTGCAGGATTGTATAGTGCAGCTAGTGAAGCTCCTTTTAACACCATTCCGAACCCAATTGCAAGAAGTGCTATCAAAATCCCTAAAATACTTGACATCGTTTTCTCCTTTTAATTTTATTTGAAAATGTTTGATAATGTCATTGTACGTCAATAGGTAAAATTCGACAATAACGTTTTTTTGATTAGTGTATTTTATTTTGAAAAAAATTTGATACTAACATCAAAAATATTTATACAAATATTGTTTAAATAATTTTATAAATAAAAAAATAACTTTGGTATCAAAAAATTTACTGAGGAGTTTAAGGTTTAGGTAGATTTCAAACTATAAATTGTTTATGTAAATGGATAAATATAATTTGACGAGAGTCTATTTATCCAGTAATTTTATACTAACAAATAAGAACTAATAACTTAAAGCCTGTCCATATTATTGGTTATATAGAGGAAGTAAAAGGTGATCAAAATGCAAGATAATGGTTTAGTAAAATTAAGTCAAATTATTTATGAATATTGTGGATTACGATTTGCTGAGCGGCTTTATTTACTTAAAGAAAAAGTTTCAAAGCGTGTATCGGAGCTCGGCCTTACTCACTGGGAGTATTGTAAATACATAGAAAAATCACCTTCTGAATGGGATGTACTTGTTGAGTTATTAACTATCAATGAAACATATTTCTATCGGGAGGAGAATCAATTAAACGAGTGTTGTTCATATGTTTTGTCCCTTATGATGAGAGAAAATAGAAATCGTCCTATACGAATATGGAGTGCAGCATGTTCAAGCGGAGAGGAACCCTATTCCTTGGCCATGTTGATTCAGGAAACGGGAAAATTTCTACCTGGATCGGTAGAGATTTTAGCAACGGATATTGACAAAATGGTTCTTCGAAAAGCCAAAAAGGGATGGTACCATCATGGTTCGTTTGCTTTCAGAAGAACCCCTGAGCATCTCTTGAAGAAATATTTCCTAAATGAAGATGGCGGCTACCAAATTATTCCGTCCATTCAAAAAATGATCCAATTTCAGCATTTAAATCTCCTTGATCAAGATAATATATCTCAATTAGGTGATGTTGATATCATTTTTTGTCGAAATATTTTGATTTATTTTGATTACGTGACGACCAAGCGGGTTATACGAAGTTTACATCAAAATTTGGCAGCCGGTGGGTATTTATTTCTTGGCCACGCTGAATCCATTACAGATATGACACTTGGGTTTAAAAAAGTGGATTCAGATAAGACTTTTTATTATCGAAAGGAATCTGATCAGAATGAAACAGTACAGTGTATTAGTGGTTGATGATTCTGCATTTATGAGAAGGGCCATTAGCAATATGCTGGAAGAGGATCCGCAATTTCATGTGATTGGTATTGCAAGGAATGGGGTTGAGGCTGTTGAAAAAGTTCAACGACTAAAGCCTGATCTTGTTACCATGGATGTGGAAATGCCAAAAATGAATGGTTTGCAGGCATTGGAGCAAATTATGCAATCAACCCCGGTTTCAGTAGTTATGTTAAGCTCTCGAACTGGTGAAGGGGCAAAGGAAACATTACATGCTCTGGAGCTAGGAGCCGTTGACTTCTTTTTAAAAGAAAATCTAATCGGACCTCAGAACAGTGTTAATCATAGTCAAGAATTTTTTATGAGATTAAGAGGGATTGTGGAAGCTAAACTTCCTCGTGAAGCAAAAGTGGTTTACCCGCAACGAAAAGAAGTAAGAAAAAGGATTAGCCAGAGTACTGATCTTATTTTCATTGGTTGTTCTACTGGCGGCCCTTCTGCTTTACAAACAATTCTCCCTCATTTTCCAGCGAATTTACCGATACCAATAGTCGTTGCCCAACATATGCCACCTGGTTTTACAAAACCTTTAGCTGAACGGTTTAATAGCCTATGTCAACTAAATGTTAAAGAAGCACAAAATGGTCAACTAGTAAGGAAGGGGACAATTTATATAGCACCCTCGGGTTTTCAAACTCGGTTTGAAAAAAAACCAGATGGCACTGTTATTTTTAAAGTGGATAACGATGAAGCAGTAGAAGCTTTATACAAGCCTTCCATTGACATAACACTTAATTCAGCGGCACCCATTTTTGCCGATCGGCTATTATCTGTAATTTTAACAGGAATGGGAGTAGATGGTATGCAAGGATGTGGAATCGTAAAAAAATATCATGGCAGCGTGTTTGTAGAAGCAGAGGATTCCTGTATTGTTTATGGAATGCCCAAAGCGGTTTTAGAAGCAGGATATGCTGATAAACAATTTGCGCTTTCACAAATGTACCAAGAAATAATGTCCTTTATATAGTTCTGATAAGACAGATCGTTTCAGTTTGAAATAACATTTCCTTTAACAAGTACTTAATAATATACAGAAAATATTTGTAGCATCCAGAATATAGCGAATGACTATCAACTTGAATCCAAAAATAAACAAAAACATATCAAAAACTATCAAAAAGCAGTGTTTAGAAGATTATTATTCATGTTTAAGTTAGTAAATAATAACTCTTTTGATAGAAAAATATCAAAAAATATTAGTAAGAATAATAAATATAAATTTATTTTTTACTAAAAAATCTCATGACGTAACCTTTTCTATGAGTTATAATGGAAAGTAATTGAAATAAAATTCCAAATGGAAGGGAGGAAGAAGTTTGGATATTACCCAAATTCCTATCAAAATAAATCAAACAAATCAATCTGAAGGTGGGAAAGCAAAGACGTTCTCAAAATCCGAAGATTTAGTGAACTCTTTTGATCAGATTTTAGCAATGTTTAATTTTGGGGGTAATTCGGACGGGCAGTCAGCAACTCCATTACAAAATCTTTCTAATACTGAACGCGGCCCAAATAATCCAACTACTATCCAAGAAGAGGACTGGCTTCAATTAGACGCTATTTTAACAGCGTTGATTGTTGGCATTCAGCAAGGACCAAATGCACAAGCAACCGAGTCATTTCAACCAGTTGAGTCTGATTTGTTAAGTCAAAGCCAATTTGCCCCAATTGATGGTAATAATTCAATGGATCAGTTGTTACAAGTTGTGAAAGATTTTAGTCAAACATCGACTAACGACACTAGTCAGTTGATTCAAGGAATCGCCCAGTTATTTTCTGAATTGCAGCTACTTGATAAACAAAAAACATTGGAGATTCCCAGTCAAATAAAGGATAAACTCCAATTAATTTTGGATGAATTTAATACTGAAAATAACATTGACAGATCAACACTATTAAACAACCAATTACAAAAAAATGAGTTGTTTGCAGCTGAAAATGGTAGTGCAAAACCTATGTTAAGTTTGGATAAAAATCAAGTAATGTTTTCATTTATACCTGAAACTGAACCGAATATCAAAGGGATAAGTGATTTTGTACGAGATCCATTAACTAAACCATCGGAAGATCTTACAAAGTTTTTTGGACAAATGTTAGTTAAGCAGCAACAGATGCAAGTTCCTAATGGTTCAATTGCCCCAAAAACTGAATCGTCCTTCCCACTTCTTCAAGTTTCAGAATTTTCTTCGGAAGTGAGTGAATGGATCAGCAGTAATATAAGATTTACTAATGGCCAGCAAGGTAGTACGCAGGTTAAATTTTCTTTGTTTCCTGAACATTTAGGCCATATTGAGATAAAAATAACATCCCAGCAGGGACTGGTATCAGCGCAAATTTTAACGGATACATCATTAGCGAAAGAAGCTTTAGAAGGCCAGCTGCACCAGTTAAAGCAGTCTTTGCTGCAACATGGATTTGTTGTTCAAAAACTTGATATCGTGCAGCAAACGCCGGTGCCAATAGATTTAAACCAAGCAAGTCTATCCTTTTCTCAAGGCGGTTCTGGTTCATCTCCTGAGCAACGAACATCACCGGAACAGGAGCTATCAAAAAATCAGGAAGATACTGATCAAAACGAATTAGACACAGAAACGATATCGCTTACATACAGAGGTGGTCCTGCCAATACCACTTCTAGTATCGATTTTACGGCTTAGAAAGGAGTTAACATGGAATGACCAATTTGTTGGGTATCAACACTGTTCCTAATAACAAATCCAAGTTTAATAATATTAAGCCATTCGAAGGAAAAACAAATTGGGTGGAGGTCAAAACTGTTCCTAATAACAATTCCCAGTTTAATAATATTAAGCCATACGAAGATAAAAGCATTTTAGGTAAAGATGATTTTCTAAAGATTCTTGTAACACAGTTAGCAAATCAAGACCCTTCTAGTCCACTTCAAGATAAAGATTTTATTGCACAAATGGCAACTTTTAGTTCTTTGGAACAAATGACGAATTTAAATATCGCTTTTGGGAAATTTGCCAATAGCCAAATCAATCAGTATACTGCTGCGATTGGTAAAGAAATTAGCTGGACACCAAAAGATGCCACATCGCCAGAAACCGGTGTGGTGACCGGAGTATCTAGCGAAGATGGAAACTATTTTTATCTGGTTGGGAAGGAAAAAGTTCCTAGCTACCTAGTGACTGAAATCAAGGAGGTCACACCTGGACCACCTGAAGTCACACCTGAACCACCTGAAGTCACACCTGAATCGAAATAATTCTATCAAAAATAAGAAAATAGGGAGGAAAAAAATATGTTAAAGTCACTTTACTCTGGTATTTCGGGAATGAAAGGGTTTCAAACAAAACTTGATGTAATCGGTAATAATGTTGCCAATGTCAATACGATAGGATTCAAGAAAGGTCGCGTTGTATTTCAAGATATTATCAGTCAAAATATTGCTGGAGCGACTGCTCCTACTGGCCAGCTGGGCGGGGTAAATCCAAAGCAAATTGGTCTTGGATCAAAGATCGCTTCCATAGATACAATACATACACCAGGAAGTCCTATGACAACTTACGTTGGCACTGACTTAGCCATTGATGGAGACGCATTTTTTGTTATTACTCCTGAAGATCCAGCATTGAATGGCAAGAGCTTCTTAACGAAGGCTGGTAATTTTACACGAGATGCAAATGGAGATCTAGTTAACTCCAATGGATTTTTTGTGTCAGGTGTTAAAGAGGATGCAACTGGGGTTCAAGAAAAAGTTAAGATTAACATAACTAAAGATGAAGTAAATAATAAGAAATTCACTTCTTATTCTATCGATGCAAACGGTTATATTAACGTAGTGGATGAAGATGGTAAAACTGGGAAATTAGCAATGGATGCCAATGGTCAATATTATTTGAACGATTCGCCAACTGCTAATCAAAATGAAAATATTTCCTTGACTACAGCTGTCGTTCCTAACCCTGGAGGTTTAAGAAAGGCTGGGAATACAATGTATGAGGAAACAGGTAATTCAGGTATAGCTGATATTGGCCGAGTAGAAAACAATTACGGAGGTCAATTTATCGCCGGTGTCCTTGAGATGTCAAACGTTGATTTAACAGAAGAATTTACTGAGATGATTGTTGCGCAACGCGGCTTCCAAGCTAATGCTAGAACAATCACGACTTCGGATTCAGTTTTGGAAGAAGTAGTGAATTTGAAACGATAACCATAGTATTGGTTAGAAATAGTTAATCGTATTAACTTTAACAAAAAAATGTTTTAATAACTCAGGGAAGAGTTAGGGGGATGCCCTTTGGCGGAAATATTATCGCAACAAGAAATCGATGCCCTTTTATCAGCATTAAATAATGGTGAATTGGAAGCATCTGATGTAACAGAGAACAAAGAAAAAGTAAAAGTATATGATTTCAAACGGGCGATGCGGTATTCCAAAGAGCAATTACGAAGCATTACGAGAATTCATGAGAATTTTACCAGATTGTTGACATCTTATCTTTCAGCTCAACTCAGAACGTTTGTTCAAATAGAAATCGATCTGGTAGATCAAGTGAACTACCAGGAATTTATCGCGTCCATCCCCTCGCGAACGATTTTGAACGTTTTTGAAGTGAAACCGATGGATGAAAAAATGGTCATGGAAATTAATCCTCAAGTGGCCTATGCTATATTAGAACGTTTGCTAGGTGGGCAAGGGGATCCATCTACTCGGAGCGGAACATTAACGGATATCGAGACAGTTCTCATACAAAGGATTTTTACTCGTGCGTTTGAAATGTATCGAGAGGCATGGAAAAACATCGAAAAAATTAATGTAAAATGGGATGCGATAGAATCCAATCCACAATTTATTCAAATCGCATCACCAAATGAAACAGTGATTATCATTGCTCTACGTACTACTATAGGAGAGATTACAGGTCGGATGACGCTTTGTTTGCCGCATTTAATTGTAGAACCGGTGCTTCCTAAGTTATCAACGCACCAAATGCTTTCTTTCATATCCAAAACCAATGTACCTCAGCAGGATAAATTAAAGCAAAACCTAGATTCAGTTACGGTTCCCGTAATTGCTGAAATAGGGGAGGCGACTTTACAGGTTTCCGATTTATTTAATCTCCAGATAGGAGATGTAATCGGAATTGAAACAGGGAAACTACAAGTTAAAGTTGATAATTTGACAAGGTTTTTGGGGAATCCCGGTCTTCAAAAAGGGCATTATGCAGTGCAAATCGATCAAGTAATCGAGACGGAAGGAGAAGGTCTATAAGATGGGCGATGGTTTATTATCTAAAGAAGAGATCAATACGCTGTTCAATCAAAATAATTCAAAGCAAAGTTTATCAATTGATGATTTTTTAAGTTCCATGGAGAAAGATGCATTAGGGGAGATTGGGAATATATCTTTAGGAAGTTCTACCACAGCTCTCTCTACTTTATTGAACCAACGTGTAGAAATTACTACACCTACCATGTCAGTAATTGAGCGAGATCGAATGGAAGAAACAATACAAGAAAGAAATGTTGCCGTTCACGTCGATTATACGAAAGGGATCCGCGGCAAAAACCTGTTAATGATTAAAGAAAAGGATGCAAAAATCATTGCCGATTTGATGATGGGCGGTGATGGTACGAACCTTACAGTTGATCTTTCTGAATTACATCTCAGCGCTGTTCAAGAAGCGATGAATCAGATGATGGGCTCTGCGGCAACATCGATGTCGACAATATTTAAACAGAAAGTCGATATTTCACCGCCGTCAATTGATGTTCTCGGTTTTCCACCGAAAAAACTAGAACAATTTGAGGATGATATTATTATCGAAGTCTCCTTCAGATTAAAGGTAGGCAGCCTTATTGATTCCAATATGATACAGCTAATTCCTCTGTCATTTGGAAAAGAAATGATCCAAAAAATCCTTTCTCCCAATGAAGCAACAGCTAGTTTGGCTTTGGAAGAAGAAGTCGTTACAACATCGGTGGGAAGCCCATCTCAACTATCAACAAATTTAAATGGTGATAGAAGGGAGACTTCACAAACTATGACATCCACTTCGACAAATGCTAAAGTACAAAAAGTTGAATATGCTGCTATCTCCGAGACACCATCAGCAAGTGCCGGAGCACGTAATATTGATATGTTATTTGATATTCCATTAGGGATAACAGTGGAGTTGGGGCGGACGAAAATGCAAATCCGCAAAATCCTGGAACTAGGACCAGGAGCTGTAATCCAATTGGATAAATTGGCAGGAGAACCTGTGGATATATTAGCTAATCACAAGTTAATCGCCAAAGGTGAAGTGGTCGTAATCGAAGAGAACTTCGGTGTTCGTATAACAGATATTATTAACCCTATCGACCGTCTAACCAAAATGACTATGTAACTTTCAACAATGAATAATGGAGGAGAGCATGCAATGGCAAAGGTATTAATCGTTGATGACGCAGCGTTTATGCGCATGATGTTAAAAGATATTTTAAACAAGAATGGACTAGAAGTTGTTGGAGAAGCAGTAAATGGTGCCGATGCCATTGAAAAATATCGGGAGCTTCAGCCTGATATAGTGACTATGGACATTACAATGCCTGATATGGATGGTATTACGTCCGTTAAGGAAATTAGAGCTTTTCATCCACAAGCTAAAATTATTATGTGTTCGGCAATGGGACAGCAGCCAATGGTATTAGAAGCAATTCAAGCAGGTGCGAAAGATTTTATTGTGAAGCCTTTTCAAGCTGATCGCGTTATAGATTCAATTAATAAAGTATTAGCAAGCTAAATGGTCACACGATTTCTTGTTTTTTTTAGTAAGTAAAAAACAAAAAGAGGGGGAGGACTTTTGAGTACACCAAAACTAACGAACTGCCCAAAATGTGGGAAGCTATTCCTCCGAGTTAGAAATATTTGTGAGGGTTGTTATCAAAAACAAGAAAATGATTTTTTGAAGGCAGCAGCTTATCTGCGTGAACATTCCGGAATTACGATTCAAGAATTAAGCGACGCAGTTGGGGTCTCGGTTGCTCAAATTCGTCAATTTATCTGGGCAGGCCGAATTCTGGTGAATGATTTTCCTAACCTATCTTATCCATGTGAAACGTGCGGAAAAATGATACAAAAAGGGAAACAATGCTCAAGTTGCATTGAGACCCTAAAACATTTAGCAAATCAAGTTGAGAAAAAAGAAGAAAAAGGTGACCGCAGCCAGAATCGGGACGGATTGGCCGGTGGATATATATATCATAATTTATAAAAAAATATGAGCGAGATGTGGTAAGTATTAACCACTCTCGCTTTTTTTGATTAGAATTTTGTATCAAACAAAGCTGTAGAGCTTCTGATGGTTATCGAAAACCAAACAAGAGTCAAAAAAAGGTCAAAAAGAAATTGTATGAAATGTCAAAAATTATGATATTATTAAATCCGAAAGAGCTTATTTGATAGAAAGGATGTAACATCTTTATATAATTGTTAGAAAAAATAATTTTTTGATAAAAAATTAATTCGGTGCCATAAAAGGAGAGGTAAACGATGTTAAAAAAAGTTTCGATGAATGTGAAACAATGGGGCAGTTATGTCATTATCATATTATTCTTTGTGGTTATAACTGATGTTTCTTACAATAATGTAAACCATCTAAGAGATCAAACACTTCATATAGGAAAAAATGATGTACCTAAGATTGTCTTAGTGGGCAACTTAATGGAAGAGTTTACACGAGTTCGCTTAAATACATCCAAGCAGGCTTTTGAGCAAAACCTGGAGGAAAAAGCGAAAATAGAAAAACTCGTAGCCGAGGACATCGTTAAAGTAAGAAAGAATATAAAGAAAATGGAAACATTAAACCATACCAATAAAGATAAAAAATTATTAACCGAGTTTAGCAAAAGTTTCGAAGAATATGTTGCTGATCTCCCATCACTCTTTGAAGTATCTAAAAGTAATAATTATGAATTCATACATACACAAATGGAAGTACTGGACCCAATTGGAGAAAAAACTGTCACTTCCCTTGATAATCTTTATAAAGGTGCCCAAAATAATGCTAATGTTACCCTCAAAGCTTCCGAAAAGGATTCAAATAGGTTTAATTATGAAATATTAATCCTTTCTGTAATCGCTTCCCTTTTTAGCGTCTGGATTGCATTCTTTATGACTAGACTCATTAGTCGAGCCATCAATAGGGTAGTAAAAAATGTTGAAATTACAACGAACTCTGTTACGGAAATTAAAAATTCGATTAATAATACAACGATTAGTTCACATGAATTGGATACTTCTATGAATAAAGCGAACGATTCAGTAAATCAACTTGTTACAACTATTCAACATGTTGCAGGAACCACCAATAAAACGGCAACTGATATAGAAGAAATCTCTGCGGCGATAGAACAAATGAGTGCTACGATTAATTTAGTTGCAAAAAGCGCTGGCCATTTGGATATTTCCGCAGAAGAAACATCTTCTGCTATTCAAGAAATGATGGTTTCTATCGAACAAGTAGCTGGAAATGCTAGAAAAGCCGGTTCAGGTGTGGAACAAATATCTAATGCAATAGAGGAAATGAGTAAATCCATAAAAGGAGTTAGTGAAAATGCAGTAAATATGACTCAAACTGCTGAACAAGCTGCTGATAAGGTTGAGGAAATGGTAGTATCAATCCAGCAAGTAGCAAACAGTGCACAAACAATCAACCAACTAAGCCACTCCGTGAAGCATGATGCCCTTGAAGGAACGATTTCTTTGAATGAAACATTGAATGGGATGGAGGAAATTTCTCAAGTGATTACCCAAGCAAGTGATGTTATAGAGAATTTGGGAAAAAGCTCTGAGGAAATTGGCAGCATAATTGAAGTCATCGACGATATCGCGGATCAAACCAATCTATTAGCCCTTAATGCTGCCATTGAGGCTGCACGTGCAGGAGAGCATGGCAAAGGGTTTGCAGTTGTTGCCGAAGAGGTACGTAAGCTAGCTGAGCGCTCCGCAAATGCTACAAAAGAAATTGCCACCCTTATTAAAGGTATTCAAAATGAAACTGTGATTGCCGTTTCCGCAATTAATGAGGGGGCCGATAAAGTAAAAATTGGCAATGAGTTGGCGGATAAAACGAATCAAGCGATTATAAAAATTTCTGAAGGTATCGCCCAGGTGACAGAAGAAATGAACCAAATTGCCAAAGCAACAGAAGAACAAACCAAGAACAGCGAATTCATCACTAAAGCTGTCGAGAATGTGACGAATCAAGCAACGGAAATGACTTATTCCACCAAAGAACAATCTACAAATGCTGAAGAAATAGTCAGTGGTATTATTGAAACAAAAGATCAGGTTCAACAAATTAGTTTGGCAATGGCTGAACAAGCAAAAGGAAGTCAAGCAATCGTAGAAGCAATTGAAAATGTTACAAACCAATCTAACTCTGTAACTAACGCAACTAACGAACAATCACTTACTGCGGAAGAAATTGTTCGCAATATCAACAGCATAAAGGAATTGGTCAATCAAATGACCATTGCATCAAATGAGCAAGCAACATATGGGCAAGAAATCATCTTGGAAGTAGGGAATGTTCGTATACAAACAGAAGAGTTAAATACTAGTATTGAAACTCAAACCAAAGAGGTGGAGGAAGTAGTAATTGCTGTTACTGAAGTAAATACGCAAATTGAAAAACTAAAATAATCTGCCTATGTGATGAACCGCCTTCATATAGTTTGTGAAGGCGTTGTTTAAGATTGTACTTAAAAAAAGTTTTGAAGATTTATCGTAAGCAAGAAATTAAACAAAAGGGTTCATTTCAGAAATAGTGGTTGAGAAATTGTGTTATGGAACTAAGAAAATATAGATGACTATCTGTTTTATCTAAATAAACAACTAGGAGATTCGAGATGTTAAAAAAACTTTCAATGAATGCAAAAGTACGGTCAAGTTTTACTGCTATCTTAGTTTTACTTTTTGTGATTAGTTTAATTTCTTATTCAAACTTAAGTAAATTGTCCATAAATCTACACCAAATATCAGATAAAGAAATTGTTAAGATTAAAACAATAGGAAAACTTTCTGAGAATATGACTAGAGTAAGATTATTCGTTGCTAAACATGCAACGGAAGTGGATCAAGCTAAAAAAGATAGTTCAGAAGAATTTTTAAATGAATCTATTAAACAAGTAAAAGAAAATATAGTTACTTTACGTCCTTTGTTAAAAACAGATTCAAACAAACAAAACCTAGATGAATTCGAAAAGCAATTCAACGAATATCAAAAATTAATTCCTTTAGCATTAACAAAATCCAGAGAGCTGGACTTGAAAGGATTTGCAGATGTATTTATTACCATGGGGCCAATCGGTGAAAAAGCTGTTGTAGAATTAGCCACTTTACAATCCGATATAGAAAAAAACGAGAAAAAGACGACTGGAGAGACTTACAAACAAATAGGAACAAGTAAAACAATGATATTAATAGTATCAATTCTTGCTGTGCTATTGAGCGGAGTAATTATTTACTTAATTACAAGATTAATCTCACGCTCTGTGGCAGGAGTAGCGAAAAATGTCGAAACCACAACAAAATCTGTTACCGAGATAAAAAATTCGATTGATAAAACAGCAATCGGTGCACAAGAATTGGAAGGTTCGATGAATAAAGCAAACGTTTCAGTTAGCGAACTTGTTGCTTCAATCCAACAGGTAGCAGTGACCACAAATGGAACGGCAACTGATGTGGATGAAATCTCTGCAGCTGTAGAACAAATGAGTGCTTCGATTAATATAGTTGCAGAAAGTGCAGGTTACTTAGATACGTCTGCTGAAGAAACATCTGCAGCTATACAAGAAATGATGGCATCAATTGAACAAGTGGCAGGGAATGCTGAAAATGTGGAAGCTAGTGTAGAACAAATCACTTTGGCGATTGAATTAATTAGTCAGTCTATTAACGGGGTTAGCAAAAATGCAATTAATTTGCATCAAACTGCTGAACAATCCTCCGAAACGGTGGAGGAAATGGTTGTTTCAATTATGAAAGTTGCCGACAGTGCACAAACCGTTAACCAACTTAGCAACTCTGTTAAGAATGATGCACTAGAAGGAACAGTCTCTCTGAATGAAACATTGAATGGTATGAAAGAGATTTCTCACGTGATTAATCAAACAACGGATGTAATGAAAAATTTAGGAAATAGTTCTGAAGAAATCGGCAGCATAATTGAAGTTATTGATGATATCGCTGAACAAACGAATCTATTAGCACTCAATGCCGCAATCGAGGCTGCACGTGCAGGAGAACATGGTAAAGGCTTTGCCGTTGTAGCCGATGAAGTAAGAAAACTAGCTGAAAGATCTGCAAAGGCAACAAAAGAAATTGCAGTCCTCATTAAAGGGATTCAAAATGAAACGGCTATAGCACTTAATTCAATCAAAGATGGTGCCCAAAAAGTAAGTGTAGGAAATCAATTAGCCGAACAAACGAATCAAGCTATTAATAAAATTTCTATAGGCATTGCTAAAGTAACCGAGGAAATGAACCAAATTGCCCACGCAACAGAAGAACAAAGGAAGAATAGCGAATTTATCACAAAAGTAGTTGAAAATGTAACAAAGCAGGCAACTGAAATGACGTATTCTACAAAAGAACAATCCATCACTGCTGATGAAATCGTCATTGGCATAAACAATACAAAAAACCAAGTTCAACAAATCAGTATGGCTACAGCGGAACAAGCCAAAGGCGGTCGTGCAATAGTTGAAGCAGTAGAAAATGTCACAACCCAAGCAAGTTCTGTGACAAACGCAACTAGAGAACAGTCACTAACTGCTGAAGAAATTGTCAATAATATTGGTAATATTAAAGAAATGGTACGACAAATGATGATTGCGACAAGTGATCAAGCAAGATATGGTGAAGAAATTGCGTTAGAGGTGGGAAATGTTCAGAAACAAACTGAAGAGTTAAATAATAGTATTGAAACGCAAACGAATGAAGTAGACGAAGTAGTATCTGCAATTAATAACGTAAATACACAAATTGTCAGACTAAAATAATTGGTAATAGAAAAAACGCCTCCGCAGAAATTGGAGGCGTTTTTTCCTATTACCATTTTCAATATATTTTTACATCAAACATGGGGGATAGTAATCAAAAACTCGACTTTTTGTTTGTGGAAAATATATAAAAATAAAAACTATCAAAAAATTTTGGATAAAAAGTCAAAAAATATGCTAAGATAATGTATATTTAGATAATTTAAAAAGCTATTGATTCTAAATGGGGGAGAGAGTAAATAATGTTTCGTAAAATTTCATGGAAAGTATTAAGAAGTAAGAGATTTAGTAAATTGTATAATAAGTTGTCAATGAATGTGAAACAATGGGGTAGTTATATCACCATCCTTTTATTTTTAGGAACAATAACCTATGTTTCATACAATAATATTAACCATTTAAATAATCAAATGCTTTATTTAGGAAATACACAAGTGCCAAAGATTGAATTAATCGGAAATTTAAAAGAGGAGGTAACCTCTATTCGATTATATGCATCGAAGCATGCGTATGAACAAAATGATCAAGATAAAGCTAACTTAGAGCAGTTTATAAATGTGGACATCGAAAAAGTAAGAAAAAATATAAAAGAGATGGATAAACTAATCATTCATGAAAAAAATAAACAAAAATTAACAGAGTTCAGTACAAACTTTGAAAAGTTAGTTGCCTATATCCCATCTTTCTTAGAACAATCCAGAAGTAATGATTATGAATCAGCACACTCACAATTGTTGGTATTGGCAGCTTTTGAAGGAAAAACCATTGTCTCTTTAAATCAACTGGCTAAAGATATTAAACAAGATAACAAGGATATTCTTGCAGAATCAAAAGAAAAAGCGTCTAGTTCTTCCTATCAAATTATTGTCTTTTCGATTGTGGCAATGTTGTTCAGCATTTTAATTTCCTTTTTCATGACTAAACTCATTCGTCGAGCAGTAATTCGGGTTGTAAATAATGTAGATTCCACTACTAAATCAGTTACAGAAATTAAAAAATCGATTGATAAAACCGCTATTAGCGCGAATGAATTAGATACCTCGATGAACAAAGCAAATGATTCTGTTAATGAACTTGTTGCCTCTATTCAACAGGTAGCTGGGAACACAAATGTAACCGCTTCAGGTGTGGATGAAATATCTGCTGCAGTGGAACAAATGAGTGCTTCTATTAATTTGGTTGCAGCTAGTGCAGATCACCTGGATGCTTCTGCGGATGAAACTTCTGCAGCTATTCAAGAAATGATAGTAAATATTGAACAAGTAGCCCTTAACATTGGAAACGCAGGAACTGGTGTGGAGCAAATCACGAAATCAATCGAGTTAATGAGCGAATCCATTAAAGGAGTAAGCGAAAATGCCCTTAGTTTAACTGCTACGGCTGAACTTTCTTATGAAACAGTTGAGGAAATGGTCGTATCGATCAAGAAAGTAGCAGATAGTGCACAAACGGTTAACGAACTTAGCAATTCTGTTAAAAATGATGCACTAGAAGGGACAAGCTCACTGAATGAAACATTGAATGGAATGAAAGAAATTTCTCAGGTGATTAACCAAGCTAGCAATGTAATTGAGAGCTTAGGGAAAAGTTCTAAAGAAATTGGTAGCATTATCGAAGTTATTGATGATATCGCTGATCAAACCAATTTATTAGCACTCAATGCCGCGATTGAAGCAGCACGTGCAGGAGAATATGGAAAAGGTTTTGCGGTTGTTGCCGATGAAGTGCGGAAACTAGCTGAACGGTCTGTAAAAGCAACAAATGAAATTGCTATCCGAATCAAAGATATTCAAAATGAAACCGCAGTTGTCATCACATCTATAAAAGAAGGCGAGCAAAAAGTAATTGTTGGAAATCAATTAGCGGAAAAAACAAACCAAGCAATCAAAAAGATTGCTAAAGGAATAACCCATGTGACAGAGGAAATGAACCAAATTGCTAAAGCAACAGAAGAACAAACGAAGAATAGTGAATTAATTACAAAAGCGGTTGAGAACGTGACAAAACAAGCAACAGAAATGACAGAATCAACAAAAGAACAAACAATTAGGGCTGAAGAAATCGTTTTAGGGATTAATAATACAAAAGAACAAGTTCAACAAATCAGTTTAGCTACAGCAGAACAAGCACAAGGAAGTCAAGCGATCGTTTCGGCTATTGCAAATGTTACTACACAATCAAGTTCTGTGACAAACGCAACCAAAGAACAGGCCCTTACTGCTGAAGAAATTGTCCACAATATCGGCAGAATAAAAGAAATGATTCAAGAAATGATGATTGCTACAAATGATCAATCCCGATACGGTCAAGAAATCGCAATCGAGATTGGAAATGTTCAGAAACAGACAGAGGAATTAAATGCTAGCATTGAATCTGAAACCAAAGAGGTGGAAGAGGTGATACAAGCTATCAATGATGTAAATACGCAGGTAATAAAGTTAAAATAATTGACTAAAATAATAAGACGCTTTCGCAGGATTTGCGAAGGCGTTTTATTATTTCTCTTATAGCTGTTTTTTGATAGAAAGAGTGTTTTTTATCAAAAAGAATATAAATGTTTAAAAAATCGTGATAAAAACATCAAAGTTTTAAAAAATAATCAAAAATATTCGATTGTTAAATCAAAAAATATGGTAATATGAGGTATAAATATGACTTCTTAATATGTAATTACTCCAATGTCAGTGGATACTACTTTTGTATGCTATTTTGTAAGGGGAGTTTGAAATGGATTTAAATAATTATTTAGAAATGTTTATCGAAGAATCAAAAGATCATTTACAAGCAATAAATGACGAATTGTTAAAACTAGAGCTGGAACCAGAAAACATTGCTATTATAAACGAAATCTTTCGATCAGCCCATACGCTTAAAGGGATGGCTGGTACGATGGGCTTTGAAGACCTGGCATCGTTGACTCATGAAATGGAAAACGTCTTGGATCTTCTTCGAAATTCCCAGTTGAGTATAACATCTGAAATAATGGATGTCATATTTAAGTGCGTTGATTTTATCGAAAAAATGGTAAATAGCATCGAGCAAGGGGGCGATGGAAAAGAAAATGTAACAGAAATCGTATCCCAACTTGCAAAGATACAAGATCCATCCCATACATATCAAGCTGACCTTTTTGATGCCTCTCATGAGTTGGCAGTTGCAGCGGACTTGGTTATTGATGAGTATCAAAATTCCATAATTAACGAAGCGAAAATGATGGGCAATAACGTCTATCAAATCACATTAACACTAGATGAAAGATGTGTGATGAAATCGGTTCGTGCCTATATGGTTTTTCAAGTGGCGGAAGAACTTGGAGAGATTATCCAGACCAATCCACCAGTAGAAGAAATAGAAGAAGAAAAGTTTGAACATTCATTTAGCCTTTTACTGTTGTCACAGTGTGCCATGCAAGAAATACAAACAAGACTGACCAATGTTTCAGAAGTAAAAGAAGTTATTGTAACTGAAGGATTAAGTCAAGAAATTGTAGAGGAAAACCCGTCTGTCACAAACTATGAAAATATAGCTCCAGGAAACCAACTCCCAGAGAAAGAAAACAATGGGGAAAACAAGAAAAAACAACGTTCAAAATCTATTCGTGTAGATATTGAAAAACTGGATCACTTAATGAATCTATTTAGTGAATTGATTATTGACCGTGGAAGGCTTGAACAAATTGCCCGGAAGTCGGGGCTTTCTGAACTTACGGAGACGGTAGAACATATGACTCGTATTTCGACAGATCTGCAAGATTTAATTTTGAATATGCGCATGGTTCCAGTAGAACAAGTATTTAATCGATTTCCGCGGATGGTACGGGACTTAGCAAAAGAGTTAAATAAGAAAGTTCAATTAGTTGTGGAGGGTGCCGAAACAGAATTAGATCGTACGGTCATTGATGAGATTGGAGATCCTTTAGTCCATTTACTAAGAAATGCCTTAGATCATGGACTTGAATCTACTGAGGAAAGATTAGCCAACAATAAGCCAGAAGAAGGAAAAATTTTATTGAAAGCATACCATAGTGGAAACCATGTGTTTATCGAAGTTGTTGATGATGGGAAGGGCATTAACCGTGAAAAAGTACTGAATAAAGCGATTGAACGGGGAGTTGTATCGATAGAGGAAGCTAAATCTCTTACGGATCAACAAATTTATTCTTTGATCTTCTCATCTGGATTTAGCACAGCTGATAAAATATCAGATATTTCAGGACGTGGTGTGGGTCTTGATGTAGTAAAAACGAAAATTGAATCTTTGGGTGGTGTAATAAGCATTGATTCGACACCAGGACAAGGGTCTATATTCCACATTCAATTGCCGTTAACGTTATCTATCATTAATTCAATGTTAGTGAATGTGGATGAAGAAACATACGCGATTCCGTTTACTTCTATAGTGGAAATAACGACGATAACATTTGATGAAATAAAAACGCTTCATGGACAAAAAGTATTCCAATTCCGCGGCCAAGTCGTACCGTTAATTTATTTAAACGATGTTTTCCATGTACCACCTATCGAAACAGCATTCAAAGAACAACACCATTATATTGTTATTGTTCGAAAAGGAAATAAGACAGTAGGGTTAGTGGTTGATTCAGTATTGGGCCAACAAGAGGTTGTATTAAAATCTCTAGGAGGCTTATTATCCAATCTATTTGCTATATCAGGTGCGACCATTCTTGGGAATGGGGAAGTAGCTTTAATAATAGATTCCAATCAATTTATTAAATAGAAAGGAGAGGTCCTTCTAAAATGACAATGGTAAAAATAGTTTCTTTTATATTGGCAGAAGAAGAGTATGGAGTGGACATTAATCATGTCCAGTCCATCGAACGAATCGAGCATATTACAAGGGTTCCAAATGCTCCAATGTTCGTAAAAGGTGTAATAAATCTTCGTGGAAATGTCATTCCAATTATTGACCTTAGAAGCAAGCTAAACCTTGGACACGCAGAACATACTGCAAATACTCGGGTAATAATCACAAAATTTGAAGATATCGAATTAGGTTTAATTGTTGATCAAACAACCGATGTTATTGATGTAAACACTGATGATATCGAAGCTATTTCCTCTAGTGATTTGGATTCCGACTATTTTGGAGGTATTGCTAAAATCGAGGGGCGGTTAATCATTCTGTTAAAAATAGCAGAGTTGATGAAAGTAACAACTGACTAAACAAAGTATGCAGGTTGATGTTAGCTGCTCATTTTTTATTAAAGAAAAGGGGGATCGTATGAAGGGGCAATTCAAGTTAGAGGATTTTAAGGCACTCATTTTTAAAGTAGGCGATGAAGAATATGGAATAAATATAAAACAAGTGGTTTCCATTGAGCGAATGCAGACTATCACTCCTTATCCAAATCGGCCGCCTCATGTATTAGGTGTTACTACCATACGGGAAGTTGTGACACCCGTTGTGGACGTACGAACGGCGCTAACAGGTGAATCACTTAAACCAACCGATAATATGAGAATAATTGTTGTTCACACATCTGATAATGCAATCGGACTTGTGGTAGATGCCGCTACGGATGTGTTAGATATTTCTCAGGATACAATCCAACAATCAAACCTTATTGAGGAAAAAGATGTTGCTTACCTATTGGGGATATCTAAACAAAGCGACCGTTTGTTAATCCTGTTAGACATCGAAGAATTACTTAAAGATACAACAAACTTAGATGAATTAAAAGAAATTAAGAATGAGTTATAGATTATTATATGTTTTTAGAACTAGAAGGGAAAGGTTAAGAATGTTTAGGAAAGAATCAAACAAAGCATTAAATAAACCATCAAAAAAAGCATCAAGAAAATTATCAATGAATATGAAACTATGGGGTAGTTATTTCATCATTATATTATTGTTAACAACACTTGCTTTTGTTGCTTTTAAAAACATTTACTCTTTAGGTGACCAATTATATGTAATGGGGGATAAACAAGTTTCTAAGTATAAAATATTAGGAGACTTAAAAGATGAGCAAACTCGTACGCGCCTCTATGTAGTCAAGCATGTGTATTTGCCGGATGAAGAAGATAAAGTAAAAATTGAACAAGCTATGGATTCTGAAGTCGCAAAAATAAGAAAGAATATTAAAAAACTAGATAAAACACTTGCTAATGGTCAAACTAAAAAAGATTTAGCAGAGTTCAGCAAAAACTTTGAAGCCTGGCTCGCCACTACTCCAACTTACTTTAAAGATTCAAGAACCAATAATTATGAAATCATTAAACCACAGATGGCCAAAATGACAATTTTTGGGGAAAAAGCAAACTCTTCTCTTTATAAAGTAGAAGCAGGAATCGACAAGGCTAACAATACTAGCATAAAAGATTCTCGCCAACATGCAGTTATTTCCTTATATCAAATTCTAATTGTTTCTGGTGTTGCAGTGCTATTTAGTGTTTTCATTTCCTTCTTTATGACTAGAATCATTCGCCGTTCTGTTATTGGTGTTGTCAATAATGTCGATAGTACAACAAACTCTATTTCTGAAATAAAAAAATCGATTGATCAAACAGCGATCAGTGCACAAGTATTAGATGCATCGATGAACAAAACTAACGATTCTGTAAGCGAGCTTGTTACTTCCATTCAACAAGTATCAGGGAACACGAATGTAACGGCTTCCGGTGTGGATGAAATCTCCGCTGCGGTGGAACAAATGAGCGCCTCGATTAGTTTGGTGGCTAATAGTTCAGATCAATTAGCCGCCTCAGCGGAGGAAACATCTTCTGCTATTCAAGAAATGATGGTTTCTGTCGAACAAGTGGCTGGGAACGCTGGTAATGCAGGGGCAAGTGTAGAACAAATAGCATCAGCTATTGAATTAATGAGCAAGTCTATTGAAGGGGTAAGCAAGAATGCAGTTAATTTGAACCAAACTGCTGAACAAACCTCTGAAACGGTGGAGGAAATGGTTGTTTCAATTAAGAAAGTTGCCGACAGTGCACAAACCGTTAACCAACTTAGCAACTCTGTAAAAAATGATGCCCTAGAAGGAACAGACTCTCTGAATGAAACTTTGGATGGGATGAAAGAAATTTCTCACGTGATTAACCAGACAATTCACGTAATGGAGAATTTAGGTAAAAGCTCTGAAGAAATCGGAAGCATTATCGAAGTTATTGATGATATCGCCGAACAAACGAATCTATTGGCACTTAATGCTGCGATTGAAGCAGCTCGTGCTGGAGAACATGGAAAAGGATTTGCGGTTGTTGCCGAAGAAGTACGTAAGTTAGCTGAACGGTCTGCAAAGGCAACAAAAGAAATTGCCAGCCTCATCAAGGGAATTCAAAATGAAACAACTGTTGCTGTCACCTCCATCAATGAAGGTGCTGATAAAGTCAACATTGGAAATCAATTGGCGGAAAAAACAAATCAAGCAATAAAGAAAATATCAGAAGGAATTGTCCAAGTAACAGAGGAAATGGACCAAATTGCAAAAGCCACGGAAGAACAAACGAAGAATAGTGAATTTATTACAAAAGCAGTGGAGAATTTTACGAAGCAAGCAACAGAAATGACTTATTCTACAAAAGAACAATTCATCACTGCTGAAGAAATCGTCACAGGTATAAACAATACAAAAAACCAAGTTAGACAAATAAGTATTGCTACAGCGGAACAAGCGAAGGGCGGTCGTGCAATAGTTGAAGCAATAGAAAATGTCACAAACCAATCTAGCTCCGTGACAAACGCTACTAAAGAACAGGCCCTTACTGCCGAAGAAATCGTCAGCAGCATCACCCATATTAAAGAATTGGTCAATCAAATGGCGATAGCTACAAGTGACCAAGCAAGATATGGTGAAGAAATAGCTTTAGAAATTGGCAATGTTCAGAAACAAACTGAAACGTTGAACGATAGCATAGTAACTCAAACTAAAGAAGTTGATGAGGTAGTTTTCGCAATTACTGACGTTAATACACAAATTGAAAAACTAAAATAAAAAGCTGTTACTTTTGAAACGCTTTCGCAGCTTTGCGAAGGCGTTTTAATTCCCCACTTATATTTTGATAGAAAAGTTTTTTTACAATTTTTTTTATATCAAAGGCTGTTTTCGTAAAGTTCGTTGCTTTTTTTTGTAATTTAACTTTAACTATCTGAGTTGATTGTAGCGGAGGGCACTTGACTCCTGCGGGAAAAAGAGGGAAGTGGGAGACCCCGCAGGCGGTAACGCCGAGGAGGCTCCCATCCCTCCCCGCGGAAAGCAAGTGCCTGGAGCGGAAATCAACGGGCAAACTTTATAGTCTAAAAACAACAATCTATGCGAAAAGAGCCTATCCAAAAGAGGAGAAGATAAAAATGTGGAGAAAAAAGTCAAGAAGTAAATTGAGGGAATGGTTTAGTAATGTATTACTAAAAAAGACACGAAAAACTTCATTTACAGATTTAAGTAAGCGGTTTATAAATATGAATATGAATATTAAACTTTGGGGCAGTTTTATTTTCATATTATTATTATTATCATCTATATCGATTGTTTCATTAACTAAATTAAACCTTTTAAGTGATGATGTGCGATTCATAGGAAAAACTCAAGTACCAGAGATTCAATTAATTGGAGACATAAAAGAAGAGGTCATTCGGATTCGTCTAAATGCAACTAAGCACGCTTATGAACAAAGTGGAGATGAAAAAGCAAATTTAGAAAAGGCTGTTAATAAAGATATCATAAATGTAAGAAAAAATATAAAAAAAATGAACAAACAATTTGTTACAGATAACAATAAAAAATTATTTATCGAGTTCAGCAAAGAGTTTGAAAATTTCGCTAATGCTATTCCATCTTTCTTTGAAAAATCTAGTAGCAGTGATTATTACACAACACATGGAAGTTTAGGAGTATTAGCCTATCAAGGGGATATGACGATTGAAGCTCTTGATAAAGTTTCTAAAGATGTTCATACGGACACGAATAAGATTATTAACGAAGCCGATCAGGACTCAACTCGTTCCATTATTCAAATTATTATCTTTTCCGTGGTTGCGATTCTTTTTAGTGTATTAATTGCAATCTTTATTACGAGACTTATTCGTCGTTCTGTTATTAGAGTTGTAAAAAATGTTGACACTACCACAAATTCTGTTACAGAAATAAAAAAATCGATAGATAAAACCTCCCATAGTGCACAAGAATTAGCTGCCTCTATGATCAAAGCAAATGATTCTGTAAGCGAACTTGTTGCCTCTATTCAACAGACAGCTGGAAACACCAATCTAACGGCTTCAGGTGTGGATGAAATCTCTGCTGCAGTAGAACAAATGAGTAGTTCAATTAATTTAGTGGCAGCGAGTGCAGAGCACTTGGATATGTCTACGGAAGAAACATCTTCTGCTATTCAAGAAATGATGTTTTCTATTGAACAAGTAGCTAATAACGTAGGTAACGCGGGTATAAGTGTGGAACAAATTACAAATGCAATTGAATTAATGAGCAAGTCCATTAAAGCTGTCAGTGAAAATGCAGTGAATCTGACTATCATGGCTGAACAATCTTTTGAAACGGTTGAGGAAATGGTCTTATCGATTAAGAGAGTCGCAGATAGTGCCCACACAGTTAATGATCTTAGTAATTCTGTAAAACAGGATGCCTTTGAAGGAACGATCTCACTGAATGAAACATTAAATGGGATGAAAGAAATTTCAAAGGTGATTAACAAAGCAAGCGATGTGATTGAGAACTTGGGGAAAAGCTCTGAAGAAATCGGTAGTATTATCAAAGTTATTGATGATATCGCTGATCAAACCAATCTATTAGCTCTTAATGCCGCAATTGAGGCAGCGCGTGCTGGTGAAAATGGAAGAGGCTTTGCCGTTGTGGCAGATGAAGTGAGAAAGCTAGCTGAACGTTCTGCAATGGCAACAAAAGAAATTTCTATTAGAATCAAAGAAATACAAAATGAAACCGCAGTTGCAGTTGCTTCAATCAAAGAAGGTGAACAGAAAGTAAATATTGGAAATGAATTGGCAGAAAAAACGAATCAAGCAATCAAGAAAATAACTGAAGGTATTGCTCAAGTGAATGATGAAATGAACCTAATCGCCAAAGCAACGGAAGATCAAACGAAAAATAGTGAATTTCTTACAAAAGCGGTTGAGAATGTAACGAAACAAGCAACAGAAATGACACAATCAACAAAAGAACAATCCATTTCTGCAGAAGAAATCGTTCTAGGTATACAAAATACAAAAGACCGGGTTGAACAAATCAGTTTGGCAACGGCTGAACAAGCACAAAGCAGTCAAACCATCGTAGAAGCAATTGAAAATGTCACCACTCAATCAAGCTCTGTGACAAATGCCACAAAGGAACAAGCTCTGACTGCTGAAGAAATTGTTCGTAATATCAATAGTATTAAAGAAATGGTTCAACAAATGAAGATTGCAACGAATGACCAAGCAAAGTACGGTAAAGAAATTGCCTTAGAGGTTGGAAATGTTCATAATCAAACAGAAGAACTAAATGCTAATATTATTACTGAAACGAAGGAAGTGGCCGAAGTGATTGAAGCTATTTCTGAGGTAAATACACAAATAGTAAAACTAAAGTAATAGGAATATCTAAAAGGTGCCTTTGCAAAATTTGCAAGGGTATTTTTTAAAGTACTCCGAAAAAGCCGTAAGGGATTAATCTCAGGAATATCTTATTTTGATGGATAATATTAATAAGAATAAAAAAAACAAAAACTATCAAAAATATTTGAATCAATTTTGAAAAATTATGGTAATATGAGAAGTATAATTACTTATTCTCAAATCAATGTTGTAATAGTTCTCTACAGAACCAAATTAAATGAGTGAATAAGGTGATTGAAGCAATGCTTAGGAAAATATACAACAGATAATATTAACGTAAATAGCTTCTGGGAATGAACGGTACCACTTCATTTGTGGAGACGTTTAATCAGATGCCTGCTGAAAAAGGAAGAGATTATGTGATACATAAAATGATGGAATTAGCGATGAAAATTAAGGGATTTTGCGGAATTGATTTTACAATGAATCTAGCAAGTTTAGACTTGAAAGTATCAAGAAGGCTTAATGAAATAGGATTTAATTTAGATGAATATATAAACTATTTACAAACAGACACAAATGAATGGGATAAACTTGTGGAACATATTACCATAAATGAAACCTACTTTTTTAGGGAATTTAACCAACTAGAAGAATTTCAGAACTTGCTAAAGAAACAATCAGGTAAATATATCAATGTATGGTGTATCCCTTGTTCTACTGGGGAAGAGGCCTTTTCCCTTGCTATCTTGGCAAAGGAGGTAGAACTTTCAACAGGCAATCAAGTTAGAATCGTGGCATCAGATCTTAACAAAAAAGTTTTGGAACATGCTAAAAGAGGTCATTATTCAAAAAATTCTTTATCATTTAGAAGAATTCCGGAAAACAAAGAGTATCTTAAAAAGTACTTTATTGAAACTGAGAGTGGCTATGAAGTGAAAAATGAAATTAAACAAATGGTTTCATTTGAACCATTTAACTTGACTGATTTCACTACATATACAAAATACAATCAAATTGATATTATTTTCTGCCGAAATGTCTTGTTCTATTTTAATGAAGAGATTATTAAAAAGGTTATTAAAGGTTTTCATTCAATCTTAAACAATGATGGATATTTATTTTTGGGTCACGCAGAGTCCATCTCAAGTTTTGATAGTAAATTTATCTCAGTTCACACAAAAGAAGCTTTTTACTACAAGAAAGATATTTTGTAACTTATCATGTTTTTTTGTAGAAAGTTAAGGTATAATAGCTACATTATTTTGATATATTTTGATAGATTTTTATGATGAAATTTTTTGGAGGTGAATCCATTTGAAAATACAAGAAACAGTTAGGATGAATATAGGTGACCAACGACTTTCAACAACTGAACGGACTTCAGTTAATTCAGCTTCATTTCAAAAGATTTTGAACTCCTATTCCAAAGAACTAACCGAGGATCACCTCCATCAGCTGTTGCAGGACATCGATCAACAAGGTCTGCAGCTAAGCGAAAAGCCAACGTTAAACGAACTCCATAAATACAAAAATTTGGTCAAACAATTTATGGGTGAGGTAACGAAAAACGGGATGGGCTTATACCAAACAGAAAGCTGGGATCTGTATGGTGGAAATAAAACACTTAAGACGATCCAAGTACTCGATCATAAATTAATGGAATTAACGGATCATGTTATAAACCAACAAAATGCGGGTCTTTCCATTTTGGAGAGAATCGGGGAAATCAAGGGCTTATTGATTAACCTTTATTCGTAATACTGTTCTTATTAATTAGTTATTCTGTCATTGTTAATGTACAAGAATCAAGGGTTCCCTGAGCCTATTCTATTAAGCAACGTTGTTGCGGTTCTGGCAATGAATACTTTAGTAAACTAGTGAGGGAGCGAAAAGGTGCAAACATATGTAAACGAAATCTTCCTAGGGCTCATTTTGATCGGCGTGATTTATTTGGCTGTTCGAGACTCGCTCCGACGGAAGTTAGACTCTAATAAGGATTTGTATCAAAAAATGAACGAAAACCAAAAACAATTGATCCAAGAAATCACCGAGCTAAAAATCACCCTTAGACAATATCAACAAACAATAAAAGCTGAGAACGAGCAATGGAGGATCGATAGACATGAATTGGTAGCATCTATAAAAGCAACTGAAAAAACGATGAGTGGCCAAAATTTGTTATTACATGACCGCTATAAGGAAATTTTTGATTTACATAATCAAGGTCTTTCCGTTGATCAAATTGCTATGAAGCTTGAAAAAGGCTCCGGTGAAGTAGCTTTTATTTTACAGCTGGCTGTCCAAGAGAGCATCTAAGAAGGGGGATTAATCATGATAAGAGGTTTATATTCAGCAGCTTCAGGGATGTTTTCACTGGAGCGAAAGCAAGAAACATTGGCCGATAATCTGGCCAATGCACAAACACCAGGATATAAAAAGGATGATGCAGTTCAACGGGCGTTCCCGAAATTATTAATTCAACGAATCCAGGACTTTAATGAAAATGGGAAGATCACCAGTGCTGGAGCCTTCCAATTACCTGGACAGGCTATTACAATAGGTGAATTATATAATGGTGTGTATACACAGGAACGAATACCTAGTTTCAGTCAAGGGGCACTGGTAGAAACGGGAAATCCGTTAGACCTTGCGATTGAAGATCAGGGGATTCCAGCGCAAATGATAAATGGCCGGTCCGTGAAACCGGCTGCCTTCTTTGCCGTACAGCTCCCTGATGGAACTATTGGCTACACAAGGAATGGAAAGTGGGATTTAGATGCAAATGGTCACCTAGTGACATCAGAAGGTTATCTTGTGTTAGGGGCGGATCATAATCCTATCCAAATGACTGACAGTATTCGTAAAGAGGATTTGTTCATTAGCCCGGATGGCCAGTTAATCGCCTATCCAAATGATCCATCAAGAACAAGGGCGGCCGGCCAGATTGGCCTGGCAGTGATACAAAATCCAGCTGAACTTCGTCGTCTGGGGGGAAATGTATTCCAGTCTGAAAACCCAGTACCATTTATCCAAGATGCTGGAGGAACTAATCCGGGTATTTCTCTTTATCAAGGATTCATTGAACAGTCGAATGTCGATCCAGGTCAAACGATGACAGATATGATGATGACGATTAAGGGGTATGAAGCAAACCAAAAGGTAATAAGTGTTTATGATAACTCTTTACAACAACTATACTCGGTCGGCAAGTTAAACGGATAATCTGCTTCTTCCATCAGTGGGAGTCTTTTTACTAGTTAGAAAACGATAAAAAACGCTAAGAATAGGAGATAAGCATTTTGAATACGTCATTATTTATCTCATCAGGTGCTTTGCAAGCATACCAGCAAAAAATTGATACGACAGCAAATAATGTTGCCAATGTGAACACAATCGGTTTTAAACGCAGGGACCAAAGCTTTTCTGAGATTTTAGCATCGCAATTTAACAATCAGCCACTAATAAATCAAGAAATCGGAAGGCATACACCTAATGGAATACGAGTTGGTTATGGCACAAGGACAGGGCTTACACAACTTGACATCGAGCAAGGTCAAGCAGTTCAAACAGACAATCCTTTTGATCTCATGATATCTGGAAAGGGATTTTTCCAAGTTGGTTATCCATCTGCATTAGCTGGAGGACCTAACGAGGTGAGATATACACGCGATGGGAATTTCCATGTTAGTCCAAATCCCCAAAAACCGGGAAGCTATCATTTAGTAAACGCCAATGGGGGTTATCTGTTAGACCAGAATGGTAATCCAATCGAACTAGATGGACAATATGAAGTGAACATCGATTCGATGGGACAAATTCAGTTGAAAAGTAAAAATGGTCAAGGAGCAACATTCAAATCAGCTCAGCAAGTGGGTATTGTGGATATTCAAAATCCTCACGTGTTACAGAATGTCGGTGAAAATGAATTCGCGATTGATCCCAATGCATTAGCGAATGGTAGAAATGCAGCCAATTATGTGAGAATGATGGTCCCAGGAGAGATACAAATCTCAACGGGTTATCTCGAAGGATCGAATGTCGATTTGTCAAAAGAAATGACCAATCTGATGACAGCTCAGCGGGGGTTTCAATTAAACTCTAGAGCGGTTTCCTATGCAGATCAGATGTCAGGGATTACCAATAATATATTAAAGTAATTTTTGAACACTAATAAGATTGACTAGAAAAGGCCGCTTCCTCGTAAATCCTCGAGGTAATTGCGGCTTTTTTTACATATCATCAAATATGTTAATTAGCCATAGGTTTTGCTTAATAATACTAATCACTTCCTTTAAACTATTTTGAAATGCTTCCGATAAATAATGATATATGGGTATTTACCTATGGATTCCTTAAAAGAAGATAAAATCCTGCCGAGAATTGGACATAATTTTGCATACGTAATAAAAATATTTTTAAAAAAATTGCTTTTTATAAAGGAGGAAAACGATATGGTTAATTTGACAACACATGTATCCGGATTAGCATCAGGTTTGGATACAGAAAAAATAGTAAGTGACATGATGAAGGTAAATAGAGTTCCTTTAGATAAACTGCAACAAGCGAAAACGCTTAACACATGGAAAACTGCGGCCTATCGAGAAGTCAACTTGAAAATAGCTAGTTTCAGAGACGCAATGCAGGATTTAAGACTGCAAGGAACGTTTAACGCACAAAAAGCGACTTCAAGCAATGCAAGTCTTGATGTTTCAATGGCTGGTGAGTCTAAACTTCTAAACTTCACGATTTCAGAAGCAAAACTTGCTACATTGGGAACAAGTAGTTCGGTAAGTTTTGACACGAAAATAGGAAAAGGGACGGACAAAATTGACCCTAATGCAACCGCTGACTTAACGTTTAAACTTAATGGAACTGAAATCACCATACCTAAAGATAGTAATTTTGATCAGGCGATTGCACAGATCAATTCGAAAAGTGCAGACACAAATGTCAAAGTTGCAAATGTAGGGGGTTCATTAGTATTTTCATCCACTGATGCAGGCGCAGGTAAACCAATTACGATATCCGATTCTAGCCCTGATATGCAGTCACTATTAAAGATTACCAACGGAGCTACAAACGCTATTGATCCAGTTGATCAGTTTTCTGCTGGTACATTTACTAACGGGGCGCCTGCTGAGTCAGGATATGTTGTCATCAATGGTACAAAAATCACTGTATCCGATAACACGTTCACATATGATGGTGTTCAAATCAAATTAAAAGCAGCGGTTTCTGTGGATAACCCAGCTACTGTAAATGTTGTTTCAGATACAGATAAGATCTTTGACAAATTGAAGACATTTGTTGATAAATACAATGAGCTTATAAATGATTTAAATGACAAACTTTCTGAGAGTAAAAACCGTAACTTCCCACCTTTAACTGAGGCACAAAAGAAAGATATGAAAGAAGCAGATATTAAGTTATGGGAGGATAAAGCAAAAAGTGGTCTACTCGCAAATGATCCTGCGATCCGTCAATTCCTTACACAGCTTCGTTCAAGCATGAGTGAAATTATTAAAGGAGAAGGGATTAATCCATCTTTTGACTCACTGCCAGAAATCGGAATCACAACTAGCAAGGATTATAAAGACAATGGTAAATTAGTTTTAGATGAGTCTAAGCTAAAATCACTGTTGACTACTAATCTGACTGATATCCAAAAAATGTTTTCCAACAAGTTCGAGACTGATAATCCGAATGATACAACTATAACAAGTGCTGACAAACACAAAAATAGTGGATATGCGTTCAGGGTTTATGATCGGATTGGCGACATTATATCACAACTAAAAGTAAAAGCTGGGGCACCAGGAACGATTTCTGTTAACAGCGTATTAGGAAAAGAGGCTGCCTCCATTGACGAAAGAATGGTAAAAGTTCAGAACCGAGTATATGCGCAAGAGCAAGCCTTATGGACAAAATTTAACGCTATGGAAAAAGCCCTGCAACAACTAAATAGTCAGAGTTCATTTTGGTATAACCAACTTGGGCAATAGTAATTCAACATTGTTCAAAAGAGTCACTCTATATGGGTGACTCTTTTTCTATTGATTTAAGACAAAAATTATCGACATTAATTCCTTATATGTTCTCTATTCCAATACAAAAAAAGTTTGATAAAACTACTAAACCAATTGTTTGATCCACCGATAACAATAAATAACAAAGGATTCTTCGAATAAAAGGACTGCAAAACAAATCGTTGAAACCAGAACACAATATGTTTTGATGTCCCATAAGAATACATATGATCGAATTCTTTTAAGAAATTAAAAAAATGTAGAAAAAAACTAAACGAATTATTTAATTTACCGATAAGAATAAATACCAAGATAATTCTTCGGTAAAACAGGCGAAAAATATTTTGATAAACGGTATAAGAATTCTAAAAAGTAGAATTGTACAAGATAAATACCAATCAAACTATCGAAATGTTCAAAATGTCTAAAATTTTATTAAAACTTTTTTTGATAGTAGACCATAAGGGTTTATTATAGATGATTTAAAATTACAAAAGATATTTATTCTAGGGAGGAAATTTAATCATGCGTATTAATCACAACATTGCAGCACTTAACACACACCGCCAGTTAACAGGTGCAACAGCTGGTCAAGGTAAATCAATGGAAAAATTATCATCAGGTCTTCGTATTAATCGTGCCGGTGATGATGCAGCTGGATTAGCAATCTCTGAAAAAATGCGAGGCCAAATTCGCGGTCTTGAAATGGGTTCAAAGAACGCTCAAGATGGCATCTCATTAATTCAAACAGCTGAAGGTGCATTAAATGAATCACATACAATTCTTCAACGTATGCGTGAATTAGCGGTTCAATCATCAAATGATTCTAACACTGATGCTGATCGTAAAGAATTGCAAAAAGAAATGGATCAACTTATTGGCGAAATCGACCGCATTGGTAATACAACTGAATTTAACACAAAGAAACTGATTGATGGTTCAAAAAGTGGTGTAACCGAGCTGTTAGGCAACGTTAAATTTGACAACCAAGGTGACGAAGCATTATTCAGTGCAATAACTGCTACTAACGCATCTGTAGCAGGAACGGCTGGTACTGAAGCAAATGAAACAATTAATGTAAAAATTACAGATTACGATGCTACTGGAGGTACATTCAGCTTAGAATGGACTACTCAAAGCGGTGAAACAAAAACAATTACAGGTATTGCTGATACAGGTGGAGCACAAACAATTCAAACAGCTAATGGTAGCTATTCATTAACTTTAGGTGCAATTGGCGTTGAAGATATCGGTAAAGAAGCAACCTTCACTTCTCGTGCCTCTGTAGAAGAATATAAAAATAACGCATTAACGTTCCAAATTGGAGCAAACTCTTCACAAACAATGAATGTTGAAATTAATGACATGAGAGCTTCAGCTCTTCATGTAGACAATATTGATGTAAGTTCAGCAGCTTCTGCTGAGGCTTCAATCTCTGCTATTAATAAAGCAGTTGAAGATGTTTCTGCACAACGTTCCAAATTAGGTGCATTCCAAAACCGCTTAGAACACACTATTAACAACCTAGGAACATCTCAAGAAAACTTAACAGCTGCTGAGTCTCGTATTCGTGATGTAGATATGGCAAAAGAAATGATGGAACAAACGAAAAACTCAATTCTTGCTCAAGCTGCTCAAGCAATGCTTGCTCAAGCGAACCAACAGCCTCAAGGTGTATTACAACTTCTTCGTTAATATGGTGAAATTGAGAGATCTTAATATTGTAAGATCTCTCTCTTTTTAGAAGAATAGTAATATTTTTAATAAAAAGAGTTCCAATGTAAAATGATTTAATAATAAAACGACTATTTGTGAAAAAGGCAAACCATGGGAAACTGTGGGACGTAAAACCGAGGGCCTGTACCAACATGACAAGCTGGATGGCAGCCGGATACCACAAAAACATGTTATTGGAACTTTCGTTGCCTTTTTCACTTGAAAAAGGAGTAAACGTTATGGTAAAGAAGTTTTCCATTTTTGCTACTGTACTATTATGTTTTCAATTAGTATTCCCATTAATAAATGCGTTTGCTTTTGAGTTGCTTACCCCAACTAATTTAAAAGCGAGCCAAAACTATCCTGGTAATATTACATTAAGCTGGGATAAAGTTTCTGGAGCTAGTGCGTACCGTGTTTACAAACTAGAAGCAGGCAAGCAAGAACTAGTTAAACAGGTAACTTATGAATTCACAGAGACCACTATCTTTGGTGTACAGGAGGGGAGTAGTACTTTTGCTGTTTCTGCCGTAAGAAATCTTGATGAAACTCCACTTTCAAATAGCGTAACAGTTGAAGTTTCATACCCTGAGATGCAAAGCCCAACAAGCATTTCATCGACCATCCTTAACGGGAATGATTTGACATTAAGCTGGAATAAGGCAGCTTATGCGACGGATTATAAAATTTATCAAGTGATCGATGGTACGAGAAAGCTAGTTACAACCACAACAGCTGTAAATTATACATTCCAAAATCATCCGGAAGGAAAATATGTTTATGAAGTAACATCCAATAATAGCCGATTTGGAGAGTCGAAAGTCGGATTAAGGATTGAAGTAGATGTCAATTTTCCTATCATGACATCACCACTCGTAACGTATACCGTCCAGAATGGGAATGATTTGATTTTTAACTGGCAAAGAGTAAATTATGCTAGTAATTATAAAGTCTATGAACTAATTGACGGAACAAAGAAATTGCTTACAACGACAAGATTAAACAGTCATATTATTTCAAATGTTACAGAAGGCAAGCATGTATACGAAGTCACCGCATATAGTGATCGCTTCGGTGAATCAATAGAACCATTTAAGTTGGACTTTGATATGGTTTATCCGAAAATGCAAGCTCCTGGCAGCCTAACTTACACATTATCGAATGTAAATGATATCAATCTTAGATGGGCAAAAGTAGAATATGCAGATAAGTATAAATTATATCAGAATGTAAATGGTGAGAGGAAGTTATTATTAACTACTTCTGCATTGAATTCAACATTCGTTAATATGCCAGAAGGCAATTATAAGTATGAATTAGCATCTTATAGTGACCGTTTCGGGGAATCATCATCGGTGGCAAATGTTGAATTTGATTTAACTCATCCAGTTATAGAAGCACCTAAGAATTTAAATATTACCGTTCAAAACGGAAATGATTTAGTCTTAAGATGGGATCCTTCCGATTATGCAACTGGTTATAAGGTTTATCAAATTATTAATGGCGAGCGTAAATTAATCACAACCAAGCTTGTAAATGCACACACTTTATTAAATATGCCGGAAGGACACTATACATTTGAAGTAATTGCATATAGTGACCGTTTTGGTGAATCCAAAACAGCATCTAAGGTAGAATACGATCTCAAGTATCCGGAATTGAAAGCCCCAGTTTTAACAGGAACCGTTGAGAATGAATCCATTATCATTTTAGATTGGACAAAGCAAGACAATGTGACTGGGTATAATATTTATGAAATTGTCAACGGAACAAAAAAATTGGTAGCAACAACAACAAGTCTTCAACAAAAGCTTTCCAACCAGACTGAAGGGAAGCATATATATGAGGTCACTTCCTATCATACTCGTTTTGGAGAATCTCAAGCTTCTAATCAAGTCACTTTGAATATTGGTTCAAATATAGAGGTGCCTCCTGTAAAGGATACCATTCCGCCTGTTACAATTTCAAACCTAGCAGACTCTTACTACAAAGAAGATGTAACTGTTCAACTGACTGCTACAGATAACCAAAGCGGAGTGGCTAAAACCTTCTATTCTATTAATGAATCAACATTTAAAGAAGGTACTACCTTTACAATCCAGGATGAAGGGAAGCACAAAGTTTCCTTTTACAGCGTTGATAATGCAGGAAACATTGAAGAAACGAAGACAGTAGAAGTAAAAATCGACAAGACTGCGCCAAATACAACCTCGAATGCAACAAATTCTTGGTTTAAGGAAGATTTTTTCACTTTATCTTCATCAGACAATGTGAGTGGCGTTGCAAAAACTTTCTATTCTATAAACGGTTCTGATTTTGTAGAAGGAACAGGCTTTAAGGTGAATGAAGAAGGAGTAACGAAAGTATCCTTCTATAGCATAGATAAAGCGGGTAACATCGAAGAAGTTAAGACCGTTGATTTGAATATCGACAATATCAAACCAATTACGACCTCTAATATAACCAATTCTTGGTATAAAGAAGACGTAGCTGTCCTTTTATCTCCATCTGACCATGGAAGTGGTATTGATAAAACCTTCTATACTATTAATGGTTATGATCTTGTGGAAGGAACAAGCTTTAGAGTGAGTAATGAAGGCGTAACGAAGGTCTCCTTCAATAGTATAGATAAAGCAGGTAATATCGAAGACGTTAACACAGTTGAAGTGAAAATCGACAAGACCGCACCAGTTACTACTTCTAATGTTACAAATTCTTGGTATAAAGACAACGTAACTGTCCTTTTATCTCCATCAGACAATGGAAGTGGCGTTGATAAAACCTACTATTCTATTAATGGTTCGGATTTTGTGGAAGGAACAAGTTTTTCTGTCACCGAGGAAGGCGTAACGAAGGTATCTTTCTATAGTGTAGATAAGGCAGGTAACATCGAAGAAGTTAACACTGTTGAAGTAAATATCGACAAGACCGCGCCAATTACGACCTCTAATATAACAGATTCTTTGTATAAAGAAGACGTTGTTCTTTTATCTCCATCAGACGATGGAAGTGGCGTTGATAAAACCTACTATTCTATTAATGGTTCTGATTTTAAGGAAGGAACAAGCTTTAGAGTGAGTGAAGAAGGCGTAACGAAGGTCTCCTTCTATAGTATAGATAAAGCAGGTAACATCGAAGACGTTAACACCGTTGATGTGAACATCGACAGCACCGCACCAATTACGAATTCTAATGTTAAAAATTCTTGGTACAAAGAAGACGTAGCTGTCCTTTTATCGGCATCAGACAATGAGAGTGGGGTTGATAAAACCTACTATTCTATTAATGGTTCGGATTTTGTGGAAGGAACAAGCTTTTCTGTGAGCGAGGAAGGTGTAACGAAGGTATCTTTCTATAGTGTAGATAAGGCAGGTAACATCGAAGAAGTTAATACAGTTGAAGTAAATATCGACAAGACCGCGCCAATTACTACATCTAATTTAACAGATAAAGACGGAACCGTCCTTTTATCACCAACAGACAATATGAGTGGCGTAGATAAAACCTACTATTCTATTAATGGTTCTGATTATAAGGAAGGAACAAGCTTTAAGGTGAGTGAAGATGGCGTAACGAAGGTATCTTTCTATAGTGTAGATAAGGCAGGTAACATCGAAGACGTTAACACCGTTGAAGTGAATATCGACAAGACCGCACCAATTACGACTTCTAATGTAAAAACTTCTTGGTATAAAGAAGACGTACCTGTCCTTTTATCGGCAACAGACAGTGGAAGTGGCGTTGATAAAACCTACTATTCTATTAATGGTTATAATCTTGTGGAAGGAACAAGCTTTAGGGTGAGTAATGAAGGCGTAACGAAGGTATCCTTCAATAGTATAGATAAAGCAGGTAATATCGAAGACGTTAACACAGTTGAAGTGAAAATCGACAAGACCGCACCAATTACAACTTCTAATGTTAAAAATTCTTGGTATAAAGAAGACGTAAATGTCCTTTTATCGCCAATAGACAATGGAAGTGGCGTTGATAAAACCTACTATTCTATTAATGGTTCTGATTTTGTAGAAGGAACAAGCTTTTCTGTGAGCGAGGAAGGTGTAACGAAAGTCTCATTCTATAGTATAGACAAAGCGGGTAACATCGAAGAAGTTAACACTGTTGAAGTAAATATCGACAAGACCGCGCCAATTACGACCTCTAATATTACAAGTTCTTTGTATAATGAAGACGTACCTGTCCTTTTATCGCCAACAGACAATGGAAGTGGCGTTGATAAAACCTACTATTCCATTAATGGTTCTGATTTTAAGGAAGGTACAAGCTTTAGTGTGAGTGAAAAAGGCGTAACGAAGGTCTCCTTCTATAGTATAGATAAGGCAGGTAACATCGAAGACGTTAACACAGTTGAAGTGAACATCGACAAGACCGCACCAATTACGACTTCTAATGTGAAAAATTCTTGGTATAAAGAAGACGTAGCTGTCCTTTTATCGCCAACAGACAATGAGAGTGGCGTTGATAAAACCTACTATTCTATTAATGGTTCTGATTTTGTGGAAGGAACAAGCTTTTCTGTGAGCGAGGAAGGTGTAACGAAAGTCTCATTCTATAGTATAGATAAAGCGGGTAACATCGAAGAAGTTAATACTGTTGAAGTAAATATCGACAAGACCGCGCCAATTACGACCTCTAAAATAACAAATGAAGATGGAACTGTCCTTTTATCGCCAACAGACAATGAGAGTGGCGTTGATAAAACCTACTATTCCATTAATGGTTCTGAATATAAAGAAGGAACAAGCTTTAAGGTTAGTGAAGAAGGCGTAACGAAGGTATCTTTCTATAGTGTAGATAAGGCAGGTAACATCGAAGACGCTAACACAGTTGAAGTGAATATCGACAAAACCGCACCAATTACGACTTCTAATGTTAAAAATTCTTGGTATAAAGAAGATGTAACTGTCCTTTTATCGCCAACAGACAATGGTAGTGGCGTTGATAAAACCTACTATTCCATTAATGGTTCTGATTATAAGGAAGGAACAAGCTTTAAGGTGAGTGAAGAAGGTGTAACAAAGGTATCTTTCTATAGTGTAGATAAGGCCGGGAACATCGAAGATAAAAAGACCGTTGACGTAAAGATTGATAAAAATGCGCCAATTGTCGTCTGGAATCTTGATGATGAGTATGCACTAGGAACATACCTGCCGGAATATTCGGCTATTGATACTGTTTCGGGTATTGCTCATGAAAAGGTTACAGTAAACGGACAGGAAATCACAGGTCCAATTAAGTTTGATAAACCAGGATCTTACACTGTAGAGTTAACCGTAACTGATAAAGCAGGGTGGACAACAATAGTGAAAAAGACAATAAATATATACGTTCAAGCAACTATTGTTGTAAATCCAGGTATTATTAAAACTAACACTGGTGTGTTTACTGTTCAAGTAACAGTGCCAAAAGGCATTGACATGAAAAAATTCGATCTACACAGTGCAACATTAAATGGAGTTTCCGCTAATTCAGGAACTAACGGATTACTGCAGCAAGCTAAAAATGGTCAATTTAAGTTTGATCGTGATCAATTTACTTGGAAGCCAGGAACAGTAGAGGTTGAGTTCCGTGGATACGTAGATGGATATCTTGTTGTCGGAAGCAAGACCGTAATAGTCAAATAGGTAAGATAAGTTTGGTTTTTTGATTCTAACAATCTATCTGTCCAAAACGAAAGAGACCTTAGGTATTCTAAGGTCTCTTTCTGCTTAATTCCTTTTTATTTCCAAAAGTTCTAATCATTTTTGCAATATTTCCGATAATACTTATAAATAATCATTTATTAGGAGGCAGAGGGTATGATTGAAAAAATATCAAGTTCTAGTGGTCCAGCAATGGATCTTTCTATGAATAAAAATTCATTTAATTTAAGAGGAAATTCGAATAACCAGCAAGATCAGTTTATGCAGGAACAAGAGAAAGAAAAAGCTGAAAAAATAATGAATAGTATGAACGATTTTTTAAAAGCTTCGAATACTCACTTAAAATTTGAGTTCCATGAGGCTTTACAAGAATACTATGTTGCGGTTGTTGATGATATAACGAATGAAGTCGTGAAAGAAATTCCTCCCAAAAAATTCTTAGATATGTATGCGGCAATGACAAAGTGTTTGGGACTATTAATTGATAGAAAAGTATAACTTAATTTTTACTTAGTGGCTGTGATAAAGTCATTGTTGATTGGAGCGGAAGGTACGAGACTCCTCGAAAATGCTATCGCATTTTCTTCGTGCGTGGGCGGTTTCAAGGATGTAATTCAATGTCCTGCGGGAGTACGGGGCAGGGGAGGACCCCGCAGGAGCGAAGCGACGAGGAGAAGCAAAAGCGGAAGCGCCTTGTCCAGCCCCGACAAGTGCTGGAGGGCCTGACGTTGAAGTCGTTCTTTGACTTCAGCGGCAGGACCGAAGCGACCTCGAGGGGCTAGGCGCTGCAGCTAGACGAGCTCCCCGAACCGCCCGGGGAAAGCGAAGCGCCTGGAGCGCAAATCAACTGGCAAGTTTAACAAAGCCTTCTTTTTAAATAAAATTGTCGCAACTTGACATCAATTTTGATACCATTTTTATATAATAATATTCAGCAACAACAATTTAAGGAGTTGAAGTAATGCAACTACCTCAAATACGAATGCATCAAACCTATGCCCAAATTGGACTACGTACAGTTGAGCCTGTGCAGGAAATCCAACAGATTCCTGCCGATCTATCAATTAAACAGTATCCGTCAAAGATGAATATTGAACGTAAACCATCACAATTTGAAATAGATCAAGAACAGGCTTGGAATGAGTTGAATCTTAAAAAGATTAGTGTGTTAAGTGCTGACATGGCTGAATTTTCCAAACAAGAAGGGTTAGAGGCGATTGCTCAAATTTCTCAAGAGGGAGATCAATTAGCGAGAATTGAACATAAGAACGATGCAATTGCGTCAATTGCCGCAGAAAAAGGTAACCCTGAACCGGCCGATTTCAACGTCGCTTTCATCCCGAGTTACGGCTCAGTGAAAATTCATTATACCCCAAGTGAGTTGTCTATTAACTGGGAACAGGGGGGGACTGAGATTGAATTTACGCCGCATAAGCCAATACACAACTATACTCCGGGAAAGACGAATGTATACCTTCGCCAAATGCAAGATCTTCAAATCGATTTTGTCGGATTAAATGTGAATTATAAATTGTAATTAAAGAGAATAAAAATTAAAGTCAAACAGCAGTGGGAGGCGATGAAAACTACTTTCCGCTGTTTCTCATTTTTTTTGATACAAAAATTGTTTTAATAATTTTTAAGGAATTAATTATTAGATGACTCCGCGTTAGTTTTTAATAATTTACTAATTTATTATTAATTTTGCTAAACTATTTTTTAGTACGGCCGATTATATATATTAGAGGAATAGGAGGTCAAGGCTCATGCGAATAAATGATACGAAATATGGTTTTTATTCCTATCAAAATCAAAAGAATCGTTCTAACATAGAAAATAATATAAAAAAATCAAACTCTTCATCAGAAGTGAAAATATCTTCACTAGGGAGAGAAATTTCTCAAGCGATGAAATCAGAGCAAGCACAGCGGCCAAACCGAATTGAAGAATTGAAAAAACAGATTTCCAACGGGAACTATCACGTTGATAGCAGTAAAATTGCCGATAAACTAATTGAATTTTGGAAGAATAACTCCATTTAGGAGCTGAGAAAATGGAATATCTAAAAATGTTAAAGCACACAATGGAAACTCTTGTCGATGTCCATAAACGCTTATTGGATTTGGTTAGAGAGAAACAACACATCCTTATTAAGGGTGACACTAATGATCTTCAGAATATGGTCAATCGAGAAAGTTTATTCGTAGTCGAAATTCAAAAACTCGAAAAGAAAAGAAACCTATTAGTCCAAGAGTTTTTGGAGCAGAAGGGCGTTAAGGGTTCGTCCTTCCCCCTTGAGGAAATAATAAAAATGGAAGACGATACTGATACAAATGCCACTATAATAATCATAGCAAAGCAGCTTCGTATTTTGATTCAGGAAATTACCCAAATAAACGAAAGTAACCAACAATTAATCCTTACATCCCTTTCATATGTTCAATACTCTATGGGGATGTTAGTTCTAAAAGAACCAGCTATTGGATATGGACCAAATGCTGTCAATAGATATTCAAACCTATTAGATGCAAAAGTTTAGATGTATATAAATTTTAATAGAAGGAAGGAATGGGAATGGCTTCAACTTTTCATGGATTAGAATTAGGGAAAAGGGGCCTTTATGCACAGCAATCAGCTCTTAATACCACTAGTCATAACATTACCAATGTAAATACAATTGGATATAGCCGTCAAAGGGCAGAAATGCAAGCAACTAATGCGATTCCTTATCCAGGAATGCACGGCGATAAATCTCCCGCCCAATTGGGAACTGGTGTTGAGGTTAATAAACTGATTAGGTTAAGAGAAGAATTTTTAGATGTGCAATTTCGTAATGAATACAAAAATCTAGGTTACCATGAAGCAAAAAGTGGTACTTTTACTAGAATTGAAGAACTTCTGAATGAACCATCTGAAGATGGCCTAGCGCATACAATGGATGAATTCTGGAAGGGATGGCAGGAGCTAGTGAAAAACCCTGACAGTGCCGCTGTCCGTTCAGTAGTTAGACAAAAGGGAGTAGCCGTTGCCCAAACTTTCAATCAAATAATGGATTCTCTTGATCAGATGCAGAATGATCTCCAAAACATAATAAAGACTAAAACGGAAGAGGTTAACTCTTTAGCTTCACAAATTAGTATTTTAAACGAACAAATTTCTCGAAGGATAGTAAATGACTATCAACCAAATGATTTACTTGATCAACGAGATGTCTTAATAGACCAACTTTCTAAAATAGTGGATATAGATGTTAAGAATTCTGCGAATGGCATGGTAGACATCAGTGTAGGTAATGGTGCTTTAGTTACTGGCAAAACATCTAATACGCTAACAATCGGCTTTGACCAAAATAGTGGATTAGTAGATCCAGCTGAGATAAAAATTGGTGGACAAACAGTAGATTTGGGTTCAGGGGAATTGTTGGGAAACATTGAATCGTATGGAATCATGGGAGGAAATCGAAATTCAACTATTCCTTATTATAAAGATAAAATCAATGAACTGGCGATGACATTCGCAAATGCAGTAAATGAAGTTCATTTAAGTGGTTTAAATTTAGATAATATTTCAGGTGTCTCGAACACAAAGGTGGAATTTTTTACAGGTTCATCCGCGAAAGACTTGCAAGTAAATCCAGAAATTATGAAATCTTTAAATTTAATTGCTGCTGCAAAAGACGAGGGCGGAGGGCAATCATCTAAAGGTAATGGTGAACTCGCTCAAGAAATTGCAAATATCAAATTCAAAGATCTTAATTTTACGGGTACTACTTCTACTGCAGATGACTTTTATCGTAATATTATTGGTCAACTAGGTATTGATTCACAAGAATCTCAGCGGATGCAGAACAACTATGAAGGGATTATAAAGCAGGTAGAGAATCGCCGCCAATCCGTTTCCGGTGTATCCTTAGATGAAGAAGTGGCCAATATGATAAAATTTCAACAAGCATATAATGCTGCTGCACGAATTGTTACGTCAGTGGATCAATGTTTAGATAAAGTGATCAACGGCATGGGCCGAGTAGGATTGTAGGAGGATCAATATGGGTTACCGAGTTACTCAAACTATACTCAATCAAAATTTTTTGTTTAATTTACAGCGAAGTAATAAGGCAATGGAAAAATATCAAGAACAGGCATCTTCAGGAAAGAAAATTAATAGACCCTCCGACAATCCAATAACAGCGGTTCATGGAATGTTTTACCGTTCTTCGCTTAATGAAGTCGAACAATTTAAACGAAATGCCGAGGACGGACACTCTTGGATGAATTCGACAGATGAAGCGCTGAATGAGGTAAATTCTGTATTGCAGCGAGTTCGTGAGCTTACGGTACAGGGACTTAACGAAACGAATGATCCAAGTGCACTTTATGCTATTGGTGAAGAAATCAATCAGCTAAAAGAACATCTAGGTGAGATCGCCAATACGCAAATTGCAGGCAAATACATTTTTGCGGGTACGGATATAAAAACCCCCCCTTATAGGACGGATCCAGCTGTACCAGGGTCACCAAAAGAGTTTAGAAGCACAAACCAAGAAATGTTAGAGTTACAAGTGGGACAGACAAATTATGTACAAATAAATACTAATGGAACAAACGTATTCAATAATGACGGTATCGGCGGGATATTTAAAGTGCTCTCAGATATCGAATCCGATTTTAAATCTTCCAATAAGATTACCACTGATCACTTAGGTAAATTAGATAATCAGATGGATAATATCCTCAAGGAACGCTCAGAATTGGGCGCACGCGTAAACCGAATGGAGTTAAGTATGTCGCGGATCGATGGAATCGAAATATCAACAACCAGTTTATTATCAAAGGAAGAGGATGTGGATATTGCGAAAGTAATTATTGATTTGAAGGCACAGGAAAATGTGCAGCGTGCTGCATTATCCGTAGGTGCTCGTATTATTCAAACATCCTTAGTAGATTTTTTACGTTAATTTTTTTCTCGGGTAACACATGCAGCTTTTGTGTTATCCTTTTTTGGTTTTATGATATTAAAAATAATTCACTTTCAATTTGGTAAAGCATTTCCAAAATTCAGTATCTTTTATCCTGTTATTTTGATAAAATTAAAAAGAAAATTATAATTTAATAATGACGATAGCAGGTGTAGTTTATGTATCCTAAAGTAAATCAGAATATAATGATTGATATAAAAAGTCATGGTCGGACATTTCGGTCTATTATTGCCGAGGTTGGAGAAGAGGAAATTTTAATTAGTTTTCCTTTAGATAGGAAAATAATCGGGCTGTTACCGGAAGGATCGCTTGTAGATATCATCTATATGGTGGATGAAAATCAATATAAGTTCCTATCAAAAATTATTGGCAGAAAAACAGATACAATCCCTTTATGTCGAATATCGAAACCACAGGAAAAAGAGATTATCAGGATTCAACGAAGAGATAATTTTCGTGTGAATTCCCATTTATTGCTGATGATAAATGAAAATAGGCTATACACTATCAATATAAGCGCAGGTGGAATATTGTTTAGCTGTGGATTGGAAATGGAACTGCAGCAAGGAGAATTGGTTTTGGGGACTTTGATACTTCCGTCTATACAGGGAAAGGACACGGCCATTATACCCTTTCAAGGCCAAATTAAACGAATCAACGTATTAAAAAATCTAGATAGAAAAAATATTGCTTTAAAATTTACTGAGATAAATAACCGGGATCAAATGAAAATTGTTCAACATTGTTTTGAAAGACAAAGGCAAAGCAGATTGACACGGTAATCAAAATTATTTCAAAATACAATTAAATATTATCTTGGTCTGTTCTAATCTATCATGGTTAATAAGCTATATAAATATATTCTATAAGTTTCAATGTTCTTTTCAAAATATTCAAACCAATCATTTACAAATCTTTACAAAGTCAGTATAATTATTATAAAATAAGTTAACCTAAAAATTTTCACATTTTTTGATATACACCCAAAAAAAAATTCATAACAACGAAACATATATTAAAACATCAGGTATGAAGAGAGTTTGAAAATGTCAAAATTAGTTTTACCTTTTTGTAGATGGGCAAAAAAGTTTGTAAAACCAAGTATGTTCAAATCTCATATTCATTTTGGAGGTATTCTAATGAGTTTTAAATCTGCAATATTTCAGATGAAAGAAGCGATAATCAATCAAGAAGTAGGACCATCAGAACAAGATTTTATTCAAAATTTGGAGTCTAACAACGGCTTACGTGCTGGATCATTAATTTTTTATTATAATAATTTTGTGATGTTAAGAATGAATAACTCTGAAAATTCTACCCAGATTCTTGATGATTCCAAAAAAGTTAATCGAAAATGGAGCAAAAATGAAATTGAGTTTTTGTTTCAATATATTAAGGAACGACAAGAAGAAGGTGCTCTAAATATTACAGAAATTTTAGAGGAAGCAGCTAAAGTTTTAAATCGTGGATATCAGTCAGTTAACTATAAATATTATTCGATTATCAAGGCAAAGGCTAAAGAAGAAGATGCCAATCAAAATGGCTATCAATTTATAACGATAACTGAGAAGAACGTTCCTGTGTTGGCTACAGAAGTAATAGGGGATACGCAGACTACGCCACAAGTCCATCAGATGTCATCGGCGCAAGATCAGGATGATTTGCTCGACATCTTATCTGGACTAATAACCAATGTGCAACAACTTCCTGGGATTAATTTAAACGAACTTTTTAGAAGTTTATATCATCTTACAAACATGGCGCTTCAGAATCAGGATGCGGTTCAACAGATTGAAAGTATGAAATCAGAAATCAATCTTGAAAAAGAAGCAATACGTGAGCAGTTAAAGAAAAAGGAACAACAATTCATTCAGGAGAAAAAACGTAATGATGAATTGCAATTAGAGGTTGCTAAGCTGGCAAAGGAGATTACTGCCTTTAACCAATTAGGAGATGCTGCAAAAATACAACAACTGAAATCGTACAATCAAAGGCTTAATTACATCATTGACAGCTTCGGAGTAGTTCTTAAAGTTAGCGGCTAAGTTTTTAGAAAGAACAGCCATTAAAACATCAAATTATTTTTATCTCATCTCCTTAACTATTTTTCGGTTTTTCCGATAAATAATAATAGAACGCAGTGGATTTTAAAAGGAGAAAATCAAACATGGCATTTAGCAATCCTTATCAAACTTATCAAAAACAAGCGGTTACTACTTCTAAACCAGAAGAATTGACCCTTATGTTATATCAAGGCATGGTTAAATTCATCCGTTTGTCCAAAACAGCCCTTCAACAAAACAAACTTGAGGAAAGTCACAGTTACAACCTAAGAGCCCAAGATATCGTGAGTGAGTTAATGATGACTTTGAAAAAAGAGTACACCATCTCTGATTCATTGTATACTTTATATGAATATATGAAATCTCGTTTAATTGAGGCCAACATTCATAAAAAACTGGACATATTAGAAGAAGTGGAAGGGTATGCTCTGGAATTAGCGGAAGCTTGGTCAACCGCTATGAATCAAAAGAAAACGAATAATTAAGGTTTGGTATCCCTATGAACGAATTAATTACAGACATTTATGAAATAACGATAAACATGCATCGTGCCTTAAATGTAGAAAATTTTGCAGAATTTGATCAATTATTAAATAATCGGAATTCAATAATGATCAGGATTGATAGGTTCAGGTCTGAAAATCCAAACTACCAATATACAGCTAAAGACAAACAATTGTTGGAAGAAGCTCGTTGTCTTGACCAACGTTTGACTTTCCTATTAAGAGAAAATATTGCTGAAACACAGAACTCTCTAAATCAAATAAAGCAGAATAAACAAGTTTCCCAAAAATATCGCCCATATCTTAAACAAACAGACGGTGTATATTTAGATTCCAAAAAGTAATTAAAGTGCGTGATCACACATGACGGAATGGGTGATTCATGCATTTTTTTTTTGTAAAAAAAAATTAAAAATAAAAGGCTAATTTTAGCTTATTTGGCCCGTAGGAATGATTGATAGGACTATTTACGATAAAAATATGAATTTTTTATGGGTATATTTTTGAAAATGAAACTTTTGGACTAGTAATTTCGACACAAAATGATAAAATAGTAGTATATTCGATATTGCAAAAACATTCTATGATTTATTTAGAGATTAGTATAATATTTACAAATAATTATCTCGAAAAGGCATAGCTGATGAAAATCAGTGTCGCAAAGCTATAGGGACTAAGGTGCATTTGCACTATGTCAGCCAGTTACCAAAAGATTAAGGATTTGAAATAGGTAAAATGTCTTGCTAGGGTGCTTATTTACCCTGCGTAGATTTTTTTCTCTATTACCTCCCTTTTGGTAAAGGCGAGGTTATTTTTTTGCCTAAGCAAAGAAAAAACCATCGTACTCTAAAATATCCAGTTTGTCGAGAGGAAGGTATTCATGATCCAACAGCAAGCATTAACAGACAATCGAGTGTATGGTAAGCTTTATAATTTTATGGAGTATAAAAAGATGAAACCATACTTCGAAAAACCTATTAAAATAACAATGGGGAATCCAATAAATGACACTTATTATTTGGTGAAAAATTTAGTCTACAAGGAAAAGCAGATTTTTGCAATGAAGCAAAATCAGGATTCAAACACAATTATTTTAGTAGAAGCTAAAATAGAAGATGGCCAACTAATACATATTTCTAAGCTTTCAGAAGAATTTTTGGGAGACCTTAGCGGGATGTTTGAAAGAACTATATAATACTTTCTAGGAAAATATAGCTAGAAAAAAATTAATGGGTGTTTTGGATTAATTTTTGTTAGTTTGAGTATATAGGACGAAAGGATGTAATCTATTGATTACCAGTGATAATTGGTTTACCCAAACAATGCTGATTAATACTTTATCTAGGACTGAAAAACTACGTTCGCAGTTGGCAGGATCCACTTCTGATGGGCACAATCTATTTGCTTCAGTCTTGAATCAACTATTGATCCAACAGGAAAGTCAATCGGCAGTAAAACCTCAAATTAATACTTTTATTCCTAATGTTATTTCAGCTGTGGAGCCTAATTTGAGTAATCAAAATGTGTCATTGAATGCGAATGAACCATTACGTTTCCAATTAATTGACCCGGAAAAGTTAAATCAAGTATTGGATGGAAAATTAAAGGGAATGGGTGAAGTTTTTGTTCGCGCGGGAAACCGGTATAATATCAATCCAGCATTATTGACTGCCATTGCTCAACATGAAACCGGCAACGGGAAATCCCGTGCCGCTGCAGAAAAAAATAATGTTGCTGGGATGATGAGTGTTAATGGCTTGAAATCGTACTCTTCAATCGAAGATAGCATAATGGATATGGCTCGCAATTTAAGTAAGAATTATTTAGGACAGGGCTTAACAAGTATTTCAAAGATTGGGTCGAAGTACGCACCGATTGGAGCAGATAATGATCCATCCGGCCTAAATAATAATTGGGTAGTAGGGGTAACCAAGTTTTTTGAACAGCTTAGAGTGTAACAAAGTTTGAATAGGACATCAGGTAAGAAAAAAAAACTGGCAAAACAACCCTTTTAATAGTATATTGATGTAGAAAGTTCTTCGTTTTTGATAAATTCATCAAAAATAATCAAAAAATCTTCTTAAAGATGGAAAGGAGAGTCCTCATCTTGAATAATATCGGCATCCTACATTCAGCATTAAATGCTTCCAGTCTTCGTCAACAGGTCATATCAAATAATATAGCAAATGCGGAAACTCCTGGTTATAAATCTAAGCAAGTGGTGTTTGAGGATATATTAAAGCAACAATTATCTAATCAAACAAATTTTGTAGGAAAACGGACGGACCCTCGTCATGTAATGATTGGGAAATCCGGTGCCACTCCTATGGCCCAGACGATAGAGAATTCGGATACAGTCATGCAAAACAATGGCAACAATGTTGATATCGACAAAGAAATGACTCAGATGGGAAATAATTCATTGTGGTACTATACACTAACACAGCAGCTAACTAGCCAATTTAACCAATTATCAATTTCCATCAAAGGAAGGAGTTAGAAGCGATGTTTGATTCTTTAAATATTAGTGCATCTGCTCTAACCGCCGGACGGTTAAGGATGGATGTAGGCTCTTCCAATATAGCTAACGCCTCTACTACAAGAGGAAAATTCGTAAATGGTGTATGGGAACCCTATCGTCGAAAGATGGTTGTGATGGAACCAAGAGAGAAATCGTTTAATCAAGTTTTACAAGGGGAAATGCAAAAACAAACTGGGTCTCATCCTGCCATGCAAGGGGTAAGGGTGACTGGAATTATCGAAGATCAAACACCTTTTAAGACGGTCTATGATCCCACCAACCCAGATGCAAATGCTGACGGCTATGTCATGATGCCAAATGTCGACCTGTCAAAGGAAATGGTTGATATGCTCGCAGCATCTAGATCCTATGAAGCGAATGTAACGGCATTCAATTCTGGAAAATCAATGATGTTAAAAGCACTAGAAATTGGTCGTTAGGAGGGATATAAATGAATGTATCAAATGTAGGTAGTGAATTAATCAAAATTAATCAAAATCCATTCCAAAATGTAGAAGCTGCCAAACCTAAAACGTCATTTTCAGACGTTCTTCAAGGATATTTGGAGAATGTGGATAGCACCGTGAAGCAAGCACAAGATCTTTCTACAAAAGTAGCTGCAGGTGAAGTTGATAATATTCATGATGTCATGATTGCATCACAAAAGGCGCAATTAGCTTTGGAACTCACGGTCACCATTAGAGATAAGGCTGTGGAAGCATATCAAGAAATGATGCGAATGCAAATATAAAGAATGATGGAAAGCTGGGCAGGGTGAGAAATGAATCGATCATGGATAGAGCAAATCAAACATACCGGAGAGAAATTTAGTGATTATTGGAAGATGAGGAGTAGGAATCAAAAAGTCCTCTTTATAGGGACCTTCTTATTTCTTATTATAGCCCTATCCACTTTTATCTATTTTTCTTCACGTACTGAATATGTACCGCTGTATAACGGTCAATTGACACAGCGGGAAGTAGGGGACATTAAAGCAGAATTGGATAAACAAGGGCAAACTGATTATAAGATATCTGAAAATGGAACGATGTTACTTGTTCCAAAAAAAGCTGCATCTGATTTAGTAGTGGATCTTGCTTCCAAGGGATATCCAAAAGATAACAAAATTAATTATGAAATTTTTGGAGAAAATCTCTCATTCGGAGCGACAGATAAACAATTCGACATACTTGAACGTGAAGCAATGCAAAATCAAATGGCGGATGTTCTTACACATGTAGATGGAATTAAAAACGCAGAAGTCATTTTGACTTTACCTGAAGAATCGGTGTTTATCAAACAGGATCAAGATCAAACAGCCAGTGCTTCTGTGATGGTTGAAGTAGAGCCAGGGGTACAACTTAATTCTCAACAAATAAGAGCACTTTACACTTTAGTTTCACGTAGTGTACCAAAACTTCCACTAGAAAACATAACCATCATGAACCAGTACAGTGAGACATTAGCTCTTAAAGATCCAAATAATGAGGATCAGACAGTTGATAAGTACGAGGAACAGCGGAAAATTCAGCAAAATTTGGAACGGGATATTCAACAGAGCCTGCAAGGAATGCTAGGTACGATCCTTGGAAGCAAAAAAGTATATGTACATACCTTTTTAAAAATGAATTTTGATAAGGTTAAAACAGAAGAACAGTTAGTAAAACCTGTAGATCAAAATAATAATGGTATTGTGATAAGCTCGGAAAAAAGCTCAAAGACAGCTACTGGGACAGGTTCAAATCCTGGGGGTGTTGTGGGAACTGGTGAAACAGATGTTCCAGGATATCCAGGTGCTGACACAGCAGGGGACAGTAGTTATGAAGAGTCGAATAACAAGGTGAACTATGAGGTCAACCGAATTAACAACGAGATCATAAAGAGCCCATATCAAATAGAAGATATTACGATAAATGTTGGTGTCGAGGCAGATCCCGAAAATCCTAATAAGTTACCGAAGGCGACACAAGATAACATTCAAAACATTATTGCAAATACAGTTCGAACGGCACTTGGACATCCTGATTTAACCCAAGAAGAGATTGATCAACGGATTACGATTTTCCCACACACATTCGCTGCAAGCACCAATAGTGAAAGTGAAACTAAGTCGAATTGGCTAAATATTGCTGGCGGAATAGCTTTAGGGACGCTATTGGTCGGCGGGTTAATTTGGTGGCTAGTAAGTCGAAGAAAACAAAATCAATTCGATGAAGAAGAAGAAATGATTTTTACACCTAAAGTCGAAGAACCGGATTATTTTGCAGAACAAGATATGGGTGTTGAAAGTCAATTAAAGAAATTGCTTAATCAAAGACCGGAAGATTTCTCTAAAGTGATTCGAACACTGCTACATGAAGACGAGGGGTGAGTTCCATGGCAACAGCATTAAAGTTGACCGGAAAACAAAAAGCAGCGATATTGCTCATTTCGATGGGAAGGGATGCTTCCACAAAGGTGTTCAAACATTTGCCTGAGGAAGAGATTGATCAGCTTACCCTTGCAATCGCAAATATTCATAAAGTGGATGCCAAGGAAAAAGAAGAGGTATTGGAAGAGTTCCATCAAATGTGCATTGCCCAAGATTATTTAGCAACGGGGGGAATCAGCTTTGCACAGGATGTGTTGGAATCTGCGCTCGGTTCGGATCGAGCTAAACAGATCATTCATCGATTAACTTCACAACTCCAGGTTAAGCCTTTTGAGTTTGCACGCCGCATCGATGCAATGCAAATCTATCAATTCTTACAAAACGAGCATCCGCAAACGATTGCTTTAGTATTAGCCCATTTAGAGACACAACAAGCATCAATAATTCTTTCATCACTGCCTAGTGAACTTCAATACGATGTAGCTAGACGAATTGCATTGTTAGAGCAAACTTCACCTGATGTGATTAAAGAAGTAGAAAGTATCTTAGAACAAAAGTTAGCCTCTACCATCCGTGAGGACTTTACTGTGGTTGGAGGAATTGAATCGATTGTCAGTATCTTAAACGGTGTTGACCGCGGAACGGAAAAAGGTATCTTGGAACACCTCGGTACGAAAGATGAGGCCTTGGTTGAAGAAATCAAGAAAAGAATGTTTCTATTTGAGGATATCATTAATCTCGATCGACGTGCGATTCAGCGTGTTATTCAGGAAGTGGAGAATCATGATTTACTCCTTGCAATGAAAGCCGCCAGTCCAGAGGTCAAAAAAGTTATTTACGAAAACATGTCAGAAAGAATGGTTGAAACGTTCGAAGAAGAAATGAAATTTCTCGGACCAGTCAGAGTTAAAGATGTCGAGGAAGCGCAGGGAAGAATTGTGTTTGTCATTCGCCGCTTAGAGGAAGCTGGAGAGATTGTCATTGCTCGAGGTGGAACTGATGGCATCTTATTCTAAAGTTTTTAAGGCTACTAATCTATCATTGATGGAAGAAGTGAAAGTTATTACCCAGCCGCTTCTTCCATCCCAAATAAATGTTGAAGCAATGGATGGAAATACAACGAATGATGGTGTTGAAGCTGATGAAACGTTTCAAGCTAACCAAGTGATTCAGGCGGCAAAAGCAGAAGCACAGACAATCATCGAGATGGCCGAGCAAAATGCCCGTTCAATAGAAGCCTCTACGACAGATAAAATCAACCTATGGTGGGAAGAAAACCAACAGAAATTAGAGGCGTTATCATTAGAAGCGAAACAGCAAGGATTTGAAGAAGGGTTAATCACTGGGAAACAAGAAGCTAAAACGCTGATTCAACAAGAATATCAAGGGAAATTAGATCAGGTTCAACAATTGTTACTACAGGCCTATGAACAAAAGGATTCGATTATCTCAGAAGCAGAGCCGTTTTTACTGGAGTTGAGCACGGTTATTGCATCTCAAATAATAAAAAAGGAATTAGAAAGTCATCCTGATCAATTTGTCGAGTTAATTAAACAGCATATACTTCGCTTTAAAGAGAAAGAGTCAATTACGGTCTGTGTTCATCCTGATGATTTTGATTTCATTCATTCACAGCGTGACCACCTAATTGCTGTTGTTAATGGGGAAACAGAAATTAAAATCATTCCGGACCATTCCGTTTCAGAAAAAGGGTGTATTATACGAACTGCTTATGGCAGTGTCGATGCTCGTATTGATACCCAAATTGAGGAAATCAAAAGGGTCATTCTAGATGTTAGAAGGGAGCCGGATCGTGGGATTATCAGTTGAGAACTATAGTAAGCTCATTAGAAATATAGACCCAGTAAGAGTTAATGGTAAGATAACCCAAATAATTGGACTTACAATTGAATCTCAAGGTCCTGACGTTAGAATTGGCGAACTATGTTCGATTTATCCTTCTCAGTCACAGACTCCCATTCAAGCAGAGGTTGTTGGTATTAAGGAGAATAAAGTGCTGCTCATGCCTCTCGGTGAAGTGCGCTCCATCGGTCCAGGATGTGATGTAGTCGCAAGCGGCAAACCAATGAAAGTTAAGGCCGGCAGCCAATTGTTAGGACGGATTCTGGATGGTTTAGGAAACCCTATCGATGGAAAGCCATTACCATTAGGTTTAGAGGAAGTGCCAACTTACTCTATTCCCCCTAATCCACTCAGTCGACCACGAATTCATTCTCCCTTAGGGGTAGGCGTACGAACGATTGATGGATTATTAACAATGGGTAAAGGGCAAAGAATGGGAATCTTTGCAGGTAGCGGTGTTGGTAAAAGTACACTTCTTGGAATGATTTCTCGAAATACCACAGCTGAAGTGAACGTCATCGCCTTAATCGGCGAGCGAGGACGTGAAGTTCTCGATTTCATTGAACAAAATTTGGGGGAAGAAGGGTTAAAAAAATCAGTCGTCATCGTCGCGACCTCTGATCAACCTGCCCTTATCCGAATTAAAGGTGCCTTAACAGCGACTTCCATTGCTGAGTATTTCCGTGACCAAGGTAAGGATGTCTTACTTGTGATGGATTCCGTCACTCGATTTGCAATGGCACAAAGAGAAGTTGGATTAGCTATTGGTGAACCCCCTACGACCAAGGGGTATACTCCTTCTGTGTTTGCGATGCTTCCACAACTATTGGAACGGGCCGGAACTGGACCTAAAGGATCGATTTCGGCGATTTATACGGTTCTGGTGGATGGAGATGACATGAACGAACCGATAGCAGATGCGGTAAGAGGAATTCTCGATGGACATATTGTCTTAAACCGTGCGATTGCGGGAAAAGGAATATTTCCTTCGATTGATGTGTTAAATAGTGCAAGCAGGGTCATGACCGAAATTATCTCTGACGAGCAATTAAATGCATCACAAAACTTTAAGAAATTACTTGCTTCCTATAATGAAGCAGAGGATTTAATCAATATTGGTGCGTATAAGAAAGGTTCGAATCGTGATATCGATTTGGCGATTCGGCTAAAGCCGACTATGGATCAATTTTTACGACAAGGTATTTATGAAGCTTCTCAGCTTGAGGAGGCAGAGTCCTTCTTACTTTCACAATTTGGAGCGATGATGCGATGAAATTTACGTTTTCCTTTCAAAAAGTACTTGATGTCAAAGAAAAAGAACAGGAAATTGCGAAGCAAGAATATGGCACAACCAAACTTCGCCAATTAGAACTAGCGGAACAGATCGAAGGGTTAGAATTGGTCAAAGAGAATGTTTTCAGACAATATAATGACGTTGATCGAAAAACAGTCAAGGAGATTTTGGAGTTTCAACAAGAAATCGACCATGTTAGCCATCGAATGAAGCAATTGGAAGATCAATCACAGCGAATTCAACTAGAAGTTGAACAAAAACACCAAGTGCTAATCAAAAAAAATCAGGAATCAAAAATGTGGAATATATGGAAGACAAAATCAATGGAAGCTTTTCAAAAGCAGCTCGATTTGAGTGAACAAGCGATGTTAGATGAAATGGCCGTCTTACGCTATACCCGAAGGACATGAGGAGAGTAACAAATGGATGAGAAACAACGCGGAAAACTAGGGAGTATATTATTCTGGGTGATTTCATTACTGATTACCGTTATATTGGTTTTATTCCTCGCAGATTTTGTGGGGTTTCCAGTATGGAAGACACTTCAAGATTGGGGAAATAAGCTTCCAATCGTAAACCATATCATTCCAGATTCTACTGCTACAAAAGACGAAAAGTCGAATGATCCTTATGATTGGAAAAGTAAATATGTCGAGAACCAATCGATTTTGAAAAAAAAGGATCAACAAATTGATGAGTTGAAAAAACAACTAATGGCCGATCAAAATGACATAAAGGTATTAAAGAAAAGTAACGAAAATTTACAAAAACAACTAGAGGATAAACAAACAAAAGAAGTTCAGGAAAAAGTGAAACAAATCGCAGGAATTTATTCCAGTATGCCAGCATCAAAGGCTGCTGCCATGATTGGAGCGATGCCGCTTGAGGAAGCAGCTTTAACGATGTCACAGTTGGACCAAGAGCTGCAAGGCAGCATTATTGGGAGCATGAAGGATGTTAAGAAGGCAGCCCAAATAACGTTGTTATTGAAGGAGATTGCAAGCCTAAATGAAACAAATCAAATGGTCCTTCAACAACAGGTTCATGAACTCGCACTAAAACAGGAAAATCCAACAGAAATCTTAGCTGAAACGATTGCTGGAATGCCGGCGGCTCAATCTGCTGAGCTTATAAAAACGATGATGGGAACGAACTCACAAGTAGCTATGAGTCTCTTGAAAAATATTAATACCTCTAGTCGTTCGCAAATTTTAACGGAAATATCGAAATCTGATGCTAAATTAGCGGCTACTATCGCGGCAAATTTAAACAACTAGAAATAACTCCATGGAAGGAGAAAATCATGAAACGCTTCATGTCCATATTTGTTTTGTTTTTTTATATATTTTCATTTCAACCCACCATTTTTGCCGCGGGTTCAACCTCTAACGGCGAGATTTCCGCATATGACTCTATCCAAAAGGGGGAGGGAAAACCCTCTCCTTCATCGACTAAAGTCGCGGATAGCGGGTCACCTACCGTTTTTCCCTTATTTATCAAATTAATACTCTCGTTTTTCTTAGTCATAGTTTTATTGATTGGGTTGTTACGCTTTTTGTCGAAGCGAAGCCGGCATATGCAAACAAACGGCCTTGTTCTCCCTTTAGGTGGTCAAGTCCTTGGCAATAACAAATCGTTACAGGTTCTTCTCATTGGTCAGACTATTTATATCGTTGGAGTTGGAGAGAATGTAACGATACTTCGCTCGATTTCTCAGGGGGAAGAATATCAGCACCTTCTTGAAAGCTATGAAAATCAAGCAGAAGGACACACCTCTAATTGGTTAGCTAAGGATTCCTTAAAAGGATGGAACACTGTTTTTCAAAAGCATTTGCAAAACATGAGGAAAGAAAACGGGGAGGAGTAGGATCAATGATTCGAAAATTAACAATACTTGTTCCGCTTCTTTTAGTAGGTTTCTTATCAATTGCCTATTCTGCAGAAGCCAGTCTCCTTCCTGGAATAGATATAGGTTCTAGCGATCCAGATAAAGTCTCAAATACATTACGGATTATTCTATTAATTACGGTACTTTCCATTGCACCTGCTATTCTTATATTAATGACAAGTTTTACGCGTATCATTGTTGTGCTGGGGTTTGTTCGTAATGCCCTTGGGACTCAGCAAATGCCCCCCAACCAAGTATTGATTGGGATCTCGTTATTTATGACTTTTTTTATCATGGGCCCTACTTTTACTGAAATGAATAAAGGGGCCTTACAGCCGTTTTTGGCTGGGGAAATGACGCAGCAAGAAGCCTATGATGCGGGCAGTACGCCATTGAAGGAATTTATGGCCAAACATACACGTGAGAAAGATTTAGTACTGTTTATGAATTATGCGAAGATGGAAAAACCGAAGGAAGTAAAGGATATTCCATTAACCGCATTAGTTCCTGCCTTTGCGATTAGCGAATTAAAATCAGCCTTTCAGATGGGATTTATTATTTTTATCCCGTTCCTAGTGATTGATATGATTGTTTCAAGTATCTTAATGTCAATGGGGATGATGATGCTGCCGCCGGTGATGATTTCATTGCCATTTAAGATCCTATTATTCATTTTGGTGGATGGTTGGCATTTAATTTTCCAATCACTGCTCATGAGTTTTTAAGGAGGAAGTGTATTCATGACTACTGAAATGATCATCGGACTTGCCCAAGAGACTGTCTATACCATCCTAATTGTCATCGCTCCAGTTGTTGGTGTGGCTTTATTGGTCGGTTTGTTAGTTAGTATTTTTCAAGCAACCACACAAATTCAAGAACAGACGTTAGCATTTGTCCCAAAAATCATCGCTGTGTTCATATCTATTCTTTTCTTCGGAGCATGGATGTTACGGCACGTGCTTGAATTTACTGAAAATTTATTAGGGAATCTCTCTAAATTTGTGGGGTAAGTGATGACAATTTATGCTTCTTCCTTGTTGAATTTTTTACTTGTATTCGTAAGAATTTCTTCATTTATGGTTACTGTTCCAATATTTTCCGGCCGTCAAGTTCCCAACCTTTACAAGATAGGCTTGAGTATGGTGCTAAGTGTACTATGTGTCGGGGTAATCAATGAACCGATTCACTCCTTTCCTCTTGGGAAAATGGTCTTATTGATTCTTAAAGAATTTATGGTTGGAATTGTGTTAGGAATGGTTGCAAATATTTTGTTTTATGCAGTCCAGTTAGCGGGGGCGTTATTGGATCTATTAATAGGCTTTTCAATGGCCAGTCTATTTGATCCTACATTTGGGACAAATTCACAAATAACTGGACGTTTCAAAAATATTTTAGCCATCCTAGTATTGCTTGCTACCAATGGTCATCAACTTCTAATTCAAGGGATATTAGCTAGTTTTGATTGGATATCATTGCAAACCTTCGTTCCAGCGTTGATGGACGGCCGTATGTCGACCTTTCTAATGGATTGTGTCCAGCAAATGTTTATGATTGGGTTTTTGATGGCCGCTCCACTCATTGGTACGTTGTTTATCGTGGATGTGGCCTTGGGAATTATTGCAAGGACAGTGCCACAAATGAATGTGTTTGTTGTTTTCCCCCCAGTCAAGATTTTGATCCATTTTTTTATGTATATTTTTATTTTGCCTGGTTTCTTTTACCTATTGAAAGTACTTTTTGAAACCATGTTCGGATCCATGAATTCTATTTTGAAAATAATGGGGGCTTAACTATGCTTCTACGTTTAGATCTGCAATTATTTTCTGGAGAAAAAACGGAAAAAGCAACCCCGCATAAGCGACGAGAGACAAGGAAAAAAGGGGAGGTTGCCAAGAGTCCAGAAGTTGCTCAAGCCGTCACATTACTATTCAGTTTCGCTTTTTTAATGATTAGTGGAAAGAGCATTATTGCAGGATGTCTTGACATATATCGTCGTAGTTTCAAAGAGTATTTACGGTGGGATCTCTCGACCTCAAGCGTCCAACTTTTATTTAACCAGTTGTTGTGGGATGTAGTTAAATTAGTGTCACCCATCTTTGCTGTCATCCTCGTCGCGGGTGTGGCGGCTAACTATTTGCAGGTTGGACTTATGTTCAATCCTGAATCTGTGAAAATGAAGTTAGAAAAATTAAATCCAATCCAAGGATTTAAACGAATCTTTTCCCTTCGTGCCCTTGTGGAATTACTAAAGTCCATTTTAAAGATAGTGATTACTTCTACCATCGCTGGGATGATGATTTGGAAGCAGAAAGATGAATTGTTATTAATCGGACAAAAAAGTCTATGGGATTCAGCTAGATTCATAGGTTCTCTAACCGTTCAAATCGGGGTAGTTGTTGCTATCAGTTTGGTGATTCTTGCGGCAGGAGATTATTTTTATCAAAAGTTTGAATTTGAAAAAAAAATCCGGATGTCGAAACAAGATATCAAAGATGAATTTAAGAAGATGGAAGGTGACCCGTTCATTAAAGGAAAACGGAGAGCCAAACAACGAGAACTATCAATGAATCGAATGATGCAAGAGGTGCCGAAGGCTGATGTTATCATAACCAATCCAACGCACTTCGCAGTGGCCATCCGCTATGATCTCGAAACGATGGATGCGCCAGTTGTAATTGCCAAAGGAAAAGATCATATCGCATTAAAAATAAAAGAAATAGCCAAACAAAATAAAATTATGACTGTAGAAAATAGACCGCTTGCTCGTGCCTTGTTTGCTGCAGTGGAGATCGGCGAGTCTATTCCTGAAGAAATGTTTAATGCAGTGGGAGAGATTTTGGCTTATGTTTACTATCAGGAAGGTCGCTATAAGGGGATGATGACTTGAAAACAAAAGACGTATCCGTTTTGATTGTTGTTATATTGATTGTCGCGATGATGATAATTCCATTGCCAACAATCTTATTGGATTTTTTATTAATTATCAATATTAGCTTGTCATTATTGATCTTAATGGTGGCTATGAATACGAAAGAACCGTTAGATTTTTCTATATTTCCAACTGCTTTATTAATAGCTACTCTTTTCCGTTTAGCACTGAATGTGTCGACGACTCGTTCGATTCTTTCAAATGCTGATGGAGGTAGAGTTATTGAGACATTTGGATCCTTCGTCGTTGGAGGCAGTCCTGTTGTCGGTTTTGTTGTATTCTTGATCCTTGTTGTTATTCAATTTATTGTGATAACGAAGGGGTCGGAACGGGTAGCGGAAGTTGCCGCTCGTTTTACTTTGGATGCAATGCCCGGAAAGCAAATGAGTATTGATGCAGATATGAACGCAGGATTAATAAGTGATCATGAAGCGCGTGCCCGCCGTAGGAAGGTTGAACAGGAGTCTGATTTTTACGGTGCTATGGACGGTGCCAGTAAATTTGTCAAAGGGGATGCGATTGCAGGGATCATAATCCTTATCATTAATGTCGTTGGCGGATTTATTATTGGGATGGTCATTCATGGTATGGGCTTTGCTGAATCTGCCAGTACTTTTACACTCTTATCCGTAGGGGATGGGTTAGTAAGCCAAGTCCCGGCCTTGCTCATTTCCACCGCTACTGGGATAACAGTTACCCGCGCCGCATCGGATGGAACGTTAGGTTCGGACATAATGAAACAGCTTTTCCATTACCCAAAGCTGCTTTATATTGTAGCAGGAACGATTGTCATTCTTGGTATTTTCACACCGATCGGACTTTTCTTAACTTTGCCTATAGCACTTTTATTGGTATTCGGTGCTTATTCCATGCAAAAGGCCTTGCAAAAAGAAGAACAGAAAAATGAATTGGCTGAAAATGATAGGCAGGTGGAAGACATTAGCAGTCCGGAAAAAGTGGTTAACCTGCTTCAGCTAGATACACTGGAATTGGAGATAGGTTATGGTTTGATACCATTGGCCGATCAAAAACAAGGTGGAGACATTCTGGATCGAATTGTCATGATCAGGAGACAGTTTGCCATTGAATTAGGCTTAATCATTCCTACTATTCGCATTCGCGATAATTTGCAATTGACACCCAATCAATATGTCTTAAAGTTCCGCGGCAGCAAAATTGCTACAGGAGAGGTATACCTTGATCATTTTCTTGCCATGAATCAAGGAGGAGATAACGAGGAGATCGAGGGCATTCATGTGACTGAGCCTGCATTTGGACTTCCTGCCACTTGGGTGAATATTGATGTAAAACAAAAAGCCGAGCTAATGGGCTATATTATCATTGATCCATCATCCGTGATAGCTACTCATTTAACAGAAGTATTAAAAAAGTATGCATACCAGTTGTTAGGCAGAGAGGAAACAAAGGAATTAATCGAAAACTTGAAAGAAACCCATCCAAATCTTATCGAAGAGGTACTACCAAACTTACTTTCAATTGGAGATATTCAGAAGGTATTACAGAATCTTTTACGTGAACAGATTTCGATCCGTGATTTAGCAACAATCTTTGAGACTTTGGCAGATTTCGCCAACTATACAAAGGAACCAAGGGTATTAACTGAATACGTACGTCAGTCCTTGACAAGGCAAATTACCGAGCAATTTGCAGATGAAGGAGTCATTCATGTGCTAACGGCTGGAGCGACGTTAGAGAAAGGCATTTCTGATTATATCCAACAAACGGAAGCAGGTGTGCATTATCTATCGATGGACCCGCAAATGTCTAGAAAAATTACCGAAGAATTACAACAACAAATTGAACGGGTCATCCAAACAGGCAGTCAACCGATTTTCCTGACTTCTCCATCGATTCGAATGTATTTAAAACAATTTGTTGATAAAATAATGCCAACTGTTCCCGTTCTCGCATATACCGAGCTGGAGCCCGATATAGAGATCCAAAGTATAGGAGTGGTGAATATATGAAAACGAAAAAGATCGTAGCTGATTCAATGCCCCTTGCTTTAAAAATGGTCAGACAGCAACTGGGTGATAATGCCATTATCGTAAACACAAGGGCGATAAAGACGGGAGGGCTGTTTGGTTTTTTTACAAAACAAAAGTATGAAGTAACAGCATACTCCATAGAAAAAGATGGTGCTAGTACGGAACCAAAATTTTCTTTAGAACTAAAAGCGAAATCGGGGAATCAAAAGCTAAAGAGTGAAGAGAAAAATAATTCCGTTTTCCACAAGAAACCGCAAGATCTTTATCATTATTATTCTCAACCAGCTGCTGTTACAGACAAACCGGTTTCACCACTGCCGTCAGAATCTTTAGCAAAGGAAAATCCTTTGTTAGATGAACTGGCTTCTATGCGAAAAATGATGATGACCTTTATGATGAATGACAGTCAAGGAAATACCATGCCTAACAGATTATTTAAGTATATAAGCCGTTTAAAAAAACAGGGTGTGGATGAGGAAATTGTCGAGTATATTGTCAGCAGCATGCTTAAGAACTATGAGTCAATAAGCGATTTGACTGATGAAGTGATCGAAAAAGAAATTACCTACATAGTTAAAGAAATTATTGAAAAGCGAGTTCCTAATTCAAACATGGTTAAAGAGAGTACAAGGATGATTAATGTCATAGGACCTACTGGCGTTGGGAAAACTACAACCATTGCCAAACTAGCTACTGAGCAAGTGTTAAAACAAAAGCGTAGAGTCGCCATGATTACAACCGACGTTTATCGAATTGCAGCGGTAGAACAACTAAAAACGTATGCAGGGATTTTGAATGTACCGCTTGAAGTGGTTCGCACGAAAGATGAATTAGACAAGGCGCTTACCAAACTAGCACATTACGATCTAATCTATATGGATACGACCGGACGTAATTATAAAGAAGTTCAATACCGGGAATCGATTAATGAATTTTTAAATCATCCGCATGAGAGTGATAATTATTTGGTTTTAAGCTTGACTACAAAGTTTGAAGATATGCAGATACTGTTGAATGAATTCGTGAAAAGTCCTGTCCAAAAACTGATTTTGACAAAGTTTGATGAAACGACAAGCTATGGTTCAATTCTTAATATCGCTTATAAATATCCATTTCAGTTAGCCTATATAACTAATGGCCAAAGTGTCCCAGAAGATATTACGACAATCGATGCACCACTTCTTTTGAGATACTTATTAGGAAAGGAAAAGTAATATGGATCAAGCGCAAAGTCTTAGAGAATATATGCAGCGATTTAATGTTGACCAGCAAAATAACCATTCCGCTCGTATGATTACGATTACGAGTGGAAAGGGTGGGGTCGGTAAATCAAATTTTACGATTAACTTTGCTTTAGGCTTGCAAGCAGTAGGCAAAAAAGTTGTGATCTTAGATTTAGATTTATCAACCGCGAATATTAATATTCTCATGGGGATAATGCCGCGGTATAGTCTTGTAGATGTCTTATATCAGAAAAAAACTATCTGGAATGTATTAGAACAAGGTGTGAATGGCATAGAGTATATTTCTGGCGGATTCGAGATACAAGATCTGATAAATTTGGATCAACACACGCTTTTGTTTTTTTGGAGCCAAATTCAAGAGCTTCAAACCTATGCTGATTTTATTTTACTTGATACAGGTGCCGGAATATCTAAGGAGCTAGTAGACTTTATCGTAGCTTCTGATGAGACCATTATGGTCACCACACCTGAGCCTACATCCATTGCAGATTCTTATGCAGTTATTAAAACTGTTCACCAATATACAAATCAATCTCCAAAATTTAACTTGGTGGTTAATCGTGCTCAATCCTATCGCGAAGCAGTTGAAACTTCAAGAGCTATGAAAAATGCCTGCAGTAATTTTCTGAATCTGCCATTGAAAACACTTGGATTTCTGATGGAGGATGCCCATGTTTGGAAGTCGGTTCGATCGCAAACACCATTTTTCATTTCGTATCCAAATTGTGAAGCATCAAAAAACATCAAACAAATTGTTTATGCCTATTTGCCTGATTTAGATAAACCTTCTTCTATATCAACGAAGGGAATTCGAGGTTTTTTTGAGAAAATTTTAACTGTAGGTAAATCGTTGTAAAGGGAGAATACCACATGTCAGTTAATTGGGGAGTTAATGGATTTATCGGATTAACCGCATCATTGGTTACTTATTTTTTTTCCTATACGAATAACACATGGCAAACCTCATTATTTCGAGCAGGCATGGGTTTCTTACTCTTCTTTGTTCTAGGGTTCATTTTACAATTTGTAGTCCATCAGGTTGACTCTATCAAAAACACAGATAGGGACCAGAAGCAAAATAGTGTAGACGAGACAGAGCCGAAAACAGGTTCAATAATCCATCATGAAGAAGTTCCGATAGAAGAACAATCATTCCAAGCCCTTTCATTAGATGCGTTACAAAGTGCTGGGAACCTAAAAGATCCTGAAATAACCGTAGATACCATTCGTAATTGGAATTAGTGAAAACAGGAGGGATTAGCTTGAGAACGGCTGTCAAAGAAACCATACCTCATTTTATTTTATGGAGGAAGTTTCGGGAAAGTCATGATTCATTAACACAGGAAAATCTAATAAAACAATATGGACATTTGGTTGAGCAAATGGCTAGCCGTTTGAGCCTAACGATTCCGAAGAATATAATTCCGAAGGAGGACTTAATCGGATTAGGCTATATCGGATTAATCGAAGCTATCCAGAAATTTGATTATAATAAAGGATATCAATTCGAAACATTTGGATTATGGCGCATTAAAGGAGCCATGCTAGATGGGATTCGCAAGATGGATTGGGTTCCGCGGGGATTAAGAGAGAAAGCAAAAAAATTAAATACTGCTTATCGTCATTTAGAGCAGACTTTCATGAGATCTCCTTCCGAAGAGGAACTAAGCAACTATTTGGATATACCTATAGAAGATGTTGACCAGGCTATGGCTGCGTTATCATTTTCCACACTTCTTTCTCTTAATGAACCGATCAATGCCAATGAAGACGAAGGGAAAGAGCAAAGTAGATTGGATCAAATTAGTGATCATAATTCGGAAACTCAATTACAGCAGCTTCAAATGGAAGAATTCCGTAGACTAATAGTTGAATGTATTGATAAAATGCCAGAGAAAGAAAAGCTAGTGATTTCCTTATTATATTATGAAGGATTAACTCAAGTAGAAATTGCTGAAGTGTTAAATCTAACCAAGGGAAGAATCTCGCAAATTCATTCTCAAGCTATCCTTCGCCTGCGTCGGAGCTTTGAAGCAAGGGGCTTTTCATTCGATTCGTTTATGTGATGATAAGAAGTCTTCCTTCAGTGGGATCTTTTTGATGAATGGGGTGTTTAGATTTGGATTATTCTACTAACCGTCGTGAATTTAGAAGAATCGTATTTAATAATCCTATTCAGGCAATTATTGAAACCGAAACTTCCTGTTCAGAACAATTTAAACAGTCAATATGGATACTTGATATGAGCGCTGGTGGCCTTAAATTTGTCAGCAAATCAGACTTTCCTGTAAACTTTATTGAAATATACAAGTTCAATTTGACACTAAATAATAAAGACCTAATATTGTACGGGAAAATAATTCGTAAAAAATTACTCACCAATAAAATCTATGAATATACTGTAGAATTTGATTTTAATTTTTCCGGAAAATTAAAATTGAACAAAGATTGTTAATCGATCTAGCTAGCGAAATTATAAAGAATAATTAATTTTGAATCTGTTTAAGAAATCAGATATAATTTTCATGTGAGGGAACATTCACATGTAAGGCTAGATTTACATAATTTCATACGATTAGGAGTAGTAACATGGAAAAAGTACTTATTTTCGGTCATAAAAATCCTGACACGGATACTATTTGTTCTGCAATTGCTTATGCAGAATTAAAAAAACAATTAGGAATGGAAGTTGAACCTGTTCGCCTTGGACAAATTAATGGTGAAACACAATATGCACTTACTCAATTTAAAGCTGAGGTTCCTCGTTTAGTTGAAGCGGTGGCAGCTGAGGTCAGCTCCGTTATTTTAGTAGACCACAATGAACGTCAGCAAAGTGCTAATGATATCACTGATGTTCGTGTGTTAGAAGTAATTGACCATCACCGTATTGCTAATTTTGAGACTAGCGATCCATTATATTATCGCTGTGAGCCTGTTGGCTGTACAGCAACTATTTTAAATAAAATGTACAAAGAAAACGGTAAAGAGATTAAACCGGAAATTGCTGGACTAATGTTATCAGCAATTATCTCTGACTCATTATTGTTCAAATCACCAACGTGTACACCAGAGGACGTGGCAGCTGCACATGAATTAGCTGCAATTGCCGGTGTTGATGCGGAAAGCTACGGTTTGGAAATGCTAAAAGCCGGTGCAGACGTTCGCGATAAATCAGTTTCTGAGCTTCTCAGCCTTGATGCTAAAGGATTTGAAATGAGCTCAAGTAAAGTTGAAATTGCTCAAGTAAATGTAGTTGACACAGCGGATGTTCTTTCTCGTCAAGAGGAATTAGAAACTGCCATTGCTGCCATTATTGAAGCGAAGAACCTGGATTTATTCCTATTCGTGGTAACGGATATCTTAACAAATGATTCAGTTGGTTTAGCCTTAGGAAGCAAGAATGCTGCTGTAGAGAAAGCCTATAACGTGAAACTTGTTAATAATACAGCAACATTAAAGGGCGTTGTTTCCCGTAAGAAGCAAATTGTACCCGTTTTAACAGATATTTTTAATAAAGGTGAATTTTAATAAAAAGCCGTTCATGTATTGTCTGCATGGTCTTACCCCTGTCAAGTAGACAACATAAAAAAGCTAAGCTGCCAACGCGTGTCGATATTCAATCGGCGCGCGTTGTTTTAGTTTCTTTTGAATACGTTTGTAATTGTAATGATAAATATAATCCTCAATCGCTTGTCGTATCTCCACTTCTGATTTACACTGTTCAATATACAACTTCTCTGTTTTGAGATGCGAAAAGAAGGATTCAATGCAAGCATTATCCAGGCAGTTTCCTTTGCGAGAGTGGCTGCCCTTAATGCTGTATGCTTCTAATCGATTGTTGTATCCCTTAGACGTATACTGAAAGCCTTGATCCGAATGGAGAACAGCTTCAGCTACGTCTTTTTTCTTTGTCCATATTTCTACTGTATTCAAAACAAGTTCAAGGTCGTTTCGTTTCGAAAGTTCCCATGACACAATCTCATTATTAAATAGATCTTGAATTACCGATAGGTAATAGAATTGCTTACCATCTGAGACATATGTTATATCCGTTACCATTTTTTGATTAGGTCCTGTTGCCTTAAATTTTCTCTTTAGGCGATTCGGATGGATTACGGATGGAGTATGACCATGGCGCTTTCTTTTCTTTCGGATGACAGACTGGATGTTCATTTCTTTCATCAATCGGTACACCTTTTTATGATTAATCTTATAATCATTTTCCTTTAACAAATAGGTCATACGAGGGCAGCCAACTTCGGGATGAAGTATATGAATGCCCATCATGTGTTCACATATATCTTGGTCTTGTTTTGTTCTTTCATCGCGTTTAAATTGAGTGGACCTCCATTTATAGTAGCTTGCTCTTTTAATATAAGCGATTTCCAATAACCATGTGATTGGATAGACATCCCTTAATCCTTCTATGATTTCATACTTGCTCTGTTGGGGGATTTCTCCTCCTTTACTAGATTTGGATACTGCTTTTTTAAATAATCCACCTGTGCCTTTAGGTAATCTCTTTCTTCTTCTACTGACTTAAAATTAGTACGAGGTCGACCTTTTAATGGATTAGACACTCCACTTCGTTCTTCAAATTTCTCTCCCTTTTCCCACTTCTTTACCCACACTTTTAGTTGAGTACAGTTTAAAATTCCTAACTCATCCGCCAATACTTTATAACTTTTAGATCCTTTTACATATTTCATTACAGCATTTAATTTAAATTCATTTGTATACCTTTGAAATTGTTGTCCTTTTTTAGCCATAGAAATATCCCCTCCAAGTATTAGTGTAACACCCACGCTATACACATGGGTTTTTTACACTGTCTACTTAAAGGGGATAATATCAGCATGAACGGTTTTTTTTACGATTATCCTCGAAATCATATCTAGGTGTGAAAATTCCTCGGCTCCTATATCGGTAAGCAGACCAACGACTTTATCAGGAATTTTATAGCGTGATTCATGTAATGGAGAGAAACGGCAAGTTCGCCATCAGCTCCGCCATAACAATCTCCATCCATCTATCGTTCTAAAACAAACGTAAAAGTAGTTGTTTCGTTCTCGATGCTGTGTGCTTCAATTTTTCCTTCTAATAAATCTGCAATAGATTTTGCAATTGACAAACCAAGTCCATGTCCTTCCGTCGTTTGTGCTCGTGAAGAATCGGCCCGATAGAAACGATCGAAAACTTTTGGAAGATGTTCTGACGGTATACCCTTCCCACTGTTTTTTATTAAGAATGTAATTTCATGTTTTGTTTGAGAAAGGGCAACCTCAATTTGTCCAGAATCTTCGGTGTATTTAATAGCATTATCCAATAGAATTGTTGCAAGTTGCTTTATTTTTTCCTTATCACTTTCGATGAAAACGTTTGGTTCAATTTTTTTTGAGAATATTATATCCTTCTCTTTTAGAGGGATATACATGGTACCGACTACACTTTCAATTGCCTGGCTCATGTTGAATGAACTTTTATGAATAGAGAAATGAGCTTCTTCCATTTTGGTTAATGTTAGCATGTCATTTACTAGAGATGCCATTCGATCTGATCCAGCTTTAATATAGCCGAGCCATTTTTGCTGACTCTGGATAGTTTCATCTGCATTGGCCTGTAATACATCGTAGTTTGCATTGATAATCATCAAAGGTGTTTTTAACTCATGTGATGCATCAGCAATGAATTGTTTCTGTCTAATCCATGCATCTGCAATTGGTTGAATGGCACGATTTGCATAGAAACGACTTATAAAAAAAATAATAACTAACATAATTATCGAAATTATAATTAAAGTGGAAAGGAGGTTCACTAATGTTTTATGGGAATCACTAATGTCTATAAAGTAGATTCGACTTGTATTTCCCAGTACTAAATCTGAAGGTTGGTTTTGATATGATACTCGCACATCAAAGTCTTCGAATGCAAACATCCATTGTTTTCCATTTAACTCGATTGTATCCTCATTTTTATTCTTCAAAGCAATGCTTGCAGCCTTTTGATAAAATTGCTTCAACGAATCCGAGATAGAATAGTTCTCTATAATGTTACCTTTTGAATCTACCTCAACCTTGAATAAACCGATGTTTTCAATACTAGAGGGGGACAGCTCTGAAAACTGAAAAGGCAGAGTATTGGGTGCAATTTGATCAAAACCAGAAGTTTGGTCTTTGACTTCTAACTTGTCTTGAACGATGAAACTTGAACCAGCACTTGCCGTCGACATAAACGATTGATTCGATAACAGGGTGGACATTCTACTTCGGTTTTCTGTTTGAATGTTGTTATAGGTTAACCAATATATCGTTGAGAAAGCTGTTAGCATAAGTAAAGACGTAATCACCATATTAATCACAAGAAATTTATTACGCAGCTTTTTAAACATCAACGTTTCACCTTTCCAAATTTTAAACGATAACCTGCTCCGCGAATGTTTTCAATTGAAACTTCTGTTGGTAGTTGTTTGAGTTTTTTTCTCAAAAAAGAAATTTGTACTTCTACATGGCTGTAATCAGCATCTGAATCATATCCCCATAACTTTTCGATAATTACTTCTTTGGAAGAAACCGTATTTTTACGATAGAAAAGTAGTTCTAGTAATTGTGACTCTTTCAAAGTCAATTTTGTTTCCTGTTCTTTACTTCGTAGTAATAGAAGATTGCTATGAAATTCCAAGTCCTCAAAAGTTAAAATACCATCTTGAATCAGTTCCGTTTTCCTACGTCCAAGTGCTCTTAATCTTGCAAGAAGTTCATCCGTGTTGAAAGGTTTAGCTAAGTAATCATCTGCACCGCAATCTAAGCCACGGACTTTGTCATCAATGTCCCCTTTTGCGGTTAATAAAATAACAGGTGTTTGAATGCCGCTTTGTCTTAGCTCTTTGAGGACTTCTATCCCATCTATTTTTGGTAACATGATATCCAAAATGATGATGTCGTAAATATCTGATAGACCACAGTCGAGTCCTTCCTCACCATCTTTAGCGATATCTACACTGTAGTTATGCTTTTTTAACACATGAGCAACCGCTTCTGCTATGAATAATTCATCGTCGACGATTAGTAGTCTCATAACAAATTCACCTCTTTTTTAAAACAATCTTGGGATTTTCTAAATATAAAGCAATCTTCAACCGATGAATGAAGGCTCATTAGTTGAAGATGCTACGTTTACTTTAGTATATACATATTAATTTAACTCATAAAGTGGTTTTATTTAACTAATTAGTTGGAGGTAGCTCTACAATTTGAACACCACTTGATGCTCTGATGACCAAGTTTTTCCTCCGTCAGTAGAATATTGATCCTTGCCATCTGGACCAGTCTTTATCATAAAGCCTGGACTATTTTGCATATCAGAATCCGAAAAGCTTGGGTCTTGTATTGAAAACGATTCACTACCATCAGGATTTTTTGTCATTTTTGCATCACTAGAGAGACCGCTTTCCCATGTTTTCTCGTTATCTTGTGAATAACGGAATGATCCGTCTGAGTTTTGTTCTACTAGTAATTTCGGTGACAGTTTAGAACTGATAAAATTCGCTGCATATACTCCTCCAGACACTAAACCAACTAATGCTAAGAAGATTGTTGAAGTTGGGATCATACGCTTCTTTCTTGAATTTAGCGTAGGCTTAATTCTGCCTTTGTTTTGTGTTTCTTGCTCTACAAACAGTGTAAGTTGCTCATTATTGTTTTCAAGGTTTAAATTTTGCATGATATTTTCCTCCTAAATTTGAGTATGTTTCAATCCTTTGGCTATATCTTAACTACGAAATCTATAATGAACCTTTAATAAAAAAAGATATTCAGAAATTGCAAATTTAAGTGAAACAACAGCAAGTGATTCACCAGTAGGTGAGTTCGAACTTTAGGCAGCTTTGTCAATGGTGTCTAATTTTTTATTAAATAGTATGTAGGCAGATTAAAGGTATATTAAAGGTTAACCCGATAAAATTTCATTAGTTCAACGCGTAGTGACTAATTTTGTTAGTACCCGTTGTTTTTATAGATGGGAGCTAGACCGTATTCGTACATAAGTTTTTTGCTCCTGTCTGACTAAACTATAAAAAGGAGACGAAATATGTACATCTTTCAAAATTCACTTAAGAATATAGGTAGGAACAAAGACCGTAATATTCTCATCGCAACGATTATTTTCATTATTATAGTGGCATCATGTACCGCGTTAGTAATCAAAAACACTAGTAATGGAGTTATCAATGACTACAAGAACCGTTTCGGTTCAGTAGTCCACATTTCACCAAATTTTAATATTGGAATGAAAACAGGAAAAGTCCCTCCTACGCTGACGTCCGAACAACAAATAAAGATTGCAAAGTCAAAATATATGAAAGAAGTTTCGGGTGAAGTAACTGATCCTGCAGTAAGTAAATCCTTAAAAGCTGTTGATCAAGACGCTGATCAAAGCGATGCTGGCATCGTAATGAGCAGTGATGGTAAGGCTGCTGATCCAAGATTTATTCCGAAAATGAAAGTATTTGGAGTTTCAAGTCTTAAAAAATTGCCTGAATTTCAATCAGGGCAACGTCAAATTATTGATGGAGAATACGACGATAAATTAAATGGGGCTATCGTGAGTCAAGAATTTGCCAAACTGAATCACCTTACTGTAGGGAGCAAAATATCCTTAGAGTCCGTTTTTCTTGGCGATGTTCCAGACGACCAACAAATTAAGTACGACTTAACAGTAACTGGGATTTACGCAGATGCAAAACCTGCTTATCCTGAAGATTTTCCATTTAAAGATCCTATGCTTAATAATAGAAATGATATTATTACAAGTTTTGATACGGTAATGAAAGCATACGGAAAGCACATGCCTATCGAAATGACTTTAAATTATGTTTTGACAAGTCCAAGTGTTATGGATGATTTCAAAAGAGAAATCGCTTCATATGGTGTAACATCTGACAAGTTCAATATAACCGCTGATATCGACAGTTATAATAAAATTGTTAAACCAGTTGAAGGAATGAAAAGTTTTGCAAATACCTTTTTGATCATTGTTCTTATATTAGGGTCAATCATCCTCGTATTGCTTTCGGTTATCGCAATGAGAGAGCGAAAATACGAAGTAGGGGTTTTAAGAGCAATGGGAATGAAGAAAGGAAAAGTTGCTATAGGATTCCTTACAGAAGTGATAGTCATTACAGCGCTATGTTTAGCTATCGCTATCCCTGTTAGTGGAGTTGTTGCGCAACCTATTTCTAACTCTATGCTTAAGAGTCAAAATGAAGCCATTAAGGAACAGGACTCAGCAAATCAAACAAACTCTATGAATGGCATGGTTATTGTAAGTAATGGTCAAAATCAAGACCAAAACTCAAGTACAAAAACAATAGATTCAATCAATACAAAAATAAATAGTGAGACAATTTGGCAAATCATTATTGTTGCTCTAATTTTAGCTGGCATTTCAAGTTCAGTGAGTGTTTACTATATATCAAGATTTGAACCAATAAAGATTTTATCAAATAGAAACTAAAGGTGGTGCAAGGGATGAGTTTATTACACGTAAAAGATGTACACTATCGTTATGAAGGTGCAAAAAATACAGTATTAAAGGATATTAACGCAACTTTTGAAAAGGGAAAAATCTATGCAATCGTTGGAAAATCAGGTTCAGGGAAGACGACACTACTTTCTCTCCTTGCTGGATTAGATATATGTACTGAAGGCGAAATAGTTTACAATGGACAAAATTTGAAAAAGATTGATCGAGACAACTATCGTGCGAAAAGTATCGGAGTTGTATTCCAAGGATACAATTTGTTAATCAATGTTACTGCGGTTGACAACGTTATGTTGTCTATGAATATTAGTGGTGTTGCAGTTAGAGATAAAAAAGAGTATGTATATCAGTTGCTGGAAAATGTAGGGATTAACCGTGACACGGCAAATCGAAAGGTCTTAAAGCTTTCCGGTGGTGAACAACAGCGTGTTGGCATCGCGAGAGCATTATCACATACTCCAGATATTGTGATTGCTGACGAACCAACAGGAAACTTAGATTCAAAGACTGAGAATGGCATTATGAATATATTCACTAATCTGGCTCATCAAGAAGATAAATGCGTCATCATTGTTACTCACTCAAAATCAGTAGCGAGCTACGCCGATGAGATTTTGGGAATAAAAGACGGAAAGATGCAACTTGTAAAATAAAAAGTATAATGTATTTTCAACTAATCAAGTAGAGAATTACACCTAGTTTGTTAATGTTAAAACAGTAAAAATACTAGCAATATAGGATTGTCGGAATTGTGACATAACGGGCTGTAAATGTGTGAATTTTTTGTAAACGATCAGTGAACTCAACCTAAAAATTTCCTAATTCCCTTACTATTAAGCTATAGATTTTCACCTTAAAGCTGATTTATAAGGGAGGAAGATGGGCTTGGAACTAACAAGGAGATCACTAATAAAAGCGACAGCTGTATCGATGACGCTTGCAGCCGCGGGGTGCAGTAAAAAAGACAAAAGCTCTGAACTAAACAGGGCACAGGCAGCAAGTGTTGAACCAGATGAATGGAAGACTACAGTATGTCGCTTTTGTGGTACCGGGTGCGGTATTTTAGTGGGTGTAAAGGATGGCAAGATAATTGCTACAAAAGGTGATCCGGATAACCGTTCGAACAAAGGGCTTAACTGTATTAAAGGGTATTATGTAGGAAAAATCCTCTTTGGTAAAGATCGTTTAACAAAGCCGCTTATCCGTGCAGATAAGACCAAAAAAGGTACAATGGAAGGTTTTAGAGAAGCCACGTGGGAGGAAGCATTAGACTTAGTTGCGAAAAAATTGAAGGAAGCATATGATGCTGACCCTAAATCTGTTGCTTTTTATGGATCGGGACAACAATCGATTATGGAAGGGTACGCATCAGTTAAGTTGTGGAAAGCAGGTCTGTTAAGCAATAATATCGACCCGAATGCCCGACACTGTATGGCAAGTGCTGTAGCTGGATTTATGACGACCTTTCAATCAGATGAACCAATGGGCTCTTATCGCGATTTGGACGAAACAGATGTGTATGTCACATGGGGAGCTAACATGGCGGAAATGCATCCGGTTCTATACTCGCGCCTCACTGCCCGCAAACTGAAGGAAAGTGGCGTCAAGCATTATGACATAACCACAAGACACTCACGGACATCAGAGCTTGCCGATGTGGTCATGGTATTCAGGCCGCAAACAGATTTAGCGATTGCCAATGCCATTGCCAATTATCTCATCCAAAATAACTTGTATGATCAACAATTTGTCAATGAACATTCGCAGTTCAAGGCGGGAACTGAAAACATCGGCCACACCTTTGATGATAATTATGAAGCAACAGATGTTGGAAAAGCAGCTGATCAAGATTGGGTCATCACCTTTGATGAATTTAAGACAAGGGTTTCGGAATATACGATTGAAAAAGCAGCGCAAATGTCTGGTGTACCGGCACAAGATATAGAGGCACTTGCAAAAGATTTCGCCGACCCAAATAAAAAGATTGTCTCACTATGGACAATGGGGGTCAACCAGCATACGAGAGGCACTTGGATGAACAATCTCATTTATAACATTCATCTTCTATCAGGAAAAATCGCCAAACCTGGAAGCGGTCCATTCTCCTTAACAGGGCAGCCAAGTGCCTGTGGTACGGCTCGGGAAGTAGGGGTTTTCTCGCATCGACTGCCATCGGATATGGTCGTTAAGAATCCAGAGCATCGCCGCTATTCAGAATTGATTTGGAACCTTCCGGAAGGTTACCTTGATCCTATCGAAAACCCAGGTATGCATACGGTCAAAATGTTCCGTGAATTAGGAAATGGCAAAGTAAAATTTTTATGGAGCATGTCTAATAACTGGGGGCAAACAAATCCGAAACTAAATAGATACCGCGGGCATGATGCGGACGGTAAAGGTGTCATCGATGGGTTTATTGTCGTTTCCGATGTTTACCCAACCCGCTCAACGGAAATGGCGGATGTTGTTTTTCCAGCGGCGATGTGGGTTGAACGTGAGGGGCAATTTGGAAATGCCGAGCGCCGGACATCGATATTTGAAAAATGCGTTGAGCCGCCAGGTGAAGCAAAGTGGGATTTATGGGCGATTGTACAGGTGGCAAAGCGGGTATTGGATGGAAAAATGATTAACGATCAACCGGCGTTTGATGTTCTTTTTGGAATGGTATGGGATAAAAAGAAAAATGATCTCCTTGAAGATCAACACGAAGTGAATCGCCTTCTATGGGAGGAATACCGCCTATTCACAAATCCGCATGAACATCCAAACAAAGCTGCCCAAGAGCTGGGTGCTAAATTGAAAATGAAAGCAAAACAAATGGCACCTTATGATGAATATTTGAAGCAGCATGGAATTTGTTGGCCTGTTCGAAAAGTGAATGGCAAATGGCTAGAAACAAGTTGGCGCTATTCCTATGGTAAGCAAGAGGATGGATTTGACCAGTACGGTGTAGAGGAATTCGGACATAAAGGCAAATACAAAGACTTAGATTTCTATAAATCTGCTGATCATAAACCAGCGATTCTATTCCGGCCTTTTGAGGAAGCAGCGGAAGTACCGGATCAGGAATATCCATTCTGGCTGTGTACAGGTCGGGTATTAGAACATTGGCACAGCGGGACGATGACGAGAAGGGTTCCGGAACTTCATAAGGCATTCCCGGAAGCACTTTGTGAAATCCACCCTGATGATGCTAAGGAAATGGGCCTTAAAACAGGTGATATGGTAAAAGTGATCTCACGCCGCGGTGAAGTAAAAGTAAAGGCAACGACAACCGGGCGCGGGAACCCGCCTAAGGGACTTATTTATGTACCATTCTTCGCCGAAGAAACACTGATTAATCTCGTAACCTTGGATTGCTATTGTCCAATTTCCAAGCAGACAGATTTTAAAAAATGTGCAGTTAAAATTGTAAAGGCTTAATGGGGGTGGGATGATCATGAAGGAAAAAGGAATTCTTTATATCTTTGCTTTTATCATCGTTCTGGCGGCTGCAATTGGCGCGACCAAGCTGCAGTGGGATTTAGGATCAACCGAAACAGCAAGTACGGTAAAGTCCAAGCCGGTGCTTGTGCAATTGACCGAAAAAGGAAGACCTGATGCCGAAACTATGGGTCTATTAAATGCACCGCCGCTGCAGCCAGCGACCCACGTGGATCGTTGGAATCCTAAGCTCCATCAAGATAGCTGTCTCGCCTGTCATGGAAAGCCGGACACAGGGGCACCAACACCAACAGCTGGCCACTTCTATGATAATGATACAAAAGGAAAGGTTTTTAGGGATAATTGTATCCAATGTCATGCCCAGCAAAACGAGACAAAAACAAAAACTGCTTTTAATAAATAAGATGACGGATGGGGCTGTGGCCCCTTTTTTCACAGGAGGGGAAGCCAAGATGGTAATTTCGGGAATTTACATTGAAACAATCCCTGGGAAAGCAAGGGGTGCCGCAGAAAAACTGGCTTTATTAAATGGTGTAGAAATCCATGATATTCATGAGGATAAAAAGGTAATCCTGACGATAGAGACTGATACCGTGGATCAAAGCTATCGAACTGCTGAAAAATTTAAAAATATTGATGGTGTTCTGACTATTTGTCTAGTATATACAAACTTCGAAGATGAACCCTATTATCAAGAGGCAGCTGGTGGTCAATGACCGAGAGATTAAATAGACGAGAATTTATCAACTTAAATTGGGAATCGACAATTGGCTTTTTGGGGAATTTTCTTGCACCACAAATGGATGTTGAACGGGATTTTTTTCGTCCGCCAGGTTCTATTAGTGAGTTAGAATTTCTTACAACATGCACAAGATGTGGGAAGTGCGGAGAAATCTGTCCCGAGCAGAGCATCCGATTGTTTCCTTTATCGAGTGGTGCAAAGCTAGTTAATACACCAGTTTTAGACCCGAATGAGTCGCCATGCACTTTTTGCCAAAAGTGTATCGAGGTTTGCAGGGATAATGCTTTAAACCTGGATGCTTATAAAAAACAACCCTTTCTTGGTTATATAAAGGTGCATAAGAACAGATGTCTTGGGTTTCAACAAGTCATGTGCGATTACTGTGTACGCGCATGTCCCGTTGATGGTGCCCTAAGGATTGATAACGGGGTTCCCGTCATTTCAAAGCAGCACTGCACTGGCTGTGGAATCTGTGTTCCAAGCTGTATGGCAGACGGAAGTGCATTACAGGTAATAATAAAAGAAACATAGTTGAAATAATACACCTTCCTGTTTTGTTTTATTTGGAAGGTTCTTTTTTTGAAATAATGTGTAATAATTAATTGAAGTTAGCACTTGAAGGGAGGTCAAAAAAAATGAATAGATGCGGATGGGTGAATCAGGACCCATTATATATCGATTATCATGACCATGAGTGGGGTGTACCTGTTTATGATGACCGCTTGCTGTTTGAGTATTTAAATCTCGAAGGGGCTCAAGCCGGCCTGAGCTGGTATACTATCTTAAAAAAACGTGAGAATTACCGCAAAGCATTTGATCAATTTGAAGCTGAAAAAATTGTACGCTATGATGAGGAAAAACTCGCAGAACTTTTACATAATGAAGGAATTGTCAGAAATAAGCTAAAAATTAATGCTGTCATTACGAATGCCAAGGCATATTTAAAGGTAGTTGAGGAATTCGGTTCCTTCCATAACTATATTTGGTCATTTGTCGACGGGAAACCAATCCAAAATCATTTCAAAGAAATGAAAGATGTCCCGGCAACAACTGAAATTAGTGATAAACTAAGCAAGGATCTAAAGAAACGCGGTTTTAAATTTGTCGGCTCGACGATTTGTTACGCGTTCATGCAGGCAACAGGTATGGTGAATGACCATATTGTCACATGTGATTGTTATACTAGAAAAAAAGAAGTGAGATCATAATGGCGATCTAAGTTATTACTAAAAAATAGAAAGAGCCCATCACAAATGTGATAGGCTCTTCTGCAAAACGAACATATAAATAATTATTTCGATGGTTTTTCAATCAAGAAATCAGAAGCAGGAATAGGAATAATTTTTCCTCCTATTTGGACATGAACGGTATCGTTGAAAATGGCTTTCACAATTCCCTTTAAAGAAATTGTGGAATTAACAGAGATTTTCTTCGATTCAGATTGATTGGCCAAATTAATCAACACCTTCCAATTGTGGTTAAACAATTATAAGATAAAAATATTTAATAGGATAAAGATACTTTAAATTATTCGCAAAAAAATAATAAATTCCTGCTTATCAGGTCATAATTTATGGAAAAATTGAAGAAAAAATAGGTCATGTTACACTCATTTATTTTGTAAGGGGTGTTAAACAATAAAATGATTATAACATGAACCGTAGTTCAAGTATTGCATGTTTTTGGTAACCTGTCAAATGAAAAGTGAACTATGGTTCAAATTTGAAAATCGTGTTATGATAGCACTGAGGTGATATCAAATGCCAGACCGTGAAGATAAGCTTGTTGGTGAATTTCCGTTTGTCCCGAAACAGGAACGCGCGCAGCAAAAAAGAAATGCCCTGATTGAAAGCGGGTATGCCTTATTTAATTCTAAAGGGTACGAGCTGACAACAGCAAAGGAAATTGCCGCCCATGCCGGTGTAGCAACCGGAACCTTTTATCGGTATTTTTCAGATAAACGGCAGCTGTTAATGTCGCTATTAGAAGATAAATTAGAGAAGTTTCTACCACCAGAACCAAGCTGGATTTCGCGTGACCCAGAAGCGGTATTGGCTGTGCTATTAGAAGCACATTATGAACGGCTTAATGAGGTAGGACTTAAACGTGTACTTCCTGAGTTGTTGTCCAAAGACCCAGAGCTAGCAGAGGTGTTGGGGGCGGCACGGAAGAAACTCCATGCTAGGATTCATTTCGGTTTAAAACAAGCGAGTGAAAATGGATTAACCTGGTCGGATTTGGATTTAGATACAGTCTCATGGGCAGTCATGGTTTTAGTGGAGAATGGCCAGGAATTAGAGAGCCAATGTGGAAAAAGAGTAGATTATCAGGAAATGGCAAAGGTGATTTGCCGAATGGTTTTTCCTCCTGAAGCAATTGAAGATTTACAGAATAGAGAAATAGATTAAATGGAATAATGTGGGAAATATAACAACTAGAGAGGAAGTTAAGACTTGGAAACCGGAGCAGTTATTGACATGAAAGAACTTAAATCACTTAAAGTTGAATTAACAAGGTTTATGATGGCCTATAAGTTTGCAATAGACGAAATGAGTACGAAAATTAATATCTTAAAAGAGGAATTCAATTATGTTCATGACTATAATCCAATAGAGCATGTAAAATCACGATTAAAATCACCGGAAAGTATTTTCAAGAAAGTGTATCGGAAAGGATATGAAGTTTCTATCCCTTCAATCAAAGAAAATATTAGGGATATCGCAGGGATTCGAATTACATGTTCATTTATTTCAGATATTTACGAGTTAGCTAAGATGATTAGTAATCAAAAAGACGTTCGGGTTGTCGATTGTAAGGATTATATAAAAAATCCAAAGCCGAATGGCTATCAAAGTCTCCATTTAATATTAGAAATTCCGATTTTCATGTCCGATCGCGAGGAATTAACGAATGTCGAAGTTCAAATTCGGACGATTGCCATGGATTTTTGGGCAAGCTTAGAACACAAGATTTATTACAAATATAACAAGGAAGTTCCAAGCCATATGATTGAGGAATTAAAAGATGCAGCAACCATAGCAGCCCAGTTGGATCGGAAAATGGAGCGTCTTAACAAAGAAATATCTGAGATTAAACAAGCTGATGATGAAAAGGAAGAGGTCATATTTAATAAATATAATTTAAACCTTGGATTTTTGGACGCTATTATTAAAAAATAGGAAATCGAAATCATGTGGTAGGTGTCATCAGTCGTGGTGATGTCATTCGAAATATCCAACAAAAGACATCATGAATATGGAGTAAACAGCAGACCCATCACGTTTTAAGATCGTGATGGGTTTTTTAGGCCTATAAAAAAGTAAAGTTATGCTAGACATAAGTAAAACTACGCCTCTGTATTCACCTTTAATGGCTCGCCAATCGGCGAGTTTAAAAAATGGGCTAATATTTTTTTATTTTTTGTTGACATTATAGGATAGGGGGGTATAGTATAAAAATATAAAATAAATACCAAATCAAGGAATCACATGGAAGGTCGAATAGAATGGAGGAAGGGAAAATGAGTTCTCACATAAAAGAGGTACAATTACCGATTACAGGAATGACGTGTGCTGCCTGTGCGATCCGTATTGAAAAAGGATTAAAAAAGCAAGAAGGGGTTCAAGAAGCGTCAGTGAATTTAGCACTTGAAAAGGCGACAATCAAATATGATCCAGCGGAAACAAATGTAAATAATTTCATCAAGAAGATTGATGATCTTGGATATGGGGTTTTATCAGAAAAAGTGGAATTTGACATCATTGGCATGACGTGTGCGGCATGTGCGGTGCGAATTGAAAAAGGATTGAACAAACTTGAAGGAGTAAATAAAGCTGCTGTAAATTTAGCGCTTGAAACAGCAGGGGTGGAATTTAATCCTTCACAAATAAACATCCAAGAAATCGTAAAAAAAGTAGAGCAAATTGGCTATGAGGCAAAGGTAATGCAGGACAAAGCAGGAGACAGTACGGACCATCGTGAAAGGGAAATCGAAAAGCAGAAAGGAAAGTTTATCTTTTCATTGATCTTAGCATTTCCACTATTATGGGCAATGGTCAGTCACTTTGAGTTTACATCGTTTATTTATCTTCCTGACATGCTGATGAACCCGTGGGTACAATTAGCACTAGCAACACCCGTTCAGTTCATTGTTGGAAAGCAGTTTTATGTAGGTGCATATAAGGCACTTAGAAATGGCAGTGCCAACATGGATGTCTTAGTGGCACTGGGAACATCCGCTGCATATTTCTACAGTCTATACTTGTCTATCGTTTCAATCCGTTCAGGGCAGCACATGGTTGAACTTTATTTTGAAACGAGTGCGGTGTTAATCACGCTGATTATTTTAGGGAAATTGTTTGAAGCTCGTGCAAAAGGCCGTTCTTCAGAAGCGATTAAGAAATTGATGGGTCTTCAAGCAAAAACGGCAACAGTTTTAAGAGAGGGAAAAGAAGTTGAGGTATCTTTAGAGGAAGTCGTGGTTGGCGATATTATTTTTGTTAAGCCTGGTGAAAAGGTTCCTGTCGATGGGGAAATTATCGAGGGACGCTCGGCTCTCGATGAATCGATGCTGACAGGAGAAAGTGTTCCGGTTGATAAAACCGTCGGTGATACGATAATTGGTGCAACGATCAACAAAAATGGATTCTTAAAAATAAAAGCTACTAAAGTCGGCAAAGATACAGCCTTAGCACAAATTATTAAAGTAGTGGAAGAAGCTCAAGGCTCAAAAGCACCGATCCAACGGTTAGCTGATCAAATCTCTGGAATTTTCGTGCCGATTGTCGTTGGAATTGCGGCGGTAACGTTCTTAGTTTGGTTTATTTGGGTAAGTCCAGGAAACTTCGCCGAAGCGCTGGAAAAAATGATTGCTGTTCTGGTCATCGCTTGTCCTTGTGCATTAGGTCTGGCAACTCCGACATCCATTATGGCAGGCTCTGGCCGTGCAGCAGAAGTGGGTGTTTTATTTAAAGGCGGGGAGCATTTGGAAATGACACATAGGATCACAACGATTGTTTTAGATAAAACTGGTACAGTGACAAATGGAAAACCTGTGTTAACCGATGTAATTGTTGATGGAGATTTTTCTGAACAACTATTTTTACAATTAGTTGGATCTGCAGAAAAACAATCTGAGCATCCATTGGCTGAGGCAATAGTAAGTGGCATTAAGGAAAAAGGGATTGATTTCTTAGAAGTAAAGGAGTTTGAGGCCATTCCTGGATATGGAATTAAAGCGGTAGTTAATGACAGGGTCTTATTAATCGGAACCCGTAAATTGCTGAATAAATATGACATTGCCTTTAAAGCAGCCGGTATGAAAATGGAAGCACTCGAGGAAAATGGAAAAACAGCGATGCTTGTTGCAATAGATGGTACTTTTGCTGGAATCGTTGCTGTAGCTGATACAGTAAAAGAAACGTCAAAAGCAGCAATAAAAAAATTAAAGGATATGGGGCTTGAAGTGATTATGATGACGGGTGATAACGTCCGGACTGCAAATGCAATTGCAAACGAGGTAGGTGTTGACGCCGTGATCGCGGAGGTATTACCAGAAGGGAAAGCCGACGAGGTAAAAAAATTACAGCTCCAAGGGAAGCGGGTAGCCATGGTTGGTGATGGGATCAATGACGCTCCGGCCCTTGCGATTGCTGATATCGGTATGGCAATTGGTACTGGAACGGATGTTGCCATGGAAGCAGCCGACATTACGTTAATGAGGGGCGACTTAACAAGTATTGCAGATGCGATCGTCATGAGTAAGAAGACGATTCGCAATATCAAACAAAATTTATTCTGGGCGTTTGGCTATAACACACTCGGTATCCCAGTGGCTGCTATTGGTTTACTCGCACCATGGCTTGCCGGTGCTGCGATGGCATTTAGTTCAGTTTCAGTTGTATTGAATGCACTTAGATTGCAACGAGTTAAATTGAACTAGTCAAGGGAATTACCCAGTTCGCGCATATGGACTGGAGCCTTTCGACTGAGATACAGGAAAACAGGAAAGTGAAACTCCCAGGCTCTGAAGCTGACAACACTAAGATTGATTGCGATCTGATATTGACTTATCGTAGGGGAGATAGCGAGGGTGCTGGAGCTAGCAAGTTATTATCTTCAAAAAGGAGCGATGTTAATGAAAAAGTGGGCGATAGCCGCTGTTGTGTATTTACTTGTTGTGATTGGCAGTTACGCAGCTTATGATAGTTTTTTCAATAAGGCAGTGAAGCATGGGGAAGATAGCAGTCATGAGACCTCGGGAAAAGTTTCAGGTCATGATGAAGTGAGTGATGGTAATGGACACGAAGGAGGTGATAAAAAATCTGGAGATGTGAAAGCTGATTTCGTTTATAATGATGGAAAAATCACAATCAATCTCAACGACATTAACGGTAAACCCGTTGATGAGCTTAAGGTAAACCATGAGAAACTTCTGCATCTAATCGTGGTAAATGAACATCTAGATCAATATTATCATCTCCATCCTGTAAGAGTGGGAGCAGGCAAGTTTGAAATTTCTCATGAATTAAAGAATGGGGTTTACAAGGCTTTTATCGATATCAAACCACTGAAACTAAATTATGAGGTAAAACCACTGGCCTTCAATGTTGGAGGGCAGCAGGAATCCCATAGCAATGCTAATCTTAAAGCGGATGAAACCTTCGTTAAAACAATTGATGGAAAAACGGTAGAGATGGATGTCAGTTCATTTAAAGCTGGAGAATCGATTACGCTCAACTTTAAATTGGATAAAACAACACTAGAGCCATATTTGGGGGCAGCCGGTCATGTTGTTATATTGAATGAAGAAGCTGACCAATACCTGCATGTTCACCCCGTCAATGAAGAGGAACCTATTTTTGAAACGAAATTTGATCAAGCAGGAAAATATAAGATTTGGGCTGAATTTAAACAGAATGGAAAAGTAAGAGTATTTTCTTATGTGATTGAAGTGAAGTAAAGATATTGAAATATGTCCATCGTATTACGATACGGGGGTATGATATAATAGGGACAAAAAAGGAGGCTGAATGTCTTTGGACCACCTGAATGACGAAGAAATTATTGAAGATTCCTGCTGTACACATGTGGGAAGCCAGCGAAAGAGTCACCATTCGGATAAAGTGAAAAATAATCTGGTTACAAGACTTAACCGGATTGAAGGTCAAATACGCGGCATTAAAGGGTTAATTGAAAAAGATACGTACTGTGATGATGTCATAAATCAAATTTCCGCCACCCAATCGGCATTAAATAGCGTTGCCAAAATTTTACTAGAAGGCCATATGAAGAGCTGCGTTGTCGAGAGAATCCAAGAAGGAGATTTTGAGGTCTTGGATGAGGTTCTTGTCACCATCCAAAAATTAATGAAAAAATAATGGAGGAATGAAATATGGAACATGTTACTTTAAATGTTAGTGGAATGTCGTGCGGACATTGTGTTAAAGCGGTTGAAGGCAGCGTTGGAAAGCTTCAAGGTGTTAAAAAGGTTTCTGTAATGCTTGATAAAGGCCAAGTGGATGTCGAATTTGATGCAAATGTTGTTTCCCTTAACACAATTAAAGAAACGATTGATGACCAAGGATACGATGTAAAATAGAAATGAGAGAGCTCACCTGATGGTAAGCTCCCTTTTCGTTTATTGTGTTAAAGAATTTGTTTTTGAAATATTACTTGCTTCCGGTACACGGAGGAGAATTGAGCCGCCGATGATAAACAAAATAATTAGGCTGAATACGCCGCTATTGGTGTTGCCGGTTAACTGGGCGGTTAAGCCGACTAAAAACGGCCCTAAGATGGCAGCAAATTTATAAAAGATACTGTAGAATCCAAAGAACTCATTGGCACTCTCTTTTGGAACTAGTTTAGCAAAATAGGAACGGCTTAATGCCTGAATCCCACCTTGGGAGGATGCAACAAGCATAGCGAGAATCCAGAAATCTAAAGTAGTTTTTAAAAAATACGCATACGCACATATGACGATATAAATAAAAATTCCTACCAGCAGCATTGTTTTGCCTCTAAATTTATCGGCAAGCTTTCCATATAAAATCGCAAATGGCGCAGCCACTACTTGTGTAGCAAATAAAATAATTAAGAGGTTTGTAGATGAGATTCCTAAATCCGATCCGTATGCCGTTGACATTGTAATGATTGTGTTAACTCCATCAATGTAAAAGAAATAAGCTAATAAAAATAGAAATAAAGGGCGGTAAAGCTTAATTTTCTTAATTGTTTCAAAAAGCTGTTTAAAACCATTTGAAATAGGGTTTGGTACACGTTCTTTATAATAAACCTGGTTGACATTTTTTAGCATCGGAATCGTAAACAATCCCCACCATAAGGCAGTAATTGCGAATGCGGCTTGACTCGCGACAGTAACGGATATAGGAATTATGCTTTGCTGCGATAAAATAATAAGGGCAATACCAATAATGAACGGAATCGTACTTCCAATGTAGCCCATCGCAAACCCCTTTGATGAAATCTGATTCATCCGTTCTTCCGTCGTCACATCGACAAGGAAAGCGTCGTAGAAAATGTTCGTTCCACCAAACCCAATGACGGTAACCATATAACAGATTAATAGAATGAGCCATTGATCACCTGGTACCACTGCGAGTAATAAGGTAAAAATAATTCCAAGTGCAAAGAAAAAGGTGAAAAATCGTTTTTTGAAGCCTTTAAAATCTGCTATGCTCCCCAAAATAGGGGCACAAAGCGAAATTAGCAGTGTTGCAAACGAATTGGCATAGCCCCAGTATGCTGTGGAAGTAGAAGCGGCAAGTCCCGCCTCATTTGCAGCCGCCTTAAAATAGAGCGGAAATACGGCTGTGGTGATTAGGATGGAATAGGCAGAGTTTGCCCAATCATAAAGCACCCAGCTCTTTTCTTGTTTTGACATCCGACTCATTCATGTTCCCCCTTCATAAGGTTTATAAAGTCAACATTTCTTTAACAACCCTTCCATCTGTACTTCCTAAGTTAACACCTAGAAGCCTAGCGAATGTTGGGCCTTCATCTATGAGACGGATAGAAGGCAGGGTAATGTGCTTAATTCCTTTTCCGGCCGCCATAAAAATGGTTCCATATTGTTCTTTTTCCGGTGAATAGCCATGACAGGCTAATGTAAACTTTTTATCTGCGGTGGTATCCTCGAGGGTGATTGGTTTAATATACTCACCCTCAAAGTCTTCTAAAAAATAATACCCGCGACTCGCTTCAATCATAAAGGCGCATGTACCATCTGCCCCTTTTTCTGCTGCTTGATCACCTGTAAGCACTTGTTCAATCCCTGAGTCAGGATCATCAAGCAATGAATCTAATATATTTTTAACCTCTTGAAAAATGACTGTATCATGTTTGTCTTTAATGTAAATATATGCAGAGCCATCACAACTTTTACAATAGGCCTTCCAATTAATTATCTTCCCTTTTGTGTTTGCTGTGATTAGATTTTTTTTATGGAAAAGAACATTAAGATTTACCGCTTTATTTTCATCTAGTGCACTATGGTCTCCTAATGCCACCACTGTGGAGTTTTCATAGATGCCGCTTTCTTTTAGAGCCTCTAGAATTCTTCCGAGACGCTGGTTATGACGCTGAATTGCCGCCATCGCTTCATTGGAAGAAAACCCATGATAATGCCGCTGTGTATCTAAATCTGTAAAGTGTACCATTAACAAATTTGGCTTTTTTGTTTTAATCGTATCGACAGTCGATTCTAAAACGAAGTCATCTAATTCCGGCTGGCTTAAACCTTTGCGGATATGCCCATAGCGGTTGTTAAGATCCCATTGAAAGCGGGGGGTGCCGCTCATAAGCGAAACAAGAATTTGATTTTGCCAAGGGCGATTAGCGAAAATTTCCGGCATATTGTAGTCGATCTTTGCTTTGCCGGTAACAGGCCATAATAGGGCAGCAGTAGTCAAATTTGCTTTCTTTGCCTCATCATACAATGTGGTTCCTTGGATACAATCGCGGTACCAATTCCAATCAGGGGAAACCATCCCAGGCTGCAGGAGGGTATTATTGACCACCCCATGCCGGTTCGGATAATTTCCAGTCACGATGGTTGCATGGCAAGGATAGGTTACTGATGGATAGATCGTTTCAACATTTTCCACATACGTACCGTTTTTCAATATGGTCTGAAAGTGGGGAAAGTCTTTAATAATCGGAAAGTCTAAAGCAGAAAGACAATCAAATGAAATAATAATTAAATGGTCTGTAAGTCTATTCATTATATCCTCCGGGTAAAATGTGCTAGTTAAGATAATTGTACTATATGAAACAAGAAATGGAAGAATTATTACAGAATATTTACAAAATTATTGGAACATTGACTGAAAATGCCGATATCTGGATTTGCTTCGAAGGTTTTTCTAGTATAATGAAATTAACAATTATTTGGTAAAAGGGGGTTAGGAATTGTGCCAAGTTTTCGAAGTTATTTTATTGAAAAAGCAATTAAGGTATCGGTAAAAAGAACAGTGAAAAAGGGGTTAAGGGAAAAAGGAATAGAAGAAAAGCGGCAGATGCTCGATACGGCTGCGAGGAAACTAGAAAAGCTTCCAAAAAACTGTAAGGTAATGCCCCTTGAAATTGAAGGATTGTATGCGGAGTGGATTTCTTCAGGCAGCGGCAGCACATTAGAAGATAGGGTAATTCTTTATTTACACGGCGGGGGTTATGCACTATGTTCAGCCAATACTCATCGACCGCTGGCAGCGAGAATTGGCAAAGCATCAGGGGTGAAAGTGCTATTTCCTGAGTATCGCCTTGCCCCAGAGCATCCATTTCCTGCTGCAATTGAAGATGCTGTCAATGTTTATCGCTGGCTATTGCGTCAGGGTTACGCTCCCTCAAACATTATTTTTGCAGGTGATTCTGCTGGAGGCGGGTTATCTTTAGCGACTGCATTGGTGTTACGTGACCAGAACGAACCTTTACCAGCTGGAATTGTTTGTCTTTCACCATGGGTGGATTTAACAAGCAGTGGGGAAAGTTATCGGAAGAATAACGGGGTTGATCCCTATTTACATCCGAAAGCAGTTAGAGAAGCAGCAAGGATATATGCAGGTCATGAACCTCTCGACCACCCGCTTATATCCCCTATCTTCGCAGACCTTACAGGGTTGCCGCCTTTGTTTATCCAGGCCGGGAATCATGAAATTTTGCAAAGTGATGCAGAGATACTGGCTGAACAGGCAAGGAATGCAGGTGTCGCTGTCACGATTAAGGTTTGGAACGGAATGTGGCATGTATGGCAAATAAGTGGTGACGTATTACCCGAAGCAAGAAAGGCAATTAAGGAGATCGGCCAATTTGTAAAGAAAACCTTCAATTGAAAAATGGTGCATTGCAATATGGTGCCTGACACTATTAACAAGTCATAGAGGTTGGAAATGGTGTCAGGCACCATAAATACGTCGTGGATGGTGTAAATGGTGTCAGGGACCACGTACAGTTGTACTAATATTGCCAATATTAGTATAACCTTGAAGGCGGAAATGGATTTATAATAGAGTTGAGTATAGTTTAATCCCGGTCTTTACATATGAAATTACGGCTGGTTTTTTGGACCGATAGGAAAGTATAAGTTTTCTATCAGGCATAAGGGCAACTGCGCCTTTGTTTTAGCCCTCAAGGGTTCGCCAATTGGCGAGTTTTCTTTATTATAGGAAGGAAGGGGAATAGAACATGAAAAGTTTAATTGTTTATTGCTCATCCCATGGTACTACAGAAAAAGCGGTTGGATTATTAAGCGAGAACCTCGTAGGGGAAGTTTTATCGGTAGATTTAAAAAGGGAGAAAACTATTTTTGACGTTAAGGATTTTGATACAGTTATTATCGGAGGTTCGATTCACGCTGGACAGATTCAAAGGAGAATTAAAAAGTTTATCCAAAATCACCATGAAGAACTTTTGGAGAAGGATTTAGGGCTTTTTCTAGTTTGTATGCGAGACGGTGAAATGGCCATCGAGCAATTTAACAGTGCCTTTCCACAGGATTTGCGAAAGAACTCCGTTGCCATGGGATTATTTGGCGGAGAATTTCTAGTTTCTAAAATGAACTTTTTTGAAAGACAGGTAGTAAAAAAAGTCGACGGAATCACTACGGACCAATCAAAATTAGATCTTAACGCAATCATGGAGTTTACATCAAGA